>JAEWVF010000101.1 GCA_023459215.1 Chloroflexota bacterium
CGCGGATTGGACGGACTGCCCTACGGGCGCGCGGATTTTTTTAAGAAAAATCCGTGAGATTCCGCGTAATCCGTGCAATCCGTGTACCAAAAGGTCTTAACCCAAATTGAACTCTAAACTCAAGTCATTAAATCATGAGCGCGCATTTGACCGATAACTTTTCATACTTCACTTTTTCACAAATTCACTCTTTCACTCATCCACTTATGACAACTCCAGAATACCAATCCTTGATCGACTTTGCCAACGAAGCCCGCAAACGGGCGTACGCGCCCTATTCCAATTACCGGGTCGGGGCGGCCTTGCGGACGGTGAGTGGGCGCATTTTTACGGGTGTCAACATCGAGAGCGCGGCCTACCCGACAACAATGTGCGCCGAGCGTGTGGCGGTCTATAAGGCTGTTTCGGAAGGGGAGCGCGAATTTGATGTGATCGCGGTGGTGACCGACAATGGTGGCTCTCCCTGCGGCGGCTGCCGCCAGGTGCTGGCCGAGTTTGGCCTCGATACGGTGGTTTTGATGGCGGATGGCGGCGGGCATCTGGTACTCGAAACAACGGTTGGAAAGTTGCTGCCGGAGGCTTTTACGCCTGCTCATTTGCCGAGGAAGGCCGGATAGTCGATATTTGGAAGTCGATATTCGTTACTTGCCCTTCGAATATCGAATAACCAGTTTCAACTATCCAGATTCGAACCCATGGACGCCCCTCGTTCTTTCCGCGCTGAAGCTGTGGTTTTGCGCCATGCCGATTGGGGCGAGGCGGATCGTATCCTGACGCTTTATACCCGCGAGTATGGCAAGCTGCGCGCGGTGGCCAAGGGCGCGCGCAAGATGCGCTCGCGCAAAGCCGGCCACCTGGAACCGTTTACGCGCATTACCATCCAGTTGGCGCGGGCGCGCGACCTGCCGATTGTGACCCAGGTCGAAACCCTGGATGCTTACCTGCCCCTGCGCGACGATTTACTGCTAATGGGCTACGCCTCGTATGCGATGGAATTGCTCGACCGTTTCACTTACGATGAGGAAGGCGGCAACCCGGCGATTTTTCGTCTGTTGACCGAAACGCTGGCGCGCCTGGCCGGGCGGACCGAACCCTGGCTGGCCTTGCGCTACTACGAGATGCGCTTGCTCGACAGTCTGGGATTCCGCCCGCAGTTGTTTGTTTGCAGCAATTGCCAGCGAGACATCTTGCCGGAAAATCAGTACTTCTCGCCCTCGGCGGGCGGGGTGATTTGTCCGCGCTGTGGGAACGGTTTGCCGGGGCTGTGGCCGGTTGGCATGGAATCGCTCAAGTATTTGCGCCATTTCCAGCGCAGCAGTTTCAACGAAGCGGCCCGCGCCAGACCTTCAGCCGAAGAGCAGCGCGAGGTTGAAACACTCATGCAAGCCTATTTCACTTACCTGTTGGAAAGAAGCCTGAATACCCCGGGGTTTTTGAAGCGGGTCAAGGGTTAAAGAGAAAGAGGAAAGAAGCGCAAAACTTCTTTCCTCTTTCTCTTTTCCACGAAAAGACTTATTACTTCTGCCGTTTTGCCCAGTAAATCAGGAAATTCTGGACATAGAACGTAATCGGGCCGCCCAGCTTGGTCCAGATGAAACGTTGCAGGAATGCGATGCGCAGTCCGAAGAAGATGCGCGCGGTCAGGGTTCGCAGTCGTAACGATTTTCCCATCTCGGAAGACAGGATGCGTTTTTTGTAATCGCTGAACGAGAAATCGTTTTTGGCGAATGCCGCTTGAATCGCCTCCGCGGCGATTTTCCCGTAGCCCAGGGCCGGGGCAATTCCCTCGCCGAAGAGCGCGTCCACCCCGGCGGCGTCGCCAACCAGTAGCAGGCCGGGGATTGAGAATTGTCCCCCCGCTTCGAACCAGCGAATCGGATGTCCCTCGATCTGATGCTCTTCCAGATTGTACCCATGCGCTTTTAGCTCGTCGCTCAAGGCCGAAGTGAGTGAACGGGAACTTGTCCCTGGCCAAAAATTGGCATCGTAGATGCCCCAACAGCGGGTCGGGACGCCCTTGACCAGGGTAGGAAAATCCCAAATGTAACCATTGATTCCATCTGGGATGGGGCGGAAATCGAAATAAGGATGTTCCTGGATGTGAAAAGATTTGTCCGGGCGAGGCGGCAGGAGCAATTCCAGCACCCTGGCCGAATGCGGCGCTTCGTGCGGATTAACCAATCGGCGGGTGAAGCCTTTCGATCCATCCGCCCCGATAACAGCTTTGGCGTGGAAAATGCCCTGGTCGGTGCGGACGATACAGCCCTGCGCGGAAGCGTCCACCGTTTCAACCGTAATGCCTTCCCTGATCTCGAAGCCAAGGCCGCGCACCTTGTCTGCTAGCCAGGCATCGAACTCATCCCGCCGAATCAGGCGGAAGGCAATCCCGCTGCCGTCGTTGGCGGTCATGGACAGTCCCTTGCCGGCAAAATCGAAGTGGGCAAAGGGTGCGTCGGTATGCGCAATCTCGGTGATGTCCAGGCCAAGTTGGCGCAGGACGATTTCCCCATCGGGCAGCAACCCGCCGCCGCACAATTTGTGGCGCGGATGATGGGATTTTTCCATAATCAGGGTTCGTTTTTCGATGCCGGGAATTAGTTTGGCCAAGTGCAGGGCGCTCGAAGCGCCTGCCGGGCCGGCGCCGACGATGATGATGTCGTAATGTTGTTCGGCCATGATGTGTTTTTAGTTTTCTTCTGGCTGGGCGGTCAGAAAACTTTGCAGCAGTTCGAAAGCGTTTTGCAGGGCTTCCTGGCGGGCGGTGTAACGTTTTTCCTGGCCTTGCAGGCGTAAGTTGACCAGGCCAGCCAGGCGCAATTCGCTGAGGTGATGGGTGACGGTCGGGGCGCGCAGGTGCAGGCGGCGGGCCAGTTCCGAGGGCATCAATTCTTCCTGCGAAAGATAGCGCAGGATTTTCAGCCGGGTGGGGTCAGCCAGGGCCTTGAGTTTGCGTAATAAATCATCGGGAACCAGTTCGCCGGGGATGTCGGCCATGTTGGCCGGGCGCGCGCCGAACAAAATCAGGGTGGTCGTTTCGTCCAGGCCCCGGTACATCACCAGCGGGGTTGTCCAATAGGCGGGGGCGATGATCAGGCTTTTTGCGAGCACATTCTCGGTGAATTGGACGCCCTGGCTGAGTTCGGTCAAAAGTTGGGGCGTGCTGAGTTTTTTGGCAAGTTGCTGGGCGTTTTCCAGTCCCTTTTTCAGGACAGGCGCTACCCGTTTTTCTTCTTCTTCGAAAAAGGCCTGTTGATAAGCCTGTAATGCGCTCAGGTAGCCTTCCCCCAGGTCGGCTGGGCGCGACCACCAATCGAGGAAACGCCCGATATTTTCATCGTTGTACTTGGTTTTGTCTTTTTTGCCCATGATCTTGCGCATGGCTTGCAAATCAGCTTGAGTCCAGGTAGATTTTTGGGCGACTTTCTTTAGCAGGTTGAAGTACTCGTCTTCGGTGTGATGTTCCTGGTTTTCAATGAAGATTCGGTGAAAACGTTCGGCTGCCGGGATTTGGCGCAGGGTATACAGTGCGCTGAGCGCATCTTTGGGTTGCGGGAGACGGTAAATCCAGTCCAGCGGCGGGGCGATGAAAGGAATGACTTCTTCGAGCAGCTTTCGCTCGGTCGCCGGGATACGGGAGCGTACCCCGGCGGCCCAGGAAGCCCTTACCCCGTGATGTTCGGGGGTGTGAAGCACCTGTAAGCTGATAAAGAATTCATACGCGGTGCCAAAATCCCAGGTAATTTGGGATGCGCTGGTCTGGTTGGATGTCATGCGGTTTCCTTGACAAAATGGGTGTGTGAATAGCGTTCATTCACCATCTTGTCGCCGATTGTAATGAAGATTGGCCCCATTTGCAAGTCGAGATGAATGCGGAAATTCCGTGGCTGGGTCGACGGGGCTGCGGAGCATTCGAAGCTCCAAGCTGGATCGGCATGTTGGGCGCGTTTCTCAAGCAGGGCGTGAATTTGAAGGTTTTGTAACATGGTTTATTTCTCCTGAACCTGTGGCGGGTACGAGTAAAGAGTGTTAGGCGATTGTTTGAGTTAGACGTATGTCTAATTAGATGATAGTCTAATACGCAGCCTTTGTCAAGAGGCGATCTGCCGCTTTTCAGGAATTGCTCGCGTATAATCAGTTACTGAGCACTGCGCAAATACCGAAACCCGGATAATCCTGTTTCACCTTGTTTTTGTCACCCGATTTAGAAACTTACCCAAAGAGCAGTGCTTTTGAAAAGGATGCGCTATGGTCAAGAAAATCTTTGCCGGATTTTTGATTGGTTTGAGCGGGCTGTTCTTTCTGGCCAGTTTGGCCGGCGTTGCGGCTGCCTGGATTTACAATGAACCCTTAACCCAGGAGGCGTTGTCCCGTTTGCAGGCGGTCGATGCTGAGTTGAGTCTGGCCCAATCCGCTTTGCAGGATGCCCGCCTGGAGATTGAACGCACGTTGCGGATCGTCGATACGGCGGAGCAGACCCTGGCCGAGTTGGAGCAGGAATTATCCCAGGCCCGGGATTTGTTCGGGCTGGTCGATAACACGCTTGAAGATGAACTTGTGCCCGATTTGCAGGGCACGCGCGAGCAGATTAATGCGGCCATTGCGGCGGTAGAGGAGATTCGCACTTTCTTGCAGCAGTTGAACGATATCCCGTTTGTCGACTTGAACCTGCCCGGCGACCAATTGCTGACCGAGATTATTGCCATTGGCACCTCCCTGGACGGTCAGATTGCCGGGATGCAGGCGCTGGCCGAGAAAGCCTCGTTGTTTTTGAAGGATGCCTCCTACCTGATGGGCGGCGATCTTGGCGAAACCCGCCAAAACTTGCAGGATTTCCTGACGGTGATCAAAGACTATGAACAGAAAGCGCTAGAATGGCGCGAGCAGGTTGCATCCCTAACCCAGGCCCTGCCAGGCTGGATTGATACTGGCTCCGTTTCGCTGACGGCGTTCCTGCTCTGGTTCGCTTTTTCACAGTTTGGCCTGTTCCTGCACGGCCTGTCGCTCTGGCGCGGCGGCGATCCCCTGGCAGTTTTGCGCAAGGCCTAAACAACACGCTATCAGGATACTTTTCCAATGCCCATCTCCCTGACCGGTGTTTTCGGGGGCACGTTCGATCCGCCCCACCTTGGACACCTCATCCTTGCTTCCGAAGCGCTGTCCCAATTGGGGCTGGAGCGCTTGCTGTGGGTTCTTACGCCTGACCCACCGCACAAGCCTTCCCAGCCGATCACTCCGCTGGCCCAGCGTCTGGAGATGCTGCGCCTGGCGCTCTCCGACGAGCCTCGTTTTGAGATTTGCGAAATCGAGATTGACCGCCCCGGCCCGCATTACACCGTCGAAACCTTGCGCCAACTCAAGGCTGCCAATCCCGCCACGGAGCTGGTCTACCTGATGGGCGGGGATTCGCTGCGCGACCTGCCCACCTGGCGTGATCCGGTGGAGATTATCCGTCAGTGCCGTGCTCTCGGTGTAATGCGCCGGCCATACGATGCGGTCGACCTGGCCGCATTGGAAAAAATTCTGCCGGGTATCTCTGCCAAGGTGCGCTTTGTCGATGTGCCTTTGCTGGAGATTGCTTCGAGCCAGGTGCGCCAGCGCGTGGCTGCGAACCAATCTTTTCGTTACTATTTGCACCCAAGGGTGTATGACTACATTCTTGAAACCGGGCTTTATCGCCCCTAAGCTTTTTGAACAGGTGTTTAACCAGATGGTGGATACTGAACAGGGCATGCTCGATTTTCTCAGCCGCAACGGGTTTGATTACCAACATATTGCTCACCCGGCGGTTTTTACCTGCGCCGAGGCGGCTTTGCATCGCCCGCAAATACCGGCCGTCAGCACCAAGAACCTTTTCCTGAGCGACAAAAAAGGACGGCGCTTCTTCCTGGTGGTAACCGCCTGCGAGAAGCAGGTCGACCTCGAGCGGTTGGGAGCGCAAATCGGCTACCCTCGCTTGCGGTTTGGCTCTGAATCCAGATTGCAGGCTTTGCTGGGTGTTACGCGCGGTTCCGTGACCATGCTGGGGTTGGTCAATGACCTGGAGCGCCAGGTCGAGTTGTGGCTGGATGCCGAAATCTGGACGGGAGAGCATTTCCTGTGTCACCCATTGGTCAATACGGCCACCCTGGTGCTTGCCAGGAAATCCCTGGAGCGGTTTTTCGCTTTGACCGGGCATCCCATTCACCTTTTTGGCTGATTTGCGCTGCTGCCGATTCGGCATAAAAAAAGCTTGTTTTTTGACGAAAAAGACCTGGCCGCGCGGCCAGGGCCTTTTTTTTCTGTAGGGGAATTCGAAAAATTCAGGAGTTTTTAACCTTTACATGCTGGCCATTTGTTGTAAACTACATACCGTTGGCGTTTTTCCCGGTGCCACCCGGGGGGACGCCGTCAATCTTTAACTCGAAAAGAAAGGGATTTTTATGAATGTCAGAGCATCTCAGTACCTATCTGTCACCTAAAATGCAAGGCCGCCCGAGAGCCGATGGCAACGGAAACGGCATTTTTGCCAAGGAGCCTATTAAAAAAGGCGAGCTCGTAGCCGTTTTCGGGGGTGTCGTTTATGAATGGGACACCTTTGTTACCCTTCCTGAAATAGAACGCACGCTTTGCATCCAGGTCGAAGAAAACCACTTCCTGGTGCCGCGCCCTATCGGGGAAGGTGATTATGTCAACCACTCCTGTAATCCCAATGCCGGGCTTTCGGGGCAGATAGCACTGGTTGCAATGCGTAATATTCATCCCGGCGAAGAAGTTTGTTTTGACTATGCCATGAGCGATACGCTTCCCTACGATGAGTTCCCCTGTGACTGTGGCGCGCACAACTGCCGCGGACGGGTCACGGGTAACGATTGGCGTTTGCCAGAGTTGCAGAAGCGTTATGCCGGCTTTTTTGCGCCGCATGTTCAGCGCAAGATCGATGCCTGGCGCGCCGAACAGCGCGCGGCTGCTCGCCTGTCACGCCGCCGCGAGAACTATGTTTACGGTGGCGCGGTCGCCATTCCGACGACCCTGTACGAATAAAAGCAAACCGCTTTGATGAAAACTCCCGCACCGTTCGGTGCGGGAGTTTTTTTGTGCTTAAAGCGCAGCCCCCACCGGGGGGAGGACCCGGTGGGGGCATTCGCCAAAGGAGGAGACAGTAGGAGCTATTGCCCTATCTCTTGGTCATTATGATACTAGCCTGTTGAAACTTCGTCCACCTATATATGTCACTTTTTGTTGGTGACGTATTTCACAAAAACTTTATGACGTTGTCATTTCAAGTTTTTGTTCAATTCATCGAGCAGGCCGGGCGTTAGTTTGGGTTTGGCCTTGGGCGGCTGGATCCGGCCCGAGACGCGGGCGCTGTCCAATTCGGTGCTCAGGCGCATCCAGTCATCGACCAGCAGGATGAAGTGCGGGGTTTTATCGTGGAAGAAATAAGGCGAAAGGAAGAATCGCAGCCAGAAACGCGAGAGCGGCGATTTTGTCAGGTGGACAACGTTGGCGGTGCGTGACAGCAATGGCCCGATCATCTCGCGCTTCCAGGAAGACATCCGGTTGGGCGGGAACAGGGCCGACATCTCGGACGATGTTACTCGGTGGATGCGCTTGTAGGAAATATTCAGACGCAGGAAGGGCGTGATGATCCTGAAGTGGTCGCCGAAGAGCTGCACGTAGGCAAAATTGCGGATTGTGAGCAGGAACAGGCTGAAAACCACACAGCCGCCGCCAATTGCCAGCAGCACAATCCCATTCAGTTCGGGCATGGTGACAAGTGGATTTTCTGCGGGGTCGATGTAGAACCATTCCGCTCCCCAGAGTATGCCAACATATAACAACAGCACTGCGCCCAGGAGCAGGATGGGCGGCCACCAGCGTCCAAGCAGGTGCCGGTATAGCAGCAAAGGGTATCTTCGTCCGCCGCGGGCCATTTTACTCGTCATCGCCTCCGAAACGGGCCAGCGCCGGGGCATCGGGAGGGTTTTCGCCGCTGATCTGGGCGCTCAAGCGCGAGATTGCCTCGGCCAGGTGTCCGCCGCGCAGGCTGAAGGTGATGTCGCCGCGGGTTTTTTCGATGATGCTGCGGGCGATGTCGGTCTGGCGGCGCAGGCCGTTGGTGATGGCATCGGGATAATCCATCGTCACCAGCACGGCGTAAATATCGTCCATCTGGGTCAGCAGGCGCTCGGCTTCGTTGGAATAGCCGTGGCGCAGGATGTCGAGACAGCGCCGGCGCAGTTCGCCGACCACCTCGGCCAAGCCGTTCAGGTAGGTGGCGTGCTCGGCTTTTAATTCATCCGGGCCGGGCAGGGCCTCGCCGCGGATCAAGGCGCAGGTGACGTTGGCCTCGACAAATTCCTTGAGCGCATCCTGGGTATAACCGGCATAGTACAGATCGGGATAATCACGCAGGCTGGTGCGCAGGGAATCGGCCAATTGGCTGGCTTCGGCCAATTGCTGCTGCATGGTTTCTTCCTCGCCGCGGTGAACAGCCCGGATGGCCTGTGAACAGTGGCGGGTGAGCATGCGCGCCTGGGCCAGGGCCTGGTCGCGGGCTGCGGTGCGCGAATCGAAGGTGTGGCGGATTTGTTCCGAAATTTCTTCCAGTTTCTGCATCGGTCTTCCTTGTTAAATTCAGGATTTGTCTTCGCCAGGCGGAGGGGCATCCGGCGGCTGCTGGAAAGGCTTGAAGAGCTGGTCGGCCAGCGAGGCGGAGGCGGATGGGACTTTAATCTCGCCAAAGGCGGCTTCGTAACGCGCCAGGTTTTCGCCCAGGGCCTTGTGGAGCAGTTTGGCGCTGAGCGGCGACATCAGGATGCGCGACCCGATCCGCGCGCGCGATTCGCCGGGCAGCAGGTGGGCAAAATCGAGCACCATATCGGCGGGAGAGTGGGCGATGCGCACCAGGTTGGCGTAAACCGGTTGCAGTTCACTGGGAACTTCAAGGGATGTGGTTGGCCGGGGGCCGGGTTTGGAAATTTCTGTCATCTCATCTCCCAAAAACGATGACAACCTGCCAGGCGGCAAGTTGTCATCGTTTCAAATCGCTTAGAAGGGAATATCATCATCGGGCGCGCCGACGAAGTTACCGCCGCCCATGTCGCCGCCCATGCCTCCGCCGCCAATATCATCGCGGCTGGACAGGAAGCGCACCGTCTGGGCGGTCACTTCGTAGCTGGAACCGTGCGAACCGTCCTGCTTCTGGTAGATTTTCGGCGAACCGGTGGCCGGATCGGGGCGCAGGGTGCCTTCGATCAGCACTTTGCTGCCTTTTTTGACGTACTGGTTGCATACTTCGGCGGTTTTGCCCCAGGTGGTTACGCGGAACCAGATGGTTTCCTTGACGGTTTCGCCGCTATTGCTGGTGTATTGACGATTGGTGGCGACCGAGAACGAGGTGACAGGCTGGCCTGAAGGCGTATAACGCATTTCGGGGTCGCGACCAACATTACCGGCGATGATGATAGTGTGGAACATACTTTCTCCTTTTGTCTACAGGGACCGAAAAATTTTCTCTATTGTACCCGAACAAGGGCATTTGCAAGCCTGTCGTTTGCCGGTTAACTACCTTGACAATGTCACACTAAGATTGGCGTGTTCTTTTTTACCACAACGGTAACGAAGGAGCACGACGGAAACCCGTTTCTTTTGTTTTTCGCCCTTCGTTGTGGTACTTTGTCGCCGTCGTGGTGAAAGGTTTTAGTCACTCTGCCGAAATGTGACATGGTCAAACTACTTAACCCCACGCCAATCGCCGCTGTTGAATTCGGCCAGGAAGGTTTCGCGGTCATCCCTATCCTGTATCGCTTCGGCGGCTTTTTTGGCCAGTTCGATGAATTTGAGCGCTTCGCTTTTTTGCCCGTTGACGGCGTAAGCGCGCGCCAGGCCTTCGTAGACAAAGGCGACATCGAAATCATCCATCTCGGACTTGTTTTTGTCGAAGACCTCGTAGCACAAGGTGGCATGTTTCAGGGCTTCGACCCCGTTGCCCTGCACGGCATGGACCCGCGCCAGCAGCCATTCGCCGCGTTTATGGCGCGTGGCGGTGCCGACGGTGCGCCAGTGGGCCAGGGATGCGTGCGCAAAATCGAGCATGGCGGCATCTTCGGCTTTGCTCCGCTCGGCTTTATCGAGCAATTCCCAGGTTTTGTGGTGAAACTCCACCGCAAAGAAATAGTGGGCCTGTTCCACGGTATAGGTTTTTTCTTCAGCCATCTTTTCTCCCAATTTGCTGACAGGCTACTTCCTGGTGCTGCCAGCGTCAGTGTATTTCATGTTTAAACCATTATACGAGAGAAGCCCGGAAAATCATCCTTTTGTCATGGAATAATATTTATGCAGGAAGCCCCACAAATAACTTGCGGGGCTTCCTGATTTTTTGCCGAAAAACTACTTCACATTCAGGTAGATGCTGTCCAGCATCAGGGTCGAGCCGTCGGCCATGCTCATCTCGGCGATCTCAACTCGGATGTGCCCGCTCACGCCCAGGGCGGCGAAATCGAGCGGCAGGGAGAAGGTGGACGGCTGGCCGATGTCCTCGTTTTGAACCATGAAACCGGCTTCGCTGACGGCCATCCCGTCCGGGCCGTAAACGCGATAGAGCAGGGTATTTTCAAAGGGGCCGACAGTGGTGCTGCCGCTGATGGTCACCTGCGGGCCGACGCTGGCCTCGGGGGCCGGGTCGCTGATGCTGATCTGGCGCACCAGGCCGGTCGGCGCGGTGGTTGTGACGCGCAGGACACGATAACCCATTTCGTTGTACTCGAAGGTCATCGTCAGCGGGACGGTTGGGCAGCAGGCCGGGTCATTTGGCCCGGAAACGATCGCGGCCAGGTTGATTTTGCCGTTTTCGATGCTCAACGCTTGCACAATCGGCCGGTCGCCGAGACCGTAGGTGGCCGGGGCGGCGTGGACGGGCATACCACCCTGGTTGAGCAGCGCGGCCAGGAAAACGAACTGGCCTGTCCCGCCGAAGTTGAGTCCGACCGGCACCACGGCATCGCCCGCACCGTCGCCGTTGATGTCGCCCAGGGCGATCTGGTCGCGCAGGATGAAGGCGGCCACATACCCGACGGCTGCCGGGTCGCTGCCATTCTGGTAGCTGCCATCGACGAGGATGTAATCCATTTGGCCGCCATCAAAGGATGCCAGGGTGTAGGTGGCGTTCAGGGCCTGTTCCACGGTCAGGGCCGGGGTGTCGATGACCGGGGCCGGGGTCGCGACCTGCGGCGTGGATTCATCGACGATAACGGGAGCAGGCGTCGGGGAGTCCGCTGCGCTGGTCAGCCCAAAGGGCAGCGTGCAGGCGCTCATCACGAGCAGGATCAAAAGCGAGATAAAAATCGGGGTTTTCATAATCCTATCCTTTTTTGAAAAATTTGTGGCGGCCAAAGAAAAAGACCGCCTTTCTCAGACGGTCTTAAGCTCGTTTTTGTTTCTTGCCTAGATGTGAATGGCGCTGCCCTCGGCGGCGTGGGCGGCTTCCATGATGGCTTCCGAAATGGTCGGGTGGGCATGCACGTTGCGGGCGATTTCGGCGGGGGTCAGTTCCATCATCTGGGCCAGGGTCAGTTCGGGCAGCAGTTCGGTCACTTCGGGGCCGATCATCGAAGCGCCCAAAATCTCGCCATATTGCTCATCGATGACCAGTTTGACGAAGCCAGCGTATTCGCCCAACCCGAGCGCTTTGCCGTTGGGCTGGAAGGGGAAGCGCCCGATTTTGACGGTGTAGCCGCGTTCCTTGGCCTGGGCTTCGGTCAGGCCAAAGGAGGCAATCTGCGGCTGGCAGTAGGTGGCGCGCGGCATCATTTCATAGTCGAGCGGGTGGATTTCGCGGCCGGCAATCGCCTCGGCGGCCAGGATGCCCATCGCCGAACCGACGTGCGCCAGCATCAGTTTGCCGGTCACATCGCCGATGGCGTAAATGCCCGGCACGCTGGTCTGCATTTTATCGTCAATCTCAACAAAGCCACGCTCGCTGATCTTGACGCCGAGCGCTTCGAGGCCCAGGTCTTTGGAATTGGGACGGAAGCCGATGGCCACCAGGGCTTGTTCGGCTTCGAGGGTTTTATTTTCTCCGTTGGCCGATACGGTGACTTTCACACCCTCAGCGCTGGTCTCGACCGCTTCGACCTTGTGCCCGGCCAGGATTTTGATGCCGCGCTTCTTGAAGGATTTTTCCAATTCGGCGGAGACTTCTTCATCTTCGAGCGGCACGATGCGCGGCAGCATCTCGACAATGGTCACATCGACGCCGTAGGAACTCCACACCGTTGAAAACTCGACGCCAATCGCGCCCGAGCCGATGACGACCACGCTTTTGGGCAGTTTCTCCTGCAAAATGGCTTCCCAGTAGGTGACGACTTTTTGCCCGTCGACTTTCCATGCACCGGGAACGGCGGACGAGGCCCCGGTGGCGACGATGATATTTTTGGCCTTCAGTTCGCTGACTTTGCCGTCTTTATCCGTTACCGCGACTGTGTCTTTTGCGGTCAACTTGCCGACGCCCATGTGGACGGCGATATTGTTCTTTTTCATCAAAAAGCCGATGCCCTTGACCAGCCGGTCCGAGACCTGGCGGCTGCGTTTGACGGCCACGCTGTAATCGAGGGTCAGGTTTTCGAAGGAAAAGCCAAATTCCTTGCCGCGTTCGCGCAGGGTGTGGGCAACATCGGCATTCTTGAGCAGGGCCTTGGACGGGATGCAGCCTACGTTCAGGCAGACGCCGCCCATCCATTGCTTGTCAACAATGGCGGTTTTCAATCCCAACTGCGAGGCGCGGATGGCGGCCACATATCCGCCCGGCCCGGCGCCGATAACGACAACATCATATTGTTCTGACATGAAAATCTCCTCTGAGATGAATTTATGCTCTTGCACTACAAACTTTGGATGCCCGAACCCGCAAATGGTTGCATCGTATCCTGCGGTTGGAAATCGGACAATATTTCCCTATTTTACTATACCGGCCCGATGAGTATGAAAAAAGCAGCCCGCTCGAGGCTGCTTTTTGTGTTGTGTGGCGCGCGATGATATCCCGCGTTATGCCAGATAGGGCGGGCGGATTAGCAATCCGCCCCACGAAATCTGCCAAGAAGAATTTTGGCTAGCCCTCCGACAGTTTGGGTTGGCAAAGAAAAATAGAACGCGGATAATACGGATTATGCCGATTTTCGCTGATTTTTTCAGAAAACTCCGCGCAAATCCGTTTAATCAGTGAAATCCGCGTTCTATTTGGCCTAATTTTCAAAGTGTCCGGTGGCTAGAATTTTGGCAGTTCTTACAAATTTTCCTTGAAGAAAGCGATGGTTCGTTCCCAGGCCAGTTCGGCGGCGGCGGGATCGTACTCGGGGCGATTATTTTCGAAGAACCAGTGCGCCAGGCCAGGATAAATGTGGAAGGCGGTCTGCACCCCGGATGCGAGCATGTCCTTTTGCATCGCTTCGATGTTTTCGAGCGGTTCCCAGGCGTCTACATCGCTGAAGTGGCCCATGAATTTGGCCTGCATCTTGCTCCAGTCGCCTTCGCCGACGCCGTAGAAAACGACGGTTGCAGCAAACTGCTCGGGAACGCGGGTCGCGGCCAACAGGCTCCAGTAAGCGCCCATCGAAAAGCCCATCACACCCAGGCGGTCTGCGCTTTGGGCCGGATGGGCCAACAGGAAATCCTTGGCGGCCATGACGGTAGCGCCGACCTGCTGCCAGTCTGCGTGATCGATCAGGGCCTGGGCCTCATCGACGGTGCTGGCGGTCGGGCCGTGATACAGGTCGGGGGCCAGGGCAACGAATCCCTGCCCGGCCAGACGATCACACAGTTCTTTGAAGAAGGGAGTTAATCCCCACCAGGCGTGCAGGACAAGGATGCCGGGGCCTTTTCCGCTGGCCGGCAGGGCCAGGGATGCATTGACCGGCTCTTGGTTGACTTGGATTTGGATGTCCATGACTGCTCCTTAATTCTTATATCGAAGAAAACATTGTCAACCGGGGCAGCTTTTGTCGCGGATGCGTTGCTCAAGCTGCTGGGGCTGTTTTTGTGAGTGGTAATAATCCCTTGACCGATTTTATTTTGTATCTACTCACGTCCCGAGCGGGAGCGCGGGAACACCAGATAGTTTTTGAATAACATCGAAAGGAGAGATACCCGACAAAGCTGCGGTATCGGTCAGCGATTTCAAGGCGGCGTAGGTTTTTGCGC
>JAEWVF010000102.1 GCA_023459215.1 Chloroflexota bacterium
GCGCGCAGGCTGCGCTCGATGCGGCTGGAATGAGTGATGTGTTTGTGGTTGGTTTCGATGGTTCGGACGATGTCAATGCATCCATTCTTGCGGGCAAGATCGATGCCGGGGCTTTGCAGCCGGTTGCCGAAATGGCGATCCAGGCTGCCATCCAGGCCGATTTATACATTCGCACCGGTTCAACCAGCAAACCCGAAAAGCAGTCCATTGATATGGTTTTGCTGACCGCCGCAAATGCCTGTCAGTACACCGGTTTTGCCCCCAATGGCCAAACCAGCTGCCCGTAATTTTTATGCTCACTAGCGCTGTTACATTTGGGTGAGATGTAGCAGGGGAGGTGACGGATGGCGCCAAGCCGTCCGTCACCTCCAAGGGAACACCTGCCGCATGGAAAGGTTCGCGGCCAGACCCATGTTGCAAGGTGCTTTGTAATTATCCCGCAACCCTACCTCTTTATCAAGTTAGAATATCAATGACATTCCAGGGATTTCGCGATTAGGAAGTTGCCGCTGCTTTTTGGGAGAATATCCATGAAAATTTCAACAGAATACTCCAGGACTGCCTTGTTGGTGATTGATGTCCAGCAGGGCCTCTTTCGGAAAGCATCTCCCATTTATCGGGCCGAGGCGTTGCTGGAAAACATCAATACCCTGGTTGAACAAGCTCATCACATTGGTGTGCCGGTGGTTTACATCCAGCATTCAGACAACCTGGCCCTGAAAAAAGACTCGGATGATTGGCAGCTACATCCCGAACTGCAGTTCCAGAACATAGATGATATTGTCCACAAACAGCATGGCAATGCTTTTGAAGAAACCAACCTGAGCGAAATCCTGGATGCCAGGGGCGTTGGCAAACTGGTGGTTACCGGCCTGGTGACGCACGGTTGTGTACGCGCCACTTGCCTGGGTGCCCGGAAACTGGGTTATCACGTGACCTTGGTCAGCGATGCGCACAGTAATTACAGTGACAAGGCCGCCCAACTCATTGGCGAATGGCATCAAAAACTCCAGGCGCAGATGGTAACGTTGAAATCAACGGCAGAAGTTGAATTCGAGTAATGCAATCATACGTTTTTAGAATTTCATTCAAAGAAACGGTGCCATGAATATCGTGGTTGTTGGCAGTCTCAATATGGACCTGGTGGTGCGGATCCCACAAATTCCCAGGCCAGGTGAAACCCTGCTGGGAGGTGTTTTCAAAACCTTCCCCGGTGGCAAAGGCGCGAACCAGGCCGTAGCCGCGGCGCGTCTTGGCGGACGCGTCACCATGATTGGCTGCGTGGGCAACGATGCTTTTGGCCGGGAAATGCAGGCCACGCTTGCACGAGAAGGCATCGACACCACGCATGTCCTTATTCACCCGGAGGCTGCCACTGGTGTGGCGCTGATCCAGGTGGATGCGCAGGGACAAAACAGCATTGCAGTCGCTTCCGGTGCTAATTTTTGCCTGACCGGTGTGGATGTCGAAAAAGCCCTGCAATCCATTGATGAGTTTGATGCGCTGGTGATGCCGCTCGAGACCCCGCTTGAGACGATTTATGCCGCTGCCAAAATCGCTGCGCAGCGCAGTGCAAAAGTGCTCCTCAACCCGGCTCCGGCCCAGGTTTTAGAGAAAAACCTGCTGGAATTGGTGGATGTGCTGCTGCCCAATGAACATGAAATTGCCTTGATGACTGGCATACCGCTGCTGGTACCAGCCGACACGCGTCGCGCTGCCAACAGACTGCTCGCCCTGGGCGTAAAAAACCTGCTCGTAACCCTGGGCAGCCAGGGTTCGGCGCTTTTCGATGCATCCGGGCAACAAACGCTCATTCCAGCCTGCCCGGTGCGGGCGGTCGACACCACCGCGGCTGGCGATTGTTTCGTTGGCGCGCTGGCGGTGGGGCTTTGTGAGGGGCGATCCTTGCAGGATGCGGCAAAATTTGCCAGCGCGGCGGCGGCGCTTTCTGTTACCCGCGAAGGGGCGCAGCCATCCTTGCCCCGGCGCAGCGAAGTCGAACAGTTTTTGTGTGAAAGGAACATGTAGCCATGAAAAAAACAGGGATTATCAACGCGCCCATCTCCACGGTGATTGCCAGCCTTGAACATTCCGATATGCTGACTGTCGCCGACGCCGGTCTACCTGTGCCAGCCACAACCCAGCGCATTGACCTGGCGCTCAAACCCGGCGTTCCCGGTTTTTTGGAAACCCTGGAAGTGGTTTTGACCGAGATGTTCGTAGAAAAAGCGTATGTTTCCGATGATATTTTGGTCAAAAGCCCGCACATCTATGCCGGGATTCAAAAATTACTGGGCGATGTACC
Source organism: Chloroflexota bacterium (assembly GCA_023459215.1). Classification (GTDB taxonomy): domain Bacteria; phylum Chloroflexota; class Anaerolineae; order Anaerolineales; family Villigracilaceae; genus UBA8950. The sequence goes on from JAEWVF010000102.1 coordinate 2,306, forward strand.
CATCGAAACCCTGCACCACGCGGATTTCAAAAAATTGACCGGTTCAACCAAAGCCATCATCCGCACCGCGGAATTTACGCCCTTTGCCAATGTCATCCTGGTGGCTGGCGCCTGGGGCTTCAAACTATAAAATCGCAAGCATCAACTTAAGGAGAAAAATATGAAAACCACCCTGGGCGTTATTTTCGGCAACCGCGACTTTTTTCCCGATCACCTCGTCAGCGAGGCGCGCAAGGATATCCAGGCCCTGTTCCAGGAAATGAACATCGATGGCGTTATGCTTCGCGAAGACGAAACCAAACTTGGTTCCGTGGAAACCTATGCCCACTCCAAGGCTTGCGCCGAGTTGTTCAAAGCCAACCGTGAGCGGATTGATGGCGTCCTGGTTGTCCTGCCCAACTTTGGTGATGAAAAAGGCGTGGCCGATACTATCAAGCTCTCGGGCCTGAATGTTCCCATTTTGGTGCAGGCTTATCCCGATGACTTGGGCGCTTTTAACGTCGAGCGCCGCCGCGATGCCTTCTGCGGGAAAATCTCGGTTTGTAACAACCTGCGCCAGTATGGTTACGCCTTTAGCCTGACCAGCCTGCATACCACCCGCCCCACCTCCGCCTCCTTCAAAAGCGATCTGCTGAAATTTGTCAGCGTTTGCCGGGTGGTGAAGGGGCTGCGCTCGGCTCGCCTGGGGGCTATCGGCGCGCGCCCAGGTTCCTTTCAGACGGTGCGTTACAGCGAGAAAATCCTGCAAGCCAGCGGAATCACGGTTGCAACTGTTGACTTGTCCGAAATCCTGGGCGACGCCGCTCGCCTGGCCGATGATGCGCCGCGTGTCAAAGCCAAGTTGGAAGCCATCCAGTCCTACGCCAAACACGATACCGTTCCTTCCCCGGCCCTGGTGCGCATGGCAAAACTGGGGCTGGTCATCGACGACTGGATGCAGGCCAACGATTTGCAGGCGACCGCTCTGCAATGCTGGACCTCCATCCAAAAGAACTACGGCATCAATGCCTGCACGCTGATGAGCATGATGAGCAACCAGTTGTTGCCCTCCGCTTGCGAAGTGGACATCACCGGCGTCGTTTCGATGTATGCGCTGCAACTGGCCTCCGCCTCCCCCGCCGCGCTGGTGGACTGGAACAATAACTACGCCGACGACCCTGACCGCTGTGTCTTTTTCCACTGTGGGAACTGGGCGAAATCCTTTATCCCGGACCTCGAAATTAAGACCGCCCCGATTCTTGGCACTACCCTGGGCGAGGAAAATACCTTTGGGGCCATGTCTGGCCGCGCTGCCGCCGGACAGATGACGTATGCCCGCGTCAGCACCGACGATACCAGCGGCATTATCCGCGCCTATACCGGTCAGGGCGAAATCACTGACGACCCGTTGGATACCTTTGGACACCGCGCCGTGGTCTACACCCCTGAATTGCAAAAACTGCTGGCCTACTTGTGCAAGAACGGCTTCGAACATCATGTCGCCATGACGATGGGAAATGTTTCAGACGCCCTCAACGAAGCCTTTAGCAACTATATGGGTTGGGAAAATTACAAGCATTCGTAACTTGGCCTGAACCACAGGTGGTAATGATTTGAGAAGGCAGTACTCCTGGGAAAATCCGTTTTTCAGGAGTACTGCTTTTGTAAGCGTGGTGATGTTTTTTCAGCGCTGTATAATGCACAGAACAGGATTAAATTAAAAAGGGAATACAAATGCTGGAACAAGTTGAAAAATGGGACTTTTTTGAATGTTCTCTTCCGTACCAGGGTTCTGACAACCCCTTCCTGGATGTTACCCTGGAAGCCACTTTTGCCCATCCAAACAGCCAGGTGCGGGTGAGCGGATTCTATGACGGTGGTGGAGTCTTTAAAATCCGCCTTATGCCCGGTCACGAAGGCGTTTGGCGGTTTGTAACCCACAGCAACATCCCGGCTTTGGATAGGCAGCAGGGTGAGTTCCTGTGTGTAGCACCATTGGCGAACAATCATGGACCGGTGCGCGTGTTCAATACCATCAACTTTGCCTACGAAGACGGCACGCCCTATCTCCCGGTGGGGACTACCTGCTATGTCTGGAACCTTCAGGGTGATGAACTGGAGGAGCAAACCCTGGAAACGCTTCGCCGTTCACCGTTCAATAAGATTCGCATGTGCGTTTTTCCGAAGCGTTACCTGTTCAATCGCAATGAGCCGCCATGCTATCCATTCCCCGGTGAAGTGACCCAGGGATGGGATGCGAATATGGAACGCGCCTACCGTTCAAGCGAACCCCCGCAATATTGGGATTTCAGCCAGTTCAACCCGCAATATTTCCAGCGCCTCGAAAAACGGATTTTGGATTTGCGAACACTTGGCATTGAAGCCGACCTGATTATTTTCCATCCTTATGATTCTGGCGCTTGGGGTTTCGACCGGATGCCGGTTGAAGTCAACCAACGTTTATTGCGCTATCTGGTGGCCCGGCTCTCTGCTTTTCGTAACCTGTGGTGGTCACTTGCCAATGAATATGACCTGTTCATTGGCCGAACAATCGAAGATTGGGAGCAGTACATGCAATTGGTTCAGCAGATCGATCCATACAATCATTTGCGCTCGATCCACAACTGTGGCGCATTTTATGATCATACCAAACCCTGGGTGACTCATTGCAGCATCCAGAACCAGGCGGTTGGTCGGGTTCCCATCTGGCTGGAAAAGTATCACAAACCGGTTGTAATCGACGAGTGCGGGTATGAAGGCAACATCTCCATGGTATGGGGCGACTTATCCCCGGAAGAGATGGTGATGCGCTTCTGGTTGGGATTTACCCAGGGCGGCTATGTTGGGCATGGTGAAACCTATCTCAGCCCCGATGAAGTGTTATGGTGGTCAAAGGGCGGCCAACTGAAAGGTGAAAGCGTTCCCCGCATCGCATTCCTGCGCTCGATCTTTGCGCACGCGCCTGTGCTTACGCCTCTCAGAAAACCGGATATGGAATTTCTTGATCTGCTGAACCCGCAAATGTCTAGCCATCTATTTGGGGCTTCTGCTGGCGGTGAGAAGCTTATTGCTGAAGGTGGCTGGAATCATGAAGTTGGCGGATGCAACCTAGAAGATGGCTACTATCTGTTTTATTTTGGGATGCGCCAACCCGCCTTGCGCAACTTTAATTTACCGGATGGCATGTATCGGATTGATCTAATCGACACCTGGAACATGACCGTAGAGACAGTGGCGGAGAACGCCATGGAGCAAACCTCTATCGAACTGCCAACCAGGAAATTTATGGCGATTCGAATTCATCGAAATTTTGATTCTTAATGGGGCTGGCAGAACGGGTCGATATTGGTGATGACAGCGAAATTTAACTATCGAGACTGTGAACAGGATTGCAGATTCTATTGTGGAATTCCTTGATATGATGTAAAATGCGGTAGACAGAATTAAATGTCTGTTGCTGTTCTTTGACAAAATAAACCGCATTCCAGAGAATCCTGTCCCCCCAAATTTACTTCGAGTAGTGCCCCACCCCCGTCGGGGCCGGATCGAAGTAAATCCGGCAGGACAGAACTCCCGAGAGAACATAATTCTCTCGGGAGTTCTGCTTTTTATGTAGGTTTTGTGAGATTTTCTTGTGATTTTGAGCCGAAAAGCGCCCAGTGATGGGCGTTTTTGTTTTCAGTGCCATGTTCGTCTTTGTTTGATACCGGAAAAACGGATTGCTGTTTCGATGGTTTGTACGTTTCCGGCAGCCCGCGATGCGGTGGGGGACAGAACCAACTTTGCATATTTTGATAAGAATGGTTACTGATTCTTGACAGCGGTTCGAGTTCGCTTGTGTGTGCTTTTTTATCGTCACAGGTTTCGTTTTCCCCAAGAAGGATCACGATGCTGCCCACAGCCGAAACTTGAAATCACGCTTTGTAACATGAGTTTTGAAATTCAGGCTTGACAACAATCATAAAAGCGCTAAAATAATGATTGAATATGATTGAAAGTGAGCGATAATGAGCGAATATATTTCTTCTGAGGACCGCCAGACCAGCATCATAGCATTGCTATCCCGGCAGGGGCGTTTGAGTGTGGCCGATATTGTCGAGCAGTTCAAAGTCAGTGAGGCAACTGCCCGTCGTGATCTTGAAACCTTGGCTGATCAGGGCAAAATCCAGCGTGTGCATGGCGGGGCGCTGTCCATTAAGCAGGCGCCTCCTGAGCTGCCCATCTTGCAGCGTGAACAGGAAAAGTTTTTTGAGAAGCAGCGCATCGGACAGGCTGCGGCATCACTGGTGCGCAATGGAGAAACGATTTTTCTTGGCTCAGGCACAACCGTATTGGAAGTAGCGCGCAACCTGCGTTCGCATCAAAATTTGACCGTGATTACCAACTCGTTACCGGTTATGAATACGCTTTCTGGCTTGCCAGGAATTACGCTGATTTCCCTGGGTGGAATGTTGCGTCCCAGTGAGCTTTCCTTTATTGGACACATCACTGAGCAGGCCCTGGCTGAAGTTCGCGCTGACAAGGTCATCATCGGTGTCCATGCAATCAGCATCGAGAATGGGCTGACCAATGATTACCTGCCCGAAACCATGACGGATCGCGCCATTCTCAAAGCCGGGCGCGAGGTGATTGTGGTGGCTGATCATAGCAAGGTTAATGCGGTTGCTACGGCTTTCCTGGCCCCGCTGACCAGTATCAACACCCTTGTTACCGACCAGCAAGCGCCCTCCGATTTCGTTGCCAGCCTGCGCCAGAACAATATCTCCGTTCACCTTTCCTGAAATCTGGGATTCCCTTATGCTTCTGCAAAACTTCCGCCCCCAGTCCAAGCTTGTGACCAAGACCACCCTGGTCAACCGGCCTAAATTCCCAGTGATCGATGCCCATAACCATCTCGGCGCGGATTTTGGCGGTGGTTGGGACTCTCAGCCGCTCTCCCAGCTTCTTGATTTGCTGGATCAGGCCGGGGTCAGAATGTACGTTGACCTTGATGGCGGCTGGGGCGAGGATATTCTCGCAGCTCATCTCGACCAATTCAAATCGCCCGCCTCCGATCGCTTCCGCATCTTTGGCGGTGTAGATTGGGGCAAATGGCCTGAACTGGGTAATAAATTCCCCGAATGGGCCGCCGGGCGGCTCAAAATCCAGAAAGAGCGCGGCGCGGATGGCGTCAAAATCTGGAAACCGTTTGGGTTGCACGTAAAAGACCATCACGGCGAACTCGTCAAGGTTGATGACCCGCGTCTCGATCCGATCTGGCAGGCGGCGGGTGAGTTGAATTTGCCGGTCCTGGCGCATGTCGCCGACCCGGTTGCCTTTTTCGATCCGATTGACGAAACCAACGAGCGCTGGGAGGAAATCGGCCAGCATTCCGATTGGGCTTTTACCAGCCCGCCCTTCCCGCCTTTTATCAGTATCCTTGAAGGCTTCAAAAACCTTGTCAGCCGCCACAAAAACACGATTTTTATCGGCGCGCACGTTGGCTGCTATGGCGAAAACCTGGGCTGGGTCGGCCAGATGCTCGATGATTGCCCCAACCACTACATCGACATCTCTGCCCGCTTGGGTGAATTGGGCCGCCAGCCTTATACCGCCCGCCGCTTTTTCATCCAATACCAGGATCGCATCCTGTTCGGCTCCGATCTCAGCCCCGACCTTGACGCTTACCGTTTGGCCTACCGCTTCCTCGAAACCGATGACGAATATTTCAACTACAACACCAGCGAAGTGCCCGGACAGGGCCGCTGGCATGTCTGCGGCCTGTACCTGCCGGATGAAGTGCTCAAGAACATCTATTACAACAACGCCGCCAGGCTCTTTGGCCTGCCTGCCCTGAGCGGAGCGCAATCCGTAGTCGAAGGGCAGCTATGATCAAACTTGATGCGCAGCTTTGCATCCAAATTGGCAACCTCGCCAGCGCCCAGGTTGGGCTTTACGCTGGCAGTCAGAACCTGCTCAGCGGTACGCTAACGCAGGTGGAAGTGGGGGACTGGTCGGCGTCTGGGGTTTATCCCCTGGCCTCGGGCGCAATCCTGCGCCTCAACCTGTTTCTGGAGCCGCTCGCCCCGGATGCGGTTTCCGTCCAAGCGACAGTGACCAACGCTGGCAGCCTGCCGTTCCACTTTGACCGCTTCGACGCCCCGCGCCTCGATCTTGCCCCAGACTTTTCTGCCCACCCATTGTGGACAATGCAGGGCGCAGCCGTCCACTGGGGCCAGGATTTTGCCTTTGAACTGCCCTCCACTTTCAGCCGCGAGAATTTCCTCGGTCACGTGCAGGACGGTGAAGGCGGCGGCATCCCGTTGGTTTACTTCTGGAACAAATCCCAGGGTATAGGCCTGATGCACATCGAACCAACGCCCAAAGACTGGTACATGCCGGTCGAAGCGGACGAAAAGGGTGTCAGCGCCGCTCTGCAACTTCGCCAGCCAGTCACGCTCCAGCCTGGCGAGAGTTTTAGCGGCTTGAAAACGGTCATCTCGCTCCACACCGGCGACTTTTTCGCCCCGCTCGCACTCTACCGCGAACTGCTGGCTGCGCAGGGCGTGCAAGCGCCTGAGCCTGTCCCCGCAAATTACGAACCGGCCTGGTGTTCATGGGGCTACGAATTTGATGTTCGGCCCTCTGAAATGACTGGCGTCCTGCCGGTCTTGAGTGAACTTGGCATCAAATGGCTGACTCTCGACGACCGCTGGTTCGATGCCTACGCCGATTGGAATCCGCGCGCCGAAACTTTCCCCAATGGCGCAGAGGACATGCGCCAAATGAACGCTAAAATCCACGCGGCGGGCGGGTTTTCGCAAATTTGGTGGTACCCGCTTTGCGCGGAGGACGGTCACGGTAAATGGGAGAGTCATGTGTACAGCGTCAGCCAGGTGCTCAAAGAACATCCCGATTGGGTCATTCTCAATGCCGATGGTTCGGTGGCGCGCAACAACCGTCACCTGGCGATGCTGTGCCCGGCCCTGCCTGAAGTGCAGGCGCATACGGCCGACATGACTCGCCGCTTTATCGCCGATTGGGGTTTCGATGGGCATAAGCTGGATAATATCTACACAGTACCGGCCTGCCACAACCCGGCCCATCGACATGCTTACCCCGAACAATCGACCGAGGCCATGGGGACAGCCTACAAACTGATTTTTGACATCACCCGCCAGCTTCGTCCGGACTCTGTGACCCAGATTTGCCCTTGCGGCACGCCGCTGACCTTTAGCCTGATCCCGTTTACTGACCAGACTGTCACCGCCGACCCGACCTCCAGTCAGCAGATTCGCCAGCGTACCAAGTTTTACAAAGCGTTGATGGGGCCAAAAACGGCCGTTTTTGCCGACCATGTTGAACTTTCGGATCAAGGTCTCGATTTTGCTTCCGAAATCGGCACGGGTGGGGTTCCGGCGACCAAATTCATCTGGCCAGACGATGAATCGGTGCGGGCGCGGCTTCAGGAAGTCTGGAACCTGCCAGATGAGAAAAAAGCTGTTTGGCGGAAGTGGTTTGGCATCTACAACCGTGAACGCCTCGCTGAAGGCGAATATCTCAACTTGTACGATATGGCTTTCGATTATCCCGAAGCGCATGCCATTCGCAAAGATAAAGGAATTTACTATGCTTTCTATGCTTCGCATTTCCGCGGCCAAATTGAGATGCGCGGATTGGACGAAGCGAAAGCTTATCGGGTCTGGGATTATGTCAACAGCTGCGATTTGGGGGTAGTTAATGGCGCAGCAGCATGGCTGGATGTTGAATTCAACGAATCGCTATTGGTTGTGGCGATACCTGCATAATTTTGGCATGGGGGCGGTCCCTACGCTAGACGGAGAAAACAATGGAACAAGGTACACATACCCGCACTGAAATTTTTTCCCAGCCCGAAGCCTGGGCCGAGGCTTTGGATGTGGTTGAAAAGCGCAAAACGGAGTTGTCCAGGATTTTTTCTGCGAATTACGAACAGGTGTTGTTTACCGGCTGCGGTTCGACCTATTACCTTTCCCTGGCTGCGGCGGCCTTATTCCAGGAGATGACCGGCCAGGTAGCGCGGGCAGTCCCTGGTGGCGAATTATTGCTGAACGAACCGGCTGCTCTGACGGGCGGGCGGACGCTGTTGGTTGCAATCAGTCGTTCAGGCTCGACGACTGAAACTGTTCGCGCGGTGGAGCAGTTCAAGGCGCATGATCGCGGGCCGGTGATTGCCATCACCAATTATGGCGACCAGCCCCTGGCGCGGTTGGCAGACCTGGCTCTGGTCATTGAGAAGGGCCGGGAGCAGAGTGTCGCCCAGACCCGATCTTTCGCCTCGATGTATGTGGCCTCTGTGGCGATGAGCCTCCTGGCAGGTGGTCGGGAGGTGGAATACCAATCGCTTGGCAAGCTGCCCAGCGTTGGGGGGAAACTCATTGCTGAATACGATTCCCTGGCGCAGAAGTTCGGCGCGAATCTGGATCTGGATCGGGTCTATTTCCTGGGCAGCGGCATCCGCTATGGGCTGGCCTGCGAGGTTAACCTGAAAATGAAGGAAATGACCCTAACGCACAGCGAACCTTTCCACTTTCTCGAATTCAGGCATGGCCCGATGAGCATGGTGAATGAACATGCCCTGGTGGTTGGCTTGGTCTCAGAGAAAAATTTCAGTCACGAGCAGGCTGTATTAAATGAAATGCGGGCGCTGGGCGGGCATATCCTGGCGCTGGGTGAATCTGGCCTGGATGTTTGTTTCGATAGCGGCATCCCGGAAGCGGGTCGGGCGGTTCTCTATCTGCCGGTTTTGCAACTGATGGCTTTTTATCGTTCCCTGGCGAAAGGTTTAAATCCCGACCAGCCGAAAAACCTGTCTGCTGTGGTGGTGCTTAAGTAGGAAGCTACAGACCGATGTATGCAAGCCACCGGCCTGTTGAGTTTTATGCATGGCGAGCGGCGGGGTGCGCCCAACTAAATAGCCGTGTTCCCTGTCAGGCACGCGCGGGATGCGTGGTGTCGCGGTTATTCTTGATCGAAAGAGGAGAATAAGATGAAAAAACTGTTGTTCCTTTTCGTTTTACTCAGTTTGCTGCTATCGGCTTGTGGCGGTGGAGCCGCGCCTGCAACGGACGCCCCGGCTGCCAGCGAACCTGCTGTTGAGGGAAAGATCGAGATTCGTGTGTGGGGTCACCAGGCGCCGGCCTTCAATGAGGCCGACCAAAAGATTTTCGATGAGTTCATGAAGCAAAACCCGAACGTGACCATCAAGTACGAAACCTTCCCGTGGGATGTTTTCATCCAGACCATCCAGACTTCACTTCCGGCGGGCAACACAGCCGATGTGATTCTCATCCCCGGTGGTTACACCTGCCGTTATGCGGCGGGCGGCCAGCTTTTGGAAGTCCCGGCCGATGTGATGACGCTCGACCAGGCCAAGGAAGTCTTTTATGCTGCTCCGCTCGGTGGCCAGACCTGTGACGGCAAACTGTATGGTTTCCCGGCGGAATACAACATCGAGTACGGCGGCGCTTATGTTAACCCGGCCCTGTTCGAGGAAGCTGGTGTCGCTTATCCGCCCGCCTGGGAAAACTGGGACGCGGTTGTGGCGGATGCGGTCAAGATGACCAAGCTCGGTGATGATGGCGTGATGACTGTGGCCGGGATGCACTATACCAACAGCGACCAGTTGTTTACCTACTTCCTGGCCGGGATTTTGGAGCAGGGCGGCAACTATTTCGCGGAAGATGGCCGGCACTTCAATTTCAACAGTCCTGAAGCCGTGGCGACCATCCAGAAACTGATGGATATGGCCCAGACCGATAAAATCGTTGACCCGATCATCTTCAACGCCGATAGCGAATGGGTTGGCGAATCGTTTGCCCAGGGACATAACGCAATTGGCATTCTCGGTTCGTGGTATGCGGGCGACGCCAAGCTGGCTTATCCTGACCTGAAATTCGATTATGTCGCCCTCCCGCCGATGATGGGCAGCCAGCACAAGTTCGCCTCGGTTGGCGGATGGGGGTATGTGGTTGGCAAGAGCACGCAGCATCCTGATATCGCCTGGAAACTGGCGGCTTTCCTGGGCGCAGAGCAGGCCAACGTGTTGAACTTCAATACCACCTCGGGCACCATCCCGGCGATGAAGGCGGTTGCGGCGGATCCGAAACTGGTTGAAGCGGCCCCGTTTGTCGCGGCAGTCCTGCCGATTCTCGACGCCGGCCAGTACCAGGGCAACCTGACCGATTCCGACCAGCTTTCCTACGAGATTATCTACCCGACCATACTGGATGCCATCCAGGGCAACCTGACCGCCGAAGAAGCGGCCAATGCCATTCACGAAGCGGCCAATGCGATGGTCGATTCGGCGCAATAAATGGTTTTCTGTAGGGGCGACCCGCCGGGTCGCCCCTACCACAAACACCCCGCAGGAGATAGTATGGCGATTGTCAATATTTTCAAAAAGGATATTGTGCCGGATGGCGGTAAATTGATGGCTGGGCAGCGCCGTTTTGCCTGGGCCAGCCTGACGCCCATCTTGCTCTACATGGGAGTGTTTTCGCTGTTTCCCATTTTGTGGGCGGTTGTGCTTGGTTTTTTCAGCTACACCCCCATTCGGGAAGGCTCCTGGTTCCTGGGGCTAGGCGGGCAAAATCCATTTGTCGGTATCGACAATTACATCGAGTTGTTCACCGGCAAAGGCAAGCCCGCCGAAGTCTTTCGCATGGCAGTGGGTAATACCTTCCTGTTCACGGCGCTGGTTCTGCCGTTGAACCTGGCGATTACCCTGCCCCTGGCTGTCTTGCTCGAAAGCATCAACGAAAAAATCAAAACTGTTTTTCGCGCGATTTACTTCCTGCCGACAATCTCCTCCTCCATTGCACTGGTAATCATCTGGTCTTATATGTACGCGCCCGGTTGGGGCCTGCTCAGTCAGATGTTCAAATTTGTTGGCCTGGTTCCTCCAAAATCCTGGCTTCAAGATCCCAACACCATTTACTTTGGCGTTCCGTTGGCAATGATAGCGGTTGTGGTGGCCCATGTCTGGCAGGATTTTGGCTACAACCTGGTGATTTTCGTCGCTGCGCTACAGTCCATCCCCAAAACACTGCGCGAAGCAGCCCGCGTCGATGGCGCTACTCCCTGGCAGGAATTCTGGCTGGTGGTTGTGCCGCTGCTCAGTCGCACCATCCTGCTGGCCTCGGTGCTGACGGTGATTTCCTCGCTGCAAGTTTTCGTCATATTCCAGTTGCTGACGCGCGGCGGCCCGAAAAACCAGACCCAGACCATGCTCTTGAGCATTTACGAGAACGCCTTCCGTTTTGCCAATAACCTGGGGCTTTCCGCTGCCATGTCGATGATTCTGTTCATCATCATCCTGATCCTGACGGTGGTTCAGTTCCGCATCCTGCGCACCGAATGGGAGTACTAAGATGGAACCCAAGAAAAAACGCTCTCCCTTCTGGTTGCTCGGTAAATCTGGCGCGTATGCTGTTCTGATGCTTGGCCTGGTTGCTACGCTTCTGCCGTTTTTCTACATCATGGTTTCCTCGCTCAAAACCGAGGCCGAACTGCGCCAAACCCCGCCCGATTTCTTCCCGGCTGTGCCGACGCTAAAGCATTACACCGCCATCCTGACCGATGAACGCATCCCACTGGAACAAAACCTGTTCAACAGCATCTTCGTTTCATTGATGCGAGTCGGTATTACCCTTTTTACCAGTTCCTACGCCGGTTATATCTTTGCCAAATACCGCTTCAAAGGCAAAAACCTGGCCTTTGGCCTGATTTTGATCCAGATCATGATTCCCTTCCAGGTGGTCATGATTCCCAACTACCTGCTGGTCGTCAAACTGGGCCTGATCGATTCGCTCTGGGCGCTGATCATCCCCAGTATGGTGGATGCCTACGGCATTTTCATGATGAAACAATTCATCGAAGGCATGCCTACCGAACTGATGGACGCCGCCCGCATCGATGGCGCTTCCGAGTTTGGCATCTACAGCAAAATCATCCTGCCGCAGATGGGCCCGCCGCTGGCTTCGCTCGGCATCTTCACCTTCATGGCCACCTGGAACGATTATCTCTGGCCGCTCATCGTCCTGACTTCGCCCGAAAAACGCACCATCCCGCTGCTCTTGGTCTGGTTCCAGACCCAGCACGTTTCCAACCAGGGACTGGTTCTGGCGGCCTCCATCCTGACCCTTCTGCCGATTTTCTTTGTCTACATTTTCCTCCAGCGCTGGATTGTAGACCAGGCTACCCAGAGCGCTTTCAAATAGGATGAAATTCCACCCGCTCGCCCGCACCGATGCCCTGGTCGCCGCGCTGGTAGCATTTTCCAGCCTGGCGCTCTACATCCGCACCCTGGCTCCTGGGCTTTTACTCGGCGATAGCGGCGAGTTCCAGACCCTGGTTTATACCCTCGGTATGACGCATCCCACCGGCTACCCGGTCTTTGTCTTGCTCGGACGGTTGTTCACGCTCTTGCCCATTGGCGAATTGGCCTGGCGCGCCAATCTGTTTGTGGCGGTTCTGGCTGCGTTCACACTGGCTTGTGTTTACCTGTCGCTCCGCCTGCTGGCGGGCTGGCGGCTGGCCGCCCTGGCCGGGGCCTTTGCCCTGGCGGTCAATCCGCTGTTCTGGTTTTATGCAGTCGTCGCTGAGTTGTACGTCCCGGCCTGTGCGCTGGTGGCTTCCATCGTTTTGATGTTGTTGCTCTGGCGACAAAGCGAAAATCCGCGCTTCCTGTTCACTGCCGGACTGCTCGGTGGGTTGAGCCTGGGCATGCACAGCACTGTTGCACTGATCGCTCCGGGGATCGGAATCTGGCTGCTGGTCAGCGGGAAATTTCGTCAGACCTGGAAACCCGCCCTGTGGGGTGCTGGTCTTGGCTTGGTACTGGCTCTTTCCTCTTTCTTCGCTCTCGACCTTTACAACGCCCCCTCAACCTATTACAACGCCACCGTCCGCCATGCGCTTTCAGCCTGGGAGATGACCCCCGCTGATTTCGATTCGCCCTTCGAGCGGCTGGGATTCCTGTATACCGGCCGCCAGTTCAGCCAGCTCATGTTCCGTAAACCTGTTGAAGTGATGCAAAACAATGGCGCTGGCTACCTTGAAATTCTGCAAAATGGATTCGCGCCGTTGATTCTGGCCTTGATTGGGCTGGGTCTCCCGGCTGTCTTTGTCTCGCACTGGCGCGAGGGACTCTTGTTTCTGCTGGCGGGTGGGGCGCAGACGCTTTTCGCCCTGAACTACGAGGTCGACGATTTCTACGTTTTTTTCATCCCCTCGTTCGTTTTCCTGGCGCTCTGGGCCGGGATCGGCCTGGGGAAACTGCAAGACGGCCTCGGGTGGGGCGCGCGTCGCCTGCTCAAAGGGCAGAAACCGGCCCTGGCCGCCTCCGTGCTGCTGGGCGCAATCATCCTTGGCCGGTCCATCCAGCCTTGGAGCGAAATGCTGCTGACCGCCTGGCGGGATGAGCGCGTCACCTTTGCCATTGGCACGCCGCTCGATGAGTATCCCTACCCGATTGAAGATCCGACCTGGGTGCATGACGAGGCCGAGGCGCTGGTCAATGCGCTCGAACCGGATGCGATCCTGTTTACCGGCTGGGATGTGCTCTACTCGTATTATTTTGTCGCCCATGTCGAGCAGGGTAAAACCGGCCTGGCCTTTCATGAAATGTATCCGCAGGATGGCATGAACGGTCTGGCTGAAAGCACCGCCGACTATATCGCCGCCAGCCTGCCGCGCCCGGTTTACTTTGCCGAGCGGCCCACCGGCGCGGCTGCGGCGCGTTTCACCTTTAAGCCGGTTGTCAAAGATGGCATTCGCCTGTATCAAGTTACCGGAGTTACCCCGTGATCAAAGCCCTGATTCCTTCTCTATTGCTGCTGGTTCTGCTGGTTTCCTGTGCCCCGGCTGCCTCCGGCCTCGAACCGGAAGTTGTTTCCCATACTTTTAGCGCCAGCGACGAGCCAATTCTCAATCCCGAACGCGGATTTTTCACCCCCTATGAATTGCCAGGCAATGCCGGTTTCAGCCCGGTTCGCATCACCGGCAATACGCTGGTGCATCTCAACATTCGCCTGGACGAGTACCGCGAGAGCGACCTTCCGCAGGCTGTTTTGGATGGGTTGGAGGTGAACTTCAACGATATCCGAGATGCCGGGTTGAAAGCCATCTTTCGGGTGGCCTATAACCAGGGACCATTCCCCGATACGGAGCCGGATGCCTCGAAGGCCTGGGTTTTGCGCCACATCGAGCAGCTTGCCCCGCTTTTCCAGAAGCACAGCGATGTGATTGCCTGGGTCGAGGCTGGTTTCATCGGCGCCTGGGGCGAGTGGCACACATCCACCAACGGCCTGGATAACATCAGCGATAAGCGCGACATCCTGAATGCCCTGCTGGCCGCCATTCCTGGCCGCTATGTCCAGGTGCGCTACCCGGCCAATATCATCGAACTGTATCCCGAGCCGCAAGCCGCCGCCCAGGCTTTTGTTGCCCATCACAACGATTGTTTCCTCTCCAGCGACACCGATGTGGGCACCTATGAGCGGGATGGCGAGAACACCATCGAACGTGACCAGGCCTACCTGGCCGAGTTGACCAGCATTACCCCGATGAGCGGCGAATCCTGTGCGCCCTTTCCGCCGCGTTCCGAGTGCAATTCGGCCATCCGCGAGATGGAACTGCTACATTTTTCGGCCATCAATGAGGCCTACCATAAAGGTATTTTGCGCAGTTGGGAGACTGGCGGCTGCATGGATGAGGTTGTCAACCGCCTGGGCTATCGCCTCGGCCTGACCCGCGCCGATTTTAATGAACAGGTGCGTCCCGGCGGCCTGCTCAACCTGAAGGTGGAACTCGAAAATACCGGTTTTGCCGCCCCGGTCAACCCACGCCCGATCTTTGTCGTTTTGCAGCAGGACAAGTCCATTTTCCTGACGACCCTTGAGCCGCTCGACGCGCGTTCCTTCCAACCCGGCGCGTCATCATTTATGGCCCAATTGCGCCTGCCTTCGAATATGGCCGAAGGGGCCTACAACCTGGCACTCTGGCTGCCGGATCCGGCTGCAAGCCTGCAAAATAACCCGCTCTATGCCATTCGCTTTGCGAATGAAAACGTTTGGGATGAATCCACAGGCTACAACCTCCTGGGACAGGTCACGGTCAGCAAGTCCGCTGGCGGCAGCGTCGAGAAAACTGATTTCCTGACCGTGCTGGAAATGGTCGGCGGCCACAACAGCCCGCTGCCGACTTCCACCGCGGCTCCGCTGGCTACCCTCGCGCCGACCGCCGCGCCCGAACCGATTTCGAACCTCCAGGCCGAAAGCGACTCGGAGGTTCTGAACCTGCAATTCACCTTCATCGGCGCGCTGGAGGATTACAACGGCTTCCAGGTTTTCCTCGACACTGATCAAAACCCGGCCAGCGGCTTTGCGATTGGCGGGTTGGGCGCGGAATTCCTGCTCGAAAACGGCACGCTCAACGCTTACGCCGGCTCCGGCTCCGATTGGAACTGGACCCCGCTCGAAAACGAGATTGTTCACCTTAACGATGAGCAAACCGCCCGCTGGAGCGTCCTGCTGGCTGACGTGGGCAATTCCCAGGCTTTTGATTTTGCCGCCCAACTGGTGGATACGGACTGGAATACTGTTTTCACCAGCCCCAAGCAGACTGTGATTCTGCCATGACCACCCTCGAAATTCGTTTCCTGCCAGTCGATCAAATTTCCCCCGAACTCGACCGAGCTATTGACACTCTCGACCACCTGGCCTTTGCGGGCGAACAGGATGACAACCCCGAATTTGCCTCCATCGAGTGGGGTTCGCCAGACTGGATGGTGCTTGGCCTCTTGGATGATGATCTGGTCAGCCAGCTTTGCCTGCACAAACGTGAGATTGCTGTCGGCGCAGAGCGGGTTTGGGTGGCGGGTGTCGGCGGGGTGGCGACTCATCCCGACTGGCTGCGGCGCGGATTTGCCTCCCAGGTGCTGCGCGCCTCGGAAACCTTCATGCGTGATGAATTGCAGGTTCCCTTCGGCCTGCTGGTCTGCGCCGACGAAACCCAGCCAGTCTATGCGCGTTGTGGCTGGCAGACTGTCGCCCGGTCACTGGTCTTTGTCCAGAACGAAAAACCGCGCCGCCTCGAAACCTGTGTCATGATTTTGCCGCTTTCCAATCAGGCCTGGCCGTCTGGCGAAATCAACCTGCTCGGTCTGCCCTGGTAAAACCTGATACCTGACATCTCATACCTGACACCCAAGGAGTTCCTATGACCAAGATAGCTTTTATCGGCGCTGGCAGCCTCGGCTTCACCGGCGAACTTGTCCGCGATATCCTGACCTTCCCGCTGCTGGAAGATGCCACCCTTGCGCTGATGGACATCCACCCCGGGCGCCTCGAATGGGCCAAGAAAGGCGTCGAAAAACTGATCGCTGCCGGGCAGCGTCCCGCCAGGGTAACGGCGACCCTCGACCGGGTCGAAGCGCTGCGCGATGCAGACGTCGTCCTGACCACCATCCTGGCCGGTTCGACCGAAGTCTGGCGGCACGATATCGAAATCCCCAAAAAATACGGCGTTGATATTAACGTCGGCGATACACGTGGCCCGAGCGGCATTTTCCGCTTCCTGCGCACGATCAACCCGATGATGGACATTGTCCGCGACATGGAGAAAGTTTGCCCAAATGCTGTTTTGCTCAATTACACCAACCCGATGGCGATGCTGGTCTCTTCCATCCAGAAACAGACCTTTATCTCCACCACCGGGCTATGCCACTCGGTGCAGGGTACGGCCATGATGCTGGCCGAATGGATCGGCGCGCGCTACGAGGAGATCGATTACACCTGCGCGGGCATCAATCACATGGCCTGGTATCTCGACTACAAATGGAAGGGCCAGGACGCGTACCCGCTCATCCATAAAGCCATCGCCGAGCGCGCTGAAATCTACAATGCCGAACCGGTGCGCAACGAAATGTACCTGGCCTTGGGCAAGTACGTTACCGAATCGAGCGGCCACAACTCCGAATACAACTGGTGGTTCCGCAAACGCCCCGACCTGATCGAAAAATATTGCACCCACGGCAGCAACTGGAATCCCGGCGAGTATGCCTATATCCTGAAGGAATATCAGCATAACGAAGTCACCTGGCAGGATCAGGTCAAGGAAGAGCTGGCGCGCCCGCTTGAAGCCGAGGATCTGGAGCGCGGCCACGAATATGCCGCCTACATCATCAATGCGCTGAAGGGCGGCGAACCCTTCAAGTTCAATGGCAATGTCCAGAACACCAACCTGGTCAGCAACCTGCCCCAAAACGCCTGCGTTGAAGTGCCGGTGCTTGTGGACCGTGCCGGGTTCCACCCCATGCACGTTGGCGCGCTGCCTGCTGAGTGCGCCCTGATGACCGGTCTTTCCAGCGGCATCGAGGAGCTTGCCATCCAGGCTTCCCTGCTGGGCGACCCGACCCTGGTTTACCGCGCCATTTGCCACGACCCGCTGACCGCCTCGGTGCTGTCGCTGGCTGAAATCCGCCAGATGACCAATGAACTGTTTGCGCAGCATCAGGATTATCTGCCACAGTTCAAAATTCATAAGGTATAAGGAGGTGATTTCGGGGTTGTTTCGGCTTGTTTCTCCCTCATCATAGCGAGTGGCGGGGTGCGTTCCGTTGACCAGCCGTGTCCCTGTCTGCACCGTGTGAGCGGTGTCGTGGCGGTCACATTCCAGTGAGGAGAACCATGAAATTCGCAAAGTTATTCACCCTTTTGGCGGCTATCAGCCTTTTTACCAGCTTATTCCTGCCACTCACATCTGTTTTTGCAGCAACCGATACCCTGCTCCCGACCGCCTACGTTACCACGTCAGGCGGCAGCGGCGGGCAGCCGGTTGCCAATCTGCATGTTCAAGACCAGAGCGGCACCCAGGATGACTGGAACAAATACGTGGAATTCACCACCCCCAGCGCCAACTATGCCGGGTATCGCAAATATACGCTCCCGGCCGGTATCAGCCCGGCCAGTATCACCGGTATTCAGGTTAAGGCCAATTATCGCGGCCCGGTTAAATCGACCCAAACCTGGTCATGGAAAATTTACAACTGGACGACCTCGGCCTGGGTCAACCTGGGCGATAATGCTTCCGCCCAAAGCTGGAAGTGGACTCTCTTGACCTTCAACGCCACCGGCACATTTGCGAACTACGTTAAGAACGACACCCGCGAAATCCGCATTCGAGTACAGTCGAACAATGCTGTGGATAACGCTTTGCTCGACTACGAGGCCCTGATAATTACCTCCGGCGGCGGATCGACCTCCACCCCGACCAGTGTCCCGCCTACCGCGACCTTCACCCCAACATCCACCTTGCCCGGCCCTACCCCGACATTCACTCCTGTGACCCCAACCAATACACCCCTGCCTGCGACCAATACCCCCGAGCCGGGAGTCTGTTCCCGTTTTGTCGCTGCCAACGGTAACGATGGCAATGACGGGCTGACCACTGTCACACCCTGGAAAACCGTCCAAAAGGCAGCCAATTCGGCCCAGCCCGGCGATGTTGTTTGCGTACGCGCTGGAACCTACAATGAAAAGATTACCATCAACGTTTCTGGCACCGCTGGGGCTTATATCACCTTCCAGAGCTATCCCGGTGAGACGGCCGTTCTGGATGGAACTGGCATTACGGTTCCGGCAGATGATAACGGTATGATTTTTGTCCAGGATAAAGCCTACCTGATCATCAGGGGTTTCGAAGTGCGCAATTACAAAACATCCACCAAGAATCGCGTTCCGATCGGAATCCGCCTGGTTGGAACTTCTCATCACATCGAAATCCGCGACAATATTCTCCATCATGTTGAACACAATGGGACTGCCAAAAACGGCACCGATGCGCATGGTATCGCTATTCACGGCACATCCGGGACAACTGCGCTGAGCAACATCATTGTCGATGGCAATGAACTCTACAGTCTGAAGCTTGGTTCATCCGAAGCGCTGGTGCTCAACGGCAATGTTGCCAATTGGCAGGTTACGAACAACACGATTCACGATGTCAACAACATCGGCATCGACATCATCGGTTTCGAAGGCACCGCTCCTGCCAATGACCAGGCTCGTGATGGGCTGGTGGCCTACAACGATGTTTACAACATCAACTCTGCCGGGAATGTGGCCTACGGCAACGAGCGCTCGGCCGGTTGCATCTATGTCGATGGCGGGACGCGCGTCACCATCGAATACAACAAAGCCCATAACTGCAATATCGGCGTAGAAATCGCCAGCGAGCACCAGGGCACAGCAACCTCTTATGTGACCGTTCGCAATAACTTTATCTATGGCAACACCGATGCCGGGATCAGCATGGGCGGCTACGATACCCAGCGCGGCTCCACCGAAAACTGTGTGATTGTCAACAACACCCTTTACAACAACGCTGCCATCAGTGGGGCCTGGGGGGCTGAGTTGTACATCCAGTACGATACGCGTAATAACATCATCAAAAATAATATTTTCTTTGCCAAGAGTGGTTTGCCGTATATCCAGAGCTGGAGCGCGGTCATGACCAACAACGTGATGAACAACAACCTGTTCTTTGGCGGGGCTTCCTGGCAATGGAAAAATGTCTCCTACTCAACGTTTGCCGCCTATCAGTCTGGCTCGGGCAATGACGCCAGCAGCCTGAACGGTCTTGACCCGCTGTTGGTGTCGGCTGCTTTGGGCAACCTGCACCTGCAAAATGCTTCTCCGGCCATCGATGCCGGCCAAAACCTGGCCGAGTCTGGTTCATTCGATATTGATGGGGAAGCCCGCATCCAAAGTGTGATCGACCTCGGCGCAGACGAAGTACGCTAACCCAACCTATGCTGGGGCGGGAAACTTTCCCGCCCCAGCCGAAAGGAATCTATGCTCAAACCCCTCTCCATCGGAAAACTGCGCGGCCTGCAGGCCTGTGCCTCGCCGCGCGGAACTTTCACCTGCCTGGCCCTCGACCATCGCCAGAACCTGCGCAAAGCCAACCCGGTCTTTGTCGCGGATGCCGAACTCAGCCGCTTCAAGCTGGATGTGACCGCCGAACTGGCCCCCTACGCCACCTCCGTCCTGCTTGACCCGGAAGTATCCGCCGCCCAGGCCATCGCCGCTGGCAAGCTGCCCGGCGACAGGGCTTTTGTCGTCGCGGTTGAATCGACCGGTTATGGCGGCGAAGCCACCGCCCGGCGTGGGCAGGTCATCCCCGGCTGGAGCGTGGAAAAGGCCAAACGCATGGGTGCGAGCATGATCAAACTGCTCGTTTACTACCATCCCGATTCGCCCACTGCTGCTGAAGCTGAAGCCTTCACCGCCCAGATCGCCGCTGAATGCGTCAAATACGATCTGGGCCTGATGCTCGAACCGCTTTCCTATTCGCTCGCCGAAGCCAAACTGACCAGCGACGAAAAACGCTACGTAGTGGTCGAAACCGCCCGCCGCCTGACCCCTATCCCTGGCGTGGATGTGCTCAAAGCCGAGGTGCCGCTCGCCACCGACGATCTCGACGAGGCTCGTTTGGCCGCCGCTTGCGACGAAGTCAGCGCCGCCTCCGTCACGCCCTGGATTCTGCTCTCCGCCGCTGTGACCTTCGAAACCTACCAGCGCCAGATCATCGCTGCCTGTCAGGCCGGGGCCTCCGGCATTGCCGTGGGCCGCGCCGTTTGGCAGGAAGCGGTGCAACTCGACGGCCAGCCGCGCCTCGATTTCCTGCGCGGCACCGCCCGCGAACGTCTCACCCGCCTGAACGCCCTGTGCCAGGCCCTTGCCAAACCCTATACCGATTTTTACACCGCCGAAGCCCCCTCCGACTGGTACAAAAACTATTAAGGTTTCAGGTGTTCGGGTATCAGGTGTCAAGTAATCTTGCCCTGTGCCTGATACCTGACACCCAGCACCTGATACCTGATACCCAAAAACATGACCCCTTCTTTTGATCTCCTCGTTTCTGGTGAAATCAACCCCGACCTGATTCTTTCGGGCGATGTCGCGCCCGCTTTTGGACAGGTCGAAAAGCTGGTCGATTCCGCCAACCTGACCATCGGCTCCTCCTCTGCCATTTTTGCCTGCGGCGCGGCGCGCCTCGGTCTGAAAGTCGCCTTCATTGGCAGGTGCGGCGATGATGTTTTTGGCCGCTTCATGCTCGCTGAAATGTCGAAGCGCGGGGTGGAGATTGGGAATGTGATCCAGGTCCCAGGTGGATCGACCGGCCTGAGCGTGATCTTGAACCGGGGCGTTGACCGCGCCATCCTGACTCACCCGGGCCTGATTCCCGCTTTAGCGGCCGAGGACATCCCTGATGGTTTGCTCCGTCAAGCCCGCCACCTGCATGTTGCCTCCTATTTTTTGCAGGATGCCCTGCGGCCAGGATTGCCCCGGCTCTTCGAGCGCGCCCGTTCCCTCGGCCTGAGCACTTCCCTCGACACCAACTACGACCCATCCGAGCAATGGCGCGGCTTTGATGAACTGCTGGCCGTCACCAACGTTTTCCTGCCCAACGAGGCCGAAGCCTGCTCCCTCACCCGGGAGGAAAACCCCAATTTAGCGGCGACCAAGCTGGCGGGTCGGGTTGAGACGCTGGCAATCAAACTTGGGGCGCAGGGTGCGCTGGGGGTCAGCAAAGGCCAAAAGGTCAGGGTCGCTTCAATTCCCGTCAAAGTGATCGACACTGTTGGTGCGGGTGACAGCTTCGATGCCGGTTTTATCTACGGCTACCTGCAAGGCTGGCCGCTCGAAAAGACCCTGCGCGCTGCGGCCATCTGCGGTGCGCTCTCCACGCAGGCGGCGGGCGGCACGACTGCCCAGGCCACGCTCGACGAGGTGCTTCGTGAATTATCTTGATTATGTTCTCTCCGCCCAAAAATTCGGTCCGCCTCGCGGCGTGACTTCGGTTTGCTCGGCGCATCCATTTGTGCTCGAAGCCGCCCTGCGGCATGGCCTGACGCACAACCGACCGGTGCTGATCGAGGCCACCTGCAACCAGGTCAACCAGTTTGGCGGCTACACCGGCCTGACCCCGGCGGATTTTGTCCGTTATGTGGACGAGATTGCCGGGCGGGTCGGTTTTCCGCGCCAAAACCGCTCGGCTGAGCGCTCGCGACGAAGCCTGATTTTGGGCGGCGATCATCTCGGGCCGCTGGTTTGGGCGGACGAACCGGCCCAGGTAGCGATGGACAAGGCCAAAGCCCTGGTGCGCGATTACGTTCAGGCCGGGTTCACCAAAATCCACCTGGATTGTTCGATGCCCTGTGCCGATGACAAAGAACTCCCGGTCGAACTGATTGCCCAGCGCGCCGCGGAACTGGCGCAGACTGCCGAAGCCGCCCTTCACGAATTACCAATTACCAATCACGATTTACGCTACGTGATCGGCAGCGAAGTGCCGCCCGCCGGGGGCGCCAAAGCCGGGGAAACTCACCTGACCGTCACCAACCCGTCCGACGCCGCCCGGACGATTGAACTGACCCGCCAGGCTTTCTCTACCCTCGGGCTGGATTCGGCCTGGGAGCGAGTCATCGCCCTGGTCGTTCAGCCGGGCGTCGAATTTGGCGATGAAACTGTCCATGAGTACGACCGGCGCGCGGCGGCTGGCCTGAAGGAATTTATCGAAACCGTCCCCGGTTTGGTTTACGAAGCCCACTCCACCGATTACCAAACCCGCGCCGCACTGCGTACCCTGGTCGAGGATCATTTCGCCATCCTGAAGGTTGGCCCCTGGCTGACATTTGCGTTCCGCGAAGCGGTCTTTGCCCTGGCTGAGATCGAGGCCGCCCTGTGCGAAACCCCTAGCCGCATTCGTGAAACGCTGGAAGTAGCCATGCTGACCAACCCGGCGCACTGGAAAAAACACTATGCGGGTGATGCCCAAACCCAGAAATTTGCGCGCTCCTTCAGCTTTAGCGACCGGATTCGCTATTACTGGAATACTCCTGAAACCCAGCAGGCCTTTGAGCAACTGATGAAGAACCTGAGTGACAAGCCCCTGCCTCTGGCGCTTTTGAGCCAGTATCTGCCGGAACAATATGAAAAAGTCCGCAGCGGAGAGCTAAAAAACCACCCGCGCGAACTGCTGCTGGCGCGGGTGCTGGATGTGTTGGATGTTTATGCGATTGCCTGCCAAAACTAACATTTCATTTGGCTCAAACTCACCCGGACAAACATTGAACCGCTCTTTACTATCGGGTGGCAGCTGAAAAATAAAGGCATTTTCCGAAATTTGGAAATATCCCCCTTCCTGGCGGGTGGTGGGATGAGAGAAAATTCATTTTTGCAGTAGACAGAATTGAATGTTTATTGCTGTTCTTCGACAAAACAAACTGCATTCCGGGAATTCCTGTCCCCAAAAATTTACTTCAAGTAGTGCCCCACCCCCCATCGAGGCCGGATCGAAGTAAATCCGGCAGGGCAGAACTCCCGAGAGAATGAAGTTCTCTCGGGAGTTCTGCTTTTTTACGTAGGTTTTGTGAGATTTTCTAGTGGTTTTGCTGTTAGCCCGTAAAAATTCCCGATTTTTGCCAGAAAAACTGTTCGCGGCCTTGATGACCAACCACCAATTGCCAGGCCGCTTGAATTGGACGAATGTCAGATGATCGAAATGTATTGATGCAAAAACGTACCAATCTGATATACTCACTCAGCGACTATTACTTATTGAGTGAGTATATATGCCTAAATCGAAATCGCATCGTATTGGCACACTTTCACCTGAGATGGCCCTGCTTGGGCAGTTGTTTCGGACATCCGCGCATGGATATGATTTGCACCGCACGGTAGTGGCTGACTTGGGGCAGGTCTGGCACTTGAGCCAGAGTCAAGCCTACTCAATCCTGCATCGGCTTGAAGCGCAGGGGGATGTTTGGGTGGAGGAGATTCCCCAGGAGAAACTGCCTCCGCGCCAGCTTTTGCATATGACCGACAAGGGCCGGGAGCGTTTCCTTAATTGGCTGGAAGTTCCCAGCGCGGGGGGCAGCACCCGTGCCATCCGCATGGAATTGGTTACCCGCCTGTATTTCCTTGCTCAGTATTTCCCCGAAAAAATCCCCCTGGCTTTTGAGCAGCAACGCGTAGAGACCCAAAGGCATATTTTGCGCCTCGAGAAATCCCGCGCGCAATTACCCCCTGAGCAGGTTTACAACCGCATCAGCCTGGATATGCGCCTGAAGCAATTGCATACTGTGCTGGAATGGCTGGATGAGAGCCGGCAGCTTTTTATTTGAAAGCAGAAGAGATGCAACAAACCAGCATCCTTGGTAGATTTTTCGTGTATATATCCATTGCGGGTAGGATAAGTTCAAGCAATGAGTAGAGATTACAGCGATTTTTCAACCCGTTCATCGTCCGCTGCCCAGGGGGTTGGGGAGTGGCGCGCCAGGTCTTGGAAGGAGAGCCTGTCTCGTGGAACCTGGCAGCTTTTGGCCTTGCCGCTGTTGGCATTTCTGACTTTGCCGCTCCTGGCATTGTTCTGGCGCACCTCGCCAGTCAGTTTTTTTGCAGAATTCAACCAGAAACAGGTGCTCCAGGCGATTGAACTGAGCTTTGTCACCTCGACGGCGACCACCGTCATTACCCTGATCCTGGGAACGCCGGTGGCTTACCTGCTTTCACAGCGCCGGTTTCGCCTGCATCGTATCGTCGACACTTTGATCGACCTGCCAACCGTCCTGCCGCCTTCGGTGGCAGGCGTGGCGCTGCTGATGGCGTTTGGCCGCAAGGGATTGCTTGGCCCGGTTTGGGAAGAGATGGGAATCAGCATTCCTTTTACCGTAACGGCTGTCATCCTGGCCCAGACGTTCATCGCCTCGCCCTTTTATGTCAAAGCTGCCACGCTCGGTTTTGCCGCGATTGACCCGGAGCTGAAGCAGGCTGCTGCGCTGGATGGGGCCAGCCGCTGGCAGATTTTCCGTCACATCATCCTGCCGCTTTCGTGGATGTCGTTGCTGAGCGGTAGTGTGATGGCTTGGGCGCGGGCGTTGGGAGAGTTCGGGGCTACGATCATCTTTGCCGGGAACTTCCCGGGCCGCACCCAGACCATGCCGCTGGCGATTTACATTGGTTTTGAGATTGACCTCAATATTGCCCTGACCCTGTCGATTATTCTGGTTTGTATCTCATTCCTGACCCTGATCATCGTCAAAGGAGTCCTGTATCATCGTCTCGATGATACGCAAGAGTCTGACCGGCTGTAAAAAACACTCGTTTTGTATCCGATCCCGGGCAGGTGAATCCCTATTCGTTTTGGATGAATAAAAGGAGAAGTCAAAATGCGTAACAAGGTACTTTCGTTGTTGATACTGCTTGTGATGCTGGCGAACGCAGCCTGCGCGCCGCAGGCTGTCTCAACCGTCGTTGTTACTACGGCACCAGAACTCGCTCCAGAAACGGCTCCTACTGTAACTGAAGCGCCTGTTGTCGAGCCGACAGCTGCCCCCGAACCGCGCACCCTGACGGTACTGGCTGCTGCCTCCCTGACGGAGGCATTTACCGAACTGGGAGAAACCTTCGAAGCCCAAAATCCTGGTGTAACAGTTTCGTTCAGCTTTGCCGGTTCGCAGCAACTGGCCCAACAACTCGACCAGGGCGCGCCCGCCGATGTTTTCGCCAGCGCCAGCAAGAAGTATATGGATGCGGCGGTAACATCGGGTCGTGTGGCGCAAACCGCTCCCAAAATCTTTGTAACCAATCGCCTGGTTATCATTTTCCCTAAGGATAATCCCGCCGGTTTAATGGAACTGAAAGACCTCGCCAAAGCTGGTCTTAAGCTCGACCTGGCCGATGCCTCTGTGCCGGTTGGGCAATACTCGCTCGATTTCCTCGACAAAGCCAGCCAGGATGAAGCGTTCGGGACTGCCTTCAAGGACGATGTCCTCAAGAATGTGGTTTCTTATGAGAACAATGTCAAGGCAGTGGTCACGAAGGTTGCCCTGGGTGAAGCGGATGCCGGGATTGTTTATGTTTCCGATATCACTGCCAACGTGGCCGATCAGGTTGGCCGCCTGGATATCCCTGATGCGCTCAATACCATTGCCAACTATCCAATAGCGGCGATTTCGGATAGCCAACATCCTGACCTGTCTGCCGCATTTGTCGCCCTGGTGCTTTCCCCGCAAGGCCAGCAGGTGCTGGCGAGATATAACTTTATCCCGGTAGCATCCACATCTGTGGACTGACAGTGTGTCTGAACTCGAATGCCATACTTTGGGCGGCACACTGATGATAGGGACAGCAGCGCGAGGATGGTTATCGCGGGGTGCAACTGCTTATGCCGCCACAAGTGAAAGGCTGGGGACAGGTGAGTCGATCATGCCGGGTCACTTCTCGGGGTGGGAGACCTGTTCGGCTGCCGGGCGGGCAGGTGGGTGCTCAGCCAGGCCCGACTCACCAGGCTGAGTTTGTGCAACTCGCTGGCGCTGGCCCGCTGGCTGAAAACGTTGTAGCCGTCGCGGCGGATAATTGTCAGGATGGAACGGTAAATTTCCAGGCCGCTCTGCACGCCCCACAGTCCAGCGGCCAGCCGCGGTACGCCCAGGCGCGCCTGCTGGTAGTAACTTTCGGTGCGCGTTGGGGAAAGATTTCTCGCTGGGTCTCGATAAACTCGACCACCACGCTCGAACACATGCCCCACCTGCACTGCACCAAACGCAGTGCGGCGCAAGTGTGGCGGGCGGTGTCAGGGATGACAAACTATCACGAAATTTGTCCGGTAGAAAATGTGAAGCGGCGGTTTTCCCTGGCGCCAGCGCCCAGGGCGGGTGTGCCGCTGACCCAGCGCCTGCGGTTCCAGCACCAGGCAGGTGCGCAATCTCCCAAAGGTCAGCTTTGCCCGTTTGACGGGAGACCGCTTCCCTGGCCTCAGGGCTTTCTTAAGGTCCTGTCAGACAACTTCTCCGACGTGTTGATTTTGCGATTTTTACCGCGAAGTGCGCCAAGAACGCCAAGAAAAGCTTAAAACTTTGCGTTCTTTGCGAGCTTCGCGGTTT
>JAEWVF010000103.1 GCA_023459215.1 Chloroflexota bacterium
GTGGCAAAAAAAGCTGCCAGCGGATTTTGGATGATTTTTTTCATAAGGTCGATTTTACACGGTTTTGACAAAACTACTCCAAAAAGTGGATGAAAATCAATTCCATCTAGAACAGGCCTGTGGTAAAACTTGTTTGAATGCCACTGTCAGATGTTCCCAATCAATTTGGAGGATTTCATGCCTAAAATCAACAGCATCAACCATGTCGCCATCGTTGTGGACGATATGGAAAAATCCCTGCATTTCTGGCGCGATGCGCTTGGGATCGAACTGCACGAACTGCGCGATGTGCCCGCCGAAGCCAGCCAGGTGGCTTTCCTGCCGGTGGCTGGAGCCGAAATTGAACTCGTCCGTCCGACGACAGATGATTCCGGGCTGGCCAAGTACCTGGCCAAGCGCGGCCCCGGGATGCACCACGTTTGCCTGGAAGTGGATGATATCGATGGGATGATGAACCAACTGAAGGAAAAAGGTATCCGCCTGATTAACGAATCGCCGCGCACCGCAGCCGATGGCAAGCGCTATGCCTTCATCCACCCTGAAAGCACCAGCGGCGTGCTGGTGGAGTTGTACCAGCTTTAGCTTTCCCCCTTAAAAAGCAATAGAACGCGGATTTCAGCGATTGGCTCGATTCTCATAGAGAAAAATCGAGCCAATCAGCGTTATCCGCGTTCTATATTTAAGTGGATTACTCTTCAATCTCGAACAGACTGCCGTTGCTGCTGCCTTGCACATCCGGGAAGTAGCTCATCCAGGCGTGCGCAGGCAGGACGCGATACTCACCCGGCAGGCTGGGGATAAGTGTATAGCTCAGAACATACGTTCCGGCGGGCAGGTAATCGGCTGTCCATTGGATATGGTCGCGGTAGATGCGCGGGCTGTCGAAATACCACCAGCCCCAGCCGCTGGCGTAAGGGTCGTCTGGCGAGAAGTATTCAACCTCGATAGCATCCTGGCCCTGTTCGCTGGTTTTCAGGATCGGGTTGACGATTTCTGCGCCAGCCGGAGCAAAGTCCTCCACATTGAGATAGTACATATCGTGCGGCAGGCTGACCGTCACACGCACTGTCAGCTTGCCAACCGTATCGGCAATCATCTTCCAGCTTTCGACCGGTTGGCAGGGATCGATGCGGCAGTCGTAATAGGCGCGGCTGACAGCGATTCCCTGGTTCAGCGCTGGCGCGTTCTCGACCGGGCGCAGGACATTCAGGATGGCGCGATAGTACAGTTTGCCGCTTCCATCTTCACGCAAGATTTTCAATTCATTCGGATTTTGCGGATGCAGGCTGCCGACTGGGATGACGGTTGTGACCGGGGCCAGGCCGGATTCCTGTCCGCGCGCGATTTCGACATTGTTGAGTGTGGCGCTGAAGGGGAAGGACGCGGCGAATTCACCCGTGCCGACCAGCGCGCTGGAAAGGGCTTGCAGAACCCAGGCATTTTGCATCTCGCCGCCCCAATCATGGGTGGCCGAACGATGGGCCGCCAGGTAGCGGATCGAGTCGGTCAGCAGCGGCGAGGCCGGGTCGGTTTTGCCCAGGGCGTGGGCAATCACTGCGGTTGTGTAGACTGGCGAGCGCGGGGTGTTCCAAATTGCGCCAGGATTTTCCCAGAATGCGCCGCTGGCCGAGCGGTTGGCGGTTGTGGCCAGGTTGTCGAGCAGAATGCGGGCGGGCTGGGCCGAATCCATGCCCAGGTAGGCCAGGGCCAGGTAGGCCTGGCCGAGCGGGCTGAGTTGGTCGCGCAGTTCGAAAAGCTCATCGATGGGCAGTTGCATGCGGCCCGCGGACAGGCTGGCCGTTTCCAGACTGCCGAGCGCCTGGCCGGTTGGCGTGCCGTAATAGGCCAGCATGATGAAAGCCTGTTCGTCCAGCACCACATTTGGCGCGCTGAAGTCAAAGGCCATCTGGCTGGCCAGGTATTCCTTGGCGCGCTGGAGTGTAAACTCCAGTCCGGATGGGTTGGCCTGCTCCACCCGCCCGAGCGCATAGGTTACATAGGCGCTCATAAACGGATCGCTTTCCACTTCACCCCACAAGCCGCGCCGGTACCAGTTCCAGCCGCCATCGTTGTTTTGCTGCGATGCCAGTTTGCCAGCCCAGTTGAAAACAGCTTGTTCGCGTTGGGCCAGTTCGGCGGCGGGTGTGCCCGTTTCGCGCAGGGCCGGGACGATGGACAGGTTGGCCAGCAGGTAGGAGGCGATGGCTTCGTTGCTTGAGAAAGAGTCTGGTTCAGGCAGGCTTGTGGCGGCTTGCAACAGGTAGGTTCCCAGTGAAGGTGAAAGCTCAACGCTCAGGTCGCCGCCCAGGGCTGTAAAGCTGCGCGGCAGGCTGACCAGTTCGGTCTGCGAACCGGCTGCGGGTAGGATGCCCGCCGTGACAAAGGCTTGCGGCGCGGTATAACGCAAAATCGGGATCGAACCGTCCGTCGGGCGGGTAGCGTCCGTCAAATTCCCGGCTTTGACCGAGAAGATGAAATCTGCGCTGGGGGCGTCCCCGGCTTTGAGCCACCACGAAACCAGGGCGCGACCGTTGGCCGGCACTTTTACCTTCTGGCTGGCTGAGTTGGTGTCTTCAAGGCTTGCGCCGCTGGCTTTGAGCGTCACTTCGGCATCCAGATCGTTGGCGGTATTGTTGTTGACGTAAGTTGAAATACGCGCCCGGTCGCCGACCACCAGGTAGCGCGGGGTGATGGGGCGCAGGAGCAGTTCCTTGCTGGTGACCAGGTTCAGGCGCGCCTGACCGACGCGCGTCTGGCGGTCCAAGCCGCGCGTATCCACCTGCCAGGTGGTCAGGCTGTCTGGCAGAGTCAGGCTGACTTGGGCTTTACCATCTGCCCCGGTGACAAAGGTAGTCCACAAGGCGGTATCGGGGAATTCCTCGCGGATGACCGGGATGGCGTCGCCGCCGCCCCCGCCCATGCCGCCTTGCATCGGCATCAGGCGCTGGCTGTAGATTGCGTTGGTCAGCCCGGTCTGAACGCCCAGGGGCTGCAAGTCATAAAACGCCGGGACGATATCCTCCGCGTTCGGGTCGGCCAGCGCCAGGGCAGCCAGGTCTACCACCGCCAGCGAAAATTCGCCTTGCACCGGTTTTCCCTGCGAGTCGCTGACGAGCAAGTCGAATTGGACATTTTCGCCCGGCCCGGCCTTTTCAGGCGTGGCTTTCAGGTCCACATTCAGGATGAAGTTGACCGGATCGACTTCCAGGTTGAGATAGCCCTGGCGGAACTGCATCTCCGGCCCAACCAGTGTGACCGAAACGTAAGTGTTGGGCGCGTTATCATCGCTCAACCAGAAATCCATGTTCAGGCCTTCGGACGGCACTTCGACGCGCTGCGCTGAAAGGATGCTGCCGCGCTCGGTCGTCACCAGCGCCGAAACTGTCCGGTTGAAGGGATTGGGGATGAAAATGTTGGCCGTTTGTCCGGGTTCGTATTGGTTCCGGTCGGCGCTCAATTGCAACCGGTCGTAGGGTGTTGCCGGCCAGATGGCCTGTCCCTGTCCGCCGACCCAGACCAGGGCCTCGCTGACGTTGTTCTCCACCTCTGCGCGCACCAGGTAGGTGCCCGGATCGGGCGGGGTGAAGGCAACCCTGACCAGCCCATCTGACCCGGTGGTGGCCTGGCCGCTTTCTACCGTCTCAACCTGGCGCTCATAGCGCGGGGAATAAGATGTTTCATCGCCGGGGCGCATCGTCCAGGTTACTTTCTGCAAGTCCAGCGCCAGGGTTTTGCTGCCCAGGGGCTTTTGGTCGATGTCGACTGCCGTCAGGGTCAGTTCGAGCGGTTCCCCGGCGCGCCCGACCCACTGATCGAGGCGGATTCCGGGGTAAGTGGCTGCCGGATGGACGATGGTTGATTCGCGCGCGCTGAGCGGGTATCCGCCGCTTTCGCTGGCGGTGACTTCGAGGGTGAAGCGGCTGGTATTGTCCACTTCCAGGTCGGTCAGTTCGAGGTTGAAGGAACCATCTGGCGCGGTGCGCGCTTCGCCGCCGTCGACTTCGATCCCATAAGAACCTTGCCATTCGCCCAGCCAAACGGCGGCGTATGTTCCGCTTTGGAAACCGGGAATGTTGAAATACTCGCGTTCACGGTACAGCCGCCAGGTAAACGGCAGGTCGCCGGCCGGGGCGCCAAAGAAATACTCGGCATAGATGGTTGCTTGTAACGGTTGACCTGCCAGCGCATCTTGGGGAGTAATGGTTACTGAAAGGTTGATCTCTGGTTTACGGTAATCTGCAACGTCGAAGTAAATGGTTTCAGTCTGCTCGCCCAGTTCACCAGGGTTGCCCTTGACCTGAATGTACCAACTCCCCGGCGCGGCCCCGTCTGGCAGGCGCATCTGGCCGCTGAAGGTTCCATAGTCCGAGAAGTAAACCGACTCACTCGTCACTTCCTGCCCTTGCAGGTTGTACAGGCTGACCGTCCAGGGCGCGGTTTGCTCCAGGTCACTGTAGCGTCCGTTGAAAGCCGAGCGGGCAATGCCGCGGAATGAGACCAGGTCGCCAGGACGATAGATGGGCCGGTCAGTGTAGAGATAAATTTTATCGTTATCCGAGCCGTAGTAGCGCGCCGGGAGTTCGAAATCCCAGGCCGAGATGCCGCTGTTGAAATTGGTGCCTGCGAGGCTGAAATGCTGGCTGGCCGGTTCCCTCAGCGTGGCATAGTACGTTTCACTGACGTCCAGGTCGAGATTGGCCCGTGAGCGCCAAAAACCGTTGACATCGGTTTTGCCACTGTCGATCACCTGGCCCTGCCTGTCAAGCAGGGCAACTTCATAGAATTGTTTTGCCTGGCCAGTCTTGGCATCCGCCGCCCAGATCAGGGCGTTATCGGCGGCTACCTTCAGGGTCAGGTTGACGCTGCTTGAAAGGATAAACAAGGGCTGGTTGTTGTAATTGAGTTGGTCTGAAGTAATTCGCGCAAAGTACAACCCTGGTCGCAGCGGCGCATTTTTCTCGGTAAGCGGCACGGCGTAGGAGCGAGTCCCGCTCCCGCCGCCGACCGTTTCGCGCCAGGCCGTAACCTGGGCCGGCTGGAAGGTTTCACGCGCCTGGTAATCGTTGTTTAAGCGGAAGAAATCTTCCAAAGTGATTTCCCCGATGCTGACATCCAGGTAGGCCAGGTTGGTCACCTGCACCGAAAGGCGCGGGTCTTCGGCATAAACCATAATCGTCGGCTGGTAGGGCAGCATCAAGGCCGGTTCTGGCGGGGCGCTGCGCAGGCTGAAACTTGTATCGGAACCCAGGCGGCTGCCCCAACGATCCTGCAAATCGCCGGAGAGCGTTACGTTATAAAGGATGTCCGAGTTGAAATTTCCTGTGATGCTCAGTTTTGTTTCTTCGGCCCAAACCCAAAGATTGCTGATTGGCGGGCTGACGGTGATCAACTGCTCGAGTTCGCTGGATGGATAATTTTTAATCGGGGAAGTCAAATAAATGGCAACGTTTTCGTTATAACCTTTTGTGCCGCCATCGAAAGGCTCGCTGTAAGACAGGCCGAATTCCGGGTAGGTAGCGTAATTTCGCTGGATGTTCTCCTGCAAGCTCTGCCCGCCTCGCGCGCGGGACGCTGGCGAAAGGCGCAGGCTGTAACCCGCAGAGCGGATCAGACGACCCGCCGGCTTGAAAACCGTTTCGGTGGCGTTTTCATTCCACTCGAACGACCCGTTAACCCGCTCCCCGGCCCCTTCCAGGCTCAGGTCGGCTTCCACGCTGGCCTTGTCCATCGGCTGGTTGAAAGTGATCTTGAACTCAGGCTCCAGGCTGATGGCCCAATCCTGATTTGGGCTGATTTCGACCACCCGCGGTGGGGATGTGCGGAAAGACCAACTGGGCGCGGTCTCCAGTTTGAGTCCGGCCAGGCTTTGCAGGGCCGGGTTGACCCGAACGATGTACTCTGCACCGCCATCCAGGGCCGGTTCGGCGTGGAAGATATAGGTGCTGGTATTGAGCCATTCGCCTTTGCCGGGTGTGGCCGGTTCCAGGCTGAATCCGGCTGGCAGCGTGGACGGGTCGGCTCCCAGCGCCACCACCGGTTGGTTAAACGCCACCACCACCGCCGAATCGGTGCGGATGTCGTTGCTCAAATCTGCGGGCAGGGTTTGGGTAACGGTCAGGGCCGGGGCGGTGCGGAAAGTGGTTGTCCAGGGTTCGAGCGTTGCCAGCCCGTTGGCGGCTATCGCACCGGGAGCCAGGCTGAAGTGGATGGCGGCATCCGCCGGCAGCGGCTGGAGCGGGGTGAAGGTCAGGGTTGAGTCGTCGATCCAGGTGTAAATACCGTCGCCCTGTTCCATCTTTAATGCCGCTTCGACCGAGGCGCGCTGCATCGGCTGGTTAAAGAAGAACGCAATGCCCTGTTGCAGACCGATTTGGCTGTTGGCTGGCGGATCGGTTTCGATGATGGCCGGGGGCAGCGATAACGGCGTGGCTGTGGCGGTTGCCAGGAAGGGTATTTCAGCCGGTGCACTGAAATTGCAGGCCATCGAAATTGCAACGAGTAAGGTAATCAGAAGTGCGAAAGCGCTGGGTTTGCGTGGCATTATGTTTCTCCTAATGTTAGACAACTATTTTGATTATACAGCGCCGGGCAAAAAAGCCAAATCACCAATCAAAAGGCTGGCAGTATAATCAACCCAACATTCACGGAGACAAAGATGAGAATTTTGGTAACCAATGATGACGGCGTCCAGGCCCCGGGGTTGCTGGCCCTGGCGCAGGAAATGCGCCATTTGGGCGAGGTGACCGTCCTGGCCCCGGATCGCAACTGGAGTGCCAGTGGGCACGTCAAAACCATGGAGCGTCCGCTGCGGGTGCGCGAAACCCGCCTGGCAGATGGCTCGCTTGCCCTGTGCAGCGATGGCGCCCCTTCCGATTGTGTCGCCCTGGCCCTGCTGGGAGTCCTGGATGAGAAATACGATTTGGTGGTTTCCGGCATCAACCCGAACGCCAATATCGGCCACGATGTAACCTATTCTGGCACGGTAACGGCGGCGATGGAGGCGGTCATTTCTGGCGTTCCGGGGATTGCCGTATCGTTGAATTCGCCCCCCGAACACGGCGAGTTGGATTATGGCCCTGCTGCCCGCGCCGCCTTGCGGGTCGCCCGCCAACTTGCCAGCCATCCCTTGCCCGAAGGGGTGTTGCTCAATCTCAACGTGCCTTACCTGCGCGACGATGAATTCAATGGCTTTATGGTCACGCGCCAGGGATTGCGGGTGTATCGTGACGCCCTCGTCAAGCGCCTGGACCCGCGCAGCCGGCCTTATTATTGGATTGGCGGCGATTTTCCGACCGGCATCCCGGAGGATGGCACCGACGTTGGCGCACTGGCTGCCGGATATGTGTCGCTAACTCCCCTGCAACTGGACCTGACCGCCCGCGCCATGCTCGACCCGTTGCGCCAGATCGATTGGTAGGTTTTTATGCCCGGATTCACTTCACCCCCCAACCCTTCCGCTTTTAATGCGCGTGTCTGGGAAATTGTCCGCACGATTCCGCCCGGCAAAGTCCTGGCTTATGGGCAGGTTGGCGCGCTTGTGCCAGTCCCAGATGGGATGAGCCTGAAAGATTACGATGCTTTTCGCGCCCGTTGGGTGGGCGGGGCGATGGCCGCCTGTCCCGAGGATGTGCCCTGGTGGCGGGTGGTCAACGCCCAGGGGAAGATCAGTCCGCGTCCGGGCGCGGCTGAACAGCGCGCCCTGCTCGAAGCCGAAGGCGTCGTCTTTGACGCCAAAGAGCGGATCGATATGGATCGTTTCGGCTGGCAGCCCTGAACTCGGACAGAGTGTTTGCGAAACTCTAACAAATTTTTAAGGTTAATTGCTTGTTTTTTCGCGCAAAAATGGTAATATATAGAAGACAGACGTCAGGGTGCCCCCCTCACCCTGGCGTCTGTCATTTAAGTTTAAAATCTGGGGAACGATTGTCAGAAAATCCCTGACTGTGTACAATGAAGGGCGGAGAGAACTTATGACATCTGCTTCCCAATCCCCGCGTTGGACTTCCTCTACCAAACTGGTGGTGGGTATTACCCTGGTGGCTATTATTGCCTTTGCCCTGGCAAAATTCCAGGGGATTTTGCCGCCGCTGATTATGACTTTCCTGCTGGTGTATTTGCTTTATCCGGTGGTCAATTTCATAAAGAACAAGCTGCGCTTTCAGTGGAGTCTCGCCGTGGCTGTTGTTTATCTCAGCCTGATTGTGGCCTTCCTGGCGTTGGCGACCATCAGCGGGTTTGAACTGGTGTCGCAGGTTCAGAGCCTGATCAAAATGGTCGAATCCAGTTTGACAGAACTGCCCGACCTGGCGGAACAAATCTCACAAATTACTTTCAGTCTGGGGCCTTTATCCTTTGAGATGAGCGCCCTCGACCTGGACAGCTTGAGTGGGCAGTTGATCGATGCGGCGCGGGCGATGCTGGGCCGCACCGGGGAACTGCTCGGTACAGTTGCTGGAACGGCACTTAATTCGCTGGCCTGGACGGCGTTTGTGCTGCTGATGTCGTTCTTTATCCTGGCCGAAAGCCGTGGTTTGCCGGGTGGTATTTTGCAGGTTGACGCCTTCGAATACACCGGCGACCTGGAACGGATGAAGAAAGAACTGGCCAACGTTTGGAATGCTTTCCTGCGTGGGCAGCTGATCCTGGTGACGACCGCGATTGTCCTGTACACGGTTGTCCTGAGCATTTTGGGCGTCCGTTATGCATTGGGACTGGCGCTCTTAACCGGGGCAGCGCGTTTCCTGCCTTACGTTGGCCCGGCCATTGCCTGGACGGTGATGGCGCTGGTGGCGTTTTTCCAGGCCTACAAGCCGTTTGGCTTATCCGATTTGGTTTACACCCTGATTGTCCTGGCTTTTGCCTGGGTGATCGACGCCATTTTCGATAATATTGTTTCGCCGCGCATCATGGCCGATGCGCTCAAAGTCCACCCGGCGGCGGTGCTGGTTGCGGCCATTATCGCCCTGGATTTGCTCGGCGTGCTGGGGGTGGTGATCGCGGCCCCGATGCTGGCGACCCTGCAATTGGTTGCCCGCTATGTGGTGCGCAAACTCTTCGATATCGACCCCTGGGCGGGCTTGAGCGAATCCCCGCAGCCGGAACCCCTGCGCAAGCAATTTGCCACCTGGCTCGAAAGACTTTCGGGATTGTGGCAAAAGCTAAAAAAGTGGCTTGGAAAATAACCCCAGGTGCTATAATTTATCTAACCTTTGAAAGGAGCTAATTATGCCTAAGAATACTGAACCGACAACCGAAACCCTGGCTGAAACCGAAAACTATCTGGTTTGGAAAGCCGAAGAGCCTGATGGGGAAACCACCTATCATGTTGAACTTGGCAACATGACCATTCATTTCTTCAAGGAAGAATGGGAAGAGTTTCTCGAACTGGCCCGCGCCCTGGAAGGTTAATCCCTGCCGGTGTTGCAACAGAAAAGCCTCCTGCGTAATGCGGGAGGCTTTTCTGTTATTGATGTGAGTCGTGTTTTAGCGTTTATCTTCTTTGACGAAAGCGGTCAGGACGACGCTGACCAGGCTGACAATCAGACCGCCCAGGAAGGCCGGCCAGAAGCCATCAACGGTGAAGCCGATGCCGAAATTCAGCCCGATCAGACCGGTTAGCCAGAACATCAAGGTGTTGATCACCAGCGTGAACAGTCCCAGGGTCAGGATAATCAGCGGGCAGGTCAGGAATTTCAAAAGCGGTCGCACTACGGCGTTCAATAGGCCAAAAATGAGCGCCAGGCCGAGGTATGAAATCCAACTGGTTCCCGGCAGGGGCGAGATGCCCGGCACGATAGCCACGGCGGCGTACAGGGCGACGGCATTGATCAGCAAACGGATCAGGAATTTGTTCATTTTGTCTCCTTTTGCGCCAGGGTGCGGCGCGGGTTTACAGGGATAAAACACTTCCCACTTTCTTGCGGGTTAGTGTGCTATTGGGGTATACGGATGGGAATTAGTTTGGTTGCTGGCCGGGGGCTTCCATCCACAGCAGGGTGCGGGTGGGCGAAAAACCGGCGGCACGGATGGTTTCATCGGCGGGGCCGGCCGGGTATTCGAGATTCAATCCGCGCTGGTGGGCGAACATGCGCCGGGTATGCAGGAGCAGGCTGGTCACGGCTTCAGGTTCCGGCCTGGGCGGGCAGGCCAGCCAGACCTGTACCGTTTTTCCGCTTTGGTGGCGGCAACTGACGGTTCCGCGTAGTTGCCCGTCGGCTTCGACCGCCCACTGCGCCAGGTCAATGTCGACAACCAGGCGGTAGAAACTATCCCACAGGTAAGGCCCAAAGGCCGACCAGGCTTGTTGCTGGTTGTACCAGTTAATTTCGCTGGGGTAGGCGCGCTCGAGCCAATTGCGCTGTGAATCCCAATCGCGCGCTGTGCGCGGACGCACCCTGGTCTGTTTCGCTTCGGGAACATGATAAATGCCGTTGGATGGCGCGTGCCATTCGGTGCGGCGGGTGCGTTCGTGGAAGCCCAAGTCGCGGTAGATTTTGATTGCGCCGGGGTTATCGTCGCGCACATGCAGCCACAGGCTATCGGCGCCTTTTTCGCGGGCGCGCTGCATCGCCATTTCGGTTAACTTCCGCCCGATGCCCCGGCAGCGATAATCGGGGTGGGTGGCGACATTGGCGATCAGGTAACGGCGGCGGCCATATTGGTGAAACGGAATCAGGCTGACGTTGCCGACCACTTTTCCCTGGTCATCCCAAACAAACCCGGAGAGCGGCAGCGAGATGACATCCACCATGCGCGGCGCCCAGTTGAGAAAAACGCTATCGCGGGCCTGGCGGCGCATCTCTTCGAGGTGGTTGCGCCCGCTCGAATCCAGGTTTTCTTTGAAGCAGATTTCAATCAGGTCTGCTACTGCCGACAGGTCGCGCAGGATGTTCAGCGGGCGGGCCTGACCGGGAACGTTTTGGGGTGCCGGGATTGTCAGGTTCATTGCACGTAATTATAACTGGCGGGCGAAATCGAGTGTAGAATAGACTCATATAGATTTCTAACAGCGTTCTTTGAATGTAACAACAGCCCTTTTGCTATAATTTCAGGGCATAACAACCGATTGTTTTGTTCCGAAAATAGAGAAGGAAACCC
Organism: Chloroflexota bacterium; assembly: GCA_023459215.1. Taxonomy (GTDB): domain Bacteria; phylum Chloroflexota; class Anaerolineae; order Anaerolineales; family Villigracilaceae; genus UBA8950. Next base: position 11,098 of record JAEWVF010000103.1, read on the forward strand.
CGTTTATGATGCGATTTGACCGATTTACCGAACGCGCCCAGGAAGCCGCCCAACGCGCGGCGGAAATTATCCAGCGTTATGGCCATAACCAGATCGATACCGAACACATCCTGTTGGCTTTGATTGAGCAGCCGGGTGGAGTGATTCCCCAAATCCTTGAAACCCTGAGTGTGAATGCCCAGGCCTTGGCTGACCGGCTGGACGCCACCCTGCGCGCCAGCCCCAAGGCCAATATTTTTGGCGGCGGCGCGGGCCAGATTTTTATCACCCCGCGCGTCAAGCGGATTATAGACCTGGCCAACGAGGAAGCCAACCGTTTAAAGGACGAGTACATTTCAACCGAGCACATTTTCCTGGCGATTTTGACGGAGCGTAACACCCCTGCGGCGCGCATCCTGGAAACGACCGGGATTACCCGCGAGCGGGTTTATGAGGCTATCCAGCAGATGCGCGGCGGGCAGCGGGTGACTGATCCGCAGGCCGAGACGCGTTACCGCACCCTGGAGAAGTATTCGCGCGATCTGACCCAGATGGCCCGCGAAGGCAAACTCGACCCGGTAATTGGCCGCGATAACGAGATTTTGCGCTTGATCCAAATCCTTTCGCGGCGCACGAAGAATAACCCGGTCTTGATCGGCGAGGCGGGTGTTGGCAAGACCGCCATTGTCGAGGGGCTGGCCCAAAAAATTGCTACCAACGATGTGCCGGAGATTCTTTCTGGCAAGAAGGTGGTGGCGCTCGACCTGGGCGCGATGATCGCCGGTTCGCGTTTCCGCGGCGAGTTCGAAGAGCGCCTGAAGGCGGTCATCGAGGAAGTGCAGCGCTCAGAAGGCGACATCATCATGATGATCGACGAGTTGCACACAGTGGTCGGCGCAGGGGCAGCCCAGGGTGCAATGGACGCTTCGAATATGCTCAAACCGGCCCTGGCGCGCGGCGAACTGCAATGCATCGGCGCAACCACCCTGGACGAATTCCACAAGCACATCGAAAAAGACCCGGCCCTTGAGCGCCGCTTCGCTCCGATTTACGTTGATGAGCCGACCGTCGACGACACAATCAAGATGTTGATGGGCCTGCGCGACCGCTATGAAGCCCATCATAAAGTCCGCTTTTCGGACGACGCCTTGAAATCGGCGGCCCAACTGGCGGACCGGTATGTCACCGACCGGCACCTGCCTGACAAGGCGATTGACCTGATGGACGAAGCAGCAGCCAAACTGCGGGTGGCGTTGTATTCGATGCCGCCCGAGTTGAAAAATATGAAGAACGAGATTGACCGCCTGGCTGCGGAAGAAGAACAGGCCGGCCTGGCCCGCGAGTATGAGCGCGCCGCTGCTAAAAAGGTCGAGCGCTTGCGCCTGGAAGGTGAATATAAAGCTCTGCGCGATCAGTGGGAGCGTGAGCACCACATCGATGAGGTGGTGGATGTCCAGGATATTGCCGAAGTCGTTCATCAGTGGACGGGCATCCCGGTTACGCAAATGATGGAGACCGAGGCCGAGAAACTCTTGCAAATGGAAGACCGCCTGCATGAGCGTATTATCGGCCAGGATGAGGCCATCCATGCCATCAGCGATGCCATCCGGCGCGCCCGCTCGGGTTTGAAAGATCCCTCGCGGCCCATCGGTTCATTCATCTTTATTGGCCCCTCGGGCGTGGGTAAAACTGAATTGGCCAAGGCTCTGGCCTGGTTCATGTTCGATGATGAAGATGCGATGGTGCGTATCGATATGAGCGAGTACCGTGAGCAGCATACCGTCAGCCGCTTGTTTGGCGCGCCTCCCGGCTATGTTGGCTATGAAGAAGGCGGCCAACTGACCGAGGCTGTTCGCCGCCGCCCGTATCGGGTGGTGCTGTTCGACGAGGTCGAGAAGGCGCACCCCGAAGTGTGGAATTCGCTGCTGCAAATTCTGGACGATGGCCGCCTGACCGATGGACAGGGCAATGTGGTCGATTTCCGCAACACAGTTATCATCATGACTTCCAATCTGGGCACGGAGTTTGTGCGCAAGAGCGGCGCCCTGGGATTTGTGCAGCGCAACGCCAGCGATGATGAGCGCGATTCTCACGATAAGATCGAGCGCGCTCTGAAGGGCACCTTCCGGCCTGAGTTCTTGAACCGGATCGATGAAATCATCATGTTCTCGCCGCTTTCTGTCGAGCAGATGGAGTACATCGTCGACCTGCAGATGAAGGAAGTCCAGAACCGCCTGGATGAGTATAAGATTACTGTTACACTCAGCCCCGAGGCCCGCACCTGGCTGGCCAAGCAGGGCTATGACCCGGCCTTTGGCGCGCGTCCGCTGCGCCGCGCCATCCAGAAATTTGTCGAGAGTCCGCTTTCGGTTGAGTTGCTGGGCGGGAAATTTGCCAAGGGCGGTTCGGTCAAGGTGGATGTGGCCGACGACAAGATTATTTTCAAATAAGCGTCAGTGAGAATCAAAAAGAGAGCAGGATTTTGCATCCTGCTCTCTTGTGTTTAACAGTGAGTTGTTACCACTCGAAATGCATTTTCCACCAGGTGACGATCATGCCGACGACAGTTAAAACCGCCGAGGCCAGGGCAGCTTCGGCCCAGGCAAACTCGAGCCAGACGCCCATGCCAAACAGGAACAGGAAAATGACAATGCTGGTTATCAGGGTGACTTTCATGCAAGCGGCTCCCTGAAATCGTAAATCCCATCCCGGATTGCCCATTTCCGGCCACAGCCCGGACAACCGAGGTGGTCGGGATTCTCGACCAGGGGATGGGTGGCGCATTCCGGGCATTGGAACCACCCGACAACATCCTGGCCGCGCGGCTGCGGCAGTATGCTTTCCATATCGACGCTGGCTTTGACGAAAACGCTGGGGGTTAGTTGCCAGAATTCCCCGGTTGGCTGGACCAGGCCATCCATGGCGGTGAGCAGGCTGGCGGGGAGAACGCGCTTCAATATCCCCAGGCGGAAGTGCGAAACGGTCAGGGTTTTCTCGATGCGGAATCCCAAACTTTCCAGCCACTGGCGTATGGCTTTGGGGTGAAAATCGAAGTTGAGCGCGACGAATTCGACCGGCTCGAGCGTAAATGGATTCCACTTTTGCTTGCCGAGCCAGTAACGCAGGATGGCTTTCAGGTTGCGTTTATTGGCAAATTCGAGGATGAAAGTTGCGCCAGGAACGAGCACGCGCCGGATCTGTCCCAGGGCTTTGGGGGCATCCGCCATGTGGTGCAGGGTGCGGATCATGGTCGCACCATCGAACAGGCCGCTGACAAAAGGCATTTTGTAGATGTCTGCCGCCACGTAGATATAGCGCTCTGAATTGCCCAGGCGGGCGCGGGCCTGGGCCAGTTGGGTGCGTGAGTAATCGAGCAGAACAATGCGTTTGTAACCGGCATAACGAGGCGTGTTGCGGCCTGCGCCTGCGCCCAGTTCGAGCAGCAAGCGGCCTGAATCGGGCAGCATCCGCCGCAGGGCAATTGCCTCAGCCTGGTCTTCATAGGCGCGCCCGCCTTGATCCCAGAATGTGGTCTGGTAGTCTGAACCTTCGTAATCGCAAACGGGAGGGGTATTGGTCATCTGTATTCAGTATCCAGTGTTTGGTAATTTGTTTGTTCTTCGGTGGCTCATTTTACTCTTAAAAGTTATCGCCAATGCCCAATGTGCGGACACTGGCGATAACTTCTCTGGCGGGGTAGAGTTTATCGCCCAACAGCGCGATAGTTGTAGCCCAGCGAGCGCACGTAGGCCGGATCGTAGATATTGCGGCCATCCATGATGATCGGGGATTTGAGCAGGCTCTTCACTTTTTCGAGGTTGAGTTGTTTGAATTCGTTCCATTCGGTGACAACGATCAGCGCGTCGCAGCCTTTGGCCATTTCGTAGGGATCGTTGAACATCTGCACCGCCGGCAGGAGCGGGCGGGCAACTTCCATGGCGACCGGGTCATAGCCGCGGACGATTGCGCCATCGGCGGTAAGTTCCTGGGCGATATCGACCGAAGGCGCGTCGCGCATATCGTCGGTATTGGGCTTGAACGCCAGGCCGAGCAGGCCGACGGTTTTGCCTTTGAGCGAACCGCCGAGCAGTTCTTCAGTCCAGCGCACGATGGCTTTGCGGCGGTCGTAATTGACATCCATCACCGTGTTGAGGATGCGCGGATCGAGACCCTTTTCCTCGGCCATGTAGGCCAGGGCGCGCACATCTTTGGGGAAGCAGGAACCGCCCCAGCCCAGGCCGGCATCCAGGAAGTGGCGTCCGATGCGGGCATCGTAGCCCATGCCGGCGGCAACTTCTTTGACATCTGCGCCATAGGCTTCACAAATCTCAGCGATTTCGTTGATGAACGAGATCTTGGTTGCCAGGAACGCATTCGAGGCGTACTTAATCATTTCGGCGGTGCGCAGGTCGGTGATGACAATTGGGGCGCGCAGCGGCAGGTGCAGTTGGGCAACCTTGTTGGCGGCTTCACGGTCGAAGGAGCCGATTACATTGCGATGCGGCTGCATGAAATCGCCGATGGCCGAGCCTTCGCGCAGGAATTCAGGGCAGGAAACAACCGCAAAGTCGATTGGTTTGGGCTGTTCGCGCTTGACAATGTCTGCTACCCAGTCACCGGTGCCAATCGGCACAGTTGACTTGTTGATGATAATCAACGGGGATTTCATGCTTTTGGCAATCGATGTGGCGGCGGCGGCCACATATTGCAAGTCGGCTTCGCCGTTCACGCCCGAGGGAGTCCCAACTGCAATGAAAGCGAACTCACAATCCTTGAGCGCTTCGGCATAGTCTGTGGTGAAGGAAAGCCGCCCGGCGTTGACATTGCGCCGCACCAATTCTTCAAGGCCTGGCTCGTAGATGGGCATGATGCCTTTTTTGAGATTTTCAACCCGCTCGGGGTTGACATCCAGCGCCACAACCCGGTTGCCCAGGTCTGAGAAACATGCGCCGGTTACCAGGCCGACGTACCCGACACCAACAACGCAAATTTGCTTCATAAACTTACCTCTTTATATTGGATTGAGTAGTATTTCCGATGAATTGTGAATTTTATCACAATTGATTAGCCGCCCAGGCCACTGATGCGCAGGGCGGTTAGCGCCCCGAAAATAAGCAGGACAACCGCGACCGCGGTCACGGTTTGGGTGTTGCCGTGTTCATCCTCGATGCGCATGAGCGGGTAAAGCCCCTCGATGGTCAGCCTTGGCCCGCCAAACCAGGTGAAAATCAGGCCGCCAAGCAAGCCGCCGAGATGCCCCCAGTTGTCGATGCCGGGCTGCAGCCCGATCAGGAAGTTGATGCCGGCTACGGTGATGACGTTTTGCAGGGCCGCGCGGGCCTGGCTGCCGAACAACTCCCGGTGACGGTACAGGAAAATCCCCTGGGCGCCGAGCAGGCCGAAAATGGCTGTCGAAGCGCCCAGCGACGGGTTGGAAGAAAGCAGGAAGGAAAGCACATTTCCCGCAAAGGCCCCCGAAAGGTAGAGCAGCAGGTAGCGTCCGTGGCCAAAAAAGCGTTCCAGGCCGCTGCCGATGGTCAGCAGGGCGTACATGTTGAAGCCGATGTGTAAAATCGAGCCGTGCAGCAGGGCCGGGGTAAACAGCCGCCAGAACTGGCCCTGGATGATGAACTCGTTGATTTTCATCCCAAAGTATGCGGGCAGGTCTGTTCCGAGCAAAATTTCGCTGAGCATCTGGGCCAGGTAGATAACAACGGTAATACCCAGGATTGTATAAGTAACATAGGGCACACGCTGGGGCATGTCGACCCGCACCGCTTGCTGGTATGTGTACCCGTCTGAGGGGGGTTGTTCAACCATTAAAGACTCACGTTTCTTTGTTTTACGCGGTGATGTTCGGCTGAAATAATGGCCCGGATGTTATCAACCGTCTCATCCAGGAAAAATTCACGATTGATGACCACATAATCGAACTCATCCACCCGTTTTAATTCCTGGCGGGCGGTGGCAATGCGCAGGCTGAGGCTTTCGGCGGTTTCGCTTTTGCGCGTTTCCAGCCGATGCACCAGCTCGTTGGCATTTTCGGTGGTCAGGAAGATCAGGATGGCATCCGGCGCGAGTTTGCGGATGGTGGCCGCCCCCTGGACATCGATACGCATGATGACATCCTTGCCGCTGGCCAGGGCTTCGCGCACCTGTTGTTTGGGAATACCTTTATAGTCGTTGTAGACAATGGCATATTCCAAAAGCTCATCTTCGTCAATCATGTGGGCAAATTCTTCCTTTGAGAGGAAGAAATAATCATGCCCGTGAACTTCACTGGCGCGCCGCGGGCGGGTGGTGGCAGTGACCACAAAGTGGAAGGGCAGTTCGCGCTCCTTCATGCGTTGCAAGACAGTATCCTTGCCTACGCCCGAAGGGCCGGAAACAACAATCAGCAGGGGTTGGGGATGGAGGACATCGAATTCGTCAGTCATCCTGCTATTTTACCGCCAAACTGACGCTCCTCCGCTTTTGATATGAGCGGACCACCCGCAGCCTGCTTACGGAAATTGGGCCGGGGCGAACCTCAGGCTTTTTTCCCTTCGGCCTCGAAGCCGGGAATCTTGACCCTGACTTCGGCCCACTTTAGGAACGCATCCAGCAGGTAGACGATTGCCAGGTAAATAATTGCCACGGTGATGTAAGCGCCAATCGGGTTATAGGTGCGGGCGGCGATGTCTTTACCCTGGGCCATCAGTTCCGGGATGGCGATCAGGAAAACAACCGCGGTCGATTTCAGCAGCGAGACCGGCTCGTTGGCCCAGGCCGGAATGGCCAGCCGCAGCGCCTGCGGCAGGATAATCTCCCAGATGACCTGCCACTTCGACATGCCGATGGCGCGCCCGGCCATCATCTGTCCACTGCCGATGGCCAGGATCGAGCCGCGCAGGTATTCAGCCTGGTACGCGCCGGAGTTCAGCCCCAGCGCGAGGAATGCCGACCACTCGCGCGAAAGGGTGATACCGATGCCGGGCAGCCCGTAGTAAATCAGGAAAAGCTGCACCAGCAAAGGCGTCCCGCGGAAAATCTCAACGTAGCCAACGGCCAGTCCGCGCCAGAACTTGCCGCCGTAAACCCGCGCCAGGGCGGTCAACAAACCTAGCAAAAGCCCGGCGGCCAGGCCCTCGACGGTCAGCAGCAGGGTTGTTCCGGCGCCTTGCAGCAGTTTTGGCCAAAAACGGATGAAAAAATCAAGCACATCGCCCATTATTTTTCTTCCTTTTTGCCGTAGAGTTCGGTGATTTTCCACAAAAATTCGCGGGTGCGCTCATGCTTGGGGTGGTAGAACAATTCATCCGGCGAACCCTGCTCAACGATGCCGCCTTTTTCCATGAAAACAATGCGGTTGGCCACCTCGCGGGCAAAACCCATTTCGTGGGTAACCACCAGCATGGTCATATGCTCGCGCGAAAGGGTTTCCATCACACCCAGCACCTCGCCAATCAGTTCGGGATCGAGGGCCGAGGTGGGTTCATCGAACAGCATCACACTCGGGTCCATTGCCAGGGCGCGGGCGATACCGACGCGCTGCTGCTGTCCGCCCGAGAGCTGGCCGGGATAATGGTCCGCCCGGTCGCCCAGCCCGACCCGGTTCAATTCATAGAGCGCTTTTTCGCGCGCCTGGGCTTTGGGCATTTTCTTGACTTTGCTCAAGCCAATCATGACGTTGTCGAGCGCGGTCAGGTGATTGAATAGCAAAAAATTCTGAAAAACCATGCCCATCTGCTGGCGGACTTTGTCTTCGTTAACATCCGGTGCGGTGATTTCCTGGCCGTTCAGGAAGATTTGTCCGCTGTTGATCGGGGTGAGCAGGTTCATGCAGCGCAGCAGGGTGCTTTTACCGGTGCCGGACGGCCCGATAATCACGATGGTTTCGCCGCGATAGACATCCAGCGAAATATCTTGGAAGATAACATTCTGGCCGTAGATTTTGGTCAGGTTTTTGGCTTGCAGGATGGGAGAATCCATGAGTTTTGCTCCAAATGATTGAGGTCAGGCGGCCTGGGTGGGGAGTTTTGTTTTTTCGGCCAGGGCATCCAATCCACGGTTGACGATGAAGACCAGCACAAAGTAAATCAACGCGGCTGCGCCAAAAGCCAGCAAGGGTTGCTGGGTGCTGGCGCTCAACTGCTGGGCGCGGCGCAGGATTTCCGGCACGCCCAGGGCGTAAACCAGCGATGAATCCTTCAAAACGATTGAAGCTTCATTTGACCAGGGCGGGATGGCCAGGCGCAAGGCCTGGGGCAGGATGATGTGCTGAATGGCCTGGATGCGGCTCATCCCGATGGCGCGCGCGGCGGTCATTTGTCCGCCGCCGATGGAGAGCAGCGCGCCGCGCAGGATTTCCATCTGGTAGGCCGAACTGATGATGCCCAGTGATATCGAACCAGCCCAGAACGGCGTCAGGTTGACCACCCTGCCGGACAGGATGAAGTACAGGATGAAGAGCAAAACCACCGGCGGCACCCCTCGCATCAGCAGGCTGTACGCGGCGGAGGCGCGTTTCAGCCAGGGGCCGCCATAGGTGTTGATCAGCGCCAGCCCCAGTCCGATTAATAGCCCGGCGGGCAGCGCCACCAGCGTCACCGCAATTGTGACGGATATTCCCTCAAAGATATAAGAAAAGAAGTTGGCAAGCATGGGCCTCCCAAAAGAAAAAGCCTGGCAGGCTTGTATAACCTGCCAGGCTGGTTTGGTTTACTGACCGAAGTGCTTCAGGGCCAGCGCGTCGATGAACCCTTCCTCTTGCAGTTGCTTGATGATGTCATTGATGGCCTGGGTCAATTCTGCATCGCCTTCCGGCAGGACAATGTTAATCGGGCCGCTCGAAACGACGCCAACATAGGCGATTTTCAACCCGCCCAACTGTTCGGCCAGGGCTTTGGCCGGGATGGCGTCCGCCATCATCACGTCGATGCGGCCATTCTTCAGGTCAAGCGCAACCTGGTCGGCGCGGTCATAGCGGAAGAGATTGGCCGCATCCAATTGGCCCTCATCCACCAAACTTGTCAACCAGCCGTCCTGCGTGGTGCCGGTCTGGACACCGATTTTGTAGGCGACCACATCTTCGGGTTTCTCGATGGTTCCAGCGAAATCCTCGGCGACGGCAAAAGCATCTTCACCGGCGTAGTATTCGATGCTAAAGTCCACCACCTGGTCGCGTTCCTCGGTATAGTTGAAGGCCGAGATCGAAGCGTCAATTTTGCCTTCCTGGACGCCGGCAATCAGGCTGTCGAAGGGCATGTCAACCCATTCCAGGGTGACGCCCAGGCGTTTGGCAATTTCTGTCATCAATTCAATATCAAAACCGGCTTTTTGACCGTTTGCATCAACATATTCGAAGGGCGGGTAATCGGCGCTGGTGCCGACCTTGATGACGCCAGCCTTCTTGATGTTGTCAAGGTGACTGCCTCCAGCCGCGCCGCAAGCCGCGAGCATCAGACTCATCACTGCAATCAGTGCAAACCAAAAATACAGGCGTTTCATACTTCAATCCTTTCTGAGATTGGGGGAGTTTCTCCGACCATACGGAGTTTTTGTACAATAGCATACCTTGCAAGCCTGGGACAAGTGCAAAATGTCACACGCTCGGCGGGTATTCATCAGGAATGGATTAGAATTTCAAAAAACCCAACCCAAGGAGCAGCCATGCTGACCCAACCTCCCCGGTTTGATGTGCCCACTTTCCTGAATTTCCCCCTGTGCAATGACCTTTCAGGCCTGGATGCCCATTTTGCGATTCTTGGCGTCCCGTTCGGTTTGCCCTATGCTCCGGGCGGGAGTCCCAACGACCAGGCCAACGCCCCGGCGGCCATCCGGCGTGAATCTGCCCGTTTGAGTCTCGGGCTGGATCGCTGGGATTTTGACCTGGGCGGGCCGTTGTTTGCCGGCCGCGCGATTCGGGCCGTCGATTGTGGTGACGTGCCGGCGGATGCGTCCGACCCGCAGGTTCATTATCGTTTCGCCGAGGCGGCCACCCGAGAAATCCTGACGCATCGGGCTGTCCCGGTTATCCTGGGCGGCGATCACGGGGTGACAACGCCCGTTTTACGTGCCTTTGACGCGCTTGGGCCGCTGACCCTGATTCAGGTGGATGCCCACATCGACTGGCGCGACGAGGTCAACGGTGTCCGCGAAGGGTACAGCAGTCCCATACGGCGCGCATCCGAGATGGCCCATGTGGCCGGAATCTACCAGCTTGGGATGCGCGCCCAGGGCAGCGCCGGGCCGGACGAGGTCCGCGCCGCCCTGGCGTATGGCGCGAAGCTGTTCACGGCGGATGAAATCCACATCCAGGGAACGGATTTTGTGCTGGAGCAGATTCCCGCCGGGGGGCGATACTACCTGACCATCGACGCTGATGGCCTGGACCCCAGCATCATGCCCGCTGTGGAAGGCCCGGCGGCTGGCGGTTTATTCTTCCATCAGGTGCGCCGCCTGATTCACGGACTGGCGCGCAAAGGAACCTTGCTCGGCATGGATATTGTCGAAATCGTCCCGGCCCGCGACTTGAACGGCATCTCTGCGATTACCGCCGGGCAGTTGATCCTGAATTTTATCGGCGCGGTTGTGCGCTCGACATAACTTAAGCAAAAAGAGAGATGGGTTATTTCCCATCTCTCTTTTTGCTTCTTTGCGCCAGCGCAATGCAAATTCCAAAAATTAGCGTTTAATCTATAAATCTTTTCGTCGCAACCAAACCGGGATTACGATCACCACAAAAATCACAATCCCCAATAGCGCGATCCCGTCACTATTGCCGGCCTGGGCTTCAAGGGACGGCTCACTCTCTTCGGTCTGGATTACTTCAACTTCCGGGGTGGGCGTATCAATCTGAAAAAAAGGCGCGGCGGCCTGAAAGCCAAATCCGCTTAGGACCAGGGCGCTTACCAGGAACAAAAGGATCAAAATTCGGACTTTTTGGGTCATTGTTGCAGTTTTCACCAATTCGGGTGATGAAGTTTCACCCCAAGTATAACATGCGCTAAAGGCGACCATTCTTATCATTTTTTAAGTTTGAATGTATAATTTTCATTAGAGGGATCATCCACATAAGATGAAAGAGGTGACAGATGCGCAATACAATGCGTTTTTTTGTTGTCATTTTGGCAGTACTTGTGCTTTGGCTGGGCGTGGCAGCAATCTCTTCTGATAAGGCTCATCAGGCAGGTGATGATATTACTGCAGGCGCACAACTTTACGACAAGTGGTATGCGCGCCTGGGCGTCAGCGCCCCCGAAGGCGAACATCCCCTTTGGGAACGCCAGTCCACCAATACCCGCAGCGGCGCGGAGACCTGGCGCTGCGCCGAGTGCCACGGCTGGGACTATCAGGGCGCATTGGGCGCCTATGGCTCCGGTTCGCACTATACCGGCTTCCCCAGTGTGTTCGTTCTTTCCCAGAACCTGAGCGAAGAGCAAATCATCGATCATCTGAATGGCAAAATCGATCCGCTGCACGATTTTTCAGCGTTGATGGATGAGAACAGCCTGCGGCAACTGGCGGTTTTCCTGAAGGAAGGCCTGGTGGACGACAGCGAATTCATCGATCCGGTCTCGCTCAAAGCCCTGGGCGGCGACACGGCCAACGGCAAGAGTCTTTTCGAAACGGTTTGCGCCGCCTGTCATGGTTTGGATGGCCAGACCCTGGCGCTGCGCTCCGATGGGCTGGACGAATCGCTGGGTGATGTCGCTTTACGCGATCCATACCGTTTCCTGCATCGTTCGCGCTTTGGCGTGGCCGGGGTTGCCATGCCGATTGGCCGCGAATTGGGTTGGAGCCTGGATGACAGCCGCGATGTCCTGGCTTATGTTCAAACCCTGCCCAGGCGCGCCGGACAGCCTGCTCCCGAAGCGGGCGCGGGCGCGCAATCTGAACCGGCCCCTGAACTGGGCGGCCCGGCCTCGGATGTGTTTGGCGGTATTTTTACCGGCCTGGGTGTTTTCTTTGGCATGTTTGGGATGAGCATCCTGTTCATTCTTGGTTTTGTGGCCTTTTTGGGCGCTATTGTTTTTATCTTGAGCAAGCGCAAATAGTAGTTTAAACAATCATCTTGTCATTTCGAAGGAGCCGCACAGCGGCGACTGAGAAATCTCCCGCATGTTGAGCAAAGATTTCTCGCTGTCGCTCGAAATGACAAATGCTAACCCCGTCTTTAGGAGAGAGCATGGAGCGAATTTTTGAAATTTTAAAGAAGCCAATGGTCTACTATCCGCTGATTATCGCGGCCCTGGCGATCTTTGGCGGCGCAGCCTGGATGGTTTACCAGACCCAGATTCCGCCTGAACAGCCAATCAACTTTCCCCATAACATCCATGTTGGCTTGCAAATTCAATGCCTGTATTGCCATCCCGGCACCTGGAAGCAGGCTTCGGCTGGACTGCCAACCCAGGATAAATGCTGGGCCTGTCACCAACAGTTGAAGAAGTATTCCGATCCCGCCAATCCTGTTCCACTGGAACAGTGGCCGGCTGAGTTACAGAAGTTGGCCAGGTATGTCGAGAGCGGCGAATCCATTCCCTGGGTGCCGGTTGCGATTGTGCCTGACCACGTTCACTTCAACCATCGCCCGCATATTGCCGCGGGTGTGGCCTGCCAGGATTGCCACGGCGATATGAGCAAAGTGACCGTGGCCGAAAATCCGCAGGTGATGAACATGGGTTGGTGTATCACCTGTCACCAGCAGAAGACGGTCGACGATCCCAAGAAGCGCGAGAAGTTGATTTCTTGCGAAACCTGTCACTACTAGTGCCGGAAATTCAATTTCCGGTGCTAAACCGGGCAAAAGGAGAAGCGAAACCCTATGAGTGAGAATATTTCCCGGCGCGATTTTATCAAGCTGGCGGGCATTACCGGCGCGACTGCCGCGGTCCTGACCGGCTGCGGCCCGGCCTCGCGCTATGTCTTGCGTGAACCGTACGCAAAAATGCCGGAATATACCTATAACGGCCAGAGCACACACTACGCCACGTTTTGCCGCGAATGTTCGGCTGGCTGCGGACTGGTTGTGCGCACCATGCAAGGCCGCGCGCTTAAAGTTGAAGGCAATAAATACCATCCGGTCAACCAGGGCAAGACCTGCGCCCGTGGTCAGGCCGCCCTGCATGGACTGTACAACCCGGATCGCGTCC
>JAEWVF010000104.1 GCA_023459215.1 Chloroflexota bacterium
ACCAACATTCGTCTTGTCTATCGCTATGTTGGCGATAATTATTACTTTGCCAAGCAGCAACAAACGGAATACATGGAATTTAAGCCGTAAGATGTGAACCACATCAAAGGAAATTTTTGTGAAGAAAACGCAATTTCTGTTCTTTGGGATTACCCTGCTTGTTTCTGCCTGTTCTGCGCAGCAAACAACCCCTACGATTGGGATGATCTCTGCGCTCGACTCGGCCACAATCCCGGCGGGGTTGGCGGCTTTGGCCGCGGAGCAGAAGAACGGTTACGAATTGGTCAGCGCGGCGGATGCTCAAATCTCAGGGTTGACGTACGAGCCGGAAAGTGCCCTGTCGGACGAAATCCAGGTAACGGTGCGCGAACTGGTCGAAGACCCGCGCCAACCGGTTGTGGCGATTGTCGGCGCGACGACAAATGCGGGCACAACCCGCACTGCTGCCTTGGCGAACTTCTTTAATTTACCCATGGTTGTGCCTTCTGCCGCCGGCGATAACCTGCTGCCATCCAATAACCTGTGGGCTTTTCGCCTGAGCGCGCCGGGCTCGGCCCATGCCGCTTATTTGTTTGGCGAAGTGCTCAACCGTCAGACGATCAGCGGCCTGACAACCAATGATGAGTTCTCGGTTCCGCTTTCGCTGGCCGTTTTGTATGAGCAAAACACTTTTGGCGAAAGCACTGCCGTTGAAACGGCCAAAGCGGCCATGGCCCAGGAAGTCGAGATTGGTTATTACGGCAGTTTTGACCCAGATTCGCCCGATAAGGAGCGCTTGATCCAGGCTTTTTCAGCCATGAAGGATGCCCAGGTGCATTTGGTCTACCTGGTTGCCAGCAACCCGGATGTGGCCCAGATGCTCGTCCGCACCTTTCGCGAGTTCTTTATCCCTGAGGAAGCCCCGCTCCTGTTGGGCCAATCCGGCGCTTTTGCCAGCCGCCAGTTCCTGCAATCGGCGGAGGCTGGCGGGGTCTTCATCCTGCGCCAGCAAGTGGTCAGCGACCGCTGCCCGGACGGGATCGAGACCCTCACCGAAGCCCAGGCCTATGCGGCCATCCGTTTGCTGAATTTTGCAATCGAACAAAGCCGCGACCAGCTTGGCGCGAACGAGGCCCCAACCCTGTCCCAGCAGCGCGAGGCGATTCGCGATAGCCTGAAAGCCTCCAGCCTGAACCTGCCCTGTCTTGGCCCAACCTCGTTCGATAACGCCGGTCAGAACAAAAACCTGCAATTTGAATTGCTCTATGCCCCAAGCGGAGCGCCGCGCCTGACCAGCCCCGAGAAATTGCTCGAACTTCTTCGCCCCAAACTGAATTTTGACCCGTTTGAGTAACCTGATGAACCTTTCGCCTGCCAACCTGCAACGCCAATACCTGCAAACTGCCCTCGCCTGGCTGGATATCCGCCTGGAGCAGGAGGTTCGCCGCTGGCAGTCTGCAGGCGAGAACCCGGCGGATCGTTTCCGCGGGCTTTATATCACCGATGAACAGGCCCGCAGCCTGGCCGCCCGGCGCGGCCCGCAAGATACCGACCTGTCCGCAGCCGAGGAAGCCGAGTTTGACCGCCTGCGCGAACAGATCAGCGCCGAACTGCGCGCGCTTGAAGCGCGGGCCGATGCTGAAAGCATCGAATTGCGCTTGCGCGCCCTGGCCGATATCTTTGACCTGGATGAATTTGCCTGGTGGGCGTTTATCGTCTGCCTGGCCCCAAACCTCGACCTGCGCTACGAACGCCTTTATGCCTACTTGCAGGACGATGTCACCCGTGCTTTGCCGGGCGTCGACCTGATTCTTAATCTGCTTGCGCCCCATGAGCGCCTGGCCCGGCTCGACTTTTTGCACCACTTCGAGTCTTTTGCGCCTTTGCAGCAGTCCCGCCTGCTTTTGCCGGTCGATGAGACCAAAACTGGCTTGCGTCAGGCTTTCCGTGTTGCGCCGGGGGTGGCCGCCTGGCTGCTGGATTCGTATGCGGCTTCTGCGGCGCTGGGGGATTGGGCGGAGGTGATTTTGCCGCCGGAGGAGAACGCTGACCGCGAACAGGCCGCGGCCGTTTTTGAGCGGGACGGGATGCCTTCGCCCCGCATCCTGTCTGCCGTTGCCCCCATCGTTTGCCTGCACGGCAGCGACCTGCTCCAGCAGGAACTGGCCGCCCGCCAGCTTGCGGCAGCGCTGGATGTTCCGTTACTCAAAATTCGGCTCACACCCGATGAGGAGATTGCATCCGCTCTGGAGAAGTTGACCGTTTCTGTGCGCGATACCCGCATGTTGAACGCCTTGCTTTACATCCAGAATGCGGCGGCGCTGGTGGACGGCGAGGCGGCGCTGCTTGCGGCAGCGTTTGAAACGCTGCGTTTGGCTGGCCGGGCGGTGCTCCTTTCCTGCCCGAAACCGATCAAATTATCGGGCGATATGCCCGACAACGATTACCCGCTCATGCATGTTCCGTTCCGCCCGCTGACCAGCGAAGACCGGGCCGGGATGTGGTCGTTGGTGCTTTCAGATGCGCTCAATGAATCGATAGCGGAAGCCGATTTGCGGGTATTGGCCGGCCAGTTCAGCCTGTCGAGCGGACAAATCGTCGCGGCGGCTTCCTCAGCCCTGTCGCAAGCCCTGCAGGAATCCCGCCCCTTGCAGACGGAAGACCTGTTTCGCGCGGCGCGTTTCCATTCCGGTCATCATTTGGCCGAACTGGCCCACAAAATCGAGCCGCGCTACCGCTGGGACGACCTGGTTTTGCCTGAGACTCAGATGGAAATGCTGCGCGAGATGGTCAATATGGTTCAGTCTCGCCCGCTGGTGCTGGATGAGTGGGGGCTTGGTCGCAAATTGACCGCCGGGATGGGCGTTTCGGCGCTCTTTTCCGGGCCTCCCGGCACCGGCAAAACCCTTGCCGCCCAGATTATGGCCAACCAATTGGGCATCGACTTGTACCGCATCGACCTTTCGACCGTTGTCAGCAAATATGTTGGCGAAACCGAGAAGAACCTCGAACGCATTTTTACCGAGGCATCCCAGAGCAACGCCATCCTGTTTTTCGATGAAGCCGATACGATTTTTGGCAAACGCTCCGAGGTTAAGGATGCCCATGACCGATACGCCAATATCGAGGTCGGTTACCTGCTCCAGCGTATGGAAGGCTACAACGGGGTTTCGATCCTGGCGACCAACCTGCGCGCCAACCTGGACGAGGCCTTTACCCGCCGTTTGCAATTTATCATCAATTTCCCCTTCCCCGACGAAGAGTACCGCCTAAAAATCTGGCAGGTGCTCCTGCCTTCGGGCATGCCCCGCGCCGACGAGCTGGATTTGGGCCTGATGGCGAAGCGCTTCAAACTGGCGGGCGGCAGTATTCGTAATATCCTGGTCAGCGCGGCCTTCCTGGCGGCTGCCAACGGCGGCAAAGTGGAGATGCCGCACCTGATGCACGGCGCGCGCCGTGAACTGCAAAAGATGGGCAAGTTGTTGAGCGAAGAAGATTTCTTGCTCGCGTAACCAGCGGATCATGGAGAGAGAAAATGTCTAAAATCCAGCAAAATCAGCAAATCCATGCGCAAAAAAACTCCGTGAAAGCGAATAAGGCGCAACAAAAGCCAAAAGCCTTTAATCCGGCGCAGATGTTCGAGTCGCCTGAAAGTATGCGTAGTGAGGATGTGCTGACTGCCCAACAGCAGGTTGGCAACCAGGTTGTCCAACGCAGTTTGGATAACACGGTTCAGCGCGATGATGAAGAGTTGAAGTCGCTGGGGGGCGGGTCGTTGAATGAGGTTTACCGCGCAACCCGCCGTGATGGACCAACTGGATATTTCAAACCTAACAACCCCAAAGACCCGAAGATGGGTGCAAAAGCGGTTTTAAGTTCGGATGTCAATGAAGTTTTAGGATTGGATTCGCTCGCAAAGGAAACGTATAAAAAATATTCTGGCAAGAAATTGGGCACAAAAAAGGCAATGGAAGGAGCCGAATCGGAAGAAGTGCCAGGAACAACCTTGTTTGAGCAGGAATTCAATCAGCAAATTGACAAAGATTCCTATGAAGCCTACTCTGGGATGATGCCAAACATGGTTAAGCAAAAGGATGAGGATGGCGAGAAAAAATATCTCAAGCATACTGGTACGCGCCATATTCGCCATGATTATGCCAATCCCCAGACCCAAAAGGATCTTGCAAATCTTCAATTACAAGATTCCATTACAGGACAGTTTGATCGTCATGGTGGCAATATTCGTATTGATGATAGCACCGGGCGAGCCAAGGGCTATGATAGCGACATGATGCTTTCCAGCGTTGTCGGTAATGATTCACTCTCCAACATTCCGGGTTTGCGCAAGCCTAAAGGACGCGCAATGACCGAAGATGAAAAACAAATACAACAGCAGGCGCGTATTACGGCCATGCAGCGGGTGAATAAATCTCACGATAAAAATTTGGGTTTGCCCACCCATATCGACCAGCAATCCGCGCTTACGCTTGTCAATACCAATTCAACTTCGTTTATGAAGGCGCTCGAAAAGAAAAACAAGAAAAATATGAAGCGCCTCGATCCTGAACATATGAAGGAACTGCAATTGCGCTATAGCGCTACCCGCCGCTATGCCAAAGCCGGACTTGCGGCTGCCCATCCCGAACTGATTACGGATGAAGCCAAACGCGCCAAGTGGTCCAGCCCGGAATATCAGCAGATGGTGAAGGACGGCGCTGGGCACTTGCCGAGTATTGTTTCGGAATGGGGCGCAAAATCATATAACGAGCAGGTTAACGCGCCTGATAAAACCGACCGCCAGCCTCATAATACTTATTTGCAAAGGTCGGTCAAAAGCTATAACGAGGCCCTTCACGACAACACCGCCGCAAACCACGCCGAAGGGTCTGATCAGGGGGCCTTGCCGACCAATATTCCCGAAACCCCGTGGCAGCGGGCGACGGACAAGGCCAGCCGGCGCCATGGACGTGTTTTCAAGAATCCTGGCGCGTTGCGCACGCCGATGGCGATTGGCCAGCGCCCGCCTCGGACGGTTCCACAACCGCCGCCTATCGTGGCGACAAATCCGCAAACGCCAACGGAAGAAGATGAAGTGTTGATGCAATCGGAAAGCCAGGAAAAGCGTCAGCGTGTAACCAATGCCAAAGGCGAGCTGGTTCCTGAGATTAATCAGGCTATTCAGCGCAAACGCGGTGGAGGCGCCAGCTTGCCGGAGAATGTGCGCCGTGAGGCCAAGCGCATTTTGGGCCAGGATTTCAAGGATGTGCGTATTCATACCGATAGCGAAGCGCATCACCTGAGCCGCAGCATCAGCGCTCGCGCTTTCACCATTGGCAAGGATATTTTCTTCAAACAAGGCGTTTTTTCCCCGGGGTCGCAGGCCGGGCGTGAAACACTCATCCATGAACTCACCCATGTTGTCCAGCAGTCGCGCGGGGGCAAAGCCTCCAGCGGTAACCTGAAATTGGGCGCGCCGGATACCGCTCACGAGAAGGAAGCTGACCAGATTGGCAAAAAACATGCTTCGGCCATCACTTCTGTGAACGCTTCCGTACAACGAGCCACGGACGAGGATGAATTGCAGATGCAGCCGGAAGAAGAAGAAATCCAAATGCAGGGCGAAGAGGATGAGTTGATGATGCAGGGTGACGATGATGACTGGGAGACAGACTCAGAACCGGTCAAACCGTCCAAGCCTGAGCCTGTTTCGCGCGAAAAGATGAGCGAACTCTCCGGCAATTTGGTTGGGCAGATGAAAGCAGGCGCAATCTCACAGGGTTTGGCCAAGTCGAATATTCCCAAGGCTCCGCCGCCGCCCATCCCCAAGCGGCCCAAGCGCCCATCGAAGGGCGGTTTTTCAGAAGAAATTGCTCAAAAAGCGCAAGCCATGAGCGGAGCCAAGCAGCGGCGCAATCTTGAAAAGCTGGAGGGTGTGCGCAGCGAAAAGGTTGGCAAGCGTGTCAGTGAACAATATAAAGAAGATCAGGCCCAAAAGCCCAAGTCGCTTGGCCAGAGAATCAAGGCAGGCGCCAAAAAGGCAGGTAAGCAAGCCGGTAAATTTGGCCTGAGTATGCTCAAGGACTTTGGCAAATCGCAATTGGGCTCATATTCCAAAAACTTCCTGGGAACCAACCTGGTCGATAAATACGGCAAATTCAAAGAAAAGCAGGATGAAGAGGCCAAGGAGAAAGAAAAGGAAAAAGAAAAAGAAGAATTGAAAGGCAAATCTGGCGGCGGCATCGGCGCTGTGATGGAACAATATTCGGAACTGCTGCAAGAAAACAAAAAACTCAAAGAACAATTGGCATCCCTGAAGGGATGATAAGAATCCAGGAGAGAAGCACCTGTGATTGCAGACGTAGATGAAGTCCTGCGGAAGTTGCTCGTCCGCGAAATTGACATCAAAGGCAACGAGGTCGATATCCAGTTCGATCAGCCCAAGCGTGAGTGGTCGGCGCGCTTGAGCAAACCGACCCTGAACCTGTTCCTGTTTGACCTGCGTGAGAATCTGCGTTTGCGCGGTTCAGAACAGTATTTCACCGTCAATCGCCCGGATGGCGCCACCGAAGTGCGGCGCAATCCGGTGCGGATGGATTTGCGCTACCTGCTGACAGCCTGGGTCAAGGAAGCGGAAGATGAGCACCTGTTGCTCTCCAGCGCCCTGATGGGTCTGCTGCGCAATCCCTTCCTGCCGGCGGAACTGTTTACCGAGCGGCTTAAATCCCAGCCGCACCCCTGCCCGCTCGAGGTGGCTACTTTCCCGCCGGAAGCCGGCCCGGTCGACAAATTTACCGAGATTTGGGGCGTGCTGGATAACGAAATGCGCCCCGGTATCATGCTGACGGTCACGATTTCGGTCGACCCATATCACCCGCTGATCTTTACCCAGGTGCGTACCCGCGAAATGCGTTTCATGCAAGACAGCGGTATTGGCAAGACGAGCACAAAAGTTACCAAAAAACTTTCTAAAAAGTACTGGGTGGTCTCTGGCGCATTAAAAAGCCAGAAATACGATCTCTCCACCCTGTCTTTGATCCTGGTGGAAAAGCAGCAGCCGGTTGAATTGGAGGAAGCAGGCAGGTTTTCCCTGTCTGGCCTGGCTGAAGGCGACTACCACCTTGACATCCTGTTCAACAAAAAAGTTATCAAACGGCAGAAAATCCGCGTTCCGGGCGAAGACTATGATCTTCAGGTTTAGCCGGGCGTTGCTCTGGCCCAAACGAAAGGAGCGACACTGAACAATCGAACTTTCCTTATCCGAATTTCTTTACCAACCAATCCAACTCATCACCAAGGAGGAACCCATGCCTGAATATTTATCACCCGGCGTCTATGTTGAAGAAGTAGATCGTGGCCCCAAACCCATTGAGGGTGTTGGCACGGCGATGGCGGCTTTCGTCGGTTTTACCGAGAAAGCTGAAGTTGTCCGCGAAGTCGATGGCGAGATGGTCGTTGAGAACTTGCTCAACCGCCCGCAACTGGTCACCAACTGGACGCAATTTGTCGAACGCTTTGGCGGATTCGTGCCTGGCGTCAACTTGCCGCAGTCGGTTTACGGCTATTTCACCAACGGCGGCTCACGCTGTTATGTCGTCAGCGTGCGCACCTTCCCCAAGGCTGAAGCGACCCTGGTCAATGCCCAGGGCAAACCGGCCTTGACGGTGCGCGCCCGTCAGGCTGGCGCAGAGGGGATGAAGCTGCGTGTGCGCGTTGGAAATCTGGCCCTGCCGGCCCCGGCCTCGGGCAAAAAAGGCGCTGAGAACGAGGAGGCTGCGCCCGAATCCGCTCCCGAAGCTGGCGGCGACCATTCTTTCACCCTGTTTGTGGAGAAGGAAACCCCGACCGGTGGCTGGAAAAACCTTGAGACGCTGAGCGGCGTCAGGTTACAAACCGCGGTTCTCGAAGGCAAGAAGCAAACCGTATTTGCTTTCAAGAATAATAAACCGCCCAAGTTTGTTGTACTTGAGCTTCAGGAAACAGCCATTGACAAGGCCATGCCGCGCGAGCAGGAACAGGCCCTGATGATCGAGAAAAAGCTACTCGAAGCGCCGACCGCCAGTGAGTTTCGCGGCGATGTCAGCGAGCGCAGGGGCGTTGAAGGCCTGGAAGTGCTCGATGATGTCACCATGTTGGTTGTGCCCGATCTGATGACCACCATGCCTGGTGAAAAACTCAATCTCGATATGGTCAAGGCCGTCCAATCGATGATGATTTCACACTGCGAGCGCATGGGCGACCGGGTTGCTATTCTGGACGCGCCGCCCGATTTGACCCCACAGGAAGTTAAGAAGTGGCGCATGGATATTGCCGGTTTCGACAGCAGCTATGCTGCCATGTATTACCCGTGGGTCAAAGTCATGGATCCGGCCACCGAGCAGATGGTCAACATGCCATCTTCGGGTCACATCGCCGGTCTCTGGGCGCGTAACGATAACACGCGCGGTGTCCACAAGGCCCCGGCCAATGAAGTCTTGCAGGGCGTGGTTGGCCTGGCGTACCAGGTCACCAAGGGCGAGCAGGATACGCTCAACCCGATTGGTGTGAACTGCATCCGCGCGTTCCCTGGCCGTGGCATTCGTGTTTGGGGCGCTCGCACCCTCTCCAGCGATCCGGCCTGGCGTTACATCAACGTCCGCCGCCTGTTCAATTATGTGGAGAAATCCATCGAGAACGGCACCCAGTGGGTGGTTTTCGAACCCAACAACCGCAAGCTGTGGGCGCGCGTCAGCCGCGATGTTTCGGCTTTCCTGCGCATGGTCTGGCGCGATGGCGCTTTGTTCGGATCAGCCCCGTCGGAGGCGTTTTACGTCAAATGCGATGATGAACTCAACCCGCCTGAGTCGCGCGATCTGGGTCGGCTGATTATCGAGATTGGTCTGGCTCCCGTCAAACCCGCCGAATTTGTCATCTTCCGCATCAGCCAGTGGGCTGGGCCGGGTTCGGAATAAAAAAATAAGGAGATTGAATTATGGCAGAGCGAGAAGACCCCCTTGTAGCATTTAAGTTTGGCCTTGAAATCGAAGGCAAACTGAGCGGATTTTTCACCCAGGTCGGCGGCATCGGCTCGGAAACCGAGGTTATCCAGCAGAAGGTTGTCAATTCCGAGACCGGTGAGACGATCATCCGCCAGATCCCGGGCCGCCTTTCCTGGACGCCCGTCACGCTCAAGCGCGGTGTGACCAGCAGCATGGACATCTGGCAGTGGCGTCAGCAGGTGGTGGAGGGCAAGATCGACGAGGCCCGCACCAACTGTTCGATTGTCGCCTATTCCCAGGATAACACCGAGATCGCGCGCTGGAATTTTGAGAGCGCCTGGCCGAGCAAAGTGGTTGGCCCCGAAATGGATGCCGGCTCGACCAACTACATGCTTGAAGATGTGACGATTGTTCACGAAGGCGTAGAGCGCGTCAGCTAATCGAAAAACAATAAGCCAGGGAGCCTTGTCTGGACAGGCTCCCTGGCTGACCAGCAACTCTACCCGACAGGCAGTTAAGGATAGTGTCTTATGGCTGATGATGAAAAATATTATCCGCATCCCGCATCGTATTATGCTCTTTATGACATGATTGATAAAAATAATCCCCTGGCTTATTTTGATAGTTTGACGGGTGGCAATCAGGTCGTTTCGATGGTTACTTACAATGTCATCGATGGCAAGGGGAATGTCACCACAAAAGTCATGCCGGGACAAACAACTTTTGAGCCTGTAACCTTGCTGCGCGCAGTGGATATTTTTAGCCAAGAGGTTAAAGATCGCTTTTATGAAAGCGTTGCCGGTAAATTGAAAACGCTTCGAAGAAATTACTCGATCTGCATGTTTGATGGGAATGCGGATCCTGTGGTTTGGTGGCATCTCTTTAATGCCGTGCCAACCAGTATCACCGGGTTTAGTTTCAACTCCAAGACTGCGGAGTATTACACGGATTTCGAGATAACACTCCAAGCTGAAAGTATTTTTATGCAATTTGAGCCAATTTCTGACGACCCGATGCCGTAAACAGGGTTAGCCAGTGGCCTGATTCAGAATTAAAACGGACAGGATGATTATGACTCTCAAAACTGAATTCGAATTTGAATTGCCGATGGGGTTTGTCGATAAGGAAGGCAATCTGCACAAAAAAGGCACCATGCGCCTGGCAACCGCGATGGATGAGATCACCGTGCTCAACGATATGCGCGTGCAGAGCAACGAAGCCTACATTGTGATTGTCCTGTTGGCCAGGGTGATTACCAGTCTGGGCAGCCTGCGCTCCATTAACACCAATGTGATTGAAAACCTGTTCGCCGCCGACCTGACCTTCCTCCAGGAGTTTTATCGCCAGGTGAACGAGAGCGGCCATACCCGCCGCGAATTTAGCTGCCCGCATTGCCAGAAACCGTTTGAGGTGGATCTTTCGACATTGGGGGGGGTGTCTTAGGCTACCCCCGGGAACAGCTCTACCAGGAGGTAGCCTATATTGCCTACTACTTCCACTGGCAGCCGGATGCGATTTTGAACCTTGAGCACCGTTTTCGCCGCCAGTGGGTGCGAGAAATCGCCAATATCAACAAACGCCTCAATCAGGGAGCTTAAGTAAATGCCAGAAGTGGATGATTCCCTTCCCAACGCGGAAAATGAGCTGGTCGATGCGCCCCAGGCGGCCATCGACATGGAAGCGTTGGCAGAAAAGATTATGGCTTTGTTGCGCAAAGAGATTGAAATCGAATCTGAACGGTTCGGCAAACTGCTTTCAGGAAGATAAAAAATGGGATTACTGCAAACCACCACCAAACCTGGGAAGCCAACCCCGAAAAAGTTGACCCCGCTGAAGGATATCGAGGAATACCCGATCCCGGTTTACCAATTCGCGATTGAGATTGACGACCCGAATGGAAATGCGGTGATTGTCGCCTTGTTCCAGTCTGTGACCGGCATGTCCGTGAAGCGCGAAGTGGAAGGCCTGACGGAAGGCGGCGTCAACAATTTTGCCTATGAGTTCCCCGGGCATATTTCTTATGAGCATATCACCCTGGAAGCCGGTCTGACCTCCTCCGATTTTTTCTGGGAGTGGATGGTGGAAGGCCAGTTCGAGGGCCGTGCCCGGGCCAAAAACTTTGTGCTGGTTCAGCGCCGGCATAATCCTGATTTTGCCAGCCCAGGCGACGATATTTTTAAAGAAATCAAGCGCTGGGAATTTACCAATGCCTTCCCGGTCAGTTGGAAAATTTCTGACTTGAGTCTGGATGATTCGCAAAAGATTGTGATCGAATCGCTGGAATTATCCTTTGACTTTTTTGAATTGAAGAAACCGTGACCTCGCCCGCCCCGCTCATCCAACGTTTGCAAACGCACCAGGTGAATGCCCGGCGCATGTTGGCTCCCGGCCTGAAAGATTCGGCCCGCCAGCAGCGTTCCCTTGCGCCTGTCCTGGATGCCTGGGGCGGCCAAAAGTATGCAAATATGGCTCGTGGTATGCGTTTCCTGAGCGGGGAACGCCTGGGCCAATTTACCCCTGAGAAAATTAACCTGATTGGCCGCGACCTGCCGGCCAGGTTTTCCGACCCTGCCAGTCTTTTGCATGTCCGTCCGCCGACAGCCAGGGAGAACAGTATCTGGTCGGATGTGGAGAAAGTCCTGCCGGCGGCTGGCTCTTCGGCGGAAGCCCAATCCCCGGTTGAACCGGGAACGCTGCGCCAGGGCAGTGTTATTCAGCGTTTGCAAACATTTCCGAAGCCTGGCCAGAGCATTGAGTCTTTTAAAGAGCAAGTGCAGTCGCGGGCAGTTACAACGAAACCGGCTTCAGCCCCCGCGCCTCGCCCGAGGCCCAAACCGGGTGAGCCTGTGCGTCGCTATTCGCGTATCGAGGAGATGACTGGCAAGGAGCCGCCTGCGCCAGCCGAACCGCCCGCGCTGCCGCCGGACACGATCCAGCGCCAGTTGGAACCGGCTCCCAGGTTGAAGCCGGATGCGCCGGAGCCGCCGCGTGCTGCGCCCGAACCATTGGAGGCTTCCCCTTCTGCTGAGCCGCTTCGCGCTGACAGCCCGGACAGTCAACCGCCCGCCGAGCCGACTGCGGTTCAGGCGGCGAAACCGGCTGCCGCTCCCTCCGTTGAACTGCCCAATGCAGTTAGCCCGGATCGACCAGACTTACATCCCGCCCTGGCGATGTCTGTGAAAGCATTGCCTGCCCCAAAACAGCGGCAAGAACGTGCTGTCCCGAAAAGCGAAGCGCCTTCGGCTACGGTGAAGTTGGCGCAACCTGTGACGCGTCATCAAACTCGGACTTCCCGGCGGCCCGAAGCGCAGTTGCCGCGGGCCATGCCGGCCCCTAAGGAGTCGGCGCCCGCCCCGAAATCCCGCGCGACCAGCCGCCCGGAACAGGCTGCAGCCCGTTTTACCCGGTCTGCGCCCAGACCGTCTGCGCCGCTGGCCGCGGCCACGATCCAGCGCCAGGAGGAGCCAAATGAAGTTCCACAGGCTCAACCGACCTCGGAAGCGGCCTCCCCTGCTGTTCGGGCCGAAACGCCAGCCAAAACGACATCACCCCAGGTTGAGGCAACACTGCGGCCTGAAACGCTCCCGGATTCGCCTCGCCCGCCCGAAGCGCCGCTTTTGCTGCACCTGGCTCAGCGCAAGGCAGCCCCGGAACAGATCCGCTTTGTTACGCCGAAGGTAGTGAAGCCCGATGCCCAGCGTCCGGCTCTGATTCAGCGTGATTTGCCACGCCTGGGACCCAGGCCACCGGCCCAGGCTGCCCCGCCGCCCTCCGTGCCAGACCGTGACCGGGGTTTGCCTGTCCGGCCCCCGGCCCGGCCAGCAGCGGATGAGGGCGCAAACGCCCCGCGCCTGGTGGGGCCGGAGCCTGCTCCGCTTGCAGCGCAGTCAAAGGTGGACATGCCGGTGGCGCGGATAGCGGAAAAGGCTGCTCCCCAGGCCCGCATGAATCTGCCTGCGGATGGCAAGCCCGCAGTCGCGCCGCCAGCGCCGAACAATCAATCGCTCTCGCCGGCGGCTTCTGCGGCCCCGGCGGCAACTTCCAGCGCGGCCTCGAATGTCATCCAGCGCCTGTGGGAGGGGCACAGCCCGCCTGCATCCCAATCGGGAGGCAGCACTGGATCGGCGGCGGAAAGCGGCGCAGAGTCCGGGGCCGGATTGGATCTGGATACGTTGGCCGAACAGGTTTTTCCAATTGTCAAACGCTTGATCGAGATCGAAAGTGAACGCTCCTCTGGATATTTGCGATAGAGACGAGGTTTTATGGAAAAAGCAAAATTGAAGTGGTTCTGTATTGTGCCCCCAGGCGTTACCGGGGAGCTTGAATGCCAGTTTAACCCGGCTGAATTGAAAATCTCCAAGGAAACTGCCTGGGAAGGGAACGAATCGCCCAACTTTAACTCGCCCTGGCTGCAGTTTGC
The DNA here is from genome assembly GCA_023459215.1 of Chloroflexota bacterium. Taxonomy (GTDB): domain Bacteria; phylum Chloroflexota; class Anaerolineae; order Anaerolineales; family Villigracilaceae; genus UBA8950. The sequence continues at coordinate 13,375 of JAEWVF010000104.1, forward strand.
CGGGGGCAAACCGGCAACGTATGACCTGTCCCTGTTTTTTGATACTTATGCTCACCCGGACGTGAAAGATGTGCGCGAATTTACCAACGAACTCTTGAAGCTGACCTTGCGCGGCGCGGGTTATTCCATGTTCCTATTACCTTTTGCCTCCCCGCCGATGGTCACTTTCATTTGGGGCAAAATCACGCTTTTCATGGCGGTGGTCGAGAAGGTCGAGATTACCTTCACGATGTTTTCGCCGGACGGTCTGCCGATTCGGGCCAAGGCGGATGTTTCCTTCAAGCAGCAGGACTTTTGGGACGATATTGTCCCGGCCCAGAACCCGACCAGCCGCACCGATTCGCGCAAGACGCGCCGGGTTCATTCCGGCCAGCGCCTCGACCAGATTGCCCATGAAGAATACGGCGATCCGCGCTACTGGCGTTTGTTGGCGGAAGCCAACGGCATGGACGATCCTTTCCAGTTGGTGGATGGTCAATTGTTGGTGATTCCGCAAAACAAGAATTGGTAGCGCGTAATACCGGAGAATTTTTATGATGAATGTAATCCCGCCTCCCGAATTCATGGTGACCATCGATGGCGTTCCCAACCCGGCCTTGTTTGGCGATACGGTCGAGATTGTGGTCGATACCAGTGTGTTCATGCCGGCCATGTTCACGATTGTGATCGAAGAAAAACCGGATGTTCCCGGGGTCTTTAAGTACATCGATAATGCCTTGATGTATCGTCTGGGAGCGACGGTGACGATTTCTGCCCGGGTTTCCTCCCCGCCCAGTATGCTGCCGGAATTCAATACGCTTGTGGTTGGCGAGATTACGGCCATCGAACCGGTTTTTTCGGAGAGCGGCAGCGCCCAGTTGCGCATCCGCGGCTATGACCTGGGTCATCGCCTGATGATGGGCAAGAAAACCCGCGCCTTTGGCGATGGGAATCCGCTGGCGCCGACGTTAACGGATATGCAGATTGTCTCGATGATTGCTGGCGAGAACGGCCTGGCTCCGATGGTCGATCCGAGCGGACTGGCTGGGCTGATGTATCACTATGTTTTGCAATACAACCAGAGCGATTGGGAGTTCCTGTGGGCGCGGGCGCAAATGGTCGGATACCAGGTCTATGTCGATGGGCGCACCCTGCACTTTGCCCCGGCTGGCAAGGAAAGAAAGCTGGTTCCCGTTCCGGTTGATTTGTCCTGGCAGAAAGATTTATCGAAATTCGAACCGCGGATTGTTTCTGCCGGTGCGGTTTCAAAGGTCAGCGCCAGCGGTTGGGATGAGAGCAAGAAGATGGCCGTTTCCGGGTTTTCAAATATGCATCTGAGCAGCACGATGGCGGCTATCCCTGGGGCGGCGATTCCGGGCAGCAAACAGGCCGTTGCAGCGTTTACCAAACAGTCCGAAGATACGGTGGTTGGCCCGGATGTAATCAACCCTGCGGCGGCAACCAAAATGGCGGCGGCGCGCTTTGCCGAGCATGAAAGTTCTTTCGTGCGCGCCAGCGGCGAGGTGGCTATCGGCCAACCCAACCTGACAGCCGGGACAACGGTGGTTATTTCCAATGTGGGCGCGCGCTTCTCGGGGAAATACTATGCCACAGATGCCCGGCATATTTACCGCCGCGGGCGCTATACAGTCCAGTTCCAGGTATCGGGCCGCAATCCGTACACTATTCGGAATTTGTTGATGGGCAAAGAGCACGAGGTAAACAAATTGCATGGCGTGGTTCCGGCGCTGGTGACCAGCAATACCGACCCGCAAATGCTGGGCCGGATTCGGGTCAAGTTCCCCTGGATGCCCGACAGCACTCTGGATAGCGCCTGGGCGCGGATTGCCATGCCCGGCGCAGGTTCTGACCGCGGGCTGTTCTTCGTCCCGGAAGTCAATGACGAGGTGCTGGTGGCCTTCGAGCAGGGCGATCCCAGCTCCCCTTTTATCGTTGGCGCGCTCTGGAACGGGCGTGACAAACCGCCCAAAGCCCCGGTGGGCGTGGCGGTTGCCGCGGGTAAGGTCAACCAGCGCATCATCAGCTCGCGCACCGGCCATGTCATCGTGCTTGACGACACCCAGGGCCAGGAAAAAATCACCATCCAGGACAAGACCGGCAAGAACAGCATCCAGATTGATTCGACCATGAACTCGATGGCGATTGCCACCCAGGGCGACCTGACCATCGATGTCGGCGGCAAGCTGACAATTAAGAGCAAGATGGATTTTACGGTGGAGAGCAACACCAAGGGCAACATCAAAATTGCTTCCACCGAGTTGGACCTTCAGGCTGCCGGCGCAGCCCTGAAAGGCGCCAAAGTCGATATTCAAGGCCAGGGCCAGACCAACATCCAGGGTGCGCAGACATCTGTCAAAGGCAGCGCCATGGTTGAAATCCAGGGCGCTCTGGTCAAGATTAACTAGAAAGGTTATCGAAAATGCCTCCAGCCGCTCGAATGGGAGATACCACTGCTCACGGTGGCAGCATTGTCGCTGGCCTGCCCACGGTTTTGATTGGCGGGATGCCCGCCGCCAGGGTGGGGGATATGCATGCCTGCCCGATGCAGACTCCTGGCGTTCCACCGATCCCGCACGTTGGCGGCCCGATTTTGCCTCCCGGCAGCCCGACCGTGCTCATCGGCGGTGTTCCGGCGGCGCGCGTGGGTGATACCGCCACTTGCACCGGCCCTCCGGATTCAATCGTGATGGGCTGCATGACCGTATTGATTGGTTAATTGGAGAAGATTATGTCGCAAAAATCACAGGCATTTTTAGGCAGCGGGTTGAGTTTTCCTTTGCGCACTGATGCGCGCGGACAGGTGGCTCTTGTTTCGGGCGCCGATGATGTCGAGCAGTCGATCCGCATTATTCTGGGAACGCGCCCCGGCGAGCGGGTCATGCGCCCGAACTTTGGCTGCCGCGCCCAGGAGCTTTTGTTCGAGCCGCGTTCCGCCGCCACCGCCAGCCTGATGCAGGAATACATCCACCAGGCCCTGCGCATGTGGGAGCCGCGCATCGAGGTTCGCAGCGTGAATGTCAATTTTGACGATGCCAATCCGGGCGCGCTGCTGGCCGAAATCGAGTACAGCATCAAGGCCACACACGATACGCGCAGCATCGTGTACCCGTTCTATATCGAAGACGAGCAAGAAGTTATCTAACCAGGAGCCTGCCATGACCCTGCCTTCCCCCAACCTGGATGACCTGCGTTTCCAGAGCGACCTTGTCGATGAGGCTCGCAAACGGATCATCAATTACTGCCCCGAGTGGACAGAGTACAACCTGAGCGATCCCGGCATTACCCTGATCGAATTGTTTGCCTGGATGACCGAGTTGATGACTTATCGCCTCAACCGGGTGCCCGAGAAAAATTATCTCAAATTCCTTGAAATGCTGGGCTTGCAGCGCATGCCGGCTTCCAGCGCGCGTACCGAACTGACCTTTTGGCTTTCGATGGCGCTCGAATATGCCGAAAGCCTCCAGACCGTTGTTGTGCCGCAGGGTTTCGAGGTGCGCGCCGAACAGAACGCTGAGCAAATCACCTTTACAACCACCCAGGAGCTGACGATAACCCCGCCGCGGCTTGCCCACATCCGCAAGGAGGGTGAGTTTAACCGCAACTTCTTCCCGCGCATGGGGCTGGAAACGTTCTACGCCTTTGACCAGTCCGCCCCTAAATTGGGCGATACCTTCTACCTCGGTTTTGACTCGGCCATGAACATTGGCGGTCACATTTTGCAACTGGCCTTTAGCTGCGACCCGACCGAGGCGGTCGGCATTCGCCGCGAAGACCCACCCTGGGCCTGGGAATGCCTGGCTGCGGACGGCAGTTGGCAGCCGCTCAAGCCGAGCACTTTCGATGGCGAACGCGATACCACCGGCGGCTTGAACAACGAATCCGGTTCCCTGGCGCTTTACCTGCCGCTTGGTTTCGTTCCCGCCTCGCTCTATGGCCTGGATGCCTTCTGGCTGCGCTGCCGCATCGAGCAGCGCAATCCCTTGCAGGGCATGTACTCCGAATCCCCGCGGATTAAGCGGGTCGAGGCTTTCACCCTTGGGGCGACGGTCCCGGCCATGCACGCCACGCGCGTCGAGACCGAGGTGCTTGGCTCCAGCAACGGCGAGCCGGGACAATCCTTCACCCTGCGCAATGCGCCGGTGCTGGCTTTACAGCCCGGTGAAACCCTCGAAGTTGAAGAGACTCGCGGCGAGAACTCGGTATTTGTGCCCTGGCAGCAGGTCGGCGATTTCTCCAAGTCGACCCGCTTCGACCGCCATTACCAGCTTGACATGGCCAGCGGCGCGATCCGCTTTGGGCCTTCGGTGCGCCAGCCGGATGGCTCCGTCATCCAGTATGGGCGCATCCCTGAGAGCGGACGCGGTTTGCGCTTTTCGCGTTACCGCTTTGGCGGTGGTGTGCGCGGCAACCTGCCGCCCCGCGCCCTGACGACCATGGCCACCTCGCTGGCTTATGTGGCCCGCGCGGCCAACCTCGTCCGCGCCGATGGTGGCCGCGACCAGGAAAGTATCGACGAGTTGAAGCTGCGCGCCCAGCGTGAATTGCAGGCCCAGCGCCGCGCCGTTACCGCCCAGGATTACGAGCAGTTTACGATTAATTTCAGTCGTTCGATTGCGCGCGCCAAATGCCTGACCCCCAACGATAACCCGCGCGGCGGCTCGGGGAGCGTTTCTGTGCTGGTGGTTCCTTCGGTGGCCGATGCCGTCCGAGTTGGCGGATTGGGCGCTCTGCACCTCGATGAAACCTTGCAGGCCGACCTGCGCCGGCATCTTGACCAGTATCGCCTGCTGACTACTCCGCTCAACGTGCGTGAACCGCGCTTTTTCGGGGTCAAGGTCAAAGCCCGGATCGTTCCGCAGGATTTTATCCAGCCGAGCGAGGCCCTGGCGCGCGTCAATGAAGAATTGCGGCGCTTCCTGTCGCCAATCCGCCTGGATGAACGCGCCCCGCTCTTGCAGCCTGGCGAAGCCTGGGATGGCTGGCCGTTTGGCCGCGACCTTTTCCTGGCTGAAGTGATCTCGCTCATACAGCAGGTGCCGACGGTCAAGTTTGTCCTGGATGTCGAAGTTTCCTATCGGGATGTCGTGCCGATTGAGGAACGCTCGATTTTTGAAGATGACGAGGCCGCGCCGCTCAAGCCGGTCGAGAAAATTTTGCGCATCCCGCCCGATGGCCTGGTCTGTTCCCTTGAGCATGAAATCGAAGCCACCAGCATGGAAATGGCATACGGAAAGGGCCAGTCATGATGACCGATACGGCTCTTGCTGTGCAAAGCGAGCAGTTGCTCCTGGCGGCAGACCACTACAACCGTTATCCGGGTGAACTGGTTACGTTGCACTTGCAGTTTCGGGTTCCCGAGCAGCCGGGCGTGGTCTTGCAATTGGCCATGCCGCGCGTCATGCAGGCCGAGATGTACGATTTGCCCGCCGGGGTTCCGCAGACGTTGCCTTCGGTGGCTGAATCCGGCTCCGATTTGTTGGTCTTGATCCCGTTGGCGCAGTATTTCACGCCTGGCGAGCGCTACGAGATTCGGATTGGCGCCCGTTTGCAGACCTTCCATGTCAACCAGCATCTGCTGGTCGACGCGCGCCTGGTCGTTCCCGAACAGGCGGCCACTCTGGCGGAAGCCTCCCTGCGGCTAACGGTTTTCGGCAAAGGCAGCTATCTGCAATACCTGCCCGAAATTTATGAAAGCGATGACTTTACCTCGCGCTTTTTGATGTTGTTCGAAAGTTTTTGGAAACCGGTCAACCAGCAGATTGAGCAGGTCGACGCGTATTTCGACCCGGACCTGACCCCGCCCGAATTTATTCCCTGGCTGGCTTCGTGGGTCGGGCTGCCGGTGGATGAGTCGATTCCGCTTGAGCGGATGCGCGCCCTGCTGCGCAACGCCACTTCCTTGTTCCAGCGCCGCGGCACCAAGCAGGCTCTGAGCGCCTATCTCGAAATTTACACCACCGGCCAGGTGGAAATTGTCGAGCGCCGGGCAGCGAACTTCATCCTCGGCGCTGGCTCCGTTCTTGGCAACGAGATTGCCCTGGGGACGCACAACCAGCCCAATACTGTATTGATCCGGCTGAAAGTTCCGCCTGCCGAACTGGAGCGCACCCGCTACTCGGCCCAGACCTATCAACGTAAGATTTCTGCGCTCGTGCGCGATTTGATGCCCGCGCATGTGCTGTACGAAGTGGAATGTACATTCGATTAACCGATTCGGATAGAAGCCCTACCAAGGAGTATCCCGCATGGACGACAACAGCGCTTATAGCATTTTTCCGAAAACACGTATCAAACCTTACGATGGCATGGCGGTCACGGCGGATGTCTGGACCCAGGCCCACGAGGAGCACCGCAAGGCGCGCCAGGCCCACGATGTCATTTTTCACCAGCCGGGGATTATCGCCGGGCTGGAGGTGCAGGCCAATGAGCCGCCCGACCAGTATGTTTTTATCTCGCCCGGTGTGGCGGTCGATGCGGTTGGCAACATCATTGTTGTGACCGAGCCGGTCGCCTACGATTTTGGCGCCAGTTCGGATGGGCTGCTGTACCTGATGCTTGGACACGGCGAGCGCGAGTCTGGCGGGGTGGATAAGGATGTGAAGCAGATCCACGCTGAATTTGTGGTTGCGGCGCGCTCGACCCTGCCGAAACGTCCGGCAGTGGAGCTGGCCCGTGTCCGGCTGGGGAGCGCCAGCCAGCCGATCAAAAATGCCGAGAATCCTGCCCACCCGGTTTCAGGCGAACTGGATTTGCGTTTCCGGGCCGAGGTTGGCCCGCAGCCTCAGCGAACGGTTTACGTCGGTCTGTGCAGCTTTGGCCGCGAAGTGGAGGATGTTCCCGCCGGTTGGCGATTCCTGGGTGCCGAATGTGAGCGGGTGTCCTCCTATCGCCTGATCCTGGATGCCGGTCTTTCCCCGTCCGCTGATTTGTCGGCCTACGACCTGGTTTATGTCAGCGCGAAAGGCTCTTTCAACGCCGATGCCGCTGCCGTCAAGTCGTTGCAGGCGCACCTGGAGCGTAAGAAAATCCTGTTTGCCGAGTCGCTCGACGAAGCCGCCGAGAAATCTTTTGGCGCGCTGTTTGAAAAATTGGGTCGCAAACTGGCCCCGCTGGCGGCCAATGCATCTCTGCTCGAAACGCCTTTCCTGTTTGCCGCGCCGCCGCTGGGTGCGCAGGGTGGCAACGTACAGGTTGGCAAACAGGTCATCTTCAGCAGCGCGGGATACAGCCTGGCCTGGGCTGGCAAACTGCCCTTCGAGTCGCGCACCCGCGCCGATATCCGCAGCGCCCATGAGTGGGGCGTCAATCTGATCCAATACTGTCTCAGGCTATCTTCGCCTTGAGCGGCCCAGTTTCGGTTTTCTTGAAGGTGTGCAAGTGAAACGCGCGCAGCATTTTCCCGCCCGGTTGTTTGGATTGGCTTGGGGAGTGCTGCGCTTTTTTGCCGCCTGCGCGCTGCTTTTCGGCTGGCTGGCTGTTCCGCCCGGTGTTAGCCGGGCCGACGATGACCCGCGCATTTTGCGCGAGGACGTGCTCATCCGTTCTTCGCACTGGCAGTTGTTGCGCTGGAATGACGGCGGCGTGGTCTGCAACATTTATGTCGATCACGCTTCGCAGCCGAGCCTCGAAGATGTCAACTTTTCCTGCGGAACAAAAGTGGCCCAGACCTGGCTCTCGACCCCGGCCTGTGTCCCGGCCCAGTATGGGGCCAGCAGCGCCAATTGCACCGGGTTGATGCTGCGCTATCTCGGCGGGCAGACCCGCACCGAAACCAAGGAAACTGAACTGCCGGAAATCACCATGCGGTTGTACGTTACCGATGAGTGTCTGCCCGGCCAATGGTGTGAGACGCGCCCCGGTTTGAAATTGGTCGCTGACGAGCCGGTGGCGGGGTATCACATTACCAATATTTTTGTGCGCGTAGTCAATAACGAGAAGGCATTCGAGGGGGCAACCAGTGAATTGAAATTACCGGCCACAGACGAGGACGGTGAATGGCTCGAATACTGGGCGGAATCAGACTTTGGCGATCGCAGCGACCGTTTCCAGGTCAAATACCGCGCTTATTCCACCGTCCAGGATGAGCGCCAGGTGTATCGCTTTGACCTGCTGACCGCGGACTATGCCTCGGCCTTACCCGGCGGCGCACTGCTCTGGCAGATGTTCCCTCCGGCTGATGGTTCCCTGCCGCGCGTCTTCGAAAAACCGCTTTCGCCGGGCTACCTGGCGACCACCAATCGCTACGCCTTGCTGGCCGGGCAACTGATCCGCAACGGGCTGGTGGATGCCTCCTCCTGTTCCGACCGGGGTGTGCTCCAGAACGGCGCGGCGTCTGTTTGCGGCGAGCAGGTTGCCGCGGAAGCTGTCCTGTCCTGGCAGAACAAATACGACCCGCAGATTTTCTACGCCGGGCAGCGCTACAGCGTCCCGGCGCGGGTGATCAAGGGCGTGATTGCCCAGGAATCGCAATTCTGGCCCGAGTCCGCCGACCCCTACGAGCAGGGATTGGGCTATGTGACCGAGAGCGGCGTTGCGATGCTGCTGCTCTGGAACCTGGATTATTACGCCGCGCTCTGTCTACCGATTTATGGCCGGGCTGGCTGCGCAGCCGGGTACACCAGTATGCGCGAAGACCGCCAGATGCTGGTGCGTCGGGCTGCTTTTAATCGTATCGGCACGGAAGCTGAGATTGACCTGATTGCGGCCATGCTGTATGCCAGCGCCGCCCAAACCCAGCAGATGGTCAAAAATGTCACCCGCGCCGAACCGGCTGATGTGACCACTTATGAAGATATGTGGAAGATTACCATCGCCAATTACTACGCCGGTTCGGGCTGCACTGGGAATGCCCTGCGGGCTTCGATTGGCGAAGAATTCCCGCTTAAGTGGGAAACGATAGCGGGCTACCTGGAAGAAGCCTGCCAGATAGCCGACGATTACGTTTGGCGGGTGATGTATTATTCCGAGTAATGGGGTAATCCTGTTCTTTTTCTTGCCGGGGGGCCTAATCTCACGTACAATCAAGATACCTTCAATCCCAAAGGACAGCCCCCCATGACCGATCTGAAATCGTTTGGCGAAAAGTTATTTGCAAACCTTGAAACTGTCATCATTGGCAAACGCAATGCCCTCGACCTGATCACAATAGGTTTGTTGTGTCAGGGGCATGTGCTCATCGAAGATGTTCCCGGTGTTGGCAAAACGGTGCTGGCGCGCACCCTGGCAAAATCGCTGGGCTGCGCTTTCAATCGCCTGCAATTTACCCCCGATATGCTGCCGTCCGACGTGACCGGCACCTCCATTTTCAACCAGGAAACCCGCAAATTCGAATTCCGCCCCGGGCCGTTGTTCGGGCAAATCATCCTGGCCGACGAAATCAACCGCGCCACGCCCAAAACCCAGGCCGCCCTGCTCGAGGCGATGGAAGAGCGTCAGGTCACGGTCGACGGTCAGACCCACATTCTGCCGCGCCCGTTCATGGTGCTGGCTACCCAAAACCCGATTGAGTATGAAGGCACTTTCCCGCTGCCCGAAGCCCAACTGGATCGTTTCCTGCTGCGCTTGCGTCTGGGCTACCCCGGCCAGGCCGAAGAGATTCGCATCCTTGAGAACCAGCAACTGCGCCATCCCATCGAAAGTGTCGAAGCCGTAATTAGCGCCGATGAAGTTTTGCAGGCGGCGGATGCCGTCCGTGAGATTTTCGTTTCGCAGGCGGTCAAGCGCTATATCACCGATTTGGTCAACCGCACCCGCCAGCATGCCGATATTTACCTGGGCGCCAGCCCGCGCGGTTCGCTGGCCCTCTTCCGCGCCGCCCAGGCCCGCGCCGGTTTGCTTGGCCGCGATTACGTCCTGCCCGATGATGTTAAATTCCTGGCGGGCGCTGTCCTGGCCCACCGTATCATCGTTAACCCGGCGGCCCGCCTGCGCGAAGTGACCGCCGAAAAACTCGTCCAGGAGATTCTCCTCGCGGTTGCAGTTCCTGGCGGCACCTATAACGCCTGAGATGCGAAATCCTGCGCGTCTTTTCCTGATTCTGCTCTTTCTTGTCGGCCTGGCCGGAACCATCATCACCGGGGTCGATTTGTATGTCCGCCTGGCTTACCTGGGCGGTTTTTTGCTGGCTGCCGCCTGGCTGTGGACGTTCCTATCGCTGCGTCGGCTGCGGCTGACCCGCCAGGCGCGTTCCCTGCGCGCTTCGGTCGGCGATATGTTTGAGGAAAACTTCGATATCCAGAACGAAAGCCGTTTGCCGCGCTTATGGATCGAAGTCGACAATCGCTCCAACCTGCCCCAGGCTGCCGGATCGCGCCTGCTGACCAATATTGGTGGAAAACAGAAGCGTTCCTACCTGGCCCGCACTTGGCTCAACCGCCGCGGCGTTTACAAGCTCGGGCCGACCACGCTCGGATCGGGCGACCCGTTCGGCCTGTTTTCCGTTAAACGGACGATTTCCCAGGCTGATTCGCTGCTCGTCCTGCCGCTGATTCTGCCGATCCATGATTTTCCTTCCCCGGCGGGCTACCTGCCGGGCGGCAAAGCCATCCGGCGCAAATCGCTTGAGATCACGCCCCATGCCGCCGGGGTGCGCGAATATGTCCACGGCGACCCGCTTAAACGAATCCACTGGCCGACCAGCGCCCGGCGCAACCGGCTGATGGTCAAGGAGTTCGAGCAGGACCCCCAGGCCGAAATCTGGCTCTTCCTGGACGCTGAAGCCAGCATCCATCATGAATTGCCCACCCCGGTGCAGCAGAGCGGCTGGCACGATTGGACGTTGCAGCGCCGTCCGCAGCTTTCGATGCCCTCGGAAACAATCGAATATGCGGTAACGATTACCGCCTCGCTGGCGCATTATTTCATCGCCCAGCGCCGCGCGGTCGGTTTTGTGACCGAAGGTCCGGCCTATACCGTCATCCCGGCGGAGCGCAGCGAGCGCCAGGAGGGCAAACTGCTCGAAACCCTGGCCTTTGTCCGGCCCGAAGGCCGGATGCCGCTTGTCAGCCTGGTCGATTCAATCGCGCCGCGCATCCCGTATGGCTCCAGCGCGCTGCTGGTGACGCCTTCCACGCGGCAGGATATTCTCGTGGCGGTTGAGGCCGTTTCCCGGCGTGGACTGAGTCCGGTCGTTATCCTGATTGACCCGAAAACCTTTGGCTGGCACACTTCAAATGACAGCCTGCTCGAAAGCCTGCTGACACGCGGCGTGCCGGTCTGCAAAGTCTCGAATGGCGACAGCCTGGTTGAGACGCTTTCGGCGTTCGCCGCCCAGAACCGTTCCCAGGAGCAACCTTTATGGCGCAAACAACTGTCCAGCCGCTCGATTTGAATTTCCAGGGCCAGGCCGAGGCGATTGCCGTGTATGCCATCCCGCACTCGGACGGGGTGGCGCTGGTCGAATCCGGCCCCGGCTCTACGGTCCCTGCTCTTGAAAAGGCTTTGGCTGGTTTAGGCTATGGGCTGCGCGATGTCAGCCACGTTTTCCTGACCCATATCCACCTGGATCATGGCGGCGCGGCGGGATTTTTATCCAGCCTGGGCGCGCAAATCCATGTCCACCCAAATGGCGCGCCGCACCTGCTCAACCCCGAGAAGCTGATTGCTTCGGCCACACGCATCTATGGCGATAAAATGCAGACCCTGTGGGGCGATTTCCTGCCGGTGGCGGCGGAGAAGCTGACCATTTTGCAGGATGGCGACCAGGTCCCGCTCGGCGGATTGCAGGTGCTGGCGCTGGATACGCCCGGCCATGCCGAGCATCATCTCTCGTACTTTATCGATGGCTATTGTTTTACCGGCGATGTTGGCGGGATTCGCATTTCGGCCTATCCTTACCTGCGCCTGCCGTTTGTCCCGCCCGAACTGCATCTCGAAAAATGGCACGCTTCGATTGCCAAACTGCAAGCCCTGGATGTGCGCCACGTTGTCCCGACTCATTTTGGCATTTTCGATGACCCGGACTGGCACTTTAACGCCATCCATCGCGTTTTGGACGATGTCGAGGGCTGGCTGGCTCGCGTTATGCCTGGCGACCCGCCGATAGAGGAACTGCGCAGCGGTTTTGTGGCCTGGATGGAGGAGCAAGGCCGCGCCATCGGCCTGCCGGACGAGGTGCGCGAGGCCTATCTGCTGGCCAATCCGTTGGGGATGAGCGCGGATGGTTTGCAAAGGTATTGGAAAAAATTCAGGGTTTAAATCAGTACAAACATCTTTGCAAAACATGACACAGGCAACATGACCGCCGGGGGGCGCTGTGATAAAATTTATACTGTGTCAGGTGTTTTTTGTATCCTGTCCAATGATCAATCGAACAGCCTCTCGACTGCGCGGCGCTCGGGGCGAACACTTCCAATTTCCTTAAGGAGACTGAAAGCATGAAACACTTCCTCGATGTTGCCGACTATTCCCCGGCAGAAATCCAAGACATTCTAGACCTGGCCATTCGCTTGAAGAAGGAATATTTTGCGAAGGGCAATCCGCCGTTGTTCAAGGGTAAGGTTCTGGGCATGATTTTCCAGAAGCCCAGCCTGCGCACCCGCGTTTCGTTCGATATGGCCATGCGCCATATGGGCGGCGATGCGCTTTACCTTTCCCCCAATGAAATTGGCCTGGGCAAGCGCGAATCGATTGCCGATGTGGCCCGGGTCATGTCCGGCTATGTCCAGGTGATGATGGCCCGTGTTTTTGACCATGCCCATGTGGTTGAACTGGCCAAATGGTCGTCCGTGCCGGTCATCAACGGCCTGAGCGATTTCAGCCATCCCTGCCAGGCGATGGCCGATGCCCAGACGATTATCGAAAAGTTTGGCGGCATGAAGGGGCTGACCGTTTCGTATGTTGGCGACGGCAACAATGTGGCCGTTTCGTTGATGCACATCGCAGTCATGCTCGGCGCGAATTTCACGATTGCCAACCCCGAAGGCTACGATATGCCCGCCGTGGCGATTGAAACCGGCAAGAAATTGGCTGCCGTCAGCGGCGCAAAAATCAGCCTGTTGCGCGATCCGCACGAAGCAGTCAAGGGCGCCCAGGTCATCTACACCGACACCTGGACCAGCATGGGCCAGGAGGAAGAAACCGCCAAGCGCGAAGCCGTCTTCCCGCCCTACCAGGTGAATAGCAAGCTGGTCAGCGAAGCCGACAAGGATGTGATTGTCATGCACTGCCTGCCAGCGCATCGCAACCATGAACTGACTGACGATGTGGCCGATGGGCCGCATTCGGCCATTTTCCCGCAGGCCCACAACCGCCTGCACGCCCAGAAGGCTGTCCTGGCTCGTTTGCTGGAAGTTGCATAGGTATCTTTAAACCCCCTCCCGACCTTCCCTTTGGCCTGTGAATTGCAGCGCTGGGAGGCTCGGGTGGGGGTTTGCCTCTCGACTGCGTGGCGTTTGGGGCAATTCTGCTCTTACCATACACTGAAAGGCATGAAAATGAATACCCAACAGTTTATCGAACTTGAAGAGCAGTACGGTGCCCACAATTATCACCCCCTGGATGTGGTCATTGAAAGCGCAGATGGGGTCTGGGTTCAGGATGTGGATGGGAACAAGTACCTGGATTGCCTCTCGGCTTATTCCGCGGTCAACCAGGGCCACGTCCACCCGCGCATCTTGAATGCCATGCTTGAGCAGGCTAAAAAAGTTACCCTGACCTCGCGCGCTTTCCGCAACGATCAACTGCCGCAGTTTTACAAGGAACTTTCCGAATTTAGCGGCTATGAAATGTCCCTGCCGATGAACTCCGGCGCGGAAGCGGTAGAGACCGCTATCAAGCTGGCCCGCAAGTGGGCTTACCGCGTCAAGGGCGTGCCGCGTTACCAGGCAGAAATCATCACCGTGGAGGGCAATTTCCACGGGCGCACCACAACCATCATCTCTTTCTCGACCGAGCCGCTTTACAAGGAAGATTTTGGCCCCTTTACCCCCGGTTTTGTCACCGTTCCCTACGGCGACGCCGAGGCTTTTGAGAAGGCCATCACCCCGAACACTGCCGCCATTTCCATCGAACCGATCCAGGGCGAGGCCGGGGTGATCATTCCCCCGGCAGGTTATCTCAAAAAAGTGGCGGAAATCTGCAAAAAGCACAACGTCCTGCTGATTGCGGATGAAATCCAGACCGGCCTGTGCCGCACCGGGCGGCGATTCGCCTACCAGCACGAGGCAGGCGTCCGTCCTGATATCGTTATTATCGGCAAAGCCCTTTCGGGCGGTTTTTACCCGATCTCGGCAGTCCTGGCCGATCAGGCCATCCTCGGCCTTTTCAGCCCCGGCGAGCACGGATCGACCTTTGGCGGCAATCCGCTGGCGGCGGCGATTGGTCGGGCGGCGATTGGCGTCCTGCGCGATGAGAAACTCGATCAGCGCGCCGACGAGTTGGGCAACTATTTCATCGAGCGCTTGAGCGAAATCCCCAGCAAACACGTTAAAGAAGTTCGCGGCCGCGGCCTTTTAATCGGCGTCGAACTGCATCCGACGGCGGGCGGCGCGCGCCGCTTTTGCGAAGCCCTCAAGGCGCGCGGCATCCTCGCCAAAGAAACCCATGACCACGTCATCCGCTTTGCGCCGCCGTTGGTCATTGATAAGGAAACCATTGACTGGGCTTTGCCTAAGATTGGCGAAGTTTTACAGATGGCTTGACATTCAATCCCTAAAGGCTCGTCCTTTAGGGATTTATTAACCATTATTTATGATGGAGGCTCTATGAATATCGGAATCCCAAAAGAGCGCCGACCCTTTGAATATCGTGTGGGCGTTTCTCCGGCAGGTGTTGAAATCCTTGTTCAGCAAGGACATACGGTTTATCTGGAGCACGAAGCCGGGCTGGGAGCAGGCTTTAGCGACCAGGAATATGAGCGTTCCGGTGCCAGCATTGTATATTCCGGACACGAAGTTTATGGCCGGGCAGATTTGTTGTTGAAAGTGACCCGCCCGATGCAGGAAGAGATTGAGTGGCTCAACCCCGAATCGACCCTGATGGGTTTCCTGCACCTGGCCTCGGCCCGCCAGGGACGTGTGGAAGGTCTGATCGAGAAGAAAGTGACCGCCATCGCCTACGAGCAAATCCAACTGCCCAACGGCGACCTGCCGGTGCTGCATTCCCTGAGCCAGATCGGCGGACAGATGGCGCCGCAGATTGCGGCGCGCTTTATGCAGAACAACCGCGGCGGCAAAGGCATCCTGTTGGGCGGGATTGCCGGCGTGCCCCCGGCGGAAGTGGTGATTATCGGTGCCGGCGCAGCCGGAGCGAACGCCGCCAGCCTCTTCCTGGGGTTGGGCGCGCACGTGACTGTGCTCGATAAAAGCCTCGATGCCTTGCAGCGCGTCCACGACCGCTACCCGCAGATTGTGACCATGATCGCCACCCGCCGCAATATCGAACGCGCCTGTAACTACGCTGACGTTGTCTTGGGCGTGGTGCTCGTTCCCGGCGAACGCGCACCGATTGTGATTACCCGCGAAATGCTCAAAACGATGAAGCCGCGCTCACTGCTGATTGACATGAGCATCGACCAGGGCGGCTGTTTCGAGACGTCCCGCCCGACCACTCACGATCACCCGACTTACGTCGAGGAGGGCATCATTCATTACTGCGTACCGAATGTCCCGGCGGTGGTTGCGCGCACATCCACGCACGCTTTTGTCAATGCGGCCATGCCGTATATCATGAAGGTTGCCGAACTCGGCCCGGGAGCGGCGATTGCCAGAGACCCAATCCTTGAGATGGGGGTCAACACGTTCAAGGGCGAGATTCGGCACTTACAGCGTTGGGTTGCCCCGGAAGAAGGAGAATAATCCATGTCCTGGCAGAGTATCTACCAGTCCCGTGTTTGCAGCGCCGATGAAGCGGTAAAATGCATCAACTCCGGAGACCGTGTTTTCCTGACCGGCAACGTATCGATTCCCAAAACATTACTGGCGTCCATTGTCAAGCGCGCCCCTGAACTGCACAATGTTGAAATCTGCCACGCCCTGACCATCGGCTCGGCGGATTATGTCAATCCTGAACTCGAAGGCCACCTGCGCGTCAATACACTCTTTATCGGCCACAACGTCCGCAAGGCCGTCCAGGAAGGCCGCGCTGATTTCACCCCTGTTTTGCTGTCCGAGTTTACGTTATTGTTCAAGAATAACGTCCTGCCGCTGGATGTGGCCCTGGTGCATGTTTCTCTGCCCGATGAGCACGGATTCTGCTCCCTGGGCGTTGAAGTCGGCCTGACCAAGACTCCTGCCGAATCGGCCAAAATCATCATCGCCGAAGTCAACGAGCAGATGCCGCGCACCCTCGGCGACGCTTTCATTCACGTCAGCCGCCTGAATTACATCGTCCCGGTTAATTATCCGATCCTGGAATTGGCGATGGGCGACGAAGGCGATAAGGAAGTGGTCGAAAGCATCGCCGGTCATATTGCCGAACTCATCCCCGATGGCGCAACCATGCAGATGGGCATCGGCGCAATCCCGGATGCGGTCCTGAAATATCTGTATCACAAGAAGGACCTTGGTATTCATACCGAACTGTTCTCGGACGGCGTAATTGACCTGGTTGAAGCCGGCGTCTTGACCAATGCCCGCAAAACCATCCATAATGGCAAGATTATCGCCGGGTTTATCATCGGCACCCGCCGCCTGTATGATTGGGTCGACGATAACCCGCTGATCGAACTGCACCGCACCGAATACATCAACGACCCGTTTGTGATTGCCCAGAATGATCGCATGGTGGCCATCAACTCGGCCATTGAAATTGACCTGACCGGCCAGGTTTGCGCCGACAGCATCGGCTACAAACTGTATTCCGGCGTGGGCGGGCAGTTGGACTTTGTTTACGGCGCGTCCCGCTCCAAGGGCGGCGTGCCGATCATTGCCCTGCCCAGCATGGCGATGATGAAGGACGGTAGCGCCCTGAGCAAGATTGTCCCGGTCTTGAAACCGGGCGCGGGGGTGGTCACAACCCGCAATCATGTCCGCTATGTGGTCACTGAATACGGTGTTGCGGAACTATATGGCAAAACCATCCGCCAGCGCGCCCAGGCTCTGATCAATGTCGCCCATCCTCAATTCCGTGAAGAGTTGACCCACAAAGCCAAAGAGATGAATTATCTGTAAGAACCCGAAAAAGCGAGTAAAATCGGGGCGCAGTCTTAATCTGCGCCCCGATAATTTTATGTAAGGATAAAGAATATATGGAACGACGCGCCAAAATTGTAGCTACAATCGGCCCCGCCAGCCAGGATGAGGCCACCCTTGAGAAATTATTCAAAGCGGGAATGAATGTTGCCCGCTTGAACTTTTCGCACGGAACACACGAAGACCATGCCCAGCGTATTGAGAACATCCGCCGCACCTCTTCAGCCATGGGATTGCCTGTCGGAATTTTGCTCGACTTGCAAGGCCCCAAACTGCGCGTAGGCGTTTTGCCGAAACCTTTGCAGTTGTCTTTTGACGAGTTGGTGCGCGTCTATTGTCAGGATGACGCCGCGCCGGAGGGCGAGGAGCAAAAAATCCCGGTCACTTTCCCGGAACTGTTTGAATCGGTCCACGCTGGCGACCGGCTCCTGCTCGACGATGGCCGCCTAGTCTTGGTGGTTGTCTCGGCCAAAGGGCGGTTGATTCTCGCGCGGGTGGTGGTTGGCGGCACGCTGACCTCGAACAAGGGCATCAACCTGCCCGGCGTGCGCCTGCGCATTCCTGGTTTTACCGAAAAGGATGAATCTGACCTGGCTTTCGGCCTGAAGCAGGGCGTTGATGCCATTGCGATTTCGTTTGTGCGTTCGGTTCAGGATGTTATCCATGTGCGCCATGCCATCAAGCGACTGCTGCCGATGAACCAGCCCTTGCCGCTGGTGATTGCCAAGCTCGAACGCCCCGAAGCGCTCGATGATCTCAACAATATTCTGGATGCCGTCGATGGGGTGATGGTTGCGCGCGGCGACCTGGGTGTCGAGATGCCGCCCGAGCGCGTGCCGATCATGCAAAAGCGCATTATCCATGCCGCTAACGCCAAGGCCAAGCTGGTTATCACTGCCACCCAAATGCTTGAATCGATGATTACCAATCCGCTCCCGACCCGCGCCGAAGCCTCGGATGTGGCCAACGCCATTTTCGATGGGACAGATGCGATTATGCTTTCCGGCGAAACAGCGGCTGGTAAATACCCGGTTGAAGCAGTGGCGATGATGGATCGCATCGCCCGCGAAGCGGAAAGCCACTTCCGCGACTGGGGCCAGCCGCACCAGCGCGAGGAAGATGGCCTGGGTGAAACAGATGCCGCGGCCATGGCGCGCGCCGCCTACGCGATTGCCCGCGACCGGGATGTGGCCGGGATTTCTGTTTTTACCAGGCACGGCAGCACGGCCTGGCTGATGTCCAAGGTGCGCGCCCAGGTGCCGGTGATCGCCTTTACATCGGATGAGAATACCTATCGTCAGATGTCATTCCTGTGGGGGATTTCGCCGCGCAGGATCGAGTTCGTCGAAACCTTGCGCGCGATGATCGAGCGCGTCGATGACCAACTGCTCGAAACGAATAATTTCCGCCCCGGCGACCAGGTGGTGATTATTTGCGGCTTCCCGGTTGGCGCATTGCGCAACCCGAACATGGCCCTGTTGCATACGATTGGGGAATAGTTTTACCTTG
This sequence comes from Chloroflexota bacterium, assembly GCA_023459215.1. Lineage (GTDB taxonomy): Bacteria > Chloroflexota > Anaerolineae > Anaerolineales > Villigracilaceae > UBA8950. The sequence continues at coordinate 32,013 of JAEWVF010000104.1, forward strand.
TTGTACTGTTCGAAGCAGTCTGTCTTTGCGACAGGCTGCTTTTTTTTATTCGTCCCGGCCCGAAATCACGATTCCCAGCCCGATCAATATCCCGCCGACGATAAAAAGGGTGGTGATTTCCTCGCCGAGAAAGAACCAGCCGAGCAGCGAGCCAACCACCGGTTGGGCGAAAAAGGTCAACGAGGCGGCCGCGGCGGGCAGGTGGGCGAAGGCATAGTTCCACAGGAACATGGCAATGGCGGTCGAGATGATGCCCAGGAACAAAATCCCGCCAACGATGCCCAGGGTGATTTCGCCCATACCCTGGGTCGATATTTCCCACAGGCCGAGCGGAATGGTGATGGGCAATCCGCCCAGCAGGAAGATGGCGGTGGCCTGGAGAAGATGGGTGCCTTCGTTGGTGACTTTGCGTACCAGCACCGAGTAGAGCGCCCAGGTCAGGGCCGCGCCCAACAGTGACAGGTTGCCCAGGAACAGGTCGGAGTTCCAGTCGGCTTTGCGCGGATCGATCACGGCCAGAACGCCCAGGCTGGCGACCAGGATGGCAAACAGGCGTCGGCGGGTGATCGGCTCTTTGAGCAGCAGCCAGGCAAAGGGTAGCACGAGCGCGGGTGTCGCCGAAGTGACCAGCGAGCCGTTGGCGGCGGTCGAGAGTTTTGTCCCCACAAATTGGAATCCGAGCGAAACGCCGTATCCGACCAGCCCGACCCAGAAAGCCGAGCGAAGTTGTTTTTTCCCCAGATTGAACCCGCCTTGTAGGGCGATGACCAGCCAGAGCGCCAGGAATCCCAGCACGAGGCGGCTGGTAAGCAGGGCAAAGGGCGGGATAACCTCCAGCACCACCTTGCTGACCACGTACATGCCGCCCCAGATGGCGGCAGCCGTCAGACCGGCCAGCAGACCCGGCAGGGTGTTAAGTGGAGTTTTTGGCATGGATTATTCCCAGTCGTCCGGGTTGTACTGGCGGACTTTTTTGAGCGCGCCATGCTGGCGCTTGGAGGATACCCGCGCGGCGCTGGCCACCCGGCTTGGCCGGGTCGGGCGGCGGATTTTGGGGCGCTTCAGCGCCTGCTGGATGAGTTCCTGCAAGCGTAGCAGGGCGTCGGCCCGGTTTTGCTCCTGGCTGCGATAGCTTTTGGCCTCGATGATAATGACGCCTTCGCTGGTGGCGCGCCCGCCGGCCAGCTTGAGCAGCCGTTCCTTGACATCCGCCTCCAGGGATGGCGAACTGGCCGCGTCGAAGCGCAGTTGGGCCGCCGTGGCGACTTTATTGACGTTTTGCCCGCCTGGCCCGCTGGCGCGGATGAATTCCAGGTGGATTTCTTCGTCGGGGATGGAGAGTTGGGCTGTGATTTCGAACATGGGGTGTATACCCCCTCCGGCGCTATGCGCTACCTCCCCCATCTTCGCAGAAAATGGGGGAGGCAGGGTGAGGGCGGGGTTTAAAACATCAAATCGTTAATCTTTTTGATTGTTTCCGGCGCGGGGCGCAGGTCTTTTTCGGTCAGGCGGTTGAGCGGCGTTTCGACCAGGTTGTGGTTGTCGGTCAGCGAGGGGCTTTCCGGGGCGACGTAGATCAGACCGGTCACCAGCCAGTTATTGGCGGATGCTTCCTCCAGCACGCGCATGGCCTCGAAGCGGTTGGTCGGATCGTAGTTTTTGTCGAGCGCCTTCAGGATGATGGCCGAACCGTCGTGCAACTTGACCTCGCGGATTTCGCCGTCGATCATGTCGGCTTCGAGCTGGATTTCCGGTTTGGGCGGCACATACGAGATGGTGCTTTGCGGCCCTTCTGACGCCTGATGGAAGGAGATATCGTGCAGTGGGTCTTCTTTTTCCTTGCCGAAGGTGTACGAGTAATAGCTGCTTTCCTGGTTATTGAAGGTCACACATGGACTGATGATGTCCAGCACGGCAATGCCGTTGTGCGAAAGCGCCGCCTTCAACACTTCCTTGACCTGTTTGGCGTTGCCGGCAAACAGACGGGCGATGAAGGTCGCGCGCGAGGCCAGGGCTTCCATGCAGATATCGACTGGCAGGTACAGGTTGGTGCCCTGTTTCTTCAACTCGAGACCTCTGTCGGCGGTGGCTGAGAACTGGCCTTTGGTCAGGCCGTAAACGCCGTTGTTCTCGATGATGTACACCATGTTGACGTTGCGGCGCATGGCATGTTTGAACTGACCCATGCCGATGCTGGCGCTGTCGCCGTCGCCGGAGACGCCCAGGCCCTTGAGCCGGGCATCGCCGAAGAGCGCGCCGGTTGCCAGCGAGGGCATACGTCCGTGCAGACTGTTGAAGCCAAAGGAGCGGTTCAGGAAGTAGGTCGGGCTTTTGCTCGAACAGCCGATGCCTGAAAATTTGATAATTTTTTCAGGGACGACATTCGCTTCGTAGCAGGCGGCGATGATTTGGTTGGAGATCGAGTTGTGCCCGCAACCCTGGCAGAGGGTGGTCGGGTTGCCGCGATAATCGTTTTTGCTCAAGCCAACGCTGTTGACCTGGGTCTGTGCGCCAGCCATGGGAAGTGCTTCGCTCATATTATTTCTCCTCCTTTTCCAGGATTGCAGTCCGAATCCATTTCGCAGTCGGTGGCAGGCCGTCGTTGTAGGCAATCGAGATCAGCCGGGTGGCATGTTCGGGATGTTTGATGGCCAGGAGCTGCTGCAACTGTCCATCGCGGTTCAGGTCGATGACATAAACGCGCTCGTGGGCGGCGATGAAGTCGCTCACTTCGCGGGTGAAGGGCAAGGCCCGCAGGCGCAGGTAATCGCCCTTCAGGCCGTGTTCTTTTTCGAGTTGGATGCGGGCTTCTTCCACGGCCGGTTCGGTCGAGCCGTAGGCGATGATGCCAAAATTGGCATTTTCAACCTTTTGAACGACCGGTTTGGGCAGGTATTGTTTGGCGGTCTCGTATTTGGCCTTGAGCCGCTCCATGTTGGCGACCCACACATCCGGCTCTTCCGAGTAGCGCGCTTCGGGTGTGTGGCCGGTTCCGCGGGTGAAGTAGGCGCTTAGCGGATGGGTGTTGCCGGGCAGGGTGCGGTAGGGGATGCCGTCGCCGTCCACATCCTTGTAGCGGCCCCAGTTCGCGCCGACTTTTTCCAGATCTTCCTCCCAGAGCACTTTGCCGCGATCCATTGGAGTATCGGGATAGTTGAAGGGTTCGGTCATCCATTGGTTCATGCCGAAATCGAGATCGGTCAGCACATAGACCGGGGTCTGGATGCGCTCGGCAATGTCAAAGGCGCGCCAGCCGAATTCGAAGCACTCGTTGACCGAGCCGGGCAGCAGAATCAGCGAGTCGATATCGCCGTGGCCCATGTTGGCGACAAAGGCCAGGTCGCCTTGTGAGGTGCGGGTGGGCAGACCGGTGCTGGGGCCCATGCGCTGCACGTCCCAGATGACAATCGGCACCTCGGCAAAATAGGCCAGCCCGGCGTATTCGGTCATCAGGCTCATGCCTGGGCCGGAGGTGGAGGTCATTGCCCGTAGGCCGCTCCAGCCCGCGCCGACGCACATGCCGATGGCGGCCAGTTCATCTTCAGCCTGGATGACGGCAAAAGTGTTTTTCCCATCTTCGGTTTTGCGTAACTGCGGCAGGAATTCGTTCATCGATTCGGCCAGGCTGGAGGCCGGCGTGATTGGGTACCAGCCGACAAACTGTACCCCGCCGTAAATCGATCCGAGCGCGGCGGCGGTGTTGCCGTCGGCCATGATTAGCCCCTCGGTTTTGTCGAGCGCCTCGACGAAGTACGGGTCGCTCTTGGTCAGGTTGGCGGCGGCCCATTCGGCCCCGGCCTTGACCATGCTCATGTTGAGCGCAACCGGTTTTTCCTTGTTCTTGAAATGGAATTTGAGCGCCATTTCGATTTTGCTTTGGTCGATGCCAATCATCTGCGCCAGGATGCCGACATAAACCATGTTCGCCACCAGGTCGCGCAGGTTCGAGGGGATTTCGGCATTGGCGCGCACCAATTGTTTGACTGGCATCGGATACAGGCTGATGTCGTCGCGGTTGATTGGCAATTTGATGTCGTCCGCGTAGAAAAAAGCCCCGCCGGGGGTCACACTGGCCAGGTCGCGGATGAATGAACCGGGGTTCATCGCCACGACAATTTCCTGCTCCTCGCGGCGGGCGGTGAACCCATCACCGCTAACGCGGATGGTGTACCAGGTCGGCAGACCCTGGATATTGGAGGGGAACAGGTTTTTGCCTGAAACGGGAATGCCCATTTTGAACAGGGCGCGTAAAAGGGTGGTGTTGGCGGTCGAACTGCCGGAGCCGTTGGCCGTGCCAACTGTGATCGAAAAGTCGTTCACGATGCGATTTAGGGTCATATACTCCTCTGTTGAGAAATATTATTTGGTTGCGGGGCGGTTGTAGAGATGATAAATCAGGTCAGTATGCTTGACCAGCGCGGTGTACCCCTCGTCGTACTGCTTGTTTACGATAGCCTCAACCATTTGGCGATGGTATTGCCAGACTTCTTGCAGGTAGTTTATGTCATTGTAGACATTCAAGCCGATTGCTTCGTAAGCCTCCCAATAAGCCTCCAAAATTCCCCGCACGAACAAATTATCGACGTGGCGGAAAATGGTCAGGTGGAGTTGTTTGTGTTCTTCGTGCGGAATCTGAATGGGTATGCCGTTTAGTTTTTCGGTGGCGCGCCGTAACAAATCCAACAGGTATTGCTGGTCTTCCTCCGTCAGTTTGCGCACAGCCTCGTGCCAGTAGGCCGATTCCAGGTGACGGCGCAAGTCCGAAAAGGCCATGAAATGTGAGCTTTCCAGGTTCATGGCGTAGCCCAGGCTTTGGCGGATGGTTGGCAGGAAGCTGAAGGCCAGTCGGCGGATGCCGGTGCGCGGACGCACATCCACCAAACCGAGCGCGCGGGCCACTTCAAGTTGTTCCCGTAACGTGGCGACCGAAATTCCCAGTTCGAGGCTGAGTTCCGTTAGGGGAGGAAGTCCATTCTCTGCCTCGGGGTGCGCAGCCAGATAGCGCATGAATTCTGATATGTTTCCCTGGGAGTTTCTTTCGCGTAGCATGTTTGCCTGCCCACTGATAGATTTGATTAATCAGATTATTACTATGAATATATCATTTTCAAAGGGGCGGGTCAAGATAAAAAATCACCCGGTCTGGGTGATTTTTTACTAATACTATCCACTTTCTGTTTAGGCGCTTTGCAGCACTTCCAGGGCGGCAGCTGCCATCAGCGCCGAGCCGCGCACCAGCACTTCCTCGTCGAAATCGAATTTCGGGTGATGATGGCCGAAGTTCAACCCGCGCGATTCGTTGTTCGAGCCGACGAAAAAGTAGGTGCCGGGCGCTTTTTGCTGGAAAAAGGCAAAATCTTCCGATCCCATCGTCACGTAAGGGCTGGTATCGGGGCTTTCTGCCGGGAAAACGGCCCTGGCGGCGCGCAGCACCTGTTCTGTGGTGGCCGCATCGTTGATGACCGGCGGGGTGATTTCGCTGATTTCAATCTCGGCCTGGCACTGCATGGCTGCCGCAATCCCGTGGACGATTTCGTTGAAGCGGCGATGCGCCATTTCGCCGACTTCCATCTCGAAAAATCGGATGGTGCCGAGCATCTCGACTTGCGCGGGAATCACATTGAACGCATCGCCGCTGTGGATGCTGGCAACTGTCACCACTGCCGCTTTTTGGGCGTCCACGTTGCGAGAAACGATGCTTTGCAGGGCGGTGATGATTTGGGCCGAGGCCAGAACCGGGTCGATGCTCAAGTGCGGGATGGCCCCGTGGCCGCCTTTGCCGCGCACCGTGATTTTGAACGAGGAGGCCCCGGCCATGACTGGTCCGGCGGCGATGCCAACCCAGCCGAGCGGTTTTCCGTTCCAGATGTGCAGACCCAGGCTGCGCAGGGGCGCCGGGCTTTCCATTGTGCCTTCCTTGACCATGGTTTGTGCGCCGCCCATGCCTTCCTCGGCGGGCTGGAAGACCAGCTTGATTGTTCCGCCGAATTCTTCGCGCCGGGCATGTAGCAGTTTGGCGACGGTCAGGCCGATGGCGGCGTGCCCGTCATGCCCGCAGGCGTGCATCAGCCCGGAATTTTGGGAAGCGTACTCAGCGCCGGTTTCTTCCTGGATTGGAAGGGCGTCGATATCGAAGCGCAGCATAACCACCGGGCCCGGTTTTGCGCCTTCGATCAGGCCGATTACCCCGGTTTTGGCGATGCCGGTCGAGACTTCGATGCCCAGTTCGCGCAGTTCCCTGGCGATAATGCCCGAGGTGCGCACTTCCTGGAAACCGATTTCAGGATGCATGTGAAAGTCGCGGCGCAGGGCCTGGGTGTATGGAAAAAGGGCTTGGGCCTGGGCGTAAAGATTGGTCATAGTTGTCTCCTGGTTGGGACAAATTGGTAATTTGTCCTACGAGAAAAATTCGGGTAACTGTTGCAGGGCTTTACCCAGCCGTGTTCCGGGCCAGGTCAGCAGTGAGCCATCCACCAGGTGGATGCGTCCGTTTTGAGCGGCGGGCGTTTCGGCCAGCAGGGTTTTCAGTTCGGCCAGGTGATTTGCGCCGAAGGCGAATGGTTCGTTGGGCAGCAGAATCATCTCCGGCTGGGCTGCGCGGATTTCTTCCGGGCTGACGCGCGGATAACGTGTGTCGCGTCCGGCGGGGTCTTCGCCGCTTTCGTTTTTCAGGTCGGCTGCGAGTGGGTAGCGGCGTAAACGGGAGGCGAAAACATTCTCGCCACCGAAAACGGATAACAGGTCGCTGGTATAGGTTTCGGCGTTGCAGGTCATGTACCAGGGCTGGCCGTCCTGTTCCTCGCGCCATATCGGGCAGAAGATGCGCCGCTTGGGCTGGTCGGCGGCGACGGCCCGCGCAAATTCGAGGCTGCGCTCCAGCATATCGACCGCGATGTAACCATAGCGGCTCTGGAAGATGTCGGCCAGGTGACGCAGGTTGGCCAGGGTTTCGTCAACCGTTTTGGGGAAGGTCAGCCAGACTGGGAGGCCGGCCTGTTCCAGTCCGCGCACAATCTCCGGGCTGTTCTCCTCCTGGCTGGCGATGACCAACTCCGGCTGCAAGGCCAGGATGTCGGCCAGACGGGCGTTTTTCGTCCCGCCGACTTTTTTCAGCGCCGAGACTTTTTCTGCCGGGTGGATGCAGTAATCGGTTACCCCGATCACTGCCGCGCCGAAACCGAGATCGAACAGGCTCTCGGTCATCGATGGGACGAGTGAAACGATGCGTTTGGGGGGCGTTAGGAATTCCATAGGAGAATGCAGAATGAAAAGCGAAGAATGAAACCTGGTGCTGAGCGGAGGCTGAAGGCCGCAGTCGAAGCACTTTTAACCATGAGCCTTGGTCTTTGGGCAAATCGCCCTTTAACTACGGCTTTCGTGAAAATCGCCCTTCGACTTCGCTATCGCTCCGCTCACCTGTGCTGGCGCACGGCGCAAGCAGGGCCTGACACCTGAAACCCGACACCTGACACCTACTTAAACACCAGCCGCCTGAACTTTTCTTCATACCTGGGGTTCTCGAGGCTGCTGTCCTCGGTGTGGCGCGAGCGGATGCGTTCTTCGAGCTTGACCGGGTCGCCGATTTGGGTTTTGTGTTCCTTGATGGCGGCGATTTTGGCCTGCCAGTGTTCCGTGACATCCAGGATGACATTGGGCTGGTTGGTCAGCGAAACCCAGGCTTCGCGCGGGGTGTGTGGGGCCAGTCCTTCCTCCTTGAGCAGTTCGGGGAAGAAGTTGTGGTTCCCGGCTGCCGGGAAGAGCGCATCGAGAGTCACCTGGCCGGCGGCGCGATGGTCGGGATGGTTCAAGCCATAGCTGGCGGAGGGGAACAGGTTTTGCGGATCGCAGGTTACCACCACATCCGGCTGCTCCTGGCGGATGACACGCACAATCTCACGGCGCAGCGCCAGGCTGGGGACAAGATAGCCGTCCGGTTGGTTCAGCCAGTGGATGGCGGTTACGCCGAAGTGCGCGCCAGCGGCTTCCTGTTCGGCGTGGCGCAATTTGCATAGGTCTTGCGGGTCAAGCTGCGGGTCGTTCGTTCCTTTGTCGCCGCAGGTCAGCAGGCAGTAACGGATGTCGTGTCCCGCCAGCGCCCAACGCTTGAGGGTCGCTCCGCAAAAAAATTCCGGGTCATCCGGATGGGCCAGGATGACCAGGATTTTTTGTCGTTCGGGCCAGAGCAGATCAGGCGCGTCCATCTTGTCCTTTTTCGGGGCCTTTTTTATTGGGCCGACGGAAGGGCTTGCGCCGGTTCGGGCGATTTTCGGGCCGCGCGCCGGGTTGTTTTTCGGGCTGGGTTTGTTCGGCTGGCCGGTTTTCGGTTTTGCCGGCCGGACGATTTTGCTGCTGGCCGGGTTTGCGGTTCTCAGGTTTGTTGCCGGGACGATTGTTGGGCTGCCCGCCGGGGCGGTTTTCCTGTTTGCCGCTGGGACGATTGGCTTGTTGTCGTTCGGGCCGGTTGCCGGATTGCGGTCGCTCGGACTGTGGGCGCGTTTCTGCTACCGGGGCGGGCGGCAGAATCATTTCCTGCTCCGGTTCGGCGCTGACGGCTGTCTCCGTTTTGTTGCTGTAGGATGCCTTGCCGCAATCGCAGCCGCCGCCTTCGTGGCGGTCGCAAGGAGATTCCGATTTGCGGCGCAGGGCTTCGAGTTCATCCCAGGGTTCGAGCAGGTCGCGGTGGAATTCCTTCCAGAGCGGACGATCCTGCGGATTTTTGGGGGTCAACTCGACCAGGACGGCGTTGCGCATCGGGAAAACGTCGATGACTTTGCCTTCGCCATCCGGGCTGACCACGCGTTTGTTACGTTTGGGCAGTTCCTTGCGGGCGGCAACGTACTGCTCGTATTCGTAGATCAGGCAGCAGCGCAAACGCCCGCACATGCCGGTGATTTCGGAGGGGGTCAGCGAGATGCCCTGCTCCTTGGCCATTTTGATCGAGATTGGGCTGAATTCGGTCAGGAATTTGGAGCAGCAGCGGGTTTCGAGGCCGCAAGCGCCCATGCCGCCCAGCATTTTGGCGACATCGCGCGGGCCGATCTGGCGCATTTCAACCTGGGTTTCGCTAAAAATTTTCTGCATATCCTTGCGCAGCGATTTCAGGTCGACCTTTTCGTCTTTTTCGTCGTTCTCGGTGGCGAACATGAAGGTTAAGCGCATTCCGTCGAAGGAGTATTCGGCGGCAACGATTTTGACTGCCAGCTTCAACTCGGCGGAACGGGCACGGCATTCGATCATGGCCGCCGTCTGTTTCTGGGCCCAATTTTGGCGCAGGAGCAGGTCGGCGGCGCTGGCGCGGCGCTCGATGGGTTTCCAGGCGCCATCCGGCGGGGGCGTGGGTTCGGCGATGTGCTGGATGACTTCGCCAATCTGCCGTCCGCGGGTGGTTTCGACGATGACATGTTCACCCACCTTTAGCTCGGGCAGGTGCGCGGCATCGAAATGATAGATTTTTCCAACTTTGCTAAAGCGGATACCGTAAATGTTTGGTTGCATAAGGCGCAATTCAGGATGAAGAAAGCAGAATGCAGATTGGTTATTCCCGTTCCGCATCCAGCATTCTGCTGACTATATGATATTGATCGGGATGCTGTTGTCGCCGCTCAGGGCTGAAACGCTGACTTTGGCCGCGACCGCTTCGGCGACTGCGATCAGGGCTTTGGCGGCGTCGCTTTCGGGTTCGGTGATGACAATCGGCTTGCCCGAGTCGCCGCCGATGCGGACGGTGGGATTCATCGGGATGCCGCCCAGGAAGGGCACGCTGTAGTGCTCAGCCATGGCTTTGCCGCCGCCCTCGCCGAACACATCCATTTTGCTGCCGTCGGGCAGGGTCAGGTAGGACATGTTCTCGACCACGCCGATGATCGGCACTTCGAGCTGCTTCATCATCTCAAGGCCGCGGCTGGCGTCTTCAATCGAGACAGCCTGCGGCAGGGTGACAATTACCACGCCGGTCAGTGGCAGGGCCTGGGCCAGCGAGAGTGGCGCGTCGCCGGTTCCGGGCGGCAGGTCGATGATCAGGTAATCCAGTTCGCCCCACTCGACATCCGAAAGGAACTGGCGGATGGCGCTGTTGAGCATCGGGCCGCGCCAGATGAGCGGCTGGCCGGGTTTGGTCAGGAAAGCCATCGACATCATCTTGACGCCGTAGTTTTCTGCCGGGATGAGCTTGTCCTCGCGCGGGGTGGGCATGCGCGGCACGCCCATCATGGTCGGGATGTTCGGGCCGTAGATGTCGGCGTCCATCAAGCCGACGCGCGCGCCGCTTTTGGCCAGCGAAACGGCCAGGTTGACCGAAACGGTCGATTTGCCCACGCCGCCCTTGCCGGAAGCGACCGCAATCGCGTTGCGGATCGGGGCGGTGACGATACCGCGCATGCGGCCATCGTGAGGGACATCTGAATCCAATTTGACGCGTACGGTTTTGGCGCCGATGGCTTCGACCGCTTCGCGCGATTCTTTTTCGATTTTGCCGCGTAACGGGCAGGCCGGGGTGGTGAGCATGACGGTGAAATCGACGCTGTCGCCTTCAATTTTAATATCGCGCACCATACCGAGGGTCACTAAATCCTGGTGGAGTTCTGGCTCCTGCACTTTGCTGAGCGCCGCCAGGACGGCATCACGGGTAATTTGAGTCATTATTTTGCACCTTTATGGAGGTTTGTTTGATAATCGGACTTGCAGAGCCTGATTATACCTTGTAACCTTGCACAATCAAAACGCCGACCCCGACCAAAACCAGCCCGCTAATTTCTTTGAAGGTCAGGGTTTCGCCCAGAAAAATCCAGGCAAAAAAGGCAATCAGCGGCATCATCAGGCTGTTGATGATGCTCGATTCAACCGGGGTCAGGGTGCGCTGGGTTTGATTCCAGAGCGTGTAGGCAAAAGCTGTGTTGACCAGCGCCATCCAGGCGATAATGCCCCAATCGCTGGCTGACGGATTCCCGAAACCGTACAGCAGCCCACCCGAGAGCAGCATCAGCCCCGAACCGATCCCCATACTGACGAAGGTGATACTCAACGGTGATAGGTGGCTCTGCAGGTTGATCTGGCGGCCCATCAGGGTGGCGGCTGAGTTGGTGGTCAAGGCAACCAGCGCGGCGGCGATCCCGGCGATGGCCAGTCCGCCCTCGGCGATTGGCAGGAAATAGAGCAACGTTCCGCCCAGGCTGAGTGTGATTCCCAGCCATTGCAGTTTGCTGGGCTGTTCGTGCCACCAAAAGATGCTCATGATTCCGACCGCGGCCGGGGACAGGTTCAGCAGCAGGCTGACCATGGCCGAGGGCAGGTAGGCCAGGCCGATGAATTGGGCGCTTTGGGCGAAGGTGTAAATCACAATCCCCAGCCCGGCCAAGGTTAGCCAATCCCTGCGATTGAGCGATTTCAGGATGGCGCGCTCGCTTGGGCTGGCCAATACTGCCGGGACAAGGAACAGGAAAGCCATGCTGTAGCGCATCCCGGCGAAACTGAGCGCGGGCAAGTCGTTGCGCAGGCCGATTTTGATCAGCACCCAGGAAGTTGACCAGAGCACGGTCACCAGCAGGGCTTGTAGGATAGCGGTCAGGTGTTTGTTGGGCATAGGTTAGCGATTTTACTTGGTTTGAGTGGAACTGTGAAATCCTTGACAGGCGCTTATTGTGGTGATAAATTTGGGGCTGTTGTTAATCTAATTCTAAGGAAAGGAGCGCGCTTTATGTTTAGTAACTTCGCATCGGTCATTGTTCGAGTCCAAGCATGGGCGCGCCTGCCGTTTTAACGGGATTACTTCCTGAATAAAACCGGCCACGGGTGCGAACATGCCCCGTGGCTTTTTGATTCCTCGACCCAGTCAGGATCAAAGAAAAAGCTGCGCGTTTTGCCCTACCGGCAAAGCGCCTGGCTTGAACGATGGAGCCAGCCACGGGATTTTCTCGCGGCTGGCTTTTTTATTTGTATCAGGAAGTGTACCCTTGAACGTTTTTACTCATTCTGACGAGCCTGGAACCGGCATCGTCATCAAAAAAATTACCAATGCCTACACCGTTCGCGCAGGCGAAAGTTCTTTTGACTGCGTCCTTTCTACGCGTCTGAAGCGCCAGGCGGATGTGGACCCGGTGGCGCTGGGGGATATCGTCTGCTGGAATGAAGCCCGCCAAATTAGCGAGGTGCTGCCGCGCCGCAACCAGTTTTCCCGTCGCTCGGCAGTGCCGATGCCGGGGGCTTATGCCCACGAGCAGGTGATCGCCGCCAATATCGACCGGGTCGTGCCGGTTTTTGCGGCGACCAACCCCAAACCGACCTGGCACCTGCTCGATCGTTACCTGGTTTCGGCTGAAAGCGCGGACATTCCGGCCCTGGTTGTCATCACCAAGATGGACCTGGTCGAGGGCCAGCCCGAAGCCGACGAGATTCGCGCGGTCGCGGACGAGTACCGGGCTTGCGGCTACGAGGTGATCCTGTCCAGCGCTGAAACCGGCGTTGGGTTGGATGACCTGCGCGCAGCGCTGTCCCGCGGATTGTCGGTTTTTGTCGGCAAATCGGGCGTGGGCAAATCCTCGCTGTTGAATGCCATCGAGCCGGGCCTGGGCCTGCGCGTGCAGGCGACCAGCCGCACCAGCGGCAAGGGCCGGCACACCACCACCCACCTGGAGATTTTCGAAATCGAAACGGGCGGGGCGATTGTCGACACGCCGGGCATCCGCGAATTTGGTTTATGGGATTTGGATGCCGGACAACTGGCACTGTATTTCCCCGAGATGCGCCCGTGGATTGGCAAATGTCGTTTTGGCCTGGGCTGCCAGCATGACCAGGAACCGGGCTGTGAAATCCGCCTGGCGGTTGGCCGCGGCCAGATCAGCCCGTACCGTTACCAGAGTTATTTGAAATTGAAGGATGAACAATGAGAACAAGTTTTATTAACCAACGAACCTACGCCCGTTCAACGGGTTTGAAGAACACTTTTGGCGATTTTACCTGCCTGAATTGCGGCAGTTTTGTCTGTGCGGATGCGGCCCTTTCGGGCGTTCACCACCGCAACCATTGTCCGTACTGTCTGGCCTCGCGTCACCTTGACCTGTTCGAGGCCGGCGACCGGCTTTCAGCCTGTAAGGGAGCGATGCTGGCGGTGGCCCTGACCTGGAAGCGCAGCCTGAAGAAGTACGCCCGTACCGGTGACGGGGAGTTGATGCTGGTGCATCGCTGTCGCGACTGCGGCGGCCTGTCGATTAACCGCATCGCCGCGGATGACGACAATGCCCGCATCCTGGCGCTCCTGCATGGTTCTGCCGTTTTGGAAGTTGCGCTACGTGAAACCTGCCGCGCTGCCGGTATCCAGGTTTTGGGCGCGGGGGAAACCCACCTGGTGACGCGCTGCCTTTTCGGCCAAAACTGATCAAACGCTCATCGTTTTGCCATTTTGAGTTAACGGTAAAACGATGAGCGTGTTCGTGTTTAAAAATCGATTACTGGACAGAAACCCCCGCCTCGACTAAACTTGACGCGTTATTCTTGTTGTGAAGGAGCATTTATGGATTTCCAAAACGATAATTCCCTGACCCGGCGTATGGCCGTTTTGCAGCAACGCGTCAAAATGATGCGCGACCATGACTTTTATTTCTACAATCAGCCGGTGCAGGAAGTGCTGGGCGGGTCGAAAGTGATTGTTAATGGCCGTGAAATGGGTATGTACGCTTCGTATAGCTACCTGGGGCTGGTGGGACATCCGCGCATCAACGAGGCCGCCAAACGCGCCATCGACAAATATGGCACCGGCACGCACGGTGTCCGCACCCTGGCCGGTTCGCTGGGCGTTCACCGTGAACTGGAAGAGACGATTGCCGCTTTCAAGCACACCGAAGATGCTGTCACCTATACCTCCGGCTATGCCACCAACCTGACCGTGATTTCGACTCTGATGGGCCGCGGCGACTATGTGCTTTCGGACAAGCTCAACCACGCTTCGATTGTCGATGGTTGTATGATGTCTGGCGCGGAATTCCGCCGTTTTCGCCACAACGATATGGACGACCTCGAAAAGCGTTTGCAGCAGGTGCCTGAAGGCGTGACCAAGCTGGTGGTGGCGGATGCGGTCTTCAGCATGGATGGCGATGTGATCGACCTGCCCAAGATGGTGGAACTGTGCCGCAAATATGGCGCTTACCTGATGATGGATGAAGCTCACTCGGTTGGCGTGCTCGGCAAGACTGGGCGCGGCATCGAAGAGTATTTTGATATGTGGGACAGCGTCGACATCAAGATGGGCACGCTTTCCAAAACCATCCCCTCGGCGGGCGGTTATGTTGCCGGGAAAAAAGAGTTGATCGATTTCCTGCGGCATGGTTCTCGGGCTTACATCTTCTCGGCGGCGTTGCCGCCCGGGCAGGCTGCCGCCGCCAGCGAAGCCTTTAAGGTTATCCTGGATGAACCCTGGCGCATCGACAAGCTCAACCATAACACCGATTTGTTCATCAACGGCCTGAAAGGCATGGGTTTCGATACCATGTTGACCACCACCGCCATTGTGCCGGTGTTGTGCGGCACTGATGAGCGCGCCTTTGCCCTGACCCAGGCCTGCCAGCGTAACGATGTCTTCGTTCTGCCGGTGGTTTCGCCGGCTGTGCCCGAAGGTCTCTCGCGCCTGCGCGCCACCGTCCTGGCCTCGCACGAGGATGATGAGATCAAACGCGCGATGGGCATCATCGAAAAGGCCGGCAAGGAAATCGGGATTATTTAGAGTTACAACGGTAAGCAGTAGGGGCGACCCATCGGGTCGCCCTTTTTTGTTTTAAATCGGGGAATTCTGATATTACTTCTTAATTTTTATAACATTTTTCTTATATATTGCCGCTAGAATTTGATTTGTTGCAATAGAAATTTCAACCGAGAACCAAACTTAAAAGTGGAGAGATAGACCATGAAATGGCAATGGAAACTTGGAACGTTCGCTGGCATTGATGTTTTCATCCATGCCACCTTTTTGTTGATTGTGGGCTGGTTTGGCTTGAGCTATTGGCTCGAATCGCAAACCGTTTGGGCGGTGCTGGAGGGGATCGCCTTTATCCTGCTGCTGTTCCTGTTTGTGACCCTGCACGAGTATGGACACGCCCTGACGGCCCGCCGCTACGGCATCCGCACCCGCGACATCACCCTCTATCCGATGGGTGGGGTGGCCAGGCTGGAACGGATGCCGGAGAAACCGATCCAGGAATTGTGGGTGGCCCTGGCCGGCCCGGCGGTGAACGTGGTGATTGCCGCAGCCCTGTTTGTTTATCTGCTGGTGACAAATGCGATTGTCCCGTTCAGCCAGCTGACCCTGACGACCGGCTCCTTCATCGAGCGGCTGATGATTGTCAACGTTTCGCTGGTGCTGTTCAACCTGATTCCCGCTTTCCCAATGGATGGCGGCCGTGTGCTGCGCGCTGTCCTGGCGATGAACATGGATTATGTCAAGGCCACCCAGATTGCCGCCACCATCGGCCAGGGCATGGCCTTCCTGTTCGGCTTTATCGGTCTGTTTACCAATCCATTCCTGCTCTTCATCGCCTTCTTCGTTTGGATGGGCGCCTCGCAGGAGGCCAGCATGGTACAGATGAAAAATGCCCTGGGCGGCATCCCGGTCGCGCGCGCCATGTTGACCAATTACCAGACGCTTTCGCCGCGCGATTCGCTTTCGCGCATGGGTGAGTTGATTTTGGCCGGTTCGCAGCACGATTTCCCGGTGGTCGAGGAGGGCCGGGTGTTGGGCATCGTCACCCGCGACGATTTCCTGTCAGCCCTGACTCGCCAGGGGCAGACGGTGGCCGTGCTCAACGTGATGCGCTCCGGCCTGCCCGAAGTCGACTCGTACGAGATGGTCGAAAGCGCTCTGGTGCGCATCCAGGAGAGCGGATCGCCAGTTTTGCCGGTGACCCATGCCGGCCAGCTTGTCGGTTTGATCAACGCCGAGAACATCACCGAATTCCTGATGATTCGCTCGGCGCTCAAAGCCAGTTCAGTGGTTGTGATTAATCCCCAGTAAGTTCTTGCGTAAAAAATAAGCGCCGCCCGGCAGGGTAAAGCCCGGCGGCGCTTTTGTCTTTGTGTTATTTGTCAGTCTTCAACCAGCGCTTGCGGTTCGAGCGGTTTGTGCGGCTCGACTTTGAGCAGCTTGAACCCAGCTTGCACGGATGGCCCAATCAGCACGGCAAAGACGACCGTCCCGATGCCGGCTGGGCCGCCCAGCAGCCAGCCGACCAGCACCACGGTCACTTCGATGATCGCCCGCGCAACACGGATGCTGACGCCCGTCGTGCGCCGGATGGCCAGCATCAGGCTGTCGCGCGGACCGGCGCCCGCATCCACCCCGATGTAAATCGCGCTGGCCAGGCCCATCGCGCCGATTGCCACCAAAAGCATCGGGATTTGCAGCAACAGGTTGTCCTGCACTGAGGGGATTGTCCACAACCCCAGATCGATCCACGGGCCGACGCTCAAGATGTTTGCTAGCGTGCCCCAGCCGATTTTTTCGCGCATGATCAGCGCGCCGGAAAGCACCACAAACCCCATCAAAACGGTAACGGTTCCGGGGCTGACGCCAACGATTTTTGAGAGCGCCACTTCGAGCACAGCCCAGGCGCTGGTGCCCAGATTGGCGCGGATCATGGCGGCGATGGCAAAGCCAAAAATGGCAAAGCCGACCTGGATAATTAGAAATTCTTTCCAAAAAGTTTTCCAACGGATTGGTTTGAACATACTGCTCCTTAAGACGAATCGCCCCATCATATCACGAGCGCAATAAAAAACAAGCCGCTGCGTTTGCAACGCAACGGCCTGCAACGTTGGCATGCTTGTTATTTGCTCAGGCGTTTGATCTCATCGCGCGTATCGAGCGCATTCCCGATTAGGACGGCAAACAGCAGGAAAATCAGCGCCACGAACAACCCGCCCAGGACACCCCACAATACGCCGAAAAACGAGGTCAGGATGCCGGTGGCTACCCCGCCGAGCAGAACGGTCCAGACGATGGAGCGCCAGATACGTGGGATGGTCTGCCAGGCTTCCTTGAGCGAGACGCTGCGGTCGATGCGCCGTTCTCGTTCGGCGCTGTACTGCTGTTCCTTGCGGATTTTGGTCAGCGGATCGCGGGCTGAAAGCTGGCGTTCGCGCAAGCGCTTTAGGCGTTCCTGTTCATCAGACATGGCTTATCTCCTGAAACCGGGCAGTCCTGCTGTTTAATGATAAACTCAAACCGCGTTTTATGCAGCTTACAATTTACTTTGAAAAACATTCCGCAAATTCCAATATGGCATCCATCATTCTCAAACCTGGACGTGAAAAATCTCTCCTGCGCCGCCACCCGTGGGTCTTTTCGGGCGCGGTCGCGCAGGTCAACGGCAACCCGGCCCCCGGCGCAACCGTTGACGTGCGTGCCGCCGACGGACTCTGGCTGGCGCGCGCCGCTTACTCTCCCAGCTCCCAGATTCGGGCGCGGGTCTGGACCTTTGACCCGGACGAAGCGGTGGATGCTGACTTTTTCAGACGGCGGATGGAAAAAGCGCTCGCGCAGCGCGCCGCCCTAGGCCTGGCTGCCGTTACCGATTCGATGCGCCTCGTCCATGCCGAATCGGACCAAATCCCCGGCCTGGTGGTGGATCGTTATGGAGAGACTCTCGTCCTGCAAGCCTTAACGGCTGGCTGCGAGTTTTGGCGCGAGACCCTGGCCGACCTGCTGCTCGAACTGACCGGCGCGAGCGCCATCTACGAGCGTTCCGATGCCGACGTGCGCGAACTGGAAGGTTTACCCCCTCGAAGCGGCCTCCTGCGCGGCACGCTTCACGCTTCACGTTTCACTATTCAAGAGTACGGTCTTAAATTCCTCGTCGATGTTGCCTCTGGCCACAAGACCGGCTTCTACCTCGACCAGCGCGCCAACCGCAACCGGATCGGTCAACTGGCTGCTGGGCGGGATGTGCTCAATTGTTTTTGCTATACGGGCGGGTTTAGCATCCACGCTGCGGCGGGAGGGGCTAAATCGGTTTTGTCGGTTGACACCAGCGGCGAAGCGTTGGCGTTGGGGCAGGAAAATGCCCGATTAAACGGGATTCCAGTCGACAGCCTGGATTGGTCCGATGTGGATGTGTTCACAGCGCTGAGAAAATTCCGTGATCAGAACAGCTCCTGGGATTTGATCGTTCTCGATCCGCCCAAATTTGCTCCAACTGCCGCCCAGGCCGAGAAAGCGGCGCGCGGCTACAAGGACATCAACCGCCTGTCCTTCAAGCTGCTGCGCCCTGGCGGCATTTTGGCCACGTTTTCGTGTTCGGGCGGCATCGACGCGGCCCTGTTCCAGAAAATTGTAGCTTCGGCGGCCCTGGATGCGGGCGTGGAGGCTCAGATTGTCGAAACGATGACCCAGGGGTCGGATCATCCTGTCTCGATTCACTTCCCGGAGGGGGCGTATTTGAAGGGGCTGGTTTGTGTGAAGGGCTAATCAGAACAACGTCATCTGTTCACTTTCCGGCTGATAAAATGGCATTTTACTGGCAATGCCCAAACGGGTACACTCCTCGTTGAAAATCTCCCCCAAACGCCTCGCGCGCGGACTTTCAGCCCAATACTTTTCCCCATAGCGTCGCCGGTATTGTTCTCTCATGCCGGGGAAAAACCGGTCGAGCTTTTCGTAAAAATAGGCGCGCTGGCGGTCGCGCAGGGTCAGCCCAAACGCCGGCAGGATGTACCTGGCCCCGGCCTCGCCCGCCATCCGCACCAGGGCGCGGATATTTTCATCGCTATCCTCAAGGAACGGCAGGATCGGCATCATCGTCACCCCGGCGGTGATGCCGTTTTCGTTCAGCGTTTTGAGCGCCGCAAACCTGCGCGAGCTGACCGGCGCGCCCGGCTCCAGTTTTTTGCTGAGGGCATCATCCGCGCTGGTGATGGTGAAACTGACCGCTGCGTAAACCTGCTGAATCTCTTGCAGGATGTCCACGTCGCGGAGCACGAGATCGCTTTTGGTGATGATGTGCACCGGGAATTTTGCCGCAGCGATGATTTGGAGCGCGCCCCGCGTCAGCCTGCGCTCGGTTTCGATGGGCATGTACGGGTCGTTCATCGAGCCCGTGCCGATGGTTCCTTTCACCCGTTTGCGCCGAATCTCGTCTGAGAGTCTCTCCAGCGCGTTGACCTTGACCTGGATCTCGGCAAAATCGGCAATCTGGTAACATTCGCTGCGCGAATCGCAGTAAATGCACTGATGTTGGCAGCCGCGGTACAGGTTCATCGTGTACTTGATCCCGAACCATTTGTCGGGCTGTTTTGCGCTTGAAAGCAGGGTTTTGGCGAGGATTTCAGTGGCCATGTGATTATTAACCTGCAAATGTCCTTCGACTACGCTGTTTTACATCAAAGCGTCAGGCCCTGAACGGAGGGCAGCGCGTAGTTGGCGCAGCCTGTGTCGCAGGACGCTCCGCTCAGGACTTGGTAAGAAGTTTATTAAAAAACGACCGGGACGCGTCCCGGTCGTTTTTCGTTCCTGTTTCTGACTTAATCGTCGCCCAGGGCGGTGATGGCGCGCAGCAGGCCGAAGACCAGCAGGCCAATCTTGATGCCCTCTGTAGCGGTCAGGGGCGCATCCTTATGGTTTTTCTCGGCCCGGCGCGAGAGCAGCACAGCGGCAATCAGGCCGGTCAAGGCGCCGATCAACGCGCCGCCGAGCAGGATGCGGGAACTGGAATGTTTGACAATCTCTTCGTTTTTAGCCATTTTAAGTCTCCAAAGGGAAAGCGTCAGTCGCGTTTGAGAAAACCTTGCAGGGTATCGACCCAGGCCCGGAAGCGAATCACCCGGTTGCTGATTTCAGCGGCATACCACTGGATCTTGGTCGTGATCATCAGCACATATTCCTGGGCCAGGCCGGTATAGGCTGGGGTCGTTTTGAGCAGGCGTTGCAGACCATAAATCAGGGCGACCAGGATTCCCAAAAAGATGAGCAGGAAAAACATCAGCGGGATGACGATCCAGATGGTTGAAATCGCAGCCCAGCGTTCCACATCCCCGCTGGGGGTGAAGGTGGAATAGGCCACCAATACGAACAGCGCCAGGATCAGGATGCTGCTCAGGATGACCGGCAGCAAAATCTGGCGCGTGGTTTCGCGTTTGTGTTTGAGATAGCTGACCCGGTCAGGGCGGGGGATGGGAAGTTTTTTGTCCACAACAATATTTTAGCACAAGTGGGAGGGCGAATTAAACATTATCTTGCAAACGCGGGTTGAGGATGCGTTCCAGCGCCGAACCGAGCAAGGCGAAGGCCAGGCTGGTCAATAAAAGCAGGGCGATGGGTTGCAGCACCCAGAATTTCGGCATCCAGATTATAACTGTTGCGCTGGGGCTTTTCGCTCAAAAAATCGGATCGCTTTACTCTGCTTGGCTGTTCGCTTCTGGCGCAGAGCGCCCTATCAGCCAGACCAGCCCAGCGCCGATGGCGAAAAGAGCCATATTCAGGGCAAAAGGCAGGGCGCGATCGATCCCGGAAAGCTGCCCGGCGATCCAGCCAAAGGGTGAAATCAAGATGATCAGGGCAACATAAACCATGGCGCTGACCCGCGCCCTTTCATTCGATTCGAGCGATAAGGCCAGCATCGATTCGGTCATTGGGCTGACCAGGGCAGAAGCGAACCCTTCCAGCGCAACACTGATGACCAGTAACGGGATGGCGCGAGGCTGCATCACCACAAGCAGGGCCTGGCTGAGAAAAAAGGCGCCGAAGCCGGTCCACAATGGCAGGCGGAATTTGCGTGGATTGGTCAGGCGTGGACCAAGCAGGAAGAAACAGATTGTCATGATGATCGAGCGCAGGGCCACGTAGATTGAAATTTCGGAATTGGAAAATCCCAGTTTGGTGGTGAACAGAACGCCCCAGAAACTTCCGTTGACGGTTGAATAGATGTTGGTAATCACCATCATTGCGAGCGCGGCCAGCAGCGGCCGGGATCGCCAGATTTGAACAAAAACGCTGCCATATTCGCTCAGCAGGCTGAAGATGGAACGCTGGCGGGTTTCTGCCATGCGCTGTTTGCCGCGGGCCGTTTCGTGCGAGAAGAGATATAAAACAATAAATTTTGCGCTGAGCATCAGGAAGCCGAAGATGAAAATTCCACGCACTGCCGGGATCAGGCCAAAGCGTTCGACAAACCAGCCTCCCAAAGGGGCGAAAAAGGCCGAGCAAACGGCAAAAATCATGATCCAGGTCCAAATGTGCACCAGGTGTCGTTCTTCGGCATCTTCGACCAGCAGGCAGGTCCAGGCGGTATGTGAAATCCGCCACAAACTGTTTAGCATGGCAGCCGCAACGAAATAGCGCACATCCTGGGCGATTGCCCAGATCAGGCAGGGAATTCCCCAGCAAAGCATATCGCTCAGGAACAGGGTCAGCCGGCGGCCAAACTTATCGACAATTGCGCCACTGAGCAAGGCCGTAAAAACCTGGAGCACCAGTCCCAGGCTGGCAATGGTTCCAATTTGTTGGTCGGTAACGCCCAGGGCCAGCATATAAACCGAGAAAAATGGGGAGAACAGGTTGTAGGGAATGCCAAACATGACTTCGGTCCAGACAGTCACGCGTGGGTTGCCCCTCAGTTCGCGTAGGGTTTGAATAAGAGGGTGTTTAAGAACGAGCGTCATCATGCTTACTCCAGGGGTGGCCGGGTTGTTTTGCCGTTTGCGAGGGCATCTGACTATATCCCAGATTTGCTTTCCAGGCAATCGGCGGATTTTATAACGGGGATGCTATAAAAAAGGAGATGCCAGCGGCATCTCCTTTTTTATGTAGAGCGGGCTTTGGCTATTGCTGGCATTTCGGGCAGAAATAGCAGGCCCCGCCCAGGTATTGCATTTTTTGGACAGTTGCTCCGCAGTCCGGGCAGGGCTTGCCGGCTGCGCCACTGTCCATGACGCGGATGTATCCGCCGGGTTTGCCGAACAGGTCGGTTTCATCGTTGCGGCCTCCGCCGGCGATGACCTCCGCGACTACATCCACGATGGCGTTATACAGGTCGCGGCGTTGACCGGGACTGAACTCGGCCAGGGAGCGGCGCGGTCCGATTTTGGCGCGGAAAAGGATGTCCTGGGCAATCGAATTCCCCAGCCCGGGGATGATCTGATCCTGGGTCAGCAAGCTTTTGGCGCTGCGCTTCTCGCCCTGGAGCAGTTCATCGACCAGGGCGCTGAAATAGTCGAAGGTGAAAGTCGAATCGAGCGGGGTGGGACGCATCCCTTTGACGTACTGGCGTTCCTGCTCCAGTCCGGTTTCGTATAGCTCCATCGCGCCCCACATTTGGGTGGTGGCCGAGAGCGCCGACCCATCCTCGAAGTGAATCAGCAGGTGATATTTTACCGGCAGCGGGCTGCCTAGCGGGTGGAACAGGATTTTCCCGCCGCATTCGCCAAAGAGCAGGATGTAACCCGGCTCCAGCGGAATCGACAGCCAGCGCCCCTGGACGCGCGCCGCGCCGACCACTTTCCCGGCAGTCAATTGGGTAAATTCTTCGTGCGAGCGGTTGTACCAGACGAACTTGTGCGGCGAATTGCCCAGAGTCCCCTCGCGGACGGTTTTCCCCACCAGGGCCGCGTTCATCTGGCGCGCCAAAACAGTGTATTCAGGAATTTCAAACATGGTTTCCTCCGAAACATCGCGCCCCTCAGCGCGTTTAAGTCATTTTCTCCACCAGGTGACGCCGGTTCTCCGGGGCGGGGAACGGTTCAGGCCAAAATTCGACTTGGTGGACAATCCTGCCATCCTGAACCCTGGAAAATGTGATCGCCCGCCCATGAATAACGCCATCCGTAACCGAAACATCGCTGACGGCCTCCGTTTCGCTGCCCACAATCCGGTTGATTGTGAACTGCCAGGCTCCATGCGCCGGGTATTCTTCGTTCATCTGCGCAAAATTCTGCGGGCCGTGGATGCGTTCGCCAGACTGGGGCCATTCCAGGATAAAATCGTCGGCCAGCAGGCGGCTGGCTGCGCGAAAGTCGTTGCTTTGCATCGTTTCCCAAAACTTGCGGACAACTTCATTTGTTGATAGGGTCATGGCAGCTCCTGTATTTTTGACTTGTCTATTTTATCACAAAACAGAACAAATGTTTTATTTATGAGCTGAAAAATCCGAATTCAACGAGTCCGCTGCTGCCAATTGTGATAGAATAGCCGGGTTTAGAAATTATGTTCTGTGTTTGCCGCCGCTTCTTTACCTGTAAGGAAACCACATTCCATGCCTCCTGAAACCATTCTCGTTGAACAACTCAGCAAAACCTACAAAGTCCCCGAGCGCGAAGGCGGATTTGCCGCCGCGGTGCGCGGATTCTTCAAGCGCAAGTACAAGGATGTCAACGCGGTTCAAAAGGTCAGCTTTCGCATCCAGCCGGGTGAGATTGTCGGTTTTCTCGGTCCGAATGGGGCTGGCAAGACCACCACGCTTAAAATGCTCTCCGGCCTGCTTCATCCGACCTGCGGCACGGCCCATGTGCTCGGATTTACACCCTGGAAGCTGGAACCGGCCTATTTGCGCTCGATGACCCTGGTCATGGGCCAGCGCAACCGCCTTTCGTGGGACATTCCCGCCGCCGATTCTTTCCTGCTCAACCAGGCCATCTACCGCATCCCTGATGATGAGTATAGGGCCACCCTGAAAGAGCTGGATGAACTGCTCGAACTCGGCCCGCTGCTCAAGAAACCGGTCCGCAACCTTTCGCTTGGCGAGCGCATGAAATGCGAGATTGCCGCCGGGCTGCTGCACCGTCCGCAGGTGCTTTTCCTCGACGAACCGACCATCGGCCTCGATATTACCGGTCAGGCCCGCATCCGCGAGTTCCTGCGCGAGTACAACCGCCGCACCGGAGCCACCATCCTGTTG
Source organism: Chloroflexota bacterium (assembly GCA_023459215.1). GTDB lineage: Bacteria > Chloroflexota > Anaerolineae > Anaerolineales > Villigracilaceae > UBA8950. Next base: position 55,877 of record JAEWVF010000104.1, read on the forward strand.
ACCAGCCACTACATGGCGGATGTGACTGCCCTGTGTGAGCGCATTATCATTATCCATCATGGCCAGCTCAAATATGATGGCGGCATCAATGATCTATCGCGCCGCATCGCGCCCTTCAAACTGATCGGTGTTACCCTGGCCGAGGGCGATGGCCACGATTTGAGCATCTACGGCGCACCCGTCGAGAACGAGGAAGATGCCGAGAAGCGCTACATCCAGGTCCCGGCGGCGGATGTGACCGTCGTCACTGCCCGGATGTTGGCCGGGCTGCCGGTTCACGACATCACCATCACCGACCCGCCGATTGAGTCGGTCATCGAGCGCGCATTTAATGAATAAGACGGTCGAGTAGCTATGTTAAAAATTTACCAACGACTTTGGCAGGTCAACTGGGCCGAACAGTGGCAGTATCGCGCCAACCTGTTGATGTACCTGCTTTACTGGCTGGTTTCGCCGATAGTTTACATGGCGGTCTGGACAACGATTGCCAACGCCAACGGGACAGTCAACGGCCTGAGCGCCAACGATTTTGTCACCTACTATATGACCCTGCTGGTGGTGGACCAACTGACCAGCAATATCGTCATCCATATCTTTGCCTACAAAATCCAGGATGGAACGCTTTCCGGCGAGTTGATTCGGCCCATTCACCCGATGCTGGTCAACACCCTGACAGTTAACACCGCCAACAAGGCGCTCAACTTTTTGGTTTTCCTGCCCATCTGGGGCGTTTTCTTCTTCCTGTTCCGGCCCGATTACGCCGCTGTCACCTGGCAGAACGTTTTGATGGCCCTACCGATGATTTCGCTCGGTTTCCTGATCGGATTCTTGTTGAGCGCGGCCATCACCTGCATTGCCTTCTGGACGACTCGCGTTTGGGCCATCCATGAATTTTATTTCGGTGTGCTGGTTTTGTTTTCCGGCCAGTTTGTGCCGCTCAGCCTGATGCCAACCCTCGTCCAGCAGATTGCCCAATACCTGCCCTTCCAGTTTTTCCTGTATTTCCCGATCCAGATGGTTTTAGGCAAACTGAGTCCTGATCAAATCCTGTGGGGATATATCCAGGCTGTTTTCTGGCTTTTGCTCTCTTTCCTTCTATTTAATTGGGTCTGGCGGACAGGCGTTAAAAAGTTTTCGGCGGTGGGAGCCTGACCCCCCTCGTATCCCCCCATTTTGCAAAATGGGGGGAGGAGTAAAAATGAACTTCCTCAAGTTGATAAATGTTTTCCTGAAAGTCAATATCCAGATGTCGCTGGCCTACCGCGCCGATACGGTGGTCAACATCCTGCTCAACCTGATGTGGCTGGGTTGGGAACTGCTCAGCCTGAATATCATCTTTACCAATACCGAAAGCCTTGGCGGTTGGGGAGTGGGCGAACTGGTGGCCCTGCTTGGCGTATTCCGGCTGGTCAATACCCTGATGGCGGCCCTGATCTGGCCCAACACCGAGAAATTCAACGCCAGCGTGCGGGACGGCTCGCTTGATTACACTTTGCTCCAGCCGGTCAACAGCATGTTCCTGGTCACTTTTTCGCGCATCACCGTCTGGCGCATCTGGGACCTGGTTTTGGCCGTAATCCTGGTGGTGACAGGCATCAACATGGCCGGGCAGGTCACCACCCCGGCCAGCATTTTTAGTTTCCTGCTCCTGACGGTGTCTGGCGTGATGATTATTTACAGCCTGTGGATTGTATTGATTGCCCTGACTTTCTGGTTCACCAAGTTCGATAACAACGTGACCATTTTGCAGGCCCTGCTCGATTCGGGCCGTTTCCCGGCTACGGTTTACCCGGTCTGGCTGCGAATCATTGTCACGTTCATCGTCCCGATTGCGGTGGCGACCACCATCCCGCTCCAGGCCTTGCGCGGGGAATTCGGCCTGGCCGAAATTCTGCTGTTTCTTGCCATCAGTGCGGTCAGTTTCCTGGTTGCCTCGCAGGTCTGGCGCGTTGGGGTCAAGCGCTACAGCGGGGCAAGCAGTTAGCTCACAACACAAAACGAGAAAGAGCCAGCGTACATTTTCCGCTGGCTCTTTTTTTTGCCGATTTATATATTGACAAACGATATATCGCGTGATATTATAACGTTATGCGATATATCGCCCGGCGATAAAGGAGACTGATTTGGCAAACAACATCACTAAATACCTGCCCCTGTCCGAATCGACGGCTTACATTTTGCTGGCGTTGGCCGAACCGCTGCATGGCTACGGCATCATGCAAAAGGTCGAGCAAATCAGCGAGGGGACCGTCAAACTTGGGCCGGGTACGCTCTACGGGGCGTTTACCACCCTCGAAAGCGAGGGGCTGATCGTCAAAGTCGGGGAAGCTGAGCGGCGCAAAACCTACGCCCTGACCGACAAGGGCAAGCAAGTGCTCAAAGAGCACATCCGCCGCTCGGCAATTTTGGTCGAAAATGGAAAAATAACACAGGGCTGGTAGCCCTGGGAGGAAACTATGACAACAATGAAACAATTCCGCTGGTTTTGGGCCTGGGACGATGAAAAAGAAGAAGCCTGGCTGCGCGAGATGGCGTTGAAAGGCTGGCATTTCAAATCGGTATCCCTGCCTGGCAATTACATCTTCGAAAAGGGTGAGCTGCGCGACGATTTTTACCGGCTCGATTTTTTTACCGATTCAAAAGCTAAAGCCGATTATTTGCAACTCTTTCTCGATGCGGGCTGGGAATACCTGGGTGAGATGAACAGTTGGCAGTATTTTCGCAAAACTGCCCTGGATGGCGAAGTGCCGGAAATCTTCAGCGATAATGAGTCCAAATCCAAAAAATATCAGCGCATCTTGCTCTTTTTGGTTGTGTTTTTCCCTGTCTATGCCAATTCCATCATCTTGATGAACAAACGTCAGGATACGTTCAGCCTGGTTTTTACATTCATCATGTTTGTATTCCTGATTTTTTATAGCATTGCCCTTACCCGCTTGGCGATGCGCGTCAGTCAGCTAAAGAAAAAGATTTAGGCAAGCAGTAAAACGGGCATTCGCTGAGATAGCGAATGCCCGTTTTTTTTACTCTTCCCCGGTTAGTAATTTGATTCTCTCCCAGGGTTTCAACTTCTCATCGTCTGCCAGGAGCGCTTTTAACTCATAAATCTCATCGCGCAGGGCGGCAGCTTTCTCGAACTCCAGGTTCTTGGCGGCTTCCTTCATTTGCTTTTCCATCTCCTGCACCAGCCGTTGCAGCTCGCCCATATCGGCGGCGCGGGCTTTCTTCCCGGCGCGGTACTCGGCTTTCGATTCGGCCAGGCCGAGTGCCTTCTCGCGTCCCTCAGCCGAGAGCGAATCGGTAATATCGCGGATGGCCTTGTGGATGCTGACCGGCACAATCCCATTTTCCTGGTTGAACTTAACCTGCTTGGCCCGGCGGCGGTTGGTTTCGTCGATGGCATACTTCATCGAATCGGTCATCCGGTCGGCGTACATGATGACCCGGCCCTGCACGTTGCGCGCCGCGCGCCCGATGGTCTGGATCAGGGCCGTGCCCGAGCGCAGGAAACCCTCTTTGTCGGCATCCAGGATGGCCACCAGTGAGACTTCCGGCAGGTCGAGGCCCTCGCGCAGCAGGTTAATGCCAACAATGACATCGAACACACCCAGGCGCAGGTCACGCAGGATGCTGATGCGCTCGAGTGTTTCCACTTCCGAGTGCAGGTAGTGGACTTTGATCCCCAATTCTTTCAGGTATTCGGACAAATCCTCGGCCATGCGCTTGGTCAGGGTGGTGACCAGGGTGCGCTCGCCGCGCTCGACCCGCAGCCTGATTTCCCCGACCAGGTCATCGACCTGGCCCTGGGTGGGGCGCACTTCGACCTCTGGATCGACCAGTCCCGTTGGGCGGATGATTTGCTCGGCGATTTGCTCCGCTTTTTGCATCTCATAGGGGGCGGGGGTAGCCGACGTGTATATCGTGTAGCCCATCTTGGGCTCGAACTCATCGAACTTGAGTGGGCGGTTGTCGAGCGCGCTTGGCAGGCGGAAGCCGAACTCGACCAGCGTTTCCTTGCGGGCGCGGTCGCCGTTATACATCCCGCGGATTTGCGGCACGGTCATGTGGCTCTCGTCAATGATCAGCAGGTAGTCGGAGGGCAGGAAATCCACCAGCGTCCAGGGCGGGGTTCCGGCGGAGCGCCGGTCGAAGTGGCGCGAGTAGTTCTCGATCCCGGAGCAATAGCCCACTTCCTTGAGCATTTCCAGATCGTAACGCGCCCGCTGCTCGATGCGCTGGGCCTCGATGTATTTTTCATTCGCTTTAAAGAAGGAAACCCGCTCTTCCAGTTCTGTTTCGATGTCCTTGATCGCTTCTTTGGTCTTGTCTTCGGCGGTCAGGTAGTGCTTGGCCGGGTAAATATCGACCTCGTTCAGGTCGGCGGTGATTTCGCCGGTCACGGGCGCAAACTGGGTGATGCGTTCGACCTCGTCGCCGAAGAAGCTGATGCGGTAGCCGAACTTGTCGGCGTAGGCCGGGATGATTTCGAGCGTTTCGCCGCGCACCCGGAAGGTGCCGGGGCGCAGTTCCATATCGTTGCGCTGGTACTGACCATCGATCAGTTGACGCATCAGCGCGTTGCGGCGGTAGATTTCACCGATCTGCAGCTTGACCGATCCGCGCAGGAACTCATCCGGCGAACCGAGACCGTAGATACACGAGACCGAAGCGACGATGATGACATCCTTGCGCGAGACCAGGGCGGTGGTGGCCGCCAGGCGCAGGCGCTCGATTTCCTCGTTGATCTGGGTCTCTTTTTCGATATACAGGTCGTGGCGCGGAACGTAGGCTTCGGGTTGGTAGTAATCGTAATACGAGACAAAATACTCGACCGCGTTCTCCGGGAAGAATTCGCGGAACTCGGCGTAAAGCTGGGCGGCCAGGGTCTTGTTATGGGCCATAATCAGGGCCGGCATCTGCAAGCGTTCGATGACTGAGGCCATGGTGAAGGTTTTGCCGGTTCCGGTTGCTCCGAGCAGGACTTGTTGTTTCATCCCTTGCCTGACGCCGCTGACAAGGGTGCTGATTGCTTCCGGCTGGTCGCCGGTTGGTTTGAAGGGGGCTTTAAGTTTGAAGTCCATATAAGTTGGGGGTGGGTTATAGGAACGAACGTTCTATGTATTGTACCCCAAAGGCCGGGGAAAAACCACGGTTATGCAGAAAATCAAAACCGATACAGCCGAACTTAACCCGACTGTATCGGTTTTCGAGCTGTAAATCCTAAATCCCGGCGTTGCTCAAAACTGCCGAAAGCTGGGACAGGTAATGGGTCAGTTGCGGGTGGCTGGTCTCGAAATGCTCGATGGTCTGGGCCAGTTGTCCCAGAAAAGATGAGTTGTGTGCTTCTTCCGGGGTTGAGCGCTCCAGTAATTCATTTATATCGGCGGACAAGTGGGTGAGTAATTCTCGTCCCTGTTGGTCGAGTGTTTCTGTTTTCCTGATTTCACGGTCAACCTGTTCGAGCAATTCGCGCAATGTGTTTTTTTCCATACAGGCCTCCTTCTCTTGGGATGTGTCGCTCTCCTTTATTGTACGCTTTTTTTGCATCGAATCAAAGTTGGCCTGGGATATAATAGAACAAGCCGGTTTTTAATGAAAGGACTCATCCATGCAAGCAGTGCAGACATTTGCGAACAAAGTTATCGACAACGTTGAAAAAGTCATCATTGGCAAGCGTCCGGCGATTGAATTGATCGTCGTTTCCATGTTGTGTGAGGGGCATGTTTTGCTTGAAGATGTGCCCGGTTCGGGGAAAACCATGTTGGCGCGTTCGATTGCGGTCAGCCTGGGAAACACGTTTAAGCGGGTGCAGTGTACGCCTGACCTTCTGCCGAACGATATTACCGGCGTATCCATTTTCAACCAGAAAAACGGTGAGTTCGAGTTCCGTCCCGGCCCGATTTTTGTCAATATTTTATTGGCCGATGAAATCAACCGCGCCACGCCCCGTACCCAATCGGCCCTGCTCGAAGCGATGCAGGAACAACAGGTGACCGTCGACGGCGCCACGCGCGAGCTGCCGCGGCCCTTCCTGGTGCTGGCGACCCAAAACCCGGTCGAATACGAGGGCACGTTTCCGCTGCCCGAAGCGCAACTCGACCGTTTCCTGATGCGCCTTTCGTTGGGCTACCCCTCGCCGCAGGATGAGCGCCAGATTTTGCTGAACCTGTGGCGCGAACATCCCATCACCAAGCTGGAGAGTGTTGTCGATGGCAACGAGATTCCGGCCCTGCAAAGACAGGTCTGGGATGTGCATGTCGACGAAACCTTGCAGGAATATATCGTTCGCCTGGCGGCCGCCACCCGCGCGCACAGCGACCTGGCGTTGGGCATCAGTCCGCGTGGCAGCCTGGCGCTGTTCAAAGCGGCCCAGGCCCTGGCGGCGGTGCGCGGACGAGAGCACGTTCTGCCCGACGACATCAAGTACCTGGCCCCGGTTACCTTGCCGCACCGTTTTATCGTCACCCCCGAAGCCGAACTGCGCGGGCGGACTGCGAAAAACATCCTGGCCGATGTTTTGGAAAACACGCCCCTCGACCTGGGCAAAGTGGGATAAACGGTCGGGGTTTCAGGACTCCGCAAACAATCTGATTATGAGATGATTGGTCCCTACCTGTATCTCCTCATTCCCTTGGCGCTGGTTGCCGCTTTTATGAGCGACGACTTCGCCTTGACGTTGATTTATCTCCTGGTGGGGGCTTTTTCGCTGGGCAGTTGGTGGAGCAATCGTTCGCTGAAACAGATCGAAGCCTCGCGCGAGGTGGACAGTCACGCATTCCTCGGCGAAACGGTCAAAATCAAACTTAAAGTGCGCAACAACGGGCTTTTCCCTGCGCCCTGGGTGGGATTGCATGACAGCTTGCCCCTGGCCCTCGGTGGAATCCAGCCCTTTCAACGGGTGTCCGGCTTCGGGGTGCGCGAGGATGCACACTTCGAGTACGGGATCGAGGCCCGCAAGCGGGGATATTACTCAATCGGGCCGTTGACCATTTCCACCGGCGACCTGTTCGGGCTGGCCGGGCGGGTACAGAAAGAAATCCCGCAGCAGTTCATCACCGTTTACCCCAAAATTGTGCCCTTGTCGAATGTCAAAATCCCCTCGCGTTCGCCGCAGGGCACGATGCGCCATCACCAGCCGCTTTTCGAAGACCCGACCCGCGTGTTTGGCAAGCGCGGCTATGTTGCCGGCGATTCGCTGCGCCGGGTTGATTGGAAATCAACCGCCATTACCGGGCAATTGCAGGTCAAACTTTTCGAGCCTTCGATTTCGCTGGAAACGATGATTTACCTGAACCTGAACGCCGAAGATTACAACTTCCATGGACGCATCGATTCAACCGAACTGGGGATTGTTCTCGCCGCCTCGCTCGCATCCTGGGTGATTGAAAAACGCCAGAGCGCCGGAATCAAAATCAATGGACGCGACCCGCTCGCCTCGGATGGTTTGCCGCAATCCCTGCCGCCGCGCAAAGGCAAAGGCCACCTGATGCGCATTCTTGAATCGCTGGCGCGGGTTGAAATGACGCACGAAGCTCCGCTTGCGGCCTTGATCCAGCGTGAACGCTATCTGTTGCCTTGGGGCACGACCCTGTTGGTGATTACCGGACAGGTTCAGGACGAGTTGCTCAACGAGCTTTATCTGGCGCGTCGTGCCGGACAGAACGCCTTGCTGATTCTGGCTGGCAAGGTTTCTTATGTCAAAGAGATACAAACAAAAGCCGCCTTCTTCGGCGTTCCGGCGATTGCCATTTCGAAGGAGAGCGACCTCGATATCTGGCGCGGACAAGCATGAAACCCTCCCTTTTTAACTTCGAAGCGCGAATCAATGAAACAACCTTCAGGCTGGCCAGCCGCTTTTTGGTGGCGGTCATGCTTGCTTGCGCTGCCCAAACCTTTGTCAGCCTGATCCAGCATATCTATGGGAACTGGAATCCCTGGTACCTGACCCTGGCTGCCTTCCTGGTCGCCCTGGTCTGCGTGGCGACCTATCGACGTCTGCACCGCTTTGATTTGCTCGGCAACGAATGGCTGCTCCATTTTGGCGCGCTTTGGCTGCTTATTTTGGCGGTGCTGCGTTTGATGTTGGGGCTTTCGTATGGGCTGGATGCATTCCTGGCTGAACTGCCGCGCTGGGCCGATGATATCCAGGTTGCGATCCCGTATGAATACTATATGGCGGTACTCCTGGTGGTCATCATTTGGCTACTGGCCGACTATTTCTCGGAACTGCTCACCAAGCTGGACCTCGACTACGTTCGCTTGCAGCGTGAATTGCCCGATGTGCTCGAGGCTGCCCAGCGCCCGGTGCGCGACCGCCTGCTGACCCTGATTTTGAACATCGGCATCGTTCTGGTGATTCTTACCGCCCTGATGCGCCTGGATTTGCGCGCAGCGGGTAATGCCGAGTTTGTGATCCTGCAACTGCCGCCATTAGCCGGGGGAGGCGTCAGCACGCTGTTGTATTTCATGTTGGGGCTGACGCTTTTCAGCCTGACCCAATTCATCGACCTGCAGGCTCGCTGGGGTTTGAACAAAGTGCCGGTGAGTGGCGACCTTGCCGGCCGCTGGGTGCAGTATAGCCTGGTTTTCCTGGTTGCGTTAACGTTGCTGGTGGCCATCTTGCCAACCAGTTATAGTCTGGGCTTCCTGGCGGTTATTGGCTACGGTTTGTGGTTTCTTGTCAGTGTGGGTTTTTTCCTGGTTCAGTTGTTCTTGACCCTGGTCGTGCTATTAATTAATTCGATTTATGCGCTATTCAATCGGGAACCCCCGCTTACCGGCGACACGCCCCTTGAACCACAATTTCCCGAAACCTTCCAACCCGAAGCGCTCGATCCCAGCCTGGCAGCGGTGACTCCGCCCTGGGTCGAAATCCTGCGCCAAGCCTTTTTCTGGCTGGTTCTGCTCGGCTTTATCGCCTTTGCCGTGCGCCAGGTTTTGCTCCAAAACCAGGATTCTCTCGATGGCCTGCGGCGAGTCCCGTTTCTGGGGTTTTTCATTAAGCTGTTTGGCAATCTGCGTGTATTCTTCAAGCGCGCTGGGGCAGGGGTGGCTGAAGCATTCCAGTCAGGGGTGGCTCGTTTGCTGCCCAAGCGCAGCAAACGTCAGGCACTGGCAGGCTGGATAAGCCTGCGGCGACTTGATCCGCGCAACAAGGTTTACTTCTACTACCAGGCCTTCCTGCGCCGCAGCGGCGAAAGCGGACTTCCCCGCAGCCTGTCGCAAACTCCTGCCGAGTTTGCCAAACGCCTCGACAGCGCCCTGCCCGAAGCCGAACCCGATATTGAAGCTTTAACTGGCGCTTTTGTCGAAGCCCGCTATACCCGCAAGGAGATTGAGTCCCAATCCGCCAGCTTTGCCCAGCGCACCTGGGAACGGATTCGTAAAGCCCTGCGCTCACATCATGGCGAAAACAGCGGCGGCTGATGACAATGAAAACATCGAAATATTGAGAAAACCAGTTTTGGCAAAAACTGAAAATTCCCTTGACGCCCCTCAGACAACATGATAAACTACTGCCCGCTCGACAAACAGAAACAACAACGAGCAACTGGTCCCGTGGTGTAGCGGTTTAACATGCGGCCCTGTCAAGGCCGAGATCGCGGGTTCGAATCCCGTCGGGGCCGGATCGAAGTAAATCCGGCATGACAGAACTCCCGAGAGAACATAATTCTCTCGGGGGTTCTGCTTTTTTATGTAGCTTTTGTGAGATTTTTTGGTGATTTTGAGCCGAAAAGCGCCCAGCGATGGGCGCTTTTTGTTTTCAGCGCCATGTTTACCTTTGCTTAATGCCCGGAAAACAGATCGCTGCCTCGATGGTTTGTGCTCATCTGGCAGCCCGCGATGCAACAGGGGACAGGGGCGAAGGATCAATTTTTGATAGGAATAGCCTCTCGATTCCTAGATAATTGGTTTGAGCCGCTTGATGGTATACATATGGTTTATTTAATATGATGTAGTAGCCTTGAAGTGATAAACGGGTTATCGAGAACTATTTTGTGCAAAATCCTTTTTCTCTGTTCTGGGATGTTCAACCTCGAATCAGCGGCTGCGCTGGGATAGGTTTGGGCACCGGCGGACATTGGATGCAATTTCAAACAGATTAAGTTCTTCCTATCGCAAGATCGTCACGCTTCGATATGATAAAATCTGAATGTTCAACGCATAACCAGAAAATTAGGAAAGAAAAATGAATCGCTATTACCGCCACACCTGAATGCAGTCGATGAGCGCAGTTTTGCGCTCAGTTTCTTGCACACGCATCCTGCGGTGTGGCGGCGACTGTATGTGATTCTGAACCTGCTCGCTGCCTCCTGAAACCGTCAGGCGTTTGTGCCTGGCGGTTTTTCATTTGCCCATCTCGCCTGAATTCAAGGCGCAGAAAACAATCCTACAGGAGGCTGTTATGTCTGTACCCGATTCTGATACTGTAATTCTTATTACCCGCAATGGCATGGGGGATGCCGAGCCTGCACTGCAACAAAAATTGGCTACAACCTATTTCAAACTGCTGGATGAAAACAACATCCTGCCAGCCGCCATCTGTTTTTACGCCAATGGCGTGAAACTGGCCATCGAAGGTTCGCCCGTTCTGGCTTCGCTCCGCTCACTGGAAGCCAAAGGCGTGCGCCTGGTGTTGTGCAGCACCTGCCTGGACTATTACAGCCTGGCCGATAAAGTCCAGGTTGGCATCGTCGGCGGGATGACCGATATCATCGAGGCCCAGCGTTTGGCTGGCAAAGTTATCTCCATTTAGGCGCACAGGCCATGCAGACCTTTGCCCTGCGCCTGCACCCCGGCGATGACCCCAAAGCAGCGCTGGACGACTTCGCCCGCACCCACCAACTCCAGGCCGCCTGTGTGCTGACCTGTGTTGGCAGCCTGACGCGAGCCGTATTGCGCTTCGCTAATCAGGAAGAAGCCGTCACACTCGAAGGATATTTTGAAATCGTCTCGCTGACCGGCGTCTTTTCGCAGGAGGGCGGCCATTACCACATCGCCATTGCAGACGGCGAGGGCCGCACCTACGGAGCGCACCTGATGTACGGTAGCGCGGTCTACACCACCGCCGAAATTGTCCTCGCCAATCTCGATAACGTCCGTTTTGCGCGCGCCTTCGACCCCCAGACCGGCTACCCGGAACTGGATATTCAACCCATTTCATAAAAAGGAAAAACGCATGTCACTCAAAGAACAACTCAAAAAAGATTTTAGTACGATTACCCTGGCGCTCATGGCGGTTGGCATTGTGCTCAACCTCGTCCTCGGTCAAACCGTTTCCCTGCTCAACCTGCCGGTCTTCCTGGATTCCATCGGCACAGTCATCGTGGCTTTGCTGGCTGGCCCCTGGGCCGGTGGCCTGACCGGACTGCTGACCAACCTGATCTGGGGTCTGATCAGCGACCCGGTTGCAGCCGCCTTCGCCCCGGTTGCCATGATTATTGGCATCGTCGCCGGCCTGTGCGCTAAATATGGCCTGTTCAAAACCTGGTGGCAGGCCATCCTCAGCGGCGTGTTGATTACCCTGGCGCTTTCGCTGGTCGCTATTCCGATCCGCGTTTATATGTTCGGCGGCGTGACCGGCAGCGGCGCAGATTTTGTGACCGCTTACCTGTTGGCAACCGGTCAGAGCCTGTTCAGTTCGGTTATTATCACCGTTATTGGCAACAACTTGGTCGACAAAGTGGTCACAGCCTTGCTGGCCTGGGCGATTGTCAAGGGATTGCCGAAGCGCTTCACTTCCCGCTTCTCGCGCGCCAACCAAGTGACCGGATAAACCTGCCCGATGAGCGCCAGCCCAACCCTTTATCAGCCCGGTGTCAGTTTCCTGCACCGCCTGCACCCGCTTACGAAACAGACTTTTAGTTTGTGCGCGCTGGTGGTCGTTTTCGCCGGGCCGGGCGGCTGGATTTCTGCCCTCCTGCCGGGTCTGATTGCCCTGGCATTTCTCTGGCAGGCAGGACTCGGCAGGATGACGATACAAGTGGCCCTTCGGTTGCTGGCCGGCCCGGCGATGATTCTGCTGGGCATCCATGGATTCTTCGGCGCGGGTAACCAGACCATCCTGTTCAGTTTCGGCCCACTCGAAATCGGGCAGGAGGGCGTTGAGTTTGCCTTGCTGGTCACGATGCGCCTGACGGCCATGTTACTGGCTTCCCTGGTGCTGGTGCTGACGACCCACCCATCCCACCTGGTGCAGGTGCTGACCGAAGCTGGATTTCCCAACGGGTTGGCCTACCTGCTCGGCAGCCCGCTGCTGCTCCTGCCGCAGATGATGGCACGGGCGCAAGCCATCCGCGCCGTCCAGCAGGCGCGCGGGTTGGAAACGGGTGGAAGCCTGACCCAGCGCATCCGCGCTCTTTTTCCGCTGGTTGCGCCACTGATTTTTAGCGCGCTGGTGGATGTCGAGGAGCGTTCCCTGGCCCTCGAAGTGCGCGGCTTCAGCGCCCCTACCCGTAAAACGTTTTTGCGCGAACTGGCCGATACCCGCCCTCAGCGCATCGCCCGCCGGGGCATGTTTGCGCTCACCGGCATTCTCCTCCTGCTGGGGGCCTTGTGGAGACTGTATGCCCATTCTTGATGTTTGCGGCCTGACCTACACCTACCCCGGCAGTCCCTCCCCGGCCTTGAAAGATGTCTCCTTTCAGGTCGAACCCGGTCAACTGTTGGCAGTTGTCGGCCCCAACGAAGCTGGGAAATCGACCATGTGCCTGGCCCTGGCCGGGCTGATTCCGGCCCTTTTTTACGGCGAAATGCAGGGTCAGGTCACGGTTTGCGGGCTGGATACCCAAACCCATGCCCCCGGTGATTTTGCCGGGCAGGTCGGTCTGGTACTGCAAAACCCGGTCAATCAGTTATCTGGAATGCGCTATACGGTTTACGAAGAAGTCGCTTTTGGATTAGAAAACCTGGGCATCCCGCGCGCTGAAATGCCCGAACGCATCGAACAGGCTCTCGAACAAGTCGGCCTGGCCGATTTGCGTGAGCGCTCGCCCTATACCCTATCCGGCGGACAACAACAACGCCTCGCGTTGGCTTCGGTGCTGGTGATGAACCCCTCCGTCCTGATTTTGGACGAGCCAACTGCCATGCTCGACCCGCAAGGGCGGCAAGAAATTTTCAGTCTGGTGCAATCCCTGGCGCGGACCGGCGTGACGGTGGTCATCGTTGAGCATCATCTTGAATGGATTGCCCGCCACGCTGACCGGGTGCTGGCGATGGAAAACGGCGAAGTGATTCTGGATGGCCCTCCCGCGCAAGTCTTGACCTCGGCGCGAGTTCATGAAAACGGCGTTGGCTGGCTACGCTACACCCGCGCCGCTGCCCTGGGGCAATCGCGCGGTCTATGGCCTGACGGGCACCCCCTGCCGGTAACGCTCGAAGAGACAGCCGCCGGGTTTCAGTTGAATGGGCAGGAACAAGATGGAGATTAGGGTTGAGAACATCCACTATACCTACTCTGGTGGCGGAGTAAAAGCTCTTGCTGGCATCTCTCTGAACATCCAGCCGGGAGAAAAAGTCGCCCTGGTCGGGCAGAATGGGTCAGGGAAAAGCACCCTGGCGCGTCACCTTGACGGATTACTGCGTCCCGAGCGGGGGCAGGTCTGGATTGGCGATTGGCAAACATCCGCCCACAGCCCGGCAAAAATGGCGCGACGGGTGGCGTATGCCTTTCAAAATCCGGACGAGCAACTTTTTCACCAGCAGGTTTGGGGTGAGGTGGCTTTCGGACCGCTGAATTTGGGCTATCCAGCCGAGCAAGTGCGCGCCCAGGTCGGACAGGCGCTTGAATTTTTCGGTTTGAGCACTTTTGCCCGGGCCAATCCGCGCGATTTGGGCTATTCCGGGCGAAAACGGGTTGCCCTGGCTTCAACTGTGGCCATGCAAACCCCGGTGCTGGTCTTGGACGAGCCAACCGCCGGGCTGGACGCAAACGAGCAGGAGCAACTCAGTCAGGTGATTGACATCTTGCACCAGCAAGGTAAAACCGTGCTGGTCATCTCGCACGATATGGACTTCCTGTTCGAAAACCTTGACCGTTTTGTCCTGCTACGCGCCGGGCAAATAGTTCTGGATGCAAAAACGCAACAGTTTTTCTCCTACACCGAAGCCTTGAAAACCTGTGGCCTGGTCGCGCCGCAAATGGTTCGTCTGAGCCAGGCGCTGGGACGCGAACTTTTGGTGGCAACGGTTGAGCAGTTCCTCGAAAAAAAGTGAGCAGGATGCTTGGCTGAAGGTTGCTGCCAATCTCAGCCGGGCGGCCAGGATAGTCCATTCATTACAACAATATATGATGTGATTTGATTCTGCCTTTCTGTAATGCCCGCGGGTGAGGATTGCACTTTCCTGCTCTAGAAAAAAGCGCAATTCTCACCCGGAACGGGTATACATCGCGCAGCCATTCTTGAAAATACATATTATCGGCAATTTATCGGCAATCGAATGCTATAATATTCTTATGAGCACACCCTGGCAACCCAAATACAGTATTACTTCCCAACTGGCGCGCTGGCTGATGGAAATCGAATCGGCCCGGGTAATTGTGGAACATACCCCGCTGCCACCGGCCGTTGAAGCGGAACTGCGCCAGCGGGCGCGTATTCGCGCCACGCACTACTCCACGCGCATCGAAGGCAATCGCCTGACCCTGGAACAGGCCGAGCAGGTCATCCAGGAAAAACACATTGCCATCCAGGGGCGCGAGCGGGATGTGCGCGAAGTTCGCAATTATTGGGAAGCGCTCTTGCGGGTGGAAGATTGGGCCGCCCAGGGAAAACCGCTCACCGAGGATCTGATCCGCCGCCTGCATGCCTTGGTGGAACATGGCGCTCGCGCCAAAGCTACCCCATACCGGGATGGGCAAAATGTCATTCGTGATTCGCTCAGTGGGGGCATTGTTTACCTGCCTCCCGAAGCAGCGGATGTGCCAGGCCTGATGACCTCACTGGTGGAGTGGGTCAGTCGCGCTGAGAAAGAGAAAATTCCCACGCCGCTGATTGCGGCTCTGGCCCACTACCAGTTCGTTACCATTCACCCCTATTACGATGGCAATGGACGGACGGCCCGCTTGCTGGCGACCTTCATCCTGCATCACGGCGGCTATGGGCTGAATGGTTTTTTCTCTCTCGAAGAGTACCATGCCCGCGACCTGGAGAACTACTACGGGGCGCTATCGGTCTACCCGCATCACAACTACTATGAAGGCCGGGCTGAAGCCGACCTGACCTCCTGGCTGACCTATTTTGTTGGTTTACTTGCGGATGTTTTCAGCACCGCCAAAGACGAAGCCTTGCGCCTGAAAGATGCACCGCCTGCTCCTGAACCGGAATTGCTGCGAAAGCTGGATCATCGTGCCCGGATTGTGCTGGGGTTGTTTGCCAAACAAGAAACGATTACTGCTACGCAAGTTGCTGGAGCCTTGGGCCTTTCAGAGCGCATGGCACGCAACCTGATGCAAGCGTGGGTCGAGCAGGGCTGGTTGTTGGTGGCAGACGATTCCCGTCGGAAACGGGCTTATAAGTTATCGGCACTTTATCGGCAATGAAACGGAAATTTATCGGCAATGTCCTGCGAATAAATGTTCTCAAGTTTCGTGATTAAACACGATAACTGCGCCTATTATGCGGATAATCTGCGTTGTGAAATTACTTGATATGATGCAAAATGCGGCAGGTAGAATTAAATGTCTGCTGC
Organism: Chloroflexota bacterium; assembly: GCA_023459215.1. Lineage (GTDB taxonomy): Bacteria > Chloroflexota > Anaerolineae > Anaerolineales > Villigracilaceae > UBA8950. The sequence goes on from JAEWVF010000104.1 coordinate 71,570, forward strand.
TGTTCTTTGACAAAATAAACTGCATTCCAGGTAATCCTGTCCCCCAAATTCTCTCAGCAGTTCTGCTTTTTATGCAGGTTTTGTCAGATTTTCTGGAGATCTTCTACCCAAAAGGCTCCCATTGTTGGGCGCTTTTTGTTTTTAACTTGAATCTTGGCTCAATTTTTGCTGAAAGAGATGGTTGCAGTTTTGATGGTTAACTGCTCGTTGGTAGCCCGCGATTTGAGATAGGATAGGCCAAAGCTGGGGATAACTATCGCACAAATCGTTGGCGAGTAATGAAATCATTCATGCATGCAAATAGGGGCGATTTCATTTGATTCTGGCGGCCACTTACACCCAGGAATTTTTGTAATCATTTACATATTGCCGAAAGGAAATCGGTTTGCATTCGGTCAGGCGTTCCACTTCGTTGGTGACAATCTCTGCCTGACCGAAGCGCGTGGCAGTGTACAGCCCCATCATCACCAGGGCAAAGGCAAAAGGCGTACCGCGCCGGGTTGTATTCAGCAAAAAGGCTGGCGGATTGGGGTTTTTATAGGTAATTTTGCGTCCCAAAGTCTGGCTGAGAATTTCTGCCGCCTGCCAGTAATCCAGCGCCTCAGGGCCGGTCAAGTCGTAGGCTTTGTTTTCGTGTCCGGGCTGAGTCAGCGCCACCGCGGCGACTGCCCCAATGTTGCGCACATCCAGAAAACTGGTTTTGGCTGCGCCAACCGGCACATAAATTTCATCCCGCTCCTGGATTTCCTGTCGGTGAGTGGTATTCAGGTTTTGCATGAAAAAACTGGCACGCAGGAAGGTTGTTTGCAGGTTGAGCGCCTTGAGATAGGTTTCCACCTTGTAGTGCGGAACGTAGGTTGTTTTTTCGATTCCAATCAGCGAGAGAAAAACGACACGCTCCACCCCCGCCTTTTTTGCCGCGTTCATCGAAGGCACCATGTCGCGTTGGATATTGGTGATATGCGGTGGGCGCATGTAAAACATTTTTGTGATGTCTTGGAAAGTGGCTTCGTATGTAGTCGGATCGGTGAAGTCGAAACGCACCGCTTCCACTGTATCACCAAAGCGTTCCCTTAGTTTTTTCTCATCGATATCCGCCGCCCGGACTTTTCCTCCGCGAGCCAAAACTTGTTTCACAACTTCCGCGCCGACATTGCCGAGCGAGCCAATTACCAGTATGGGGGATGACATGTTTTTCTCCTTACTTGACTTTATATAGACCAGTCATTATAATAAGCTCGTTCAGCCAATCTGAATAGAGGACAAATGTCATGAATCCTGCCAAAGAGCATATCCTGGAAGCCGCCGCCCGCCTGTTCGAGAAACAGGGCTACCACGCCACCGGACTGAATGAAATCATTCGAGAAAGCGACACCCCAAAAGGGTCGTTGTATTATTACTTCCCCGAAGGCAAAGAGCAAATTGGAGCCGAGACGGCGCTCTGGTCGGCGGCGCAGATGGTGGAGCGAATCCGCTTTGGACTTTCGCAGACGGAACAGCCCGCAGAAGCGGTGCGGTTGTTAGCGTTGGGGATTGCCGGGGCGATCGAACAATCCGGTTTTGCGGCGGGTGGCCCATTGATGATGCTGGCTGCTGAGAGCGCGGTGCGTTCTGAACGGCTGAATGCCGCCTGCCGTGAAGCCTACGGGCAAATGCAGGCGGTTTTTGCCGACAAATTTGGCGGCGATACTGTGTTGGCGGAATTTGTTCTCTCCACCCTGGAAGGCGCAATCCTGCTCAGCCGCGTCCGGCACAGCGGGGACCCGCTGCGCCGGGCTGCCGAACATCTTTATTCGTATCTGAAAGCGAGGCAACCATGAAAATCACGGTCTATCACGACACTGTCTGACCTTTCTGCCGCATTGGAAAGCGGCATTTGCAGCGGTCGCTGCAAGATTGGCAAGGCGAACCGGTGCAGGTCGTGTACCGGGCATTCTTTCTCAACCCAACCATCCCGCCCGAAGGCTACGACTTTATTGTCTACATGGAAGCCAAGTTCAATGGCCGGGTCAGTCTGGAGCAGGCCTTCGAAGGTCCGCGTCGCATGGGCGAGGCGGCTGGACTGGTCTTCAGCATGGATAAAATCAGCAAGGCGCCCAATTCAACCCTATCCCATTGCCTGATTGCAATTGCCCCGGCAGATATTCGTGAACAGGTGATCGAGGCTGTTTATGCGGCTTATTTTGAACATGGGCAGGACATCGGCGACATCGAAACCCTGATTCAGATTGGGAAAAAGTTTGGGATGAACGAGAACAGGCTGCGGGTGGATTTGAGCGCTGAAACGGTTCGGGCGCAGGTCGAGGCCGAGGCGCGCGAGGCCAGCCGTCTGGGAGTCAGCGGCGTCCCGTTTTTTATCATCAACGATAAGTATGCCTTCAGTGGTGCACAAACGCCGGACGTCATCATAAACACGCTTCTCCAGGTGGTGAAGCTGGAAAGAGGAGAGCAATCATGAAGATTGTGGTTTTTGGAGCATCTGGCGGAACTGGGGTTGAAATTGTCCGGCAGGCGCTGGATGCGGGGCACGAGGTAACGGCTTTTGTGCGCAACCCGGCCAAGTTGGAACTCCGGCACGCGAACCTGGTTATCGTTCCGGGCGATGTAACGGATGCGGTAGCGGTGGAAAAGGCCATCGCAGGTAAGGATGCTGTCATCAGCGCGTTGGGTCCGACCCGTCCGTCTGTGCCGGGCATGATGGAGACGGCGGCCAGGAATATCGTTGCCGCCATGAAGCAGGCCGGCATCCACCGTCTGGTTTCTACTACCGGGGCCGGGGTGCGTGATGAGCGGGATCAACCCAAGCTGTTGGATCATCTTCTGAAGGGGCTGCTGACCCTGCTGGCGGGTGAGGTGCTGAAGGATTCCGCCGCCAATGTGGCCGTGATCCGCGCCAGTAATGTGGATTGGACGATTGTGCGCTATCCGCGCCTGATCGACGGCCCGTTGAGAGGCAACTATCGGGCGGGCTATGTGGGTAGAGACTCTGGTACCCAGCTTTCGCGGGCGGACGGGGCTCATTTTGTTTTGAAAGAACTGACAGGCGGAAAGCACATTCACCAAATGCCGGTGGTGAGTTACTGACAAGCATGAGCTGCCATTACGGCCCGTTCCAGAAAGGAACGGGACGTAATTTATGTTTAAGATTTGCAGCGCTTTTTTTGTGAACCGGGCTAAACTATGTGCATGGATTTGAAATAGCCTGTTCTTTTTTTTAGAAAGGATCTCCCATGCCCAGCTTGCGCGAACTTTCAAAAATGATCGACCACTCCCTGCTCCACCCCACCATGACCGATGCTGACATCCTGAAAGGCTGTGAAATTGCCAGGAAGTACGATGTCGCCATCGTCTGCGTCAAACCCTATGCTGTGAAAATGGCAAAAGAAGCCCTGGCTGGCTCCAGCGTGGAAGTTTGCTCCGTCATCGGTTTCCCGCATGGCAACCACACCACCCAAATCAAAGTTGCTGAAACTGAACTCGCCATTCTGGATGGCGCGACCGAGATTGATATGGTTATTAACATCGGCAAAGCCCTGGGCGGTGATTGGGATTTCGTCCGCGCCGATATTGACGCCGTCAACCAGGCTTGCATGCGCAATGGGGCCATCCTTAAGGTTATTTTCGAGACCGATTACCTGCAAGACGAACACATCATCAAGTTGTGCCAAATCTGTTCGGAATTGAAGGTGGCCTTCGTCAAAACCTCCAGCGGCTATGGTTTTGTTAAACAGCCCAGCGGTGACTACAACTACCAGGGCGCCACCGAGCATGTCCTGAAACTCATGCGCCAGCATTCCGCGCCTGGAGTACAGATCAAGGCTGCGGGCGGCGTGCGCAACCTCGACCAGTTACTCAAAGTCCGCGAGTTGGGCTGTACCCGCAGTGGCGCAACCGCCACCGAAACCATGCTCGAGGAAGCAAGGAAACGTGGCTATGAATAGCATTGGCGGCCTGACTTTTCTGGTGCGCGATTACGATGAGGCCATTCGCTTTTTTACAGAAAAACTCGGATTTTGTCTTGTTGAAGATACGCTGCTTTCGCCCGAAAAGCGCTGGGTGCTTGTTGCCCCGGCCAAAGAAAGCGAAACACGTTTGCTGTTGGCAAAAGCGGCCACGCCTGAACAGGAGACAGCCATTGGCAACCAGAGCGGCGGCAGGGTTTTCCTGTTCCTGCACGCTGACAATTTTTGGCGGGACTACCGGCGCATGAAATCTTGTGGCGTTATTTTCCGGGAAACTCCGCGCAACGAGACTTATGGCACTGTGGCCGTTTTTGAAGATTTGTACGGCAACACGTGGGATTTATTGGAAAGGCTAAATCCATGAGCGTTTCTCTTTTCTTTGGCGTGCAGATTTTAGGCTTTTAGCTGTGGGTAGTTTGATAGAGTGACATCAGGTTTTCCAGGCAGATATTTTCGAGACCGGGCAAAACCTGGTGCGCTCCTGAAAAGCGGGATTGAGGGCCGATTGCCAGTGTCCAGAATCCGCCTGCTAAAGCTGCTTCGATCCCGGCGGCGGCATCTTCCACGACGATACATTCGCACGGAGGCAGTCCCAATTGCCCGGCTGCATGCAGGAACAGGTCTGGAGCCGGTTTCTGGCGTTGCACGCTGTTTCCATCAGATATGGCATCCAGCAGGCGGGCGATTCCCAGGCGTTCGATCACTTCACGGGCGTTTTTGCTGGCAGAACCCAGGGCCGATTTCAGACCCGCAGCGCGAATTTCGATGAGTAGTTCGCGCGCGCCCGGCAGCACATCGGCGGGGGCGATTTCACGGATAAAGTTCACATAGTAGCCATTTTTGCGTTCCATAAACTCCAGCAATTGGGCTTCGGGGTATTCCCTGCCTTTGAGCAGGATGCGAAGTGACTCGCGGCGCGGGATGCCGCGCATGGCTTCGTTCTCCTCACGGCTGAAGGGAATGTTCAGTTCATCGGCGAGACGTTTCCAGCCGCGGTAGTGATACTCGGCCGTATCGGTCAAGACGCCATCCAAATCGAAAATAAAGCCTTTGATGGGCATAAGGTTTCTCCATAGGTTGAGAACAGGCGCGCAAAGAGAGCGGGCTTGTTTGAAGTCCGATAAAAAGTAACTGCCATTCCCGGGTTTCAGAGATGGCAGTCAGTGGGGTCGTTTTGTGCTGGCCGGGATTAATCCGGGCCGATGGTGACGATGTGTTGTTGTCCGCGCAGGTTGAAGCGGAAACTCAAACGTTTCCAATGCTTTGGCAGGCGCGGATGCGTCTCCCAATGGCCATCGGGGTGAATGCGTAAACCGCCGAAGCCAAAAACAATCGCCTGCCAGGTGCCGCCAGCCGATGCGGCATGGATGCCGTCTCCGGCGTTTCCGCGCACATCGCGCAGATCAGCGCGGGCAGCGCGAATGAAATGCTCATAGGCGGAGTCCACGTCACCCATCAGGCAGGCGATGATAGCCTGAATGGAGGGGCCGAGCGAAGAACCGTAGGTATGGTCGGTGCGTGAGTTGTAGTAATCGTAATTGACGCGGATTTGCTCATCGCTGTATTCTTCGTGAAGCAAGTATTGAACCATTAACACATCCGGCTGTTTGATGGCCTGATAGTGGTTGGCGGCCTCGATGCCGAAAATCTCATGCATCGAGCGGGTGCGCAGCTCGTAATCGGCCAGGTTAACATCTTCGAGGGCGAAAAAGCCGTCGAATTGTTCGATCAGGCCATCGGGTTGGGCATTCAGGCAGATGTTCGCGGCCACCTCGCGCCACCTGGACAGGCGCTCTGCATCCAGGTCAAGTGTGTGCGCCAGGGACATCGCTTTTTGCGGGAACTTATTTTCAAGCCAGGTTAGCACATCCAGAGCTGTGGCTATGTTCCACTGCGCGAGGCGGTTGGTGTAGGCATTGTTGTTGACATGGTCGTGGTACTCATCGGGGCCAATGACATCGCTGTACCCATAGCAACCGCGTTCGGGCAGCCATTCGGCGCGCGAGGCGAAAAATTTGGCGGTATCCAGCACCAGTTCTGCGCCGCGCTCGGCAAACCAGGCATCATCGCCGGTGGCGCGCCAGTACTGCCAGGCGGCGTAGGCTACATCGGCCGAGATGTGAATCGCCAAGTCGCCGGTCCAGACGCGGGCAAGCTTCTTTTTATCCTGGAAATCGGGAACCCAGGTTGGGGTGACTTCCTCGCCGCTGGCGGCGCTTTCCCAGGCAAACCAGGCACCCTCGTAACCGGCCAGGCTCGCCTTTTCACGTGCGGCAGGCAACGTCAGGGCGCGGTAATCGAGCAGGTTGCGGGCGATATGCGGTGCAGTATACGTAAAGACCGGCAGCATGAAGATTTCGGTATCCCAAAAGGCATGGCCGCGATAACCAAAACCAGAGAGGGTTTTGGCGCCAATATTGACACGGTTATCGTGGCGCGGCGCGGCGATGAGCAGTTGGAACAAGCTGAAGCGGACGGCCAACTCAGCCTCCTCGTCGCCTTCGATGCGGATATCGCAGCGCTCCCATTCGCTTGCCCAGGCCTGGGTCTGTGCTACGAGAGCGGCCTCCCAACTCTGGGGTTTTGTGGCGTGCTCAAGGGCCAGGGATAACGGTTCGGCGGTATCGCGCGAGGTTGCCACCCCAACAAACTTGGTCACCCTTATGGTTTCTCCGCGTCTGGCGGCGAAGACCTGCCTCAGCGTGGGCACATTCTCGGCATCCCAATAATCGGCTGCGGCGGGGTCTGTTCCGCACAGGCGCATGGCCAGGGCCAGTTCGACGCCGGTTTTGCGGGTCCGGTTTCGCAGGCAGACGATGTTTTCGTTTTTCCGTCCTTGTTCGATCCATTCCCAATGGGCGATGCCCTCGTTGTCGCTGTTACCGTTGAGCGCGGCGCGAATCTCGATTTCGCCTTCGAATTCAGGGATAACCTGGCAGCGCAGGGCGAGCAGGTGTTCATCAGCCAGGGATGCAAAACGCTCGAAAACGATGGTTGCCACTTGCCCAACGGGAGATTGCCAGCGCACACGGCGGGTGAGCAAACCGCTGCGCAGATCGAGTTCGCGCTGGAAATCGAGGATTTGCCCACTGGCCAGGGAAAATTTCTCGCCGTTGAGCAATACCTGCACCGAGAGCCAGTCGGGCGCGTTGGCCAGTTCGGTGAATGAAATCGGCATATCATCAAAAACGCCATGGATAAAGGTGGCGCGGCGTTCGCCAGGGTAGCCTTCTTCCAGCGAACCGCGCGTGGAGAGATAGCCATTCCCGATGGTGAAAATGGTCTCCTTGTGATGCTGTGAAGCAGGATTAAATGAGTTTTCAGTGATTGTCCACATAGTTCATCAATTCAATAAGGCATCTGGCCTGCCTTGCCGCGACAACAAGGCAGGCGGTCTGGAGGAGAAAATCAACCTTCTTTTGATCCGGTTGTGGCGATGCTTTGGATAAAATAGCGCTGGAACAAGAAGAACAGAACCAGGATCGGGATGGTGTTGAACAGGGAGCCGGCCAGCACCACCGAGTAAAGGGTATAGTATTCGCCGCGGAACCACTGCAAGCCGAGCGGCAGGGTGAAATTTTCGGGGCTGCGCAGGATGAGCAGGGGCTCAAGGAAACGATTCCATTCGCCCTGGAAGGTGAGCAGCGCCAGGGTGATCAGCTGGGTCTGGCTGACGGGTAGGACAATGCGGAAAAAGGTGCCCCAGCGTCCCGAACCGTCCATCACTGCGGCTTCTTCCAGTTCTTTGGGAAAAGATTTGTAGAACTGGGTCATCATGAAAACCCCGAAGGCATCCACCATGTGTGGCAGGACAACCCCGCTCAGTTTATCGATCAGGTTGAACCCGGTGGGAATGGTCAGCCCGCCGATTTCCAATCCGCCCTTGATAATACCCGGGCCGATGATGAGAAATTTGGGGATGAGCGTGACCACGCCCGGCATCATCATCGAAACCAGCATGGCGTTGAACAGGAAGTTCTTATAGGGAAATTCGATGCGCGCGAAGGCGTATCCGGCCATGGCGCAGAACAGCACTCGCAGGAACATTACCACTACCGAGATAACCGTACTGTTCAGTACCCAGCGCGGGAATAGCTCGAAGGAGTTGATGATTGTCTGGTAATTCTCCAGGGTAAATGGGATGGGCAGCCAGATGGGCGGGTTGTAAGAGAATTCAACCGGCTTGAGTGAGAAAACCAGGGTGAAATAGAGCGGGGCCAGGCAGATCAAGCCCCAAAAAATCAACAGGATGTAGAAGACCGGCGCTTTGCAATATTCCCAAAGCGTCAGGAAGCGATCCCGCCAACTGGAGCCCATCACAGGTTTGGAAATGGTTGTCATGATGCTCTCCTATTGGGTTGTGGAGCCGCTGCCTTCAATGATGCGGCGCTGCAGGATGGTTACAACCAGGATGATCAGGGTCAGGATGACCGCCAGGGCGGATGCCTGGCCCATCTTGATGGTTGTATCGCGGAAGGCCCACTTGTAAATCAGGTAGGTGATGGTGGTAGTGCTATCAAGTGGGCCGCCGGAAGTCATGACAAAGATCTGATCGAATACCTGGAAGGAACCGATCACCCCGACCGTCACGACGAAGAAAATGACCGGTCTGAGCATCGGGATGGTGATGTACAGGAAGGTTTGCAGCGCGTCAGCCCCGTCGATTTGGGCCGCTTCGTAGATGGATGCGGAAATATCCTGTAGCCCGGAAAGGAAAATAAGCATCAATGTTCCGCTGGTGGTGAAGATATTCATGCCCATGATGACGTAAAAAGCCGTGTTGACATTGTCCAGCCAGTTGACGGTCAGTCCGGTAATCTGGTTGAAGATACCTTGCGGCGCGAACAACCAGATGAAGATGAGCGAAATCACGACTGAAGAGGTAACCGAAGGCAGGTAAAAAATGGTGCGAAAGGCGCGCCGGAAACGTAGTTTCTGATCCATGGCGAAGGCCAGCACCAGGCTGATGATGGTTTGCAATGGAACAACGATCAGGGCGTATTTGAAGGTGTTGGGCAGGGCCTTGGTCAGGAACAATTCATCGCTCAGGATGCGCTGGTAGCCTTCCAGCCCCCAGAACTCGGGCGGCCGGAGCAGGTTGTACTTGGTAAAGGACAGGAACAATGCGTAGCCCAGTGAGAATACGCTGAAGGTGAGAAAGATAAAAAGCCACGGCGAGATGAAGAGATAGCCAGTGATGGCCTCGGCGACTTTTTTCTGGCTCATTTTGTTACTCATGAGAGCCTCCATTTCGGAGGGACGGGCGCGCCCGCCCCTCCTGTCTTATCCAGCGAAAACTATTGGGAAAGAACCTTGCGAATGGCATCGGCGGCCTGCTGCAATGCCTCGGCAACAGCCTGGTTCTCTTTGAAAACACGTTCCAGCGCCTTGCCCATTTGGTCGTTGACATCCGAGCCAACTGCGCCCCAGAAGAAAGGCTTGGCGCCTTCGAGCGCGCCGCGGAAGATGGCAGCGGTATTCGGGTTGTTCTTCAGGTATTCGCTTTCTTGCAGGGAAATGCGTGAGGGCAGGGCGAATCCGCTTTCGAGTACGGCTTTCTGGCTGGCTTCGTTGGTCAGGAAGTTAACCACTTTCCAGGCGGCTTCGGCATTCTTGGTGTTGGCAGAAATACCCCAGGCTACGGTGAAGATCAGGTTGCCTTCGCCTGCTGGCCCGGCTGGAGGTAAGACTACGCCATATTGGGTGCCGGGGAACTGGTCGCGCAGGTAGGGGATCAGCCAGCCGCCTTCATAAACCATGGCGCATTGGCCCTTGCCGAACAGGGTTCCTTGCCAGCCTTCGCCCAGGTCGGATGGCATGGCACCAATTTGTTCTGTGCGGAAGGATGTGTAGAATTCAGCGGCTTCGATTGCTGCCTGGCCGTCGAGAGCGGCTTCGCTATAATCCTCGTTCATAACCATGCCGCCGTTCTGGAAAACGAAGACCGGGAAGCGGCCCGGATCGGGCGGGGTGCAGAAACCGTATACGGGCTTGTTGGCATCGCTCAGATCGGTGAGTTTGGCCGAAGCTTCTTTCAGGTCATCCCAGGTCCAATCATCGGTGGGATATTCGATCCCGGCTTTGTCGAACAAACCCTTGTTGTAGAACATGCCCAGGGTGTTGAAATCTTTTGGAATGCCATAGGTTTTGCCATCGTAGGTGAAAGCATCCATCAGTGCGGGGATGAATTCTTCTCGCTTGGCGCCTGAGGCAGCCATCAGGTTATCCAGGGGTAGCACCACTTCGTTGGCGGCCAGTTCCTGCCACCAGAAAATATCCATGTAGTAGATGTCAGGCTCGGTGCCGGATGCGATAGCGGTTAACAGGGCCTGTTTGTAGTCGCCGGTGATGGGTTCGTACTTGACCAGGATATCGGGGTTTTCAACCGAAAACTTGTACAGCAGGGATTCGAGCAGGGCGGTTTCTGCCGGGCTGGAGACCCAGCCGGAGAGACGCACAACAGTTTTGTCCGCGGGGACTTCGACAATCTGGGTTTCTTTGACCGTTTCAATAATGGTCTCTGGCGCAGCCGCTGGGGCGCCGCAGGCGCTTAGCAAGATGGCGGCTAAAAACAGGATAGATAGTGCTTTATGAAGGGACTTCATCAGATTCTCCTTATTATTTGTGAGACATAACTCGGGTTTTGCAAAACATGTTTTTTATGGTAAAAGTGAGTAGCCCTGGTTTCTGGATAGCGAAATTCACCTCCTCAGTGAGCGTGGAGTTCTGGATAGAGAAGCGCATGCCGCCCGCAAAAGTGACTGCGCTGCTCTGACAATATCCGAGCCGGGGTTTTTTCTATCCCGATGCCCGTACAACCAATTGGGGTGAAAGGATTACCTGGGTTTCTGGTGTAGGTTTTCCTTCCATCTGTGAAACCAATATTTCAACACACTTGCGCCCGGCCTCGCGGATGGGCTGGCGCACGGTTGTCAGCGAGGGGAAGAGATATTGCGACATGGGGGCATCATCGAACCCGACGATTGCCAGCTCCCGACCGGCTTCGATGCCTGTTTCGCGCGCTGCGTGGATCGCGCCAATGGCCTGGGTATCGTTGAGTGTTACCAGGGCTGTGGGGCGATCCACGGCCGGCAAGCCCAGAAGACGCACAGTGGCTTCGCGCCCAAACTCGAAGGTTCCCTGGCCACGTTCGATCCATTCCGGGCGGACTTCCAACCCGGCGGCTTGCATGGCATCGAAATAACCGCGCATCCGCTCGTTGCCAACACGAGAGTCATGCGGCCAGGCGATTGCTGCGATTTTTTTGTGACCTTTTTGGATCAAGTGCCCAGTGGCCTGGCGCAGCCCTTCGGCGCCATCTACATCTACATAAGGGAATTCAAGCTCCGGGTTGGAGCGCCCAAAAGCGACAAAGGGGAAATTCCGCTCGAGCAGGAAGGCGATCCGCGGATCGTTGTAGTTCACGCTAGAGAGCACAAATCCATCCACCCGGCCGGTATCGATCAGCTCGCGATAGTCATCCACTTGCTGCTGGCCTTCGCGGAAAGGAAAAGGCAGCAGGTGATAGCCTGCTGCCTCGGCTTCGCGGACCATGCTGGTCAGGAATTGGTCGAGAATGTGGTTGACCTGATCGGGGGAGGTCTGCACCCAAGAGTAGCCAATCATAAAACTGCGCTTGACGCGCATGTTGCGCGCAATCTGGTTCGGGCGGTAGCCCAATTCGTGAACGGCTGCGTAAATGCGTTGTTGGGTCTCTGGCGAAACCTGAAGCTGCCCATTTAGCACCTTCGACACGGTTTGATAACTGACGCCGGCATGAGCGGCTACTGCTTTAAGGGTAATTTTTTCTGGCATGGTGATGTTCACTTTTTTGATATAGGCGAACGTTCGCGCGAACGTTCGCCTATATGATACAATAGCTCAATTGACTTTGTCAAGTGTGAATTTGGGTATAAAAGCCTATGATTCGCGCAAAAACGCCAATCAATTTGGTAGCCAGAAATTAACCACTTGACTTTTTCGTCAAAAGAAATATAATTTTATGTAGCAAAACATATTTTTGTGTTTTTATCTGATGCATAACCAATGAAACCTACACCATCTAATTTACCTATTGCTCGCATCCTGGAACTAATGGCTGATGATCACAACCTTCAAAAATTGGAGGCTGTAACCAAGGCTTTGGGCTCTGAAACGAGACTGGAAATTTTGCGTTTTCTCAGCACTCATACCAGCACTGTGCTTGAGATTGCTGAAGCCTTAGATTTACCCCAGTCTACTGCCACCCTACATATCAATATTCTTGAAAAGGCCGGCCTGATTGAAACTGACTTACGCCCGGCAACACGTGGGTTACAGAAGGTCTGCGCACGCGTTTTCGACCGCATTGTTATCCAACTGCCCGCAGCCTTAGAGCAAGAGGATTCAACTGTTGAAGTCTCAATGCCAATCGGCGCCTATGTTGATGTCAACCTGGTGCCCACTTGTGGTCTGGCTGGGGAAATGGGGATTATCAGCCACTTGGATGATCCCTCAGCTTTTTATGAGCCGGACCATATCTACGCTCAATTGCTTTGGTTCCGGCGCGGATTTGTTGAATATCGCTTCCCCAATCGCTTGCCGCCGGGCGTAATTCTCGATGACATTGAGGTTAGTTTCGAAGTCTGCTCCGAAGCCCCGTTGCATCACGATAATTGGCCCTCCGATATTACTGTTTGGATCGGTGGTGTCGAGGTTGGAACATGGACCAGTCCTGCCGATTTTGGCGGTGAACGCGGGGCGTTAACTCCTGCCTGGTGGGATAGTCAAAACTCGCAGTATGGCCTGCTCAAGGTGTGGAAGGTGACCGCGAACGGTAGTTTTGTGGATGGCGTTCAGGTTTCAGGCGTGACCCTCAGGGATTTGGCGCTCAAATCCAATGACCCCATTCCTGTGCGTATCGGCATCAAGGAAGATGCGCGCAATATCGGCGGTATGAATTTGTTCGGCAGTAAATTTGGCAATTATCCCCAGGATATTGTATTGAGGCAGCGCTTCAAGCGCACCCCCAGATCTTAAAAACAGATGCAATGCGCACTTGTCCTGGCAGACCCGCGCATTGCACTGTGAGAGGAGGTTGTTCCACTCAAATAGAGTTTACCATACTCCCCCCGAGAAGAAACAACAATGCTTTTTGGTTTATCCCTTGCGTCTGTGGCAAGGGGTGTGTTTGGTGTTCGTTAATTTCAACTCATTCAAGCAGGAGAAAAGATGAAAACCTTCGCTCGTTTTGTTTTACCAATCTTCATGGTACTGAGTATATTGCTTTCGGCTTGTGGTGCACCCGCTGCCACTGAAGTACCCGCCCAGCCGGCAGCTGAACAGCCTGCGGCTGAAGCCTGTGGTGCGGTGGAACTGCAATATTGGAACCCTTTCACTGGCCCTGATGGCCCGTTTATGGGGGAAATGGTAGAAGCCTTTAATGCTTCACATCCTGACATCAAAGTGACCATGACCAGTCAGGGTGAATATTACACCCAACTTGCCACAGCCGCCGCGGCTGATACCTTGCCCGATGTTGCCATTCTCCATGCCGACCAGGTCGCAACCCACGTTTTTCGTAATATGCTCCGCCCAATGGATGATCTGGTAGTAGAAATGGGTATTTCTGCCAGTGATTATCCGGTGGGTGTGTGGAATGCTGGCGAAGTCGTCGGCATCCGTTACAGTATTCCTCTCGATATTCACCCAATGACAGCTTTCTACAATGCTGACTTGTTCAAGGCCGCTGGTTTTGAAGCCGCGCCGATGACCGCTGACGAATTCGAGGCTGTCGCTGCTGCGATTACATCTGGCGACAACAAAGGTTTCGATATCACAGGTGGGTTCCCCGTTCAGCAAATTTTCCAGATGATGTTACATCAGTATGGTGGCACCGAATTCAATGCTGATGGCACCGAAGCCACCTGGAACAGCGAAGCAGGTGTTAAGGCATTGCAGTGGATGAAAGATGCTCAAGCCAAGTATTCCGAACCCAACCTGGAAGTGGATGCCGAACTGAATGCCTTCAAGACTGGTACGGTTGGCATGGTCTGGAATGGCATCTGGCAAACCACCAATGTCACCGGCGCCGGCGTGGAGTTTGATGGCCGAGCCGTGGCCGTGCCACAAATTGGCCCGCAGATGGCTGTTTGGGCCGGCTCACACCAGTTCACTTTGCCGGTTCATAAAACGATTGACCCTTGCAAAGACAAGGCTGCTGCAGTTTTCATCAAATATATGATTGAAAACTCTGTTACCTGGGCAAAAGCCGGCCAGATTCCCGCATCCAATTCGGTGCGCGCTAGCGCTGAATTCCTGGCAATTGAACCTCAGGCTTCGATTGCTCCTTCGGTGGAATATGCCTTCTTCCCGCCTTCTGTGCCTGGTATCACAGATGCTTTCGGCCCGCTTGGCGAAGCAGTTGGCTCGGTGATGAATGGTACAGCCACAGATATCAAAGCCGCCCTGGATGATGCCGCCAATCGCGCCAACGAAATCCTGGCGCAGAATAAAGCCACCTACGGCGACGCCCCCAAGGCTCCGTAATCCTTCAACTGTTGTAACCCGGGTGCTAAGGATTTCCAAAATCTTTAGCACCCGGAACAACCAAAGGCAGGTTCCCATGTCTGTCGCAATCGTCAGAAAAAACAAAATTCCGCTCATGCCGTACCTGTTTATCCTGCCGCATCTGATCTTCTTCGCGGTCTTTGTAGGCTACCCATTTTTCAGCGGTTTGTACATCAGTTTTTTCCAATATGATTACCTTCGTCCTGAAGCAACGGTTTTCGTAGGGCTACAGAACTACCTTGACCTGTTCAAAGCCGGCAGCGTCAAGTTTATCGAGTTTTGGAACTCGATGCGAGTGACATTGATTTTTGTAGTTTCCAGCGTGCCTTTTTTGGTGGCAATTCCTCTTGGACTGGCGGTTTTGCTTAATTCCAAATTGCAGGGGATGAAGTTTTTCCGGGCGATGTATTTTGCACCCTGGGTACTATCTTGCGCGGTGATTTCGCTGATCTGGTGGTGGATATTCCAAAGCCAGGGTGGTCTGCTCAACTATTACCTTAAGTTATGGGGGTTTGATACGCCGCGCTGGCTCTCAACCATGCCTTATGCCATGATTTCCATCGTTGTTGCCACCATTTGGTGGACGATGGGTTACAACATGGTTATATTCCTGGCCGCCTTACAGGATATTCCTGTCGATTTATATGAAGCCGCTGAGATGGATGGTGCGAACAGTTGGCAGCGTTTTGCGCATATTACTTTGCCCATGCTTCAACCTGTCCTGGTTTTTATTGTTATTACAACGATAATCGCTTCGTTCAATTTGCTTGGTCAGCCGCTGATGATGACGCGCGGCGCGCCTGCCCAGCCCACCGGTGGGGGGGCCACCGAACCTGTGATGTTGCGCATTTTCACCGAAGGTTTTGTGCGCCCCTTCCAGGGGAGTGCGGCTGCGATGTCGGTGATTGTTGCAATCATTATGATGGCTTTTTCTCTTGTCAACTTCCGTATTTTCAGGCAGCGCGATTAGCCAAGGAGTTGTGTTATGTCTTCCACCCCGGCCCAACGTCCAATGAATTTTTATCGTTTCCAACAGTGGTTCAATCGAGCCATCATCTACCTTTCACTTTGCCTTGTGACCCTGGTTGTGGTTATCCCCCTGGTCTGGATGTTTTCAACCTCTTTCAAGCTGAAATCCCAATTGTTCACAAAAGAAATCTATTGGATTCCCAAAGAAATTACGCTTGAGAATTACACAAAAATCTTGAATAACTCTTCTACCCCAATTGGCCGTTGGTTTATGAACAGCTTGTTCGTAGCTTCTGTTACCACTGTGCTGAAGTTGGCAATCGACTCGTTAGCTGGATATGCCTACGCGCGCATGGAATTTCCGGGGCGCAAACAGATTTTTGGCCTGCTAATCGCCACGTTGTTCTTGCCAGGGGTGATGTTTTTGGTCCCAAATTTTGTCACGGTTACGAAGTTAGGGATGCTGAACAAATTCAGTGGTGTGATTATCCCGGCCCTGGCAAGTGTTTTTGGGGTTTACTTTATGCGCCAATTTTTTGAGAGCCTGCCCAAAGAGTTGGAGGAGGCTGCTGAAATTGATGGGGCTAACCGTTGGCAAATCTTTTTCCAAATCGCTTTGCCATTGGCCAAGCCAGCCCTGGCAACCCTGGCAGTGATCGAATTCCTTGCCAGTTGGAACGATTTCCTGTGGGCGCTGTTGGTTCTGAAGGATCGCGCTGTGCAAACCCTTCAACCTGGCCTGCGCACCTTGCAGGGTGCCTACACATCCGAATACGGTCTGATGATGGCCGGCGCAGTAATTGTTGCCCTTCCGGTATTAGTACTATACATTTTCTTGCAGCGCTACATTGTCCAAAGCGTGGCAACAACAGGACTTAAGGGATGAGATTCTCTCCGTTCCACATCCTCACCCTGGGCCTGCTGGCTGTTTTGACGGCCTGTGCCCGGCCCATGCCACCCGCCGCCTTGCTGACAGCCACTCCGTTGCCCCAGCCGACTGGCCCGCTTTTCCAAAACCCTGTGTTGAAGGAAAATTTCGCCGATCCATTCATTTTACAGGTCGGCGACACCTTCTACGCTTATGCCACTAACAGCGCCAGCAAAAACATCTCCCTGGCGCGCTCAAGCGACTTGGTGAAGTGGAAAATTCTGCCAGATGCCATGCCCGGCCTGCCCAAGTGGGCTAAACTTACTGGTGGATTTGTCTGGGCGCCGGAGGTCATCCAGGTTGGCGAAAAATTCATCATGTATTACACCGCCCGTGATAAAGAAACAGATAAACAATGTGTTGGTGTTGCGATCAGTGATGGCCCGGAAGGTAAATTCAAGGATGCCAACGCTGCGCCGCTGGTCTGCCAGGCAGACCAGGGAGGTACCATTGATGCAAGTCCGTTTCGCGACCAAGACGGCAAGCTGTATCTGTATTACAAAAACGACGGCAATTGCTGTAATCTGACAACTTATCTTTATGTTCAGGAACTTGCCCCTGATGGTTTGAGTCTGCTTGGCGAATCAGTGCAGTTGGTGCGCAATGAGTCCATCTGGGAAGGGCGTGTGGTTGAAGCCCCCACTATGTTCCGGCATGACGAACGGTACTATCTGTTTTATTCGGCCAACAACTATGCCGGCCATGAATACGCCGTCGGCTATGCGGTTTGCGATTCTGCACTGGGACCATGCCAGGATGCGCCTGAAAACCCCATCCTGAAAAGTGACCTGACTGACAAAGAAGCTATGGTTATTGGCCCAGGCCACCAAGCCCTTTTGGAAGTGGGTGGGCAAACCTGGATTTTCTACCATGCCTGGGAAGTGGTTTCTGGCAGCCGTCGCGGCGAACGCCGCCTGATGTGGCTTGACCGCTTGGATTGGGTGGATGGAAAACCGGTTGTACGCGGTCCAACCGTTAGTGAGCAGCCAGCGCCACACTTGCCCTAGTTCTCATTTCTCTCTCCTTAGCCTGCCCGCAGAATAAACTGCGGGCAGGCGCAAAATGCCGCTTTAGAAGCGGCCTGGTTTTACATTGCTATTATTCAAGGAGTTTCCTTTGTCTTCCCGTACTCGTCTTTCTCTGGATGGAAACTGGCTTTTTTGCCCATTGCCAGAACTTACTCCCGAATCTTTGTCCCAAATAACTGTCCCCGCTCCCTGGCAGGCTGATCCACGCTATCGCAATTACACAGGCGTGGCTTGGTACCAGCGAGAATTTAACATTCCTGTCGATTGGTTGGCAGAGAATCGCATCATCGTTTTAGGCTTTGGCGCCGCGGATTATTTTGCTGAGGTCTGGGTGAACGAAATTAAGGTTGGGGAGCATGAGGGTGGTTACCTGCCCTTCGAGTTTGACCTGACCGCTGCGGTGAAGCCCGGGCTGAACATCATTACCGTGCGGGTAGATGACCCACCCGAAATCTTTGCCGAAATCCCACATGGCAAGCAGTCATGGTATGGAATGCTCTCCGGGTTATGGCAATCAGTCTGGCTGGAGGTGCGCGCGGCTACACACATTCAGCGGGTGAAGATCTCGGCGGGCGGCGGCCAGGTTTTGGTAGAGGTCAGCCTGAGCGGCGCTTTAGGGGGAAGAATTTCGGCGGAAGTTTTTGCGCCAGAAGGCAAAATCGTGGCTCGGGCCGAATCCGCCGCTCCGCGTTTTTCCATCCCGATTGACCAACCTCTACTATGGTCGCCGGACGAGCCGCATTTATACAAGCTAAAGGTTTCCACTGATGCTGATGATGTGATCGAAACCTTTGGCTTTCGCACCATCGAGAGTCGCGACGGTCAAATTCTGTTGAATGGACGCCCGTTCTACCTGCGCGCTGCGCTTGATCAGGATTACTATCCCGATTTGATTTGCACCCCGCCCTCACAGGAATATATCGAAGCCGAGTTTCGCCAGGCCAAGGCGCTCGGCCTAAACTGCTTGCGGGTACACATCAAGGTGGCCGATCCGCGCTATTATGCCGCTGCCGATAAAATCGGTCTACTCATTTGGGCGGAGCTGCCTAACCACATCTTGTTGACTGACCAATCGAAACGTCGTGCTCGGGAAACTCTGGCTGGGATGGTGGAGCGCGATTGGAATCATCCTTCGATTGGGATTTGGACGATCATCAATGAAGCCTGGGGTGTGGATGTGAGCAATCCAGAACACCGTGACTGGCTGGCGGAAATGTACGATTTTATGAAGACGCTTGACCCCACGCGGTTGGTCGCCGGGAATTCGGCTTGTTGGGGCAACTTCAATGTGGTCAGCGATCTGGATGATTTTCACATGTATTTTGCTATGCCTGACCATCACGAGCAGTGGCGCGAATGGGTGGCTGCCTTCGCCCAGCGCCCTTGGTGGACGTACGCCTGCGAATATGGCGACTCCGTCGCCTGGCGCGAGTACCTGCGCGCGCCCTGGCAAGCCACCCCGCGTCCTCTCGCTCGCGAAGCGCGCCGCCGCGGTGATGAACCGCTTTTGGTCTCGGAGTTTGGCAATTGGGGGCTGCCGGACGTTGGAAAACTTCTGGACGGGTACGGCAGTGAACCGTGGTGGTTCGAAACCGGCCTGGAGTGGGGTGATGGTGTGGTCTATCCGCACGGGATTGAAGGGCGCTTTCGGCAGTATGCATTTGAGCGGGTTTTCCCTTCGCTCAAGGCGCTCTCAACGGCCAGTCAGGAGTTGCAATTTGCCGCCATGAAGTACGAAATTGAGCAAATGCGGCGGCACAAGTCCATCCAGGGTTATGTGATCACTGAGTTGACCGATGTTCATTGGGAATGCAACGGTTTATTGGACATGCGGCGCAACCCGAAAGCATATTTCGATAGATTTGCCACCATTAACGCTGATGATATCCTGATCCCGCTCTGGGAACGACTGGCTGTTGAGAGCGGCGAGCCCTGTGCCTTGTCGGTGCTGTTTTCGCACTACTCGATGCAAGATGTGGACAAGGCGGTACTCGAATGGGAAGTGAGCAGTAACATCAATGGGCAGTTGCCGGTGGGCAGGTGTGTGCCATTTGAAGTGACGGATTTGGGCTTGGTGATGTTTTCCGCACCGGATGTGCAGCGACCAACCAAAGTCCGGCTGGCGCTGCGCCTGGTGTCTGCCGGGGAGATAATAGCAAGGACGGAACAGGAATTGCTTGTTTTCCCGGACAATCTTGACCTGCCGCAAGTAACTGGCCTTTATGCCCCCGATTTAAGAGAGTTTTTCGCAGGGAAGGGCTTTTCAACGGTGGATGACTTATCTACTGCCCAAATCGCGATTGTCTCGACCCTGGATGATGCTTGCCGCGAGTTCATTCTGCGCGGAGGGAAGGTTTTGTTCCTGGCCGAACAACCCGATTCACTCCAGGCAGCTCTCCCTGGACTGAACCTCGCGGCCCGCGCCGGGACGCCCTGGCAAGGCGACTGGGCCAGTAGTTTTGGCTGGCACCGTTTCAACCAAATCCCAACCGGCGGCGTGGTGGATTTCTCCTTTGCCGGGTTAACCCCTGAAGTGGTGATACACGGTTTTGCCCCGCGCGATTTCGAGCAGGATGTATACGCCGGGCTGTTTGTTGGCTGGCTGCACAAACCCATCCCGACCATCGCTCGCAAGCGGTTGGGAAATGGCGAATTGCTGGTTTCCGCTTTCCGTCTGCGCGAAAATCTGGATGCTAATCCGCTCGCGCGCTTCCTGCTTTTTGAGCTATTGCGCCTGCTCTAAAAAAAACAATATTGGAGTATTTATGTTCCTAACCTATCAAAACCCCTTGCCCATCAAAAACATTGGTGACCCTTTTATCTTGCGCGCACAGGATGGTTTGTACTACTGCTACGCCACTTCCGCGGCAGATGGTTTCAAAGCCTGGGCTTCGCCCGATCTGGTTCATTGGCAGGCTATCGGTTATGTGTATCGGCGTCAGTCCGATTCTTGGGGCGAATCCGATTTTTGGGCGCCCGAAGTGGTTTTCTACCGGAATAAATATTTCATGCACTACAGCGCCCGCTGGGGGAAAAACCAGAGCCTGCGCATGGGTGTGGCCATAGCAGAATCCCCGCGCGGCCCGTTTGTGGATATTTCAAACCGCCCGATGTTCGATTTTGGCTACGCTGCCATCGATGGGCATGTCTTTTTCGATGAAGATGGGCGCAAATATTTTTACTACTCACGCGATTGTAGTGAGAATATCGTTGCGGAACGTCATGAAAGCCATTTGTATGTGGTGGAGCTGGATGACGATTTGGTTTCTTTCCGTAGTGAACCTATACTGATCGCAAAACCCGAGCAGGATTGGGAAACCTGTCACTCGGAGGAATGGCGTTGGAATGAAGGCCCATTCATGCTCAAACATGCGGGAACTTATTATCTAATGTACTCGGCCAACTTCTACGCCAGCCGGGAATATGCGGTGGGGTATGCGCTGGCCGAAAATCCCACCGGCCCCTTTCGTAAAGCCGCGCACAACCCGGTTCTGGCCTCATCTTGCCCGGAAATCTCCGGTCCGGGTCATAACTCTGTAACGGTCGCGCCGGATGGGAAGTCATT
Source organism: Chloroflexota bacterium (assembly GCA_023459215.1). Lineage (GTDB taxonomy): Bacteria > Chloroflexota > Anaerolineae > Anaerolineales > Villigracilaceae > UBA8950. The sequence continues at coordinate 92,570 of JAEWVF010000104.1, forward strand.
GGTGATCGCCTATCATATTCATACCGATCCGCGGCAGCCCAGCGGTGATCGCCAGGTATGCATCGATCGGATGGGTTTTCACCCTGACGGAAGCCTGTTCGTGGATGGGCCGAGCAATACTTTGCAATCGTTGTTGAAGAATGGGTAAATCTATGTTTGATTCATCTCACCGTCGATTTAATCCCCTGACCCGCGAATGGATACTCGTCTCGCCGCACCGCGCCAAACGCCCCTGGCAGGGCCAGGTTGAAAAGACCGCCCCGCCCTACCTGCCCGACTACGACCCGACCTGCT
>JAEWVF010000105.1 GCA_023459215.1 Chloroflexota bacterium
GCCCTGATGAGGCTCTGCAAGCCGCCGAGCGCGTCTATACCCTTGAGCGCATGTTCCTGCTCAAGGCCGGCTCCGGCCCGGAGCAGGATACGCTCTCGCCGCGCATGCTCAACGAGCCGCTGACGGCAGGCCCGGCCAAGGGTCGCGTGGTCGATCTGCACAAGATGCTGCCTGAATACTACACAGTGCGCAACTGGCCGGGTGGGGTTCCTGCTCCCGAAAAATTGGCGGCGCTGGGGTTGTAATCGATAGAAGGTTTCGGCTTTTTCCTGCCGGAAAATAGATTGAATGAGGTGAATCAAAAGAGACTGCCGATTGTTGGCAGTCTCTTTCTTTTTTTGGAGAAGGGTTATTCCACTCCAAGATAGGCGTGTTGTACCATCTCGTTCTTTTTGAGATTGGCGGCCGTATCGCTTAACACAATTTGGCCAGTCTGCAGAACGTAGCCGCGATGGGCGATGGAGAGCGCCATCAGGGCGTTTTGTTCGACCAGCAGGATGGTGGTGCCCCGTTCGTTCATCTGTTTGATGATGTCGAAAATCAACTCGACCAGGACCGGGGCCAGGCCCATCGAAGGCTCGTCGAGCATCAGCACGCGTGGGTTGAGCATCAGGCCGCGTGCGGTGGCAAGCATTTGCTGTTCGCCGCCCGAGAGGGTGCCGCCTTTCTGGTTGATGCGCTCTTTCAGGCGCGGGAACAGGCTGAATGCATACTCCAGGCGTCGTTCCAGTTCGGTCCGGTCATTCAGGTTGAATGCGCCCAGTTCCATATTTTCGCGCACGGTCAGTTTTGGGAATACCCCACGGCCTTCCGGGACGTGTCCCAGGCCGCGCTGAACGATCAGGTGCGGCTCTGTATGCGAGATATCTTGTCCCTCGAAGTTTACCGTCCCCTGGCGCGGATGAATCAGGCCGGAGATGGTGCGCAGGGTGGTCGACTTGCCCGCCCCGTTTGCGCCGATCAGGGTCACAATTTCGCCTTCGTTGACCTCGATGGAAACACCCTTAAGCGCATGGATGCGGCCATAGTACGAGTGGACATTGTCGAGTTTCAGGATGGTTTTGCTCACGCGACCTCCTTGGCCTCGTGCTGGCTGGCAACGGCCCCGCGTCCGAGGTAGGCTTCGATTACCCGCTGGTTGGCGCGGATTTCAGCCGGGCCGCCCTCGGCGATTTTTTCACCGTAATCCATCACGCTGATGCGTTCTGAGATATTCATCACCACCCGCATGTCGTGCTCGATCAGCAGGATGGTCACGCCCCTGTCATCGCGAATACGGCGGAAGAGGCGCACGGCATCTTCGGTTTCCTGGGGATTCATTCCTGCGGTGGGTTCATCGAGCAGCAAAAGCAATGGCTCGGCTGCCAAAGCGCGGGCAATCTCCACCCGGCGCTGTCCGCCATAGGGCAGGTTTTTGGCCAATTCATTGCTAACAGCCGGATCAAGCCCCACGTATTTGATTAGCTCAAAGGCTTTGTTTTCGGCTTCCTGTTCTTCCTTTTTGAAGGATTTTGAACGCAACGTAGCCGAGAGCATATTTTGTTTCAGGTGGACAGACATTCCCACCAGGACATTCTCGATGACGCTCATTTCACCGAACAGGCGGATGTTCTGGAAGGTTCGCGCAATACCGCGTTCGGCGATTTGATCCGGGCGCAAACCGACCAGCGAGTGACCGTTAAAGAGGATGGTTCCCTCCTCGGGCCGATAGATCCCGGTCAGGGTGTTGAAAAAAGTGGTTTTCCCGGCGCCGTTGGGGCCGATAATCGAGACGATTTGGCCTTTTTCCAGCTTGAAATTTATTTTGTTGACGGCTGTCAGCCCGCCAAATCTTTTTACGACGTCAGTGGTGTCCAATAACGGCATGGTGTTTTCTCCCTATTCTGACTTCGTTTTTTCAACAGGAGCTTCGCGCTTGCGGCGTTCCGCCGGGATTAATCCTCCTGGACGGAAAATCATCATCAGGATCAGGATCAAACCGAACAACAGGCGTTGGTATTTGGCCGGATCCAACTGGGTTGACAGGTCGCGCCAGGCAAAATTAATCAACGGGATGACTGCGTCGCTTTGGCGCAATTGGCTCAAATACAGGGACAAGCCTTGCAGTACTTGCAGGTTCAGGATGGTGACCACTGCCGCGCCGAGGATAACGCCGGGAATGCTGCCCACACCGCCGAGAATAACCATGGTCAACACGCCGATGGATTGCATAAAGGAGAACGACTCCGGACTGACAAAGGTGCGGCTGGCGGCGACCAGCACGCCCATCGTCCCGGCGAAGGAAGCGCCCACTGCAAAGGCCGCCAGTTTCATCTTCACCAGCGGAATGCCCATGGCGATGGCCGCTGTCTCGTCTTCGCGGATGGCAGTCCAGGCGCGGCCCAGCTTCGAGTCTTCGAGGTTGCGGGCAACCAGGATGATGATTGCGACAATCAGCAGCGAAAGCATGTAGAACAGAACGTTGTAAAGTTCCCCGGCGGATACGGGCCGGCCAATTGCTCCGCTAAAGAGGTTGTTGAACCCTTCCAAAAATTCGGGGGTCAGGGTGGGGCGCTGAATGGGGGTGATGCCTTGCGGGCCGTTGGTCAGGTTGATGGGTTTGTCGAGGTTATTGGCCAAAACACGAATCACTTCGCCGAATCCCAGGGTGACGATGGCCAGGTAATCTCCGCGCACGCGCAGGACGGGCAGCCCCAGGAGTAGGCCGATGACCGAGGCTACGATGGCGCCCAGGATCAGGAACAGGTAAAAATAATCCTGGGGCAGGAAGAAGGGTGTCCCCGTTGGGGCGGTTCCCGGCGTTTCATTCAGCAGGAACATTTGCTGCGAGCCGAAGAAGCCCCACAGGTATGCTCCGACCGCGTAGAAGGCGGCATAGCCCAGGTTGAGCAGGCCGGCAAAGCCGACAACGATGTTTAGGCCGAGCGCCAGGGCCGCGAACACGCTGATCTGGAAAATCACTTCCAGATAGAAGATGTTGCGCAAGCCCAGGATTGGCATGATGCCTAACAGCAGGATGGCAATAGCCAGCGCTTTAAAGCCATTGTGCACTTTGAAATAGTAGATTTCTGCCAGGGCGGCCAGCAGGAAGAGAAAAGCAATGGTTGAGCGCGGGCTGGCATAAACCAGAACTGCTCCCAGCAGGATGTGAACCAGGATTACAAAATAGGGGGCGTAACCTTGTCCAAGTTTTGCCAGGAATGATTTGAGGGCGGTGATAGCTTTTTCCATTTCCCGCTCCTTAGGCTTTCTGTGAAACGTTCTCGCCCATCAAGCCGTGCGGGCGGAAGATGAGTACCAGGATGAGAATGGCAAAGGCGAAAATATCTTTGTACTCAGCCCCGGCGGCGCCCATGGTAAAAGCGGACATGTACGTCCCGGCGAAGGTTTCCAGCATACCCAGGATGATGCCGCCGAGCAGCGCGCCGGTCAGGTTGCCGATGCCGCCCAGAACGGCGGCGGTGAAGGCTTTCAGGCCGGGAAAGAACCCGACAAACGGGTCGATGCGAGTGAATTTGAGCGCGTAGAGAACGCCTGCCGCGCCGCCGAGTGCGCCGCCAATCAGGAAGGTCAACGAAATGATCCGGTTGACATCGATGCCCATCAGGCTGGCCGTGGCGCGATCCTGGGCTACAGCGCGGATGGCGCGGCCAACTTTGGTGGCATTGACCAGATAGTTCAAGCCCACCAGCATCAGCACGGCGGCAAAAATTACGATAATGGATTTGACCTGAATCCCCAGCACGATTGCGCTCTCGCCAATCGGGATTTCCCCGAAGGTCAACCGTTCGTCAAAATTTCCAAAGGTCGGAATAATGCGATGGAATTGGCCCGTGGTCAGGCTTTCGATCAAGCGGATTGCATCCTGTAAGAAAAAGGAAACGCCAATCGCGGAAATGAGCGGCACGAGGCGTGGCGCGCCGCGTAAGGGGCGGTAGGCCACCCGCTCTACGCTGATCGCCAGCAGCCCGGCCACAAGCATCCCCGCCAAGATGGCGACGATGAGCCAAAAATAGGCAGAGAGCAGGGAATTTTCTATCGAAATCACGCCGAACAGCTCTAGCGCGATCAGCAGTTCAACCCCAATAAAAGCGCCCGCGGCAAAAATCTCCGAGTGGGCAAAGTTGATGAATTCCAAAACGCCATACACCATGGTGTATCCCAGGGCGATGGCGGCATAGACAAAACCGATGGTTAATCCATCCAGCACCACTTGCGGCAGGTTAACCAGTGTGTAAGTCAGGAGTGTGACTTTGTATCGTTCAAGAAGGGCAATACCGACGGCGGTCTGGTCTAAAATCAGCGCCAGCAATAGAACGATCAGCGATAAAACTGCGCCGCTGCCGAGCGAGAAGATTATCATCTGACCGACGGGCCTTAGTAGTTCACGCAGGTTGACCGTCTCTAGGAATCTCTTCATTCCATGCTCCTGAAAATGAAATTTTCCCGGCCCCTGACGAAGAGGGGCCGGGAACTGTGCTTCTGGAAAGTTTATTTGCTGGGCGGAGCAATATCAAGCGTTTGGACGACGGCGTTTTCGCCCCACTTGGCCGGGTCAGCCGATTTTACCTGGATGACGAAGTACTGGGCGGTTGTGGTATCGCCAACACCGTTGAAGGTGAAGGTCCCGGTGATGCCGGGGAAGGCATTCAGCGCGCGGATGGCATTCGCAACTTCGGCGCGGGTCGGCAGTTCGCCGTTCTTTTCCTTGGCCACGTTTTCAATGGCTTTCAGACAGATTGCCATGGCGTCATAGGCCTGGGCCGCGAAGGGTTGCGGATCGGCGCCAAACTGGGATTTGAAATCAGTGACGAACTTGGCGGTTCCGGGGTAGAGCGAAGCCGGGCCGGAAACGGTCGAGTAGAACATGCCGCCGCCTTCGAGCAGGGCCGGGCCGGCAATGTTGACCAGTTCGGATGAGTCGAGGCCGTCAGGTCCCATGAACATGCCCTGGTAGCCTTTTTCGCGCGCCTGCTTGAACAGCACGCCGGCCTGATCGAACATGCCGCCGAAGTAAACCAGGTCGGGATTGGATGAGATAATCGAGCTGGTCAGGGCGTCGAAGTTGGCTTTCTCTTCGCTGCCTTCAAAGCCGAGCACCTCGATGCCGATTTTTTCAGCTTCCTGCTTGAAGAACTCGGCAACACCCTGGCCGTAAGCGGTCTTATCGTGAACGATGAAGACGCTTGCAACGCCCTTGCTCTGGGCAAAATTGGCGCCAACCACGCCCTGAACATCATCGCGACCGACGAGGCGGTTAACTTCGAGGTAGCCGCGGTCGGTAACTTTCGGGTTGGTATTCGCCGGCGAAACATTGGCCAGGCCTGCATTGTGATATTCTTCTGAAGAGGGGATTTGTACGCCAGAGTTGTAGTGGCCGACAACGCACAGGATGGCGGGGTCGGAAACAATCTGTTTGGCGTTGGCAACACCGATGTCAGGATTGGCCTGATCATCGAGAGGAGCCAGTTCGACCTTGAAGCCCATCTCGGTCAACGGGCCGCTTAGCTGCTCCATGGCAAGCTGGGCGCCGTTTTTGATGTCTACGCCAACACCAGACTGTCCGCCTGAAAGCGGCGATTGGCTGGCAATCTTGATGACTTTCGCGCTGGCCCCCGCCCCACCGCCATCTGCCGGAGCGCATGCCGCCAAAACCAGGCTGGCAACCACCAGCAAAGACAAAACAACTAGAACTCGTTTCATTCTTCTTCCTCCTTGGGAATTGAATAGGGTTTATTTGTTCGCCCGTTTGGCTGGCGTATTCAGTTTTTTTCGCCAACTTCCTACCCCGGCGAACAATAATAGCATAAGCTAAATTTGTTCTTGGGTCAATATCTTTGTCAGACATTAACGATTTTTTTATCGCCAAAAGTTTTCCTGAAAACCGCGTTCTCTCGCTGGTTATTCAATTTTCAGCCCGCATTGGATAAAACAGAAAATGCCGCCAACCGGTTGGGCTGTGCGGCATTTTTGCGCATTTCTCAGGGTTTCAGTTGGGCGCGGATATCCACTTGGTCGAGCCGGAATACCAGATAAAGCGAGAGCGCCATGCTGAGCAGACTGGTGATGGTAAAGGCCCAGTCGATCACGCCTTCTTCGCTGACCGAGGTCGAGAAGAACAACATCAGCCGGACGATGAAGCTCAACCCTTGCAGGAAAATTGTAAAGGTGAGCGCCAGGGGCTTGCCTCGATACAGGAAATAGCCCGAGAACAGCAATAAAGCGGCGGCGAAAATCACCGCTCCAATCCCGTTGAGCAGGATGCCGGGGGGCAGGAGCAGCGGCGCCAGGGTTGGCAGCACAAAGAATAGCAGGATGCGATTATTGATTTTCATGGTGTTCCTCTGGCTAGTGCCCGCCAAGGTAGGCTTCGATAACCATGGGGTTGTGCAGAACGTCCTGGGCGCTTCCTTCCAGGTTGATCTCGCCGGTTTCCAAGACATAAGCGCGGTCGGCGATGGAAAGCGCCATTTGCGCATTTTGTTCTACCAGCAGGATGCTTGTGCCCTGTTTGTTGATGCTTTGAACGATCTCGAAGATTTGCTCAACCAGGATGGGGGAGAGGCCCATCGAGGGTTCGTCCAGCAAGAGCATGGACGGGTGCGACATCAGCGCGCGCGCCATGGCCAGCATTTGCTGCTCGCCGCCTGAGAAAGTGCCGCCCAACTGGTTCTGGCGTTCTTTCAGGCGCGGGAAAAGCCCAAAAACGTATTCCAGGTCTTCCTTGAAGCGCTTCTTGTTGTTCTGGGTGTAAGCGCCCATCTCGAGGTTTTCCATGACCGTTAAGGTGGCAAAGATTTTGCGCCCTTCTGGAACCTGGACGATCCCCTTTTGAACGGTTTGTTCAGCCGGGGTCAGGGTGATGTCTTCGCCGCAGAAAATAACGTTGCCCTGGCTGGGTTGCAGCAAGCCCGAAATGGTCGAAAGGGTGGTGCTTTTTCCGGCCCCGTTGGCTCCAATCAAGGCGACAATTTCGCCCTTGTCCACATGGAAGTTAATACCCTTGAGCGCGTGGATCGAGCCATAGTAAACATGCAGGTTTTTGACATCGAGCATCATTGGGCTTTACTCCGTTGCAATTTTTCAGACAATTCGGCTGCGCCGCGTCCCAGGTAGGCTTCAACCACGCGTGGGTTGGATTGGATTTCCTGGGGAGCGCCGTAAGCGATGACTTCGCCGAAATCCATCACGGTGATTTTTTCGCAAACGCCCATCACGACCCGCATCTGGTGTTCGATCAGCAGGATGGTCAGCTTGAAGCGGTCGCGGATGAAGTGAATCAAGTCCATCAGGGCAATCGATTCGTTCGGGTTCATCCCGGCGGCTGGTTCATCGAGCAGCAACAATTCCGGGTTGGCGGCCAGGGCGCGCGCGATTTCCAGGCGGCGCTGTTGGCCGTAGGGTAGGTTGCGCGCAATTTCGGCCTGACGATCCTGCATGTTGAAGATGCTCAAGAAATCCTGGGCCTTTTCGAGTAATTCTTTTTCCTTGGTTTCGAAGCGGCCATTGCGCAGGATGGCATCCTGCATGCTGTACCCGGCGTGTGAGTGATAGGCAATGCAGACATTTTCCAGCACGGTCAGGCTGGGGAACAGGCGGATGTTTTGGAAGGTGCGCGCAATTCCCATCTGGTTGATGATGTGCGGGGCAGTTCCACCGATTTCCTGGCCTTTGAAGGTAATTTGACCTTCGGTTGGCTGGTAAACACCGGTAACCAGGTTGAAGGCGGTGGTTTTTCCCGCGCCGTTCGGGCCGATCAGGCCGGCCAGGTCGCCGGGATAAAGTTCAAGGTTAATGCGGTTGACTGCCCGCAGGCCGCCAAAGTTTTTACTCAGGTCTTTTACTTTGAGCAGGGGCTCATTTTGGTTGGGGGAAGTCATGAGCGTGCCTCCACGGGAGAGTCGTTGGCGGGCGTTTCGCTTTTCTGGCGAACTGGCGGCAATACCTGGCGCAGGAAGGGAATTTCGAAATCGCCAAAAATGCCTTTGGGGCGCAGGAGCATGGTGATGAGCAGCAAGATGGGGTAAACCACAAACCGCCAGGTTTCGAAGCCTTGTGGCAGGAACAGACGCAGGACGCCTTCCAGAATCAGCGCCCAGGCGAAGGCTGCAAATACGGTACCGCTGATGCTGCCCAGGCCGCCGAAAACGATAATAATCATCGGGTCGAAGGATTTGATGAAGTTGAATGTATTCGGATGCAGGAAGCCGTTGATGTGCGCATACAAACCGCCAGCCAGCCCGGCAAAGAAGCTGCCCAGGACGAAGGCCAGGATTTTGTACTCGGCAATATCAATCCCCATTGCTTTGGCGGCGATTTCATCTTCGCGGACCGAGATTACCGCGCGGCCATAGCTGGAGCGCAGCAGGTTGCGCGTAATCACGATAACTATGATGAGGAAGAAGAACACCCAGAACAGGGAGGTTTCCTTGGGAATGCCGACCATGCCGCGCGCGCCCTTCATTTCGGTGAACCCAAGCAGGGTGTCCGAGTTGTCGAGCAAAATCTTGATGATGATTGAGAAACCCAGGGTGGCGATGCCAAAATAATCCGAGCCGAGAGAAAGGATGGGCAGGCCGAACAGGAAACTGACCTCCGCGGCCAGGATCGAGCTAAAGACGACGCCCACCACGAACACCAACTGCATTGCAACTGGGGCCGGGAGCAGGTTGAGCGCGTTGGTCACAAACGGGGTGATGGCGGTTCCAATCCACCAGGCGATAAAAGACAGGATGATGGTCGAAGCCAGGTAGATGGTGAAGGCCGAAAGCGGGTCGAGTCCGCGCACACCGGCCAGTTTTTTGCGCAGCCACAGGATGGCGATCCCGCTCAATACGGTGGCCAGGAGCAGGACAACCATCCCGTCGGCGCTTTTGTTGATTTGCCAGCGGTAGGTAACGTCTGCGGCGGCGTATGCGCCGATGGCATAGAAGCCCCATTGACCGAGCGAAAACTGACCATTGAAACCGTAAATCAGGTTCAAGCCGATGCTGACGATGGCCATGACCCCGCCGATGCGGATGATGGTGTTCCAGAAGGAGTTCAGCACGCCGGTGCTGAGCAATACCTCGAGCACTGCATAAACCAAAAAAGCACCGCCCAGGAACCAAAGTGTGGACTTTGAGAATTTTGTTGTCATGGGTTATGCCTTTTCACGTTCTGGTTCGCCGAAGATGCCTGTCGGCCGCACCAATAGCACGATAATAAGGATGCTGAAAGCGATTGCATCGCGCAGGGGGGTTGAGATGTAAGCCGCGCTCAACACCTCGGCCTGGCCCATGATCAAGGCGCCGATGACTGCGCCTGGAATGCTGCCAATCCCACCGAGCACCGCCGCGACGAACGATTTCAGGCCGGGGATGATGCCCATCCAGAAGAAGATTTGCGGAAAGGCGATGGCGTACAACATGCCAGCGGCGCCAGCCAGGGCTGCCCCGATGGCAAATGTGGTCGAAATAATGGCATCGGTGTTGATGCCCATCAGGCGGGCGGTTTGCTTGTCGTAGGCCACGCTGCGCATGGCTTTGCCGATGCGGGTTTGTTTGACGATGAATTGCAGGCTGAACATCAGCGCAATTGAGGTCAGGATGATGATAAGGGCAATATTGGAGACCAGGATGGTTCCATCTGGGGGAGCGATGCCGCCGCCCAGGGTGGTGACGCCGCCAGGGCCGATGGCCCAGGTCACGACTTCGATGGGCCGTTTATAGGTGATGAAGTTCGGGCTGAAAACAAAGTCCAGGGCCGCGAAATATTCCAGGAAGAAGGAAATGCCGATAGCTGTGATCAGGGCTGAGATGCGCGGGGCATTTCGCAGAGGCTTGTAGGCAATCCGCTCAATTACCACGGCCAGCAGGGCGCAGGCCAGCATGGCGACAGCCATTACGGTGATGGCCCCGATGATTAATCCCAATCCTTCCGGGATGGCCGGGAAGAGCCGTTGGGGCCAGGCATGCAGTTGGAAGCGGGTAATTGAGTAAAAACTGACAAAAGCGCCGAACATAAAAACATCGCCGTGGGCGAAGTTGATCAGGCGCACAATACCGTAAACCATGGTGTATCCAAGGGCGATCAGGGCGTAAACAAACCCCAATTGCAAACCGTTTACGACTTGTTGCAAGAAAAGCGACGGATTTTCCTGCAATGCCGCAAGAATCCGCCAGAGTGCGACCAGGGCGATCAAGGCCAGGAAGGATTTGCCGAGCCAGCCTTTTTTAATGATCTTTTGTAGAAGAGATGAGATGGGAGAAGTGTTCATATCCGTCCTGATGAACCCGTCCTTGTCTTAATTGTGAAATAAAGAGGGGCAGTCATTGCTGACTACCCCTCCTTCTTGCTGCAAGAAATTACGGGGCAATGCTGTCGGCGAAGGTGACCTTGCCGTCTTTGACCTGCATGATCGCGGCGGCTTTGATCGGGTTGTGCTGGGCGTCGAAGGTGATGGTGCCAGAGACCGCATCATAGCTGAGAGCGGCCAGGGCGTCCTTGACGAGGGCGGGATCATCAGCGCCGGCTTTTTCGATGGCAGCCAGCAACAGGTTGGCGGCATCGTAGCCGAGGGTCGCCAGGGCATCAGGCTTCGAGCCGTATTTGGCTTCGTAGCGGCTGACGAAATCCTGGACGATCTGGCGGGTATCTTCGGCGGAGTAGTGGTTCGAGAAGTAACCACCCTCGGCAGCAACCAGGTCGAGGTCGCTCGAGTCCCAACCGTCGCCACCCATGATGGTCGAGGTCACACCGCGTTCCTTGGCCTGGGTAGCAACCAGGTTGACGATGTTGTAGTAATCGGGCAGGAAGAGCACATCAGCTTTGGCGTCGGCAACTTTGGTCAGGATGGCCGAGAAGTCGGTGTCCTGTCCGGTATAGGCTTCTTTGCCAACAATGGTGCCGCCGCCAGCGGTGAACGATTCTTCGAAGGCTTCGGCCAGGCCCAGAACATAATCGTTACCCTTGTCGAACATGATGAAGGCGGTTTTCTTGCCCTGGCTGAGGGCGAATTTGGCCATGACCAGACCCTGGAAGGGGTCGATGAAGCAGGCGCGGAAGATGTACTGCTTGGTGCTGCCATCGGGATTCAGGGTTACGCTCGGGTTGGTGGAAGTGGGGCTGATCTGAACCACGCCCTTGGCTTCGGCGATTTCAGAGACAGGGATGGAAGCGCTCGAGCAAACTTCACCGATGATGTAGTGAACCTGATCCTGATCGATAACCTTGTTGGCGGCGTTGACGGCCGGATCGGCGGTGCACTGGCTGTCAGCAACGATGGCTTCGATCTGGCGACCAAGCACGCCACCCTTGGCGTTCCACTCTTCGATGGCCAGCAAAATGCCATCGCGGGTCGAAACACCGAAGGTCGGCACGGGGCCGCTCAACGGGGCCAGGACGGCGACTTTGATCGGTTCGGCAGCGGCTTCTTCACCGCCGCCAGCCGCAGGCTCCGACACAGCCGGGGCGCAAGCAGCCAGGAGCATGCTTGCAACAACCAAAAACGAAAATACGACGAACAAGCGTTTAGACATTCTTTCTTCCTCCTTGATTTGTTGGGCGAATCTGATTTTGTCTTCTGGTTGAAAGGTATCGGGGCCGAACCTTAAACCTTAACAAACCAGGCGCAAACTACACAAGGATATTACATGATTTTCGTTCAGATTGTCAGGCAACTGCTAAGTTTTTAATAGATTTTTTATTGCGACTTTCCCTGTCCGTAAAGCACTTTTTCGCGCACTTTCAGGTCGGTATGGCGGATTTTCATTGCCAGGTCGGCGGCCAGGTTGTACATCATCCGGTAGCCCAACTGCGGGTAAGTCTCGCAAAGCATGATGATTTTGTCGCGCGGAATGACCAGCAGGCGGGTGTTTTTCTGGCGCGCCTGGGCGGTGGCCGAGCGCAAGCCTTCGTCGACGAGCGCGACTTCGCCGAAAGATTGTCCTCGTCGCAGGGTGGTCAGGATCATTTTTTCTTCCTGTTGTTTCCCGACCACGCTGGGGTCGATAATAATATCCACTTCGCCTTGAATAATGACATAGAGTTCTTTGCTGCCGCTATTTTCTTCAAAAATGGTTTCGCCTTCGTTAAATGTTTTTTCCTGGCACAGATTGGATACCAATTCAAGCTGGGTATGGGTGAACTGATAAAAAATGTCACTCTGTTTCAAATAAGCAATGGTTTCATTCATCGCATGCCTCCGTGTATTGTGTTTGCGAAATTAGTGTAGCATATTGTGAATTTTGAAACAACAGTTTGCCCGGCAAACAAAAACGCACCGAAATGCAGGGTGCGTTTTCATGATTTTACGGATAGGTATTGTTCAGCCAGTCCAGCGGATTGACCTGGACGCCATTCGCCCAGACTTCCCAGTGCAGGTGTGCGCCGGTGACGCGTCCGGTGCCGCCAACGTTACCGATCAGGTCTCCAGCCGCGACTTGCTGCCCGGCGCTGACCAGGATTTGCGACTGGTGCCAGATGCCGCTAAAAACCCCCCAGCCATGGTCGATGATTGTCGCGTTGCCGCGGATGGCCAGCGGCCCGGCAAAAACCACCACGCCGTTGGCCGGGGCGGTGATGGGCAGGCCTTCGCCGCCGCAGAAATCAAGTCCGCTGTGGAAGGAGTAGTATTCCTGCCCCGTTCCTTTGCCGATGTAGGTGCGCCGGTAGCCGTACTGCGAAGTGAAACAATCGTTGTAATAGGAAGGACTTTTGAAAATACCGCTCCACAGCCGGTTGGGATTGATGTTATTGACCAGGGCCAGCACCTCGGCCATTTCGGCTTCGGTCGTGACCGGGTCGATGGTTTCCGGCTCGACCAGCAGGGTTTCCTCGGGGTAATAGCCGGTTTGGACGATGATACGCTGTTCAAAGATTTGCTGGCTGCCATCGGGCAGGCTGGCCTGCAATTGCAGCGGATATGCGCCTGGCTCCAGCAAGGCATGGACGCCCTGGATGGCAACGAAACGGCCCTCTTCCTCCAGCGGGAAGAAACGCAGGGGCGTCTCCACCAGCATGCCCGCAAGCTGCACTCCTGGCTGGGTGCGGATGAAGATTTCAACTGTCCGGCCCTGGGTGGTGGGCAGCGGCGCGATTGTCACCTCGCTGAATGCCGAGGGCATCCCGTTTGGGGCGGGCGCATCGGGCGCGGCCTCGCCGTTCACGTAGTAAACATCGCCGGGCAACGGCGACCAGGTTCCGGGCAGACGGTTGAGCGCGCTGACCGTCCAGGGATCGCTGCCAGCCAGGATGGCGGCCTCCAGCGGGCTTTGTCCGCCGCTGACTGCCATCCGCTTGCTCAAAGGCTGGAAATTTTCGGGCAGCGGAACGATCAAGCTGGAGCCGGCATACAGTTCACCGGGGCTGGTGATGCGGTTGATGCGCGCCAGCACCTCGGGCGCAACCTGGTTGCGCCGGCTGATATTTTGCAAAGTTTCGCCAAAGCCCAGGATGTTCGTATCCAGAACGCCGCTGACCCCTTCAAGGCCGGGAATGACCAGGCGTTGCCCGACCGAGATGAAGTTGGCGTTCTCGATCTGGTTGGCGTTCATTAACTCGGTTAATCCGATGTTGAAACGCGCTGCGATGGAGGACAAACTATCGCCGCTTTGGATAATGTAGATTGGGCCGCTAGCCGGGGGGGGAGTTTCCTGGGCTGAGACCTGGCCGAAGGAGATGGCAATCAGCCCCAGGGTCAGGAAAAGCAGGAAAAACTTTTTAATCATTGCTGAATTCCACTTTGTCGCCCACCCTGAATTCGCCGATGCGGCTCGGGTGGATTTCGATGGTATATTGCGCTGGTTTGGCCGGGGCATAAAAGGGACGCCAGGCGCGCGCCAAAACGGTGTCGACCACTTCGTTTTGGGCGTTGAGCCAGATGACGGCCAGGTCGGTCCAGACAAAGAACATGTGAATGCTGGTATCCATGCGGCTTTCGCGCTTTTCAACCAGGACCAGCCCTTCATCGTGCGCCAGTTCCTTGCGGAACATAAAACCGCGCAGCCGCGAGAAAAAGGAAACGCACCAGCGGGCGCGGATGGGGCTGGGCAGGATGTTGCTGCTGTTGGATAGGGTGACTGTTTTATCGCTCATGGGGTTTTTACATGCCAAAGGGGCGACGTATGCCGCCCCTGCATTTGCTCTTGATTCCTGTCTGCTGATTTTTACTTTTTACTCAGAACGCGCTGGATGCTCTCGACAAGTTCGTTGGGGCTGAAAGGTTTGGCGATGTAATCATCCACCTTTGCGATTTGCAGCCCCAGGACTTTGTCGATGCTTTGGGCCTTGGCGGTGACGATGATGACCGGGATGTCGCGGGTTTTTTCGTCCGCTTTCATTTGCTGGTATACTTCCCAACCGTCCAGGTCGGGCATCATCAGGTCGAGCAGCACCAGGTCGGGGTGTGTTTCCCGCACTTTTCGCAGCCCTTCTTCGCCGCCGGACGCGCCATCGAAGGTGAAGCCTCGCCGCGATAAAATCAGGCGAATCAGGTCTATCATATCTGGTTCATCTTCAATACATAAAATATGTTTTGATTCGCTGTCCATAAGAAAAAAGTCCTATTCGAATGATGAAGCAAGTTTACCACAATGACTACTAAAATCACTACCTGGAACGTTAACGGCATCCGCGCGGCGCTCGGCAAAGGACTGAAGGAATGGGTTTTACAACAGTCCCCAGACATGATGTGCCTGCAAGAGATCAAGGCCAAAACCGAGCAGTTGAGCGCGGAACAGATGGATTTTCCCGGCTACGGCATTAGTTGGAATCCGGCCGAGCGACCCGGATACAGCGGCGTTGCCACGATGTGCCGCCGGCAACCCGAACAGGTGGCGCTGGGCCTGGGCGTGGAGCGTTTCGACGTCGAGGGGCGTGTCATCCGCACCCGTCATCCGGGCTTTTTCCTTTATAACATTTACTTCCCCAATGGGCAGCGCGGCCATGACCGCGTCGAATACAAGTTGGATTTTTACGCGCGCCTGCTTGAGATTTGTGACGAACTCCACGCTGCGGGCGAGAAAGTTATCATCACCGGCGACTTCAATACGGCTCACATGCCGATTGACCTGGCCCGCCCGGATGAAAACCAGGAAACCTCCGGCTTCCTGCCCGAAGAGCGCGAATGGGTCGACCGTTTTCTCGCGCATGGTTTTGTCGACGCCTATCGTGTCCTGTATCCTGAAAAGGTGCAATATACCTGGTGGACCTACCGCATGGGCGCGCGCCAGCGCAATATCGGCTGGCGTATCGATTATTTCCTGGTTTCGGCTGCATTGATGCCTTCTGTTAAAGATGTAATTATCCACGATGATGTGATCGGCTCGGATCACTGCCCGGTTTCCCTGCTTCTGGACGAAATTCCTTAATCCTGATTGGTTTTGATGGGGTTTCGTAAGAAAATCATATAAGTTATTTAAGGAAAGACGCCCTGGGATAGAGCGGTTGGTATAATTTTGAGGGTCTATTTAGGAGGTTCCTTGTGAACAATTCACGTAACCAGTCTTTTATAATTTATGCTTTGCTGTTCATTGCGATAATCGCAATGGTTTACTTTCAGATGCAGCAAAGACCGGCAACCGAGGAAGTCTTAACGATAAATGAGTTGGCTGGGCAGATTAAGAATGGCGATGTCAAGCGTATTGTTGTTGAGAATGATAATCGACTGAGTGTCATCTATTCCGATGGTGACGCTGCAACGCCGATAGAACGTACCGCCCAAAAAGAAAATGGCGAGACCCTCATCCAGCAGTTGGTGGCCCTGGGTGTTTCTGCCGAGCAGTTGGCGGCCTCGAATGTGCAGATCGAGGTGCGTCCGCCCAGTTCGTGGATGACGGTATTGAGTGTTCTGGGCTATGTGCTGCCGTTTCTGCTGCTGGGTTTCCTGTTCTGGTGGATTTTCCGTCAGGCGCAGGG
Organism: Chloroflexota bacterium; assembly: GCA_023459215.1. Classification (GTDB taxonomy): domain Bacteria; phylum Chloroflexota; class Anaerolineae; order Anaerolineales; family Villigracilaceae; genus UBA8950. Next base: position 15,898 of record JAEWVF010000105.1, read on the forward strand.
TTCGAACAACCAGGCCATGTCGTTTGGCAAAAGCCGTGCGCGCATGTTCAGCGGCGAGAATCCGACCGTGACCTTTGACGATGTGGCCGGCGCGGACGAATCGAAGGAAGAACTCAAGGAAGTGGTCGAGTTCTTGCGCGAGCCGCAGAAGTTCATCCAGTTGGGCGCGCGCATTCCGAAGGGTGTTTTGTTGGTTGGCCCTCCCGGAACCGGTAAAACCCTGCTGGCCAAAGCCGTTTCCGGCGAGGCGGGTGTGCCTTTCTTCTCGATCTCCGGTTCGGAATTTGTCGAAATGTTCGTCGGCGTTGGCGCCAGCCGCGTGCGTGACCTGTTCGACCAGGCCAAGCGCCATTCCCCCTGTATCATCTTCGTTGATGAAATCGATGCCGTCGGTCGTCAGCGCGGCGCGGGTTTGGGCGGTTCGCACGATGAGCGCGAACAAACCCTCAACCAGATGTTGGTCGAAATGGACGGTTTCGACACCGATACCAATGTCATCATCATGGCCGCCACCAACCGGCCTGACATCCTCGACCCGGCCCTGATGCGTCCCGGCCGCTTTGACCGGCGCGTGACCCTCGACCGCCCGGATGTGAAGGGCCGCGAGGCCATCCTGAAAGTTCACATCAAGGGCAAGCCGCTCGATCCGGCCGCTGACCTAGCCTCGCTGGCCCGCGCTACCCCCGGCTTTGCCGGCGCCGACCTGGAAAATCTGGTCAACGAAGCCGCCATCCTGGCCGCCCGCCGCAACAAGAAATCCATCGGCCAGCCCGAGTTGGAAGAAGCAATTGAACGGGTTGTGATGGGTCCTGAGCGCAAGAGTCGCCTGATCAGCGATGAAGAGAAGCGCATCATTGCTTATCACGAAGCTGGTCATGCGGTGGTTGCCAATGCCATCGCTGAGGCTGACCCGGTCCAGAAAGTGACCATTGTTGGCCGCGGACAGGCGGGCGGCGTGACCTGGTTCCGCCCGGACGAAGACCGCATTCTGATGTCGCGCAAAAAGATGATGGCAACCCTGGCCTATGCCCTGGGCGGCCGTGCGGCGGAAGAACTGGTTTTTGACGATATTACTTCAGGCGCTTCGAATGACATCGAGCAGGTCACCCGTATGGCCCGCGCCATGGTGACTCGCCTGGGGATGAGCAGCGAACTTGGCCCGATGGTTTATGGTCAGGCTCAGGAATTGGTTTTCCTGGGACGCGAAATCTCGGAGCAGCGTGATTATTCTGATGATGTTGCCAACCAGATCGACCGTGAAGTGCGCAAGATTGTCGAAGAATCGTATGGACAGGCGCGCGCCATCCTGGCCCAATACCGCGACAAGCTCGATGAAATTGCCACAAAACTGCTTGAAGTGGAAACGCTCACCCGTGAAGATTTTGAAGCCATCTTCCCGCCCCCGGCTGGAAAGAAGAGCGGAACGCCGCAGCCTGCCGCTGCATAACCCTGCTTGAAGTTGAAGCCGGCCCCTTGGGGCCGGCTTTTTTATTTTTTACTGAGCTTTTCTTTCAGGAAGGCGATGGCCCCGAAGAGCAGGAAGGCCAGCCCAACGTAACCGCCGCCTTGCAGCAGGGCCAGGAAAATGTCATTGTTCCTAAGTATGGCCGGGTTGGGTGGCAGCGGAGTCGGGGTAAAGCGCGGCGTGGGTGATGAAGTGCTGGTGGCAACCGGAATGGTGGCCGTGGATGTTGCTCCGGCGGTGCTGGTCGGGCTGACGGTTGGGCTGGGGGTGGCCGTATCGGCGCTGTAATTGCGCACCCGGATCGGGCTAACCAGCACTTCGCGGTAGGCGTCTGAGAAGGCTGCCCGCAGGCGCAGGCTGTAATCGCCGTCGGTCAGCAGGCTGGTATCCCACAGGTAGAGTTCACCGCTGGTCAGTTCGCTGCCGCTTTTAAGTAGGAACCAGGTGTCGGTCGGGTTGTCGAGCGGAGCAAAGGCCAGTTCCCAGCTTGAGAAGCCGGGCAGGGTCAGCAAACCGCTGATGGCGACTACGCCTCGCACGGTTTCTCCGGCTGTCGGGGAACTGATGGCAACGGTTTGCGATTCAGGCTCCGGGGCGGGCCTCTGCCCTGTTTCGGCGGAGTTTGGCGTGGGCGTTGAGTCGGCCTGCTGTGCGGATGCCGCCACGGGCAGGGACATCCACAAAAACAGGCAGACGGTGAGCAGCAAACGGCGCATTAAAACCCGAAGTTGAGCCAGTCGGTGCCCAGGATGACCGAGCAGGCAATCGCGGTCGAGAGGATGAACAGGATCACGCCGCAGCCACAGCCGCAGCATCCACCGCGTCCAAAGCCGAATTTTTCCTGGAAGAAGTCGAAAATGGCATCAACCAGGAAGAGTTTGAGCAGACCAGAAAGACAACCGGGACGTTCGTTCATGTGATACTCCTTTTGGGCAATTTGAGTTTAACATGAACTACGCAAATCTGCCAAATTGGGTGCGGGGTGGGGTTTTGATGTAGAATTGTCCAAACAAATTTCCCAGGATGAAGGAGAATTATGAACGAGGAATTATTTCGCTCTGCTGAAGCATTGACCTTTGACGATGTGCTGGTTTTGCCGGCTTACAGCGAAGTCTTGCCGTCCGAGACCAACGTCCAGGCGCGGCTGACGCGCGAGATCACGCTCAATATCCCGCTGCTTTCGGCGGCGATGGATACGGTCAGCGAAGCGCGCCTGGCGATTGCCCTGGCGCGTGAAGGCGGGATCGGCGTCATCCACCGCAACATGGCCCCCGAGGCCCAGGCCGCCGAAGTGGACAAGGTCAAGCGCTCGCAGGCCGGGATGATCAGCGATCCGATGACCCTGCCGCCGACCGCCACCTTGCAGGATGCCGAAAACCTGATGGCGCATTACAAAATCAGCGGTGTGCCGATTGTCGAGGCTTCGGGCGACTTGTTCGGCATTTTGACCAACCGCGATATTCGCTTTGTCGAGCAGAAAGATTATGGCCAGCCGGTCAGCGCGTTTATGACGCCTCGTGAGCGGCTGGTAACGGCCCCGGTTGGCATATCCAACGATGAGGCCAAAGTGCTTTTGCAGCGCCATCGCATCGAGAAGTTGCTTTTGGTGGATGAAGCGGGCAAATTGAAGGGACTTTTGACGGTCAAAGACATCCTGACCGAGATCGAACATCCCCATGCCGCCAAGGATGGTCGCGGGCGGCTGTTGGTGGCGGCAGCGATCGGCGTCGGCCCGGATGTCGAGAAACGGGTCGGGCTGATGGCTGATGCCGGGCTGGATGTGGTGGTGATCGATACCGCTCACGGCCACACCCGTGGCGTGATTGAAACGATTGGCCGGGTGCGCCGGAACTGGCCGCGCCTGGCGATTGTGGCCGGGAATGTGGTCACCGCCGAGGGCACGCGCGCCCTGATCGAGGCCGGGGCGGACGGGGTCAAGGTTGGGGTGGGGGCCGGTTCGATCTGCACCACCCGTATCGTGGCCGGGGCCGGGATGCCGCAGTTGACGGCCATCTACGAGTGCGTGCGCGAGGCGCGCAAAACTTCCACGCCGGTCATTGCCGATGGCGGCATCAAATATTCGGGCGACATCGTCAAGGCGATTGTGGCCGGGGCCGATACGGTCATGCTCGGCTCGCTGCTGGCCGGCCTCGAAGAGTCGCCGGGCGAAGTGGTCACTTATGAGGGCCGTAGTTTCAAGGAATATCGCGGCATGGGCAGCCTGGGCGCGATGCAGGGCTACGGCAAGGACCGTTACGGCAGCGGCCAAAAAGGCGGCGGGAAACTGGTGCCGGAAGGCATTGAAGGCCGTGTTCCGTACAAAGGCACCCTGCGCGACTTTGTCTACCAGTTGGTTGGCGGCCTGCGCTCCGGGATGGGCTATGCCGGCGCGCAAAGCCTGGACGACCTGCGCACCAAAACCCAATTGCGTAAGATTACCAATGCCGGGCTGATTGAGAGCCATCCGCATGACATCATTATCACCAAGGAAGCCCCCAATTACCAGTTGCGCGGCAGTTAAGCGATTAACGGTTTTGAAAAATTTGCCGCGATTATCGGATTTGTGGTAAACTTTCAAAGATATTTTCACATTGGAGATAACTGCATGAGCAAATCCCGCAGTCAACAAATGGTAGATCGTTTGCGCGCAATGCAGGCTTCGGCACCTGACATCGAAGCCTCGGCTGTCGTTTCCGTGGATGGCCTGATCATGGCCTCGGCCCTGCAACAGGGCGCGGAAGAAGATCGTGTTTCAGCGATGTCGGCGGCCATGTTGTCGCTCGGCGAACGCATCGCGTCTGAGTTGGGACGCGGCGGCCTGGAGCAGGTATATATCAAGGGCAACAACGGCTTCATCGTGCTGATTGCTGTCGGCGACGAAGCGGTTCTGACCGCCCTGGCGCGCCAGGAAGGCAAACTCGGCCTGGTGTTCCTTGAGATGCGCCGCGCTGCGGAAGATTTGACCAAACTGGTCGGTTAACCCAACCAGCCTGATTTCCGAAAGAATACCCCCGCCATTTGGCGGGGGTTCTGTTTTACGCTGGGGGGATTTTGGCCTGTCCGAGCAGCACCGGCAGACCGCCATTGATTAATCGCACGGATGTTTCCAAACGCAAACGAGTCTGGCCCAGCAGGGCTGGGTCGCTGCTTAAAATGCTGACGTTCCAGCCCGGGCATTGGACGCGCAGCACGTTGCCGAGTTGAGCGTAAAGGTTGCGCAAATCCTGGTTGGCGCTGACCCGCTCCCCGTAGGGCGGGTTGCAGACGATCCAGCCGGCCTGCGCGGGCGGCTGGATGGCCGAGACAGCCTGGCGCTCGAACCGGATTTTCCCGGCCACCCCGGCCCGTTCGGCGTTGGCCTGGGCCATGCGGATGGCGCCCTCGTCGCGGTCGGAGGCCAGCAGGATCGGGCCATCGCTCTTTTGCTGTGAGATGGCTTGTTGCCTGGTGTCTTCCCAGAGCGCGCGATCAAAATTAGGCCAGTCCATAAACGCGAAACGACGGTTAAGGCCGGGTGGGATTTGCAGGGCCAGCAGGGCGGCCTCGATTGGGATGGTGCCCGATCCGCAAAACGGATCGATTAGCGGCGCGAGCTTGTCCCAGCCGCTGGCGAACAGGATTGCCGCCGCCAGGGTTTCGCGCAGCGGCGCTTTGGCGCTGGCCAGGCGGTACCCGCGCCGGTGCAGGTTTTGCCCGGAAGAATCGATGCTGAGGGTGATGCGGTCGTTGACCAGCCGGGCCACGATCAGTTGGGCTGGCTCCGCGGGTTCTTCATCTGAGGATGCGTGCGGGCGCGGACAGGCCTGTCCAAGCCGTTCGGCGATGGCCAGCCCGATGCGTTCGGCCACCGCATCGGAATGATACAGGCGCGATTTGCGGCAGGTAACGCGGATTTGAATCGGCTGGCCGGGGTGCAGGTAGCGTTCCCAGGCCAGGCGCGCGGCTCCGCTGCGCAATTCGTCAAAGGTGCGCGCGTAAAAGAAATTCCCCAGGCGCACCAGCACCCGGCTGGCGCTGCGCAGGGACAGGTTGGCCCGATACAGCCCGGCCAGGTTGGCGCGGAAGTCGAGGCCGCCGGGATCGGCTGGGGGTTGTTCCGCTTTGTTCGCAGCGGCAGGCAAGCCTGCGGGGGGTAGGCTCAGCGCATCCAGTTCGCGGGCGGTAAAAGGCCAGATGCCCGGCGCGGTCACGGCATAGCAGTAAAAATCCATGCGATGATTGTACCTTATGCGCCTGCCTGGGGCGGCGGGTATCCTTAACAAATCCATAACCTTAAACAAAGCCTGCAAGGGTAGAATCGCAGGGAATTTGACCGGGATTGTATAATTAAAGGAAAACAGAAATGGCGGCCTCTGAGATGCCCGAGCAACCCACATTTGACCTGCAAGATCCAAAACTCTATCTTAATCGTGAACTGAGCCTGTTGGAGTTCCAGCGCCGCGTTTTGGAAGAGGCGGTCGACGAGCGTTGGCCGCTGCTCGAACGCACCAAATTCCTGTCGATTTTTGGCTCGAACATGGATGAGTTCTTTATGGTGCGTGTAGGTGGGTTGAAGATGCAGGTGGATGAGGGTGTGGTTGAGTTTTCGCCGGATGGCCGCACACCCGCCGAGCAGGTGGCCGCCATCCGCAAGGTGGCCAGCGACCTGCTCAAGACCGGTCATGAGATGTGGACCGAAGACCTGCGCAAGCAGTTGGATCGGGCCGGCATCCATGTGCTGGATTATGACCAGTTGGACGAAAAGCAGCGCGAATCTTCGCAGGAATATTTCGACGAGGTGATTTTCCCGGTGCTGACGCCGCTGGCGTTTGATCCGGGGCATCCTTTCCCGCATATTTCCAACCTGAGCCTGAATCTTGCCATCTTGATTCGGGATGAAAAAGGCCATGAGCGTTTTGCGCGCCTTAAGATTCCCAGTTCGCTGCCGCGCCTGCTGCCGCTCAAACGTTCGTCCGGCAGCACCCGCAAGGATGGCACGGTTCCGTATCATCACTATTTTGTCTGGCTGGAGCAGGTCATCCTGGCGAACCTGGCGGCTTTGTTCCCCGGCATGAAAATCATGGAAGCGCACCTGTTCCGCGTGATTCGCAACGCCGACCTGGTGGTGCAGGAACTCGAAGGGGACGACCTGCTCGAAACCATGCAGGAAAGCGTCCGTGAGCGCCGCTTTGGCTCGGTCGTCTGCGTGGAAATCAACCGCCAGATGCCGGCTCGTATCCGCGAGGTGCTGGTCGACCAGTTGGAGATGGACGCCAAGGATGTTTTTGCTTTCGATGGCCCGCTGGGCCTGAACGATTTGCGTTCCCTGCTCTCCATCGACCGCCCGGATTTGAAGGATGCTCCCTTCCTGCCGGTGGTGCCCAAAAACTTGAAGAAGCCCAACGGCGACGATGCCAACGTTTTGGATGCCGTCCGCCTGGATGATATTCTCCTGCACCAGCCCTATGACTCGTTCATGCCGGTCATTAATTTCCTGCGCCAGGCGGCTCACGATAAAGATGTGCTGGCGATCAAACAAACTCTCTATCGGGTTGGCACAAATGCCCCGGTAGTGCGCGCCTTGCTCGAAGCGCGCCGGGATTACGGCAAGCAGGTCTCGACCCTGGTCGAATTGAAGGCGCGTTTCGATGAAGAGAGCAACATCGGTTGGGCGCGCATGTTGGAACAGGAAGGCGTGCATGTGGTCTATGGCCTGCTCGGCTTGAAAACCCATGCCAAAGTCGCCCTGATCGTGCGCCGGGAGGGGGAGCACATCCGCCGTTACATCCACCTTGGGACAGGCAACTATAACGCCGCCACCGCCCAGGTTTACGAAGACATGGGTTTGTTCACCGTCGACCCGGAAATTTGCGCCGATGCGACCGACCTGTTCAATTACCTGACCGGCTATTCGGCCAAGAAGGAATATCGCAAGTTGCTGGTGGCTCCGGTCAACCTGCGCCAGCGCTTCGAAGCGTTGATCGAACGCGAGATCGAGCATCATAAAGCGGGCCGGCCCGCTCATCTTCTGTTCAAGTTCAATGCCCTGGTCGACAAATCCATTATCCAGAAGCTGTACCAGGCCTCCCAGGCCGGACTCAAGGTCGATTTGATTGTGCGCGGGATTTGCTGCCTGCGCCCTGGGATTGAAGGGCTGAGTGAGAACATCCGCGTAGTCAGCATTTTGGGACGTTTCCTTGAACACAGCCGCATCTATTATTTCGAAAACGCCGGTGAGCCGCAGGTCTATCTTGGTAGCGCCGATTTGATGCCGCGTAACCTTGACCGGCGCGTGGAAATCCTTTTCCCGATTGAAGACCAGCGCAATATCCGCTATATCCGTCATTATGTGCTCGATACTTACCTGCGTGACAATGTTTCGGCCCGCCTGATGCAGCCGGATGGAACCTACAAGCGTCTTTCCCCCGGCAAGGATGAAGCCGAGGTCAACTCCCAGCAAATTTTCTTGCGCAATGCCCGAAGCTGACCGCTCCCGACCGCCCCGCCAGAAAGAGAAACCCCCGGCCCGCAAAAAAAGGCCGCAGGGACTCTCTGCCGATTTACCGCTGTCGGAATATGCCCGCGCGGTGATGTTTTTTCATTACGAAGAACTCCTGCGCCACGAGGCCGGGACGCGCCTCGGCCAGGATATCGAAGCCCTGCACGATATGCGCGTTGCGACCCGGCGCTTGCGGGCCGCTTTCGATGTTTTCCTGCCGGCGTTTCGGCTGCGCGCGGTCAAGCCCTTGCTGGGAGAACTGCGTACCGTGCGCCTGGCGCTTGGCCCTGTCCGCGACCTGGATGTTTTTATCGAAAATGCCCGTCGGCACCAGTCCGCCCACTCCGTTGACCTGGGTCTTTTGCTTACCGAATGGCAGGTCCGCCGCGAAACCGCCCGCAGCCAGATGCTGGCTTATCTGGACGGCCCCGCTTTTGAAACCTTTAAAACGGATTTTGGCCAATTTCTGCAAACGCCCGGCGCTGGCGCGCGCGTTTTTGACCCGCAGCAGCCCCAGCCGCAAATCACCTGGCAGTCCGCCCCGGGGTTGATCTACCAGCGCTACCAGAATGTTCTTGCTTGTGAGCCGCTCCTGCCCGGCGCCAGCCCGGAGCAACTCCACGACCTGCGCGTGCGCTTCAAGAAGTTCCGTTATACCCTCGAGTTTTTCCGTGAGATTCTTGGCAAACCGCTTGGCCTGGCGATTAGCGACCTGAAAATCATTCAGGATCATCTCGGCGACTTGAACGACGCCCACCTTTCCTGCGAATTGCTGAAGCTAATCCTTGAAAAATTTGAGCGCGACGCCAAATCCCTGCCCCTGGCTGTGCGGCCCGATTTGGATGGCATCCGGGCTTACCTGGACTTCCTGAACGACCGCCGCCTGCAACTGACTGCTGGCTTTCCCTCGGCCTGGTCGCATTTTGTCCGCGCCGAATTCCGTCAAAACCTGGCCCTGGCCATTTCAGAACTATGAAAAAACTTTTTCTCTTGCGCCACGCCAAATCGAGCTGGAAAGATACCCTGCTGGGCGATCACGACCGCCCTTTGAACGGTCGTGGACGCGATGAAGCGCCGCTGGTGGGGGATTACTTGCGCCAGCGCGGACTCAGCCCGGCCTGCGTCGCCGTTTCAACGGCCCGGCGCGCCACCCAGACGGCTGCCGACGTTTTGAGCGCCATCCGCTACGAGGGCCGCATCGTTGCCTCGCGCGCGCTCTACCTGGCCGAAGTGGACGCCCTGCTTGCGTTTATTGCTCAAACCCCGCAGGATTGTCCCAGCCTGATGGTCATCGCCCATAACCCCGGCCTTGAGCAACTGCTCGAGCGTTTGACCGGCCAGCCCGCGCCCATGCCCACCTCCAGCCTGGCGCACATCGCTCTTGATATGGATGATTGGCGCGAGCTAGAACGCATAACGAACGGCGAGTTGCTCGATCTTTGGCGTCCGGCCCTGCGCCATTAAAGTTCACCCCGAAAATTGTTGACAATCCACTTACTGGTGGTATAATCTCCATTCGCCTCTGCCCTGGCAGATAGTTTGCCGGGGCGGAATACTGTCAATCCCGGCTTACCCGTAACACGGCCCCCAAGTTGAATCAATCCAAAGGGCGGTGATTATGGCGAAGCGAAGACCAGGAGAAAGGTTCTATGAAATTCGCTATTGTTGAAAGCGGCGGCAAACAGTATCGCGCCGTCGAAGGCGGCACGATTGAAGTCGACCGCCTGCAAGCAGCCCCCGGCGAAAGCATTGCCATCGAGCAAGTGCTGATGCTGGTGGATGGCGACGATGTCGCCGTAGGTACGCCAACTGTCAAAGGCGCGGCTGTTAAGGCTACCGTGCTGGAGCATTTCAAGGGTGAGAAGACCGTCAACTTCCACTATAAGCCCAAGAAACGCATTCGCCAGAAGACCGGCCATCGCCAGCAGTATACCCGCCTTGAAATTGAGAAAATCGGTTAAGAGAGGTAGATATGGCTCATAAAAAAGGTGGCGGTTCAAGCCGCAACGGTCGTGACTCAAATGCCCAGCGCCTGGGCGTTAAACGCTATGCTGGCCAGTTTGTTCTTTCTGGCAATATCCTTGTCCGCCAGCGTGGCACCCACATCAAACCCGGTCTGAACGTTGGTCGGGGCAAAGATGATACCTTGTTCGCTACGGCGGATGGCCTGGTGGTTTTCGATATTTATCATGGCCGCAAGCGTGTCAATATCCTTCCGGCTGAAATGCTCGAGGCCGAGGAGTAAGAACATGAGAGCTGAAATTCATCCCAAATATTACGAAGCCAAGGTGACTTGCGCTTCTTGCGGCACCACCTGGACCACCGGCTCAACCAAAAAAGAGCTGCGCGTCGAAATCTGCTCGAACTGTCACCCCTTCTTTACCGGTGAACAGGCCCGCATCATCGACATGGAAGGTCAGGTCGACCGCTTCTATCGCAAACTCCAGGCCCGTCAGGAATATGTCGATCATCAAAAGGCCAAGGAAACCGAGAAGGTTTCGCCCAAGCGTCCGGTTGCAGACCTTGATCTGGGCACCCGCTCGACCAAGGCTTTGGCTGAAGCCGGCATCACCGAAATCGGTCAATTGCTCGCCAAACTCGCCCAGGGCGAGGCCGCTGCCCTGGCCATCGATGGCTTTGGCCGCAAATCGCTGATTGACGCCAAGAAGAAGATGCGCGCCATGGGCTATGATGTGCCCGAAAGCGCCGCTGAAGCAGCCTAATTCCAGCGATTTTCAGGTAAACTTAACAGGCAGATGAATACTCATCTGCCTGTTTTTATTGCCCGACAGGGACTATCATATTTCTTGGGAGCGGACATGAAGCATAAAACCGGTTCGATTGAAGTCGTTTGCGGCTCGATGTTCAGCGGCAAAACAGACGAACTCATTCGACGCCTGCGCCGCGCTGTGATTGCGCGTCAGAAAGTGCAGGTTTTCAAACCATCCATCGATGTGCGTTACGCAGTTGAAAAGGTGACATCCCATGCCGGAGCCGACTTTGAGGCCATCCCGGTGCGAAATTCGGATGAAATCGCCGGGAAACTTGACGCGGATACAACCGTCGTCGGTGTGGATGAGGCTCAGTTTTTTGACGAAGGCATCGTCGAAGTCACCCGTCAGTTGGCTGAGCGCGGCATCCGCGTTATCGTCGCCGGACTGGATACTGATTTCCGCGCTGAACCGTTCGGCCCGATGCCCACGCTGATGGCGGTGGCCGAACAGGTCGACAAACTCCAGGCGATTTGCATGGTTTGCGGCGAGCCGGCCTCGCGCACCCAGCGCCTGCTGGATGGCAAACCTGCTCGTTACGATGAGCCGATTGTGATTGTTGGCGCTTCGGAATTGTACGAAGCGCGCTGCCGTTTGCACCACCAGGTTCCGCGTTAGTTCCCAAGGAGAAGTATCCCATGCAAGATTATCGTGAGTTTCTCGCTGAAACCTTGATCGATGAAGCCACCCTGAAAACGCGTGTTGCAGAGCTTGGCGCGCAAATCAGCCGGGATTATGCCGGGCAGGATTTGCTGTTGATTTGCATCCTGCGCGGCGGGATTACGTTCATGGTTGACCTGATGCGCCACGTCACTGTCCCGCATGGCATGGATTGTATGGCCATCTCCTCTTATGGCGTTGGCGCGCGTTCTTCCACCGGCAACGTCCGCCTGACCTATGACCTGCAAAACAACATCGAAGGCCGCAATGTGCTCCTGGTGGAAGATATTGTCGATAGCGGACACACCATTTCACATGTTTTGGAACTGCTGCGCACTCGCAACCCGAAAAGTCTGAAGGTTTGCGCCCTGCTCGACAAAGCTGAGCGCCGTGAGATCGAAGTTCCGATTGATTACACCGGCTTTGTCATCCCGAACGCCTATGTTTTTGGCTACGGCCTCGACATTGACGAGTACTACCGCAATCTGCCCTTTATCGGCGTTGTCAATTTGGAAAAATACAAACCTGAAGGCTAACGAAACTTAACGCAAAGGCGCAGAGCGTAAGAGACGCAAAGAAAATAAAAAAAACTCTGCGCACTTTGCGACCTTGCGTCTCTGCGTTGAAAAGCATCATGTCCTCACATTTTCCTGCCGAGCCTCCCGATCTGCCTGCGGCCTATGCCGGGCGCTGGGTGGCGCTTGTCCGGGGACAGGTGGTTGCCCAGGGCGAGACCCGCGAGGCGGCTTTCCTGGCGGCCCGCGCGGTGCGTCCCAAAGAACCACTGGATGTGGTTTACATGTCTGAAACCCTGGCTATTTTCCACTCTCCCTTGATGCTGTTGTTGCGTCAACAACTGCCTGCCGACCAGGTGCTTTACCTGGTTGGCGGCGCGGTGCGTGATGCGATTCTTGGGCGCGAAGTTCACGACCTTGATTTTGCTGTCCCGCAGAATGCCCTGAAACTTTCTAGAACCCTGGCCGACAAACTTTCAGCGGCCTTTTATCCGCTGGATGTCGAAAACGACACGGCCCGCCTGGTTATCATCCATGCGGACGGGCATCGTGACATCCTCGACTTTGCCGGTTTCCGCGGTGGGAGCCTCGAAGACGACCTGCGCGGACGCGATTTTACGCTGAATGCGATTGCTCTCGACCTGCGCAGCGGTGAAATTCGCGACCCGCTTGGCGGCCTGGTTGATCTGCGCGCCAAGCGCCTGCGCGCTTGTTCCGCAACATCCATGAGCGACGACCCGGTCCGCATCCTGCGCGCTGTGCGCCAGGCGGCCTCCTACGGTCTGAGCATTGACAAAACCACTCGCGAGTGGATGAAAGCCGCCGTCCCTGGCCTGGACAACGTTTCCGCCGAACGCAGCCGCGATGAAATCCTGAAAATCCTGGCTGGCCCGCGGCCTGATACCGCCCTGCGCGCCCTCGATCTGCTCGGCGTCCTGCCGCATATCCTGCCCGAACTGGCCGCGATGAAGGGTGTCACCCAATCGTCGCCGCATGTGCAGGATGTCTGGTCGCATACCCTCTCGGTTTTGCGCCATCTCGAAGACATCCTTGACCTGCTCGCCCCACAGTACAACGAAGAAAAATCCAACGCCGACTTGTATAATGGCCTGCTGGTGCTCAAGCTGGGACGTTACCGCACCCAACTGGGCGAACACCTCGCCCAAAAACTCAACACCGACCGGCCCATGCGCGCCCTGCTCTTCCTGGCCGCGCTCTACCATGACGCCGAAAAGCCCTCCACTCGCACGGTTGAAGAGAGCGGACGCATTCGCTTCTTTAGCCACGAAGACAAAGGCGCGCAAACCGTGCTGCGCCGCGCCATTGCCCTGCGCCTGAGCAACGATGAAATGGATCGCCTGAAACTGATTGTTGCCAACCACATGCGTGTCCATGCCCACACCGACCGCCTGCGCAAGGGCCAGCCCATCAGTCGCAAGGCCATCTATCGCTTTTTCCGCGATACCGGCCCGGCAGGCATCGATGTGATCCTGCATTCCCTGGCCGACCTGCGCGCCACGTATGAAACCACTTTGCCGCAAGAGCACTGGGCCGCCGAACTCGACATCTGCCGCGCCCTGCTCGAAGCTTATTTCGAAACCCCAGAACAGGTTGTCCACCCGCCGCAACTGCTTAACGGGGATGACCTGATGGCTGAATTCAGCCTGAAACCGGGCCGCCAGATCGGCCAACTGCTCGAAGCCATCCGCGAGAGTCAGGCTGAAGGCAACCTCTCCAGCCGCGAAGAAGCCCTGGCTTTTGCCCGCGAATGGCTGAATAACAAGGCCAACAAGCCCTGAGTGGAGTGCTGAGCGATAGCGAAGCGCGCAGTCGAAGGGCGATTCCAGCAGAAAATGTCCTTCGACTACAGCCCTTCATTTTCACTCAGGGCCTCCGCTCAGGACAACTACTCAGGACGGTAAAACCATGAACTACATCCGCACCGGCTCCGGCCAACCGCTTGTGCTGCTGCACGGCTTCCCGCTCGATAACAGCATCTGGAATCCGCTCCTGCCGCACCTGGAAAGCCACTTCGACCTGATTTTGCCCGATTTGCCCGGATTGGGACGTTCGCTCCTGTTTACGGAAGACTGCCATTTAAGCGACATGGCCGCTGCCCTGACCGACCTCCTGCGCGGACTCGGGCTGCCCCGCGCCTTTCTCGCCGGGCACTCGATGGGCGGATATGTCGCTCTGGCCTTTGCCCGCCAGTCCCCTGAAATACTGCTCGGCCTGGGTTTAATTGCCACCCAGGCTTTGCCCGACACCCCTGAGCGCCAGGCCGCCCGCCAGCAGACTGCCGCCGAAGTTGCCGCGAAAGGCCCCGGCGTGGTCGCGGACGCGATGGCCGCCAAACTGTCGGCAAATCCGGCCCACGAAGCGCTCCTGCGCGAACTCATTCTGCGCCAGCCTGTGCCCGGCATCGTCAATGCCCTGAAAGCCATGGCCGCCCGTCCCGATTCAACCGACCTGCTTCCTGGTTTGACTTGCCCCGTTGGTATCGTTCACGGCCTTGCGGACGCGCTCATCCCGCCCGAACGCGCCCGCGAGATGAAATCCTTGTTGCCGAAGGCCTCCCTGACCGAATTGCCCGGCGTTGGCCACATGCCAATGCTTGAAGCCCCGGCTGAGACGGCCCAGGCCCTGCAAGCGCTGGCGTCCTGATTTTGACTTGACACACCTCCTCCGGCGTGATAACCTTGCCCGGCTGGAAACAGCCAAAATTTCATGCAGGAGAAAGAAAAATGTCTGAACGTATTGTTGGAACCGTCAAGTGGTTCAATGCCACCAAGGGCTATGGTTTTATCGGGCGCGATGGCGGCGAGGATGTCTTTGTCCATTTCTCGGCCATCCAGATGGAAGGCTACAAACGTCTCGAACCGGAACAGAAGGTTGAGTTTTCGGTGGAGCAGGGGCCGCGCGGCTTGCAGGCGGCGAATGTGACCCTGGCTTCGTAAATCTTGCGTAACCACGCACAAAAAAGTTTCCGGGCGGTTCATTTGAACCGCCCGGTTTTGTTTATCTTCTTGCCCCATATAAAAAGCGGGCGTAGCCGATTTCGGCAGCGTTTTTGGTCAACTCGATGTTGACCCAGGCCACCAAATCGCCCAAAGTTCGATCCTGGAAGGGCCAGCGGACGCGTTCGCTGGCGCGCAGGTCAGCCTCGCTGAGCGCCGCCAGGATTGTGCGCCACTCGGACTGTCGGGATTGGATGCGCGCGACAGCGGCTTCGGCGCTGCCCGCCCAGGTCACGTTTTGGCGGGTCAGGCTTTGATCGCCAAAGTTATGATTGATGGCCATCGACCACCATAAATCGATGTGCCAGGTCAGCCAGGCGATGCTGGGCGGGCCGAGATCGTAGCCTTCGCTTTCGGGCCAGTCGGCATACCACAGGCCGGCTGCATCCCGCTGGACGTGTAATCCTTTGGAAGCGGGTCTCCACAAGCATTCATCGTCTGTCAGGGTTTCGAGATGGTAGCTGGTCAGCTTCCAGGCGGTCTCAAATTGGCGGGTCAGGTAATTGAGATTGGAGGTCATACCCGTATTATCGCAGATTATTGGCTGGCCGGTAGGGTTCTTCGCGCAGCAAGTGACTGACCAGCAGCTTGAGCAGGAAGACCGGGATGAACCACTCCAGACCGGGGATGGTTGAGTCAGCGTATAGCCAAAGCAAAAGGCCAATTGCGAACAGTGTAAAAGCCAGCGGGCGTTGCAAGTAGAGCGGCATCGCCAGAATCAGCGCGCTGGCGGTCATCAGGAAGGCGAACCAGGCCAGGGCCCAGGCCCAATCCCCTGTGCGGAAGAGCCAGCCCACCAGCCCAAGATGGACGCCGTGTACGGCGATGAAGGTCAAGTGTTGGCGCAATCCCTGGCCGGGACGGTGATACCAGCGTTTGGCGCTCGAAGTGGCGTTGGTCACCACCCCGCCTGCCAGATCGAAGGCCAGCAGGACGGCCACGGCCACTTGCCAGCCATTCCAGCCGAGCGGCTGGAGCAGCGCGTAAGCCAACATCCCCAGGCCGCCAGCCAGCGAGACAATCCACTCAAGGGCCAGTTCGGCGCGGGTTGTGCCGGGACCGAGAAAGGTGTCGATTTCCTTACGCCAACCGGGTCGCGGCGGCGGATAGTTCCAATCGATATTGGGATTCATAGGGGTTTTACCATGACATAATCTTTTGCGAACCCGAGCCAGCGGCTGGTGATCGGGTAGGAATGGGTTTCTACCGTGCTGAAACCAAAGGTTTCGTAGAGTTTTTTCGCGCGCGGGTTGGTGTCGACTACTTCAAGGCGAACTGCGCTGAAGCCAGCCTGGCGGGCCTTTTCAATAATTGCATTCAGCAGGCGCGATCCCAATCCCTGGCCGCGTGTAGAAGCATCTACGGCGATCGCAGCGATACGCAGATGATTCGGGGGACAGTGCGCGCCTGCGCTGAACATGTTAAGCACAGCCCAGGCGTACAATCCGTGCAGGCGGCCGAGTTGCGCCTGGCAGTCGGGCAAACTCACTTGTGAGAAAATCTTGTCCCGGTTGTGCAGGCCGGCCAGGCCGAGCAGTTGATCATCTTTCAGCGCACCAATGGCCATGTCGAGGTTGAACCCTGCGGCCAGGATGCGTTCGACGCTGGCCGGTTTGCCCACCAGCGGCTGGAGTTTGCGGCGAAAGGCCTCGTAATAGATTTCTCCGGCGCGCTGACGGTGATTTTCGATGATCGTATCTGTGATTTGGATCATGGTTTTGCCAGGAGGAAAGGCTGTTTCTGTCCGTAGGTTAACGAGCGCCAGAGCCATTCGAGCGGGCCAAACTGGAATTTGCCCAGCCACCAGTTGCTGAGCGGAATCTGGCACAGGTAAATTGTCAGGGTGATGCCCCACAGCCCTGCCGGGCCGACTTTTTCATAGAGGCCGAGGCCGTAGCCGTTAAAAATCAGTGAACACAGGACAGATTGCAGCACATAGTTGCTGAGTGCCATGCGCCCAACCTTGCCGATTGGGGCGAGGAACCTGGCCCCCAACTCCTTCAGCGAGAGCAGCGAGATGCTGCTGATGTACACCGCAGCCAGGGCAGGAGCGCCGACCGTGAATCCGAGGGATGCCAGCCAGGAGTTTGAAGCAAAAACGAACAAGGCGTTAAATCCCAGACCGACCAGCAAGCCCCACAGGATGATTTTCCTGAGCATGGGCTGATTCTCAGGCAGGTGTTCGAAAAACTTCATCCGCCCGGCCAGCAGGCCAAGCAGGAAGAGCGCCATCACGGTGCCGCCCTGGGCAATGGCGATAACGATGAACGATATGACCCCGGCAAAAGCCTGAAAGATAGCCACAGACAGGAAGGAATCGCTGCTGTAGACCTGGCGGGCCATGCCGACTACATCCATACCAGGAATTTCCCCTCCGCCATCATGCGGGCCGCCCGCCCCACCCAGGATTAGGAAGCCAAGCATCAGGAAAATCCCCGCCCAGATGGCCAGTGTCCGGTTCGAGCGATTGCGGAAGGCCAGCAGGGCAAACCCGAGCAGGGCATACAGGCGCAGGATGTCACCAATCCAGAAGAGCAGGGTATGCAGCAATCCCAGCCCGAAAAGCACCCACAGGCGGCGCGGATAGAAAGTACGCACATCCCTGCCCCTGGCCTCGGCCCGTGCCAACTGGACCGAAAATCCCAGCCCGAACAGGAAGGAGAAAATGGTGTAGAACTTGCCCTCGGCGAGGAAGAGCATGAGCGTTTCAGCCAGATGATCGAACCATTCCCATTGCGGGGCAACATAGCCCGGAAAGAAGGCTGGGCTGGCAAAGCCGCCGATATTGACCGCCAAAATGCCGAAGACGGCGAACCCGCGCAGGATATCGAGAATGTGAATCCGTTCGGTTTGGGCGACTGGGCGCATCGTGGGGGCAGCGCTGTTCATGATTCTCTTCCGCTATACGTTTTTGCTAAAGGTGTTGAATTGGTTGATGCCGAACAGTTTCAGGTAGGGTCTGTTTTGGGTGGCTGTATTGATGAAACCCAGCCGCTGGCAGAGTTGTTTCAGCGCCGGGGCCGTGTTGGGCACCTGGATGTGGACCGCTTCCAGGCCGTGTTTGCTGGCAAAATCGACCGCGGCGTTCAACAGCCAGGTGCCGATCCCCTGACCCTGCCATTCCGGGCTGACGGCAATGCCTGAGATATAAAGCTGGTCTGGCGGGCAGGGTTGTTCGAGCAGGGCCGCCTGGCGGTAGCGGATGCGTCCCAAAATCCAGCCGAAACGCGAGATAAATAACGGCAGTTGCGGTTGGATGAAGCGCTGACTGTTGTATTGCAACCCGGCCAACCCGATAATTTGTCCATCCTGGCAGGCGGTCAGCACCGATTTTGGGTTGATTAATTGGCGCAGCAGGGCAACCGCGCGGTTGTCCGCGCCCAGGATTGGGCTGATCTGGCGGCGGAAGGCATCGAAATAAAGTTGGGCCGCGTGCTGAAGTTGGGTTTGGCGCAAGCCGTGACGCAGTTGGATGGGAATCAGGTTCATGGTCAGTTTTCCTTTGTTGTCAGTCCGAGCAGGATAAGTTCCGCAGCAGATTGGAAAGAGCGTTTCCAGTCAACTCCCTGCGGATCAGCGGTTTTAATCAGGGAAAGTCCTTCTTCGAGGCCGATCAGGGCGTTGGCAACGGCGACTGGGTCAACGGCCCGGAATTCGCCGCGGGTAACGCCTTGCTCGATCAATTGCAGCAGCGCCTGACGGTAATGGGCCAGATATTGTTGAACAAATCCGCGCACGACCGGATCGTGGGCCGCCTCGCCGTAAAACTCAATGCCAATGGTGTTCAGCCAGGCCATCTCGTTATAGTTTTCTACGTAAGCGGAGATGAAAGATTTCAGCCGTTCGCCGGCGTTCGTTTGCGTATTCACGAGGAGATTCAAATCGTCCAGGTCGCTTTTGAAAACATCCTCCAGAATGGCCAGTACCACATCATCTTTGCCCTTGAAATACCAGTACACGCCGCCAATGCTCAACCCGGCCTCGCGGGCAATTTCGGGCATGGTTGCTTTGCGGTAGCCTTTGCGCTGGAAAACTTTCACAGCGGCTGCAATGATTTGTGGGCGTCGTTCTTCGCGGACATCAGGGCGGGGCATGGGTTTCTCTGTTTTGTAAATAACCGAATATTTATTCGGTTATAAGCCATCTTATGCCCTTTGTCAAGCAGGTTTTGATTTTCTGGTATAATAGTGTAAAATATACACCAAAGGAGTTGCCTTTGAATACCCTTCACCCTGATATTCTTGAAGCCATCCAGCGTGCCCTGCGCGAAGATATTGGCCCTGGCGATGCCACCAGCGAGAGCATCCTGCCCGCCGATGCCCGCATGAGTGGACAAATTATCGCCAAGCAGGATGGAATCATTGCCGGCCTGGATATGGCCGAAGCGGTTTGTCGCGCGGTGGACGCCCGGATTGAGTTTCGCCCCCTGGCCGGGGAGGGCAGCCGGGTCGGGAACCGTCAAATCGTCGCCGCGCTGAGCGGACCAGCCCGCAGCCTGCTGACCGCGGAACGGACCGCGCTCAACTTCCTGGGCCGCATGAGCGGCATCGCCAGCCTGACCCATCAGTTCGTCGAGGCCGTCGCCGGGACAAAGGCTGTCATCCTCGACACGCGTAAAACCGTCCCCGGCCTGCGCATGGCCGATAAGCTGGCCGTCCTGCGCGGCGGCGGGCAAAACCATCGCATTGGCCTGTACGATATGATCCTGATCAAGGATAACCACATCGATTTTGCCGGTTCCATTACCGAGGCTGTAACCCGCGCCCGCGCTGCCGCCACCGGCCTGGAGATTGAAGTCGAAGCCCGCACGCTGGAGCATGTTCGCGAAGCCCTGGCGCTGGGCGTCGAGCGCATCCTGCTCGATAACATGAGCCTTGCGATGATGCGCGAAGCCGTTGAAATTAATGCCGGACGCGCCAAACTGGAAGCCAGCGGCAACGTTTCGCTCGAAACTGTCCGCTCAATTGCCGAAACCGGCGTTAATTACATCTCCAGCGGCGCGTTGACCCACTCGGCCAAGGTGTTTGATGTGTCGTTGGATTTTGTTCGATGATTGCGTAGGGGCGCAGCATTGCTGCGCCCCTACATGGATTTCATATTGGTAAAAGGAGCCAAAAATGAACCCCGAAGCGCAAGCCCTGTACGAAGAAATGAAAATCAGCCTGGGAAAACTCGTCCCCGATGTTGAGTTGTATTACAAAGCCGAGATTGCGGTTGAAATCAACCAGCTCAAAAAGGAACGCAATGCCGTCATCCTCGGCCACAACTATATGGAACCGGTTTTGTTCCACGCCATCCCCGATTTTCGCGGCGACTCGCTCGATTTGAGCCGCAAGGCTGCCAGCACCGACAAGGATGTGATTGTCTTTTGTGGCGTCAAGTTCATGGCTGAGACGGCCAAAATCCTGAACCCGTCCAAGACCGTGCTGCTGCCCGCCGAAAAAGCGGGCTGCTCCCTGGCCGAATCAATCAGCGCCGAGGATGTACGCGCCCTCAAGCGCAAATACCCCGGCGTGCCGGTCGTGACCTATGTCAATACCTATGCGGATGTAAAGGCCGAGAGCGACATCTGCTGCACATCCGGTAACGCCGTGGCCGTGGTCGAATCGCTTAAGAGCGATACAATCATTTTCCTGCCCGACCAGTACCTGGCCAGCAATGTGGCCAAGGAAACTGGTAAACACATCATTTTCCCCTCGATTGGCCCTGCCCCCCTTGCGTCCCCCCATTTTGGGCACCAAAATGGGGGGAATGAGGGGGGCCTCGATATCCAAATGGTTGGCTGGCACGGCAAGTGCGAAGTGCATGACCAGTTTACGGTCGAGGACATCCGCGCGGTGCGCGAACAATTCCCGGATGTGGTTGTGCTGACTCATCCCGAATGCCCGCCGGAGGTGGTCGAAGCTTCCGACTTTTCAGGCTCGACCAAGGCCATGATCGATTATGTCCAGAAGCAGCAGGCCCCGCACTTCCTGGTGCTGACCGAGTGCTCGATGGGCGACAATATTGCCGCCGCCAACCCCGACAAAGACCTGCTGCGCCTGTGCATGGTGCGCTGCCCGCATATGAACATGATCACGATGGAAAATGTGCGCGACTCACTGCGCAACAACTGGCAGGTCATCGAAGTCCCCGAAGAAATCCGCGTCCGCGCCTTCCAGGCGGTGGATCGGATGATCAAGATTGGATAGGTCTCGATACGGCGTTGGTCGAGTAGGGCGAAGCCCGTATCGAGACCCCGCCTACTCGACCAACATCTGGAATCTTATGAAAACCACCGACGTACTTATTATCGGCTCCGGCGTGGCCGGGGCCGCCGCCGCCCTGAAACTGGCCAAAGACCCGGCGCGGCGCATTATCCTGATCACCCGCGAGCCTGACCCGCGCGAATCGAACTCGCGCTATGCCCAGGGCGGAATCATCCATCGTGGGCCGGACGATAACGCCGACCTGCTCATCCACGATATTCTGGAGGCCGGGGCCGGGGCCTCCCTGCCCGAAGCGGCGCGGATTGTGGCCGAGGAAGGTCCCGTCCGCCTGGAGAAATTGCTTTTAACGGAAGCCGGCATCGGCTTCGACCGCGATTCGGGCGGCGAACTGGCCTATGGTCAGGAGGCGGCCCATTCCCGCCGCCGCATCCTGCATGTGGGCGATGGCACCGGCCGCAGCATCATCGAGGGCCTGACCGAGACTGTTCGCCGCCAGCCCAACATCGAGTTGTTGACGAATGCCACCGCCGTCGATCTGATTACCTACCCTCATCATTCGCGCAATCCGCTCGACACTTACGGGCCGGTCACTTGCTATGGCGCGTATGTTTTTGACCGCAACGGGCGCGCCATCCACCGCACCCTGGCCAAGGCTACCATCCTGGCGACCGGCGGCCTGGGACGGATTTACCGCAATACCACCAATCCGCCCGGTGCGCGCGGCGACGGCCTGGCGATGGCTCATCGCGCCGGGGCGCGCATCATCAACGCCGAGTACATCCAGTTCCACCCAACGGCGCTGGAAGTGCCCGGTGCGCAGGGTTTCCTGATCAGCGAGGCGGTGCGTGGCGAGGGCGGCACCCTGCTGACGCCCGAGGGCCAGCCTTTCATGCACAAATATTCGCCGGAGTGGAAAGACCTGGCCCCGCGTGATGTGGTTGCCCGCGCCATCCACCATGAAATGGAGGTCAACGGCTACCCCTACGTTTTGCTGGATATTGGCAGCCACATGGAAGCTGATAAGCTGCGGACTCGCTTCCCGAACATTTACGCCGAATGCCTGCGGGTCGGAATCGAAATTACCCGCGAGCCGATTCCGGTTGTACCGGCGGCGCACTACTCCTGTGGCGGGGTGGCCGTCAACGCCTGGGGCGAGTCGACGATTAAAAACCTGTATGCGGTCGGGGAGGTGGCCTGCACCGGCCTGCATGGCGCGAACCGTTTGGCCAGCACCTCGCTGCTGGAGGGCCTGGTTTTCGGCGAGCGCGCCGCCGAGCACATTGTAGGACAAGATACTATCCTGTCCTACCCCGACCCGGACTCCATTCCGCCCTGGGACGAATCAAACCTGATCCACGATTCGGACCCGGCCTTGATTCAGGGCGATATGCAGACCATCCAGAACATTATGTGGCATTACGTGGGCTTGATTCGCTCCGGCGACCGGCTCTCGCGCGCCATCCGTGAGTTGCGCCACCTGCAAACCGAAATCGAGACCTTTTACCGCAAAACCAAGTTGAGCGATGGCCTGATCGGACTGCGCAATGCGGTTGAAGCCGGATTGCTGATTGCCCAGGCCGCGCGCCATAACCGTCAGAGCCGCGGCTGTCACTATCGCACCGATTCGGTCGACGGTGGCGATCGCTTGTTATAAATACATGCAGAGTCCTGTGCCAGAAGGTTTGACACAGGACTTTGCAATGAGCACAATATTCTCTACCGGACAAAATAATGTGAACTGCAACTATCGTTGATTCTTGTCATTTCGAGCCGCGTAGCGGGGAGAAATCTTGTGCACGTTGGGGAAAGATTTCTCGCTATCGCTCGAACACATGCCCTGGCGGGCAGTGCCAGGGATGACAAACTATCACGAAATTTGTCCGGTAGAAAAGTACAACACTGAAAATTTATCCGTAAAAGAGGAGCTTATGAAAAACTTTAATCATAAAGAAGGTAATTCAAGTCTGTTCGCTATATTTGTTGTTGCCATCCTGGTTGCTGCAATCGGTTTCTACACCAACAGTATGGGTTTTTTGGTTGCTGGATGTCTATTCCTGCTGGTCGGCATTATTATGTTCCTAAACCGGTTTCGCCGCAAACAAGATTGAGAATGCTTTAAGGTATGTCCAGCAAGATCAATGTCTCTTCACCACCACCGTGGTAAAGTCATCCTGGTGCGGAATGGGGGAACTGTATAACTCAACGGCATTCCACAACTGGGCGCACAGGTTTTTGGCGTTTTTGTTGCGGTGAGCCAGCAATTCATTCAGGATACGCTCCGTGCCAAATTCTTTCCCGCGCAGGTCGCAGGCTTCGCTTAACCCGTCGCTGTAGAACAGGGCCAGGCCGCCATGCGGAAGGATGATTTCCTGTTGGTCGAGCGCGAAATTCTCCATAACGCCGAGCGGCTGTCCTTCTTTCAGTTCAACCGGGCGGGTGCGCCCATAGGAGTCAAGCACAATTGGCTGCGGGTGTCCGGCGCGGGTGCATTCCAGGGTTCCATTGCGCAAGTCGAGCACGCAGTAGAGCAGGGTCACATACATCCCCAGCGGATTCATCTTGAGCAGGTCGCGGTTGACGTTGATCAGCACCTGGCGCGCGTCGGCGGTGCGGGTGGCTTCGGTGCGCAACAGGCTGAAGGTCAGCGCCATGAACAGGGCGGCGGGCAGGCCCTTGTCCGAGACATCCCCGACAACGATGGCCAGACGCTGCTTTTTCAGTGGGATGAAGTCGAAAAAGTCGCCGCCAACCGCCCGGGCCGGGATAATCGAAGCGGCAATATCGTAGCCTTTTTGTTTTGGGAACTCTGCCGGCAGGATGCTTTGCTGGGTATGCCGGGCAATTTCCATTTCTTCTTCGAGCAGGTTGAGCAATCGCTGGGTTTCGTTGAACAGGCGCGCATTTTCAAGCGACTGACTCATACTGTTGGTCAGGGTGTTGAGCAACTCAATGTCGCTTTTGCTGAAGGCGTTTTCTTTGTCCAGGTTTTGCAGGCTGACGATGCCGCGCACCTGGTCGCCGACCAGCATCGGCACGCCCAGCCAGGTATGCGGCAATTCCGTGCCGGGGATGACGCTCATCTTGCCTTCGGATACAACCTTCAAGATGTCTTGCAGGTTAATCATGTACGGCTTGCCGGTTTCGGCGATCCGTTTGCGCGAACTGTCGATGGCGCGCCAGCCGGGGATGTTGAGATGCTGTCCGCGTTCGATGGCGTAGTGATGGAAAATTTTGTCGGTTTGCGGATCGTACTGCGAAATCATTACCACCTGGGCGTTGAAGGTATCGCGCAGGCTGTCGCCGACCAGGTCGTAGATGGCTTGCATCTCCAGGTTGGCGGAGAGGCCCGCCTGAACGTTGTTGATCAGGGCCAGTTCGGTCGTGCGCTGTTCGAGTGCGCGCGCGTACAGTTTGGCAGCGGTTTGCCAATCGCCATGCGCTTCAGCTTCCAGTGCGCGAGCCTGGAAATCCTGTGGAGCATGTTTCTTTTCGTGTAGAGGGGGATGTTGAAGCATACAAGCCAGCCTGTGGTTGATCCGGGGCAAATGCCGCTAAATTTATTGTACTGCGGGAATTGTGGATTTTTTCACCCCTGTTTGGATTCCAAAATAGATATCTTGCAAAAGTATTGGTTGGTTTGAAAAAGTCCTTCGACCCTTCGACAGGCTCAGGACACCGCTTCGCTTCGTGCATGAAATTTTATCGTCCTGAGCGGAGGGCGAAGCGCCCTGAGTTTATCGAAGGGTTGCGCAGCCCGCAGTCGAAGGACGGTTGTTGAGCCTGTCGAAACACGCTCCGCTCACCTGTGCCGGCGGCACTGGCGCAGGCAGGACTTGTGATAGCACTTATGCAAGAGGTCTAATCAAATTTTTTGCAACGGAACCAGCATTTGTTTGCTTTCGATGATTTCCGCCTGCAACTGGCCGGCCGAAATCTCGCGCAAATCGCGCTGAAAGCCCTCCAGCGCCTCGACCGGGAAACGCAGCGTCAGGGTGATGTCGGCGGCGAACTCCTCGTCCAGAATCTGGCCGTTATGACGCGGAGCCAGCAGGCGCAGGCGTTCGAGCAGGTTGTAGGGGATGGCCAGCAGGGCAATATGCACGGCGATCCGCTGTCCGCGCGGGACGGCGTTTACCACCAGTTGGGCCGCTTCGGTATAGGCCTTGACCAGGCCGCCGGTGCCGAGCAGCGTCCCGCCGAAATAACGGGTGACGACCACGATTACATCTCCCAGCCCCGAACCGCGCAAAACCGTTAGCGCCGGACGTCCGGCTGTGCCCTGCGGTTCGCCATCGTCGGAGCAGTATTCGCTGAAGCTGTTCCCGCCGCCGAGGATGTAAGCTGGAACGTGGTGGCTGGCATCCGGGAATTCTTCGCGGATGCGCTTGATAAAAGCCCGCGCCTCGTCGTTCGAAAAAACCGGGGCCAGGCTGGCGATGAACTGCGAGTTGAGCACTTCCAACTCGCGCCGCATCTCCTCAAGGGGAATAGTGTAGGGCGTTTTGCTCATGGCTCGAATTGTACAACCAAAATCATTTTGTAATGCGGCCGCCTTTTGTCTCTCTATTCCATGTCCGACGTCTCAGGTATAATCCAAATATGACAGAATGGGTCGGAAAAACATTTTCAAAAGTCCGCATTGAAACCCTGTTGGCACGCGGTGGGATGGCCGAGGTCTACCTGGGCACACATACCACCCTCAATCGGCCGGTGGCGGTCAAGATTCTTCATCGCCACCTGGAAGGCCAACCCGATTTGCAACTGCGCTTCGAACGCGAAGCCCAGGTACTGGCCGGATTGCGCCACCCGAACATTGTCCAGGTGTACGATTTTGATGTGCTCGATGGCCAGCCTTTCATTGTGATGGAATATGTGCCGGGTGTCAGCCTATCGGGTTATCTGAACGCAGTACATGCCCAGGGCGGACGATTGAGTCTCAAGCAAATTGGCCAATTGCTGACGATGCTGGTCTCTGCCCTCGACTATGCCCACGGGCAGGGCGTCATCCACCGCGATATCAAACCGGCCAACATTCTTTTAACGTCAAAAATAAGCCGGGTCCAGTCGGGCGAGCCTTTGCCGGCGGATGTCGAAGCCATCCTGACCGATTTTGGCCTGCTGCGCCTGGCCCAATCCGCTTCGCAGACTTCCTCCGGTACAGTTTCCGGGACGCCGGCCTATATGTCTCCTGAACAGGCGCGCGGCGAGAAGGTCGATTACCGTTCGGATTTGTACTCGCTGGGCGTAACCCTGTACGAAATGCTGGCCGGGCGGGTGCCCTTCGAAGCCGACACCTCGATGGCCGTCCTGCTCAAGCACATCCAGGAGCCGCCCCCGCCGATAGAGGCTCTTCCCGGTTCGCTGCAATTGGTGCTGGATCGCATCCTGGCCAAGAACCCGGCGGAGCGTTTTGCCTCCGCCCAGGAATTCCTGCTGGCTTTTCTGGATGCGAGCAACCTGGCCCCGGCGGATTTTTCCTCCGCCAGCCAGCCGTATGCCGAACTGCGGCCTGCCCCGGAATCGCGGACAACCCTGCCGGTCACGCCCCCGGCGGCTGTTCCCGCACCCAAACAGAATCCGATTCCCTGGCTGCCTCTGGTTTTACTCCTTGGCGCGCTGATTCTGGCCGGGATTTGGCTCTTCCGGCCTGTTCCCGCTCAAGTTACTCCAACCCTGACCATTTTGCCGGCAGCCAGCGCCGCGTTAGCCGAGCCGACCCCTGAACCGACCGCAACGACTGCGCCCGAATCCATGCCCGGTCACGAAATGGATGAGATGGCGGCCCAGGATGAGCCAGTTTTGGGCATTTTGCGTTTTTACAGCGTGGCCGGTTTGCTGGACGAGGTCATTCTCAATGCCCCGGAACTGCCCCAACCGGAAACTGGTTTCCAGTACGAGGCCTGGCTGACCGGGGACGAGGTGCGCCGCAGCCTGGGCGTTTTAACCGTTCCGGGCGCGGATGGCCAGGCGGGCCTGACTTTCCTCGATGAACAGGGCCGCAATTTGCTCGTCCGTTATGGCCGCCTGGAAATCAGCCTGGAACCCAATCCGGATGCCAATCCAAACTCTTCCGGGGATATCGTTTACTCGTCCGGCATCCCGCCGCTGGCGCTCAAACATTTACGGCACTTGTTTGTTAGTTTTAGCGAGACTCCTGCAGAAATCGGCCTGATTGTCGGCCTGGAAAGACAGACTTTGCTTGTCCTCGAGCATACCCAACTCATGCTGAACGCCTCCCAACAGGATGACCTGCCTGCTGTCCGCGCCGAGGCGGAGGCCGTCTATAATCTGCTGGTGGGCAGCCAGGCTGGCGGCTACGGCGACCTGGACGGGGATGGGGCTGTGGCCGATCCCGGCGATGGGTTTGGCCTTTTGCTGAACGGTGAGAATGTCGGTTATCTCGAAGGAACCATCTCGCATACCGGTTTCGCCATGACGATGGAAGACGCCTCGGCCAACATCGTCATCCACGGCGACCATGTCATTCATTCTGTCCGGAATATCGAAGGCTGGGCGGTTGAACTGTCCGAATTGTTGCTGCAAATCGCCGCAAGCGAGCGCCTGGATGATGATACGCGCGCGCTGGTGCTGCAATCCCTGGCGCTTGCCGACCGGATGGTCAACGGCCGCGATCTGGACGGCAACGAACGCATCGAACCGGTGCCGGGTGAGGGCGGCCTGTTGACGGCTCTCGATCATGCAGTTTACATGCTCGATATGCCCTTGTTTGCGGGGACGGGGCGTTTACCGTCCCCGGAGCCGGCCCAGGTGGATGGCGAGCACGAGATGCCGCCGGGCTACGCGCCCTGAGATTGGATCGGTAAAAGAGTATTCTGGAAAACCAGGGTACTCTTTTTGATTGTCTGCGCCTGGCCGGGTATAATTTCTTCCATGCAAATTTCAGAGCATATCCAGGGCATCCTTGCCACCCTGCCAACCAAACCCGGTTGTTATCTGATGAAAAATGCCGACGGAAAAATTATCTATGTCGGCAAAGCCATCAATCTCAAGAACCGGGTGCGTTCCTACTTCCACGCCGATTCGAGCCACGACAACAAAACCCGCCGCCTGGTGCGCGAAATTGCCACGCTCGAGTGGATCGTGGTCGGTTCGGAGCTTGAAGCGCTGATTCTGGAGATGAATCTGATCAAGCGCCACCGCCCGAAGTACAACGTGCGCTTGAAGGATGACAAACGTTACCCGTACATCAAAGTCCATTGGCAGGACGCCTACCCCAAAGTGACCGTTACCCGCCAGATGTTCGAGGATGGCGCCCGTTACTTTGGCCCGTATACTTCGGCCTGGGCGGTTTACCAGACCCTGGATGTGCTGCGAAAGGTTTTCCCGTACCTGACCTGTGACCGCGAAATCAGCGGCCAGGATAAACGCGCCTGCCTGTACTACGATATCAAATTGTGCATCGGCCCCTGCATTGGTGCGGTCGATCAGGCGGGCTATCGCCAGATGATTACCGATCTGATGGAATTCCTGAGCGGTCATTCCGAGCCAATCATGGAGCGGGTTCAGGCCGAGATGGAAACAGCCGCCGAGGAACTACGTTTCGAGAAGGCCGCTGCCCTGCGCGACCAGCTCAAGGCCATGCACAGCATTGTCGAACGCCAGAAGGTTGTATTTGCCTCCGATTACAAGGATTCGGATGTGATTGCCATGGCGCGCGCCGACGGCGAGGCCTGCGTCCAGATTTTCTTTGTGCGCGGCGGCAAGTTGATCGGGCGCGAGTATTTTGTGCTCGAAGGCACCGAGGATGTTACCGATAACGAGGTGATTGCCGAATTCGTCAAGCAGTTTTACACCGAGGCGGCCAACATGCCCCAGCAGGTGTTGCTGCCGAACGAGATCGAAGAAGCGCGCATCATCCAGGAGTGGCTGCGCTCGCGGCGCGGCGGCGGTAAAGTCGAAATCCATGTCCCGCGCGAGGGCCAGCCGCATGAACTCGTCCAGATGGCGGCTGAAAACGCCGCCGAAACCCTCTCTGCGCTGCGCAGTCAGTGGCAGGCCGACAGTCACAAGCAGGAGATGGCCCTGGCGGAATTGCAATCGGCGTTCAACCTGCCCGAGCCGCCCAACCGGATGGAATGCTACGATGTTTCCCACACCCAGGGTGTGGCCACCGTTGGGGCGATGGTGGTTTTCGAGCAGGGTGTCCCGGCCAAGAAAAACTATCGCAAATTCAACATCGACAGCACTTCGATCGGCGCGCCGGATGATTTCGCCAGCATGGAGGAGATGCTCACCCGCCGTTTCAAACGCTGGTCGGTGAGCAATGTCGAATCGGCGGCGACCCAGGCGCCGGGTGCGAAGCCGGACGAGTCATTTTCCATCCTGCCGGATTTAATTATTGTTGATGGCGGCAAAGGCCAGTTGGGTCGTGTGGTGGCTGTCCTGGAGCAATTTGGGCTGTATGGCAAGGTTCCTGTGGTCGGGCTGGCCAAGCGCGAAGAAGAGATTTTCTTCCCGCACCAATCGGAGCCGCTGCTGTTGCCGCGCCATTCACAGGGTTTGTACCTTTTGCAGCGCATCCGCGATGAAGCCCATCGTTTTGGCATTACCGCTCACCGTAAGCGTCGTTCGAAGCAAGGCATGGCTTCGATTTTGGACTCGATCCCCGGCGTTGGTCCGGCGCGACGGAAGAGCCTCTTGAAACATTTCGGAAGTGTGGATAAGATTAGGGACGCCTCGTTGCAGGAACTGGCGGAGGTGGTTCCGCCCGACGTTGCCGAGCAGGTCAAGGCGCATCTGGAATGATGAAAACCATTTGGATCATCGACGACGACCAGGAGATGGCTCGCGCAGTCATGCTGATGCTGAAGCTGCTTGATTACCAGGCCCGGCACTTCTTGAATGCGCGCCTGGCGGCCAAGGAATTAATGGACGGCAGCCGCCCGGATTTGTTGATCCTGGACATCAGTATGCCCGAAGTGACCGGAATCATGATGCTGGAGTTCATCCGCCGCCGCCCGGAGTGGAACGATTTACCGGTGGTGATGCTCTCGTCCGAGTCGACCGAGATTCAGGTGGATGAAGCCAAACGCCTGGGTGCGGACGCTTATGTAATGAAACCGGTAACGCTGGATGAGTTGGAAAAGGCGCTATCGTCTGTTTTGAAGAAATACGAAAAGGAAAGCTAGGAGAAAGTTTGTATGGCCAGCAAGAAACCCGCCAACAACAAGAATGTTAACAATAAATCGGAACGCAATCATGAAGCGCGCCGGCTGGCGATTACGCGGATTGTGTTCGTTGTCATCTCGCTGATCGTTTTGTTTTCGATGATTTTTTCAGCCGTCGCGACGTTTTAAGTTTGCAATCGTTGGTATAATCCAGCAACGCGGCGCAAGTCAGGCCGCGTTTCTTTTCGCGTTTTAAAGGATGATGTATGCTCGAAAAACTGGCAGGAATTGAAGAACGTTACGAAGAAATCAACCGCCAACTGATGGAAGTTGGCAACGATTACCAGCGCGCCGCCGAACTGAACAAGGAACGCAGCGACTTGGAAGAGTTGGTGGAAAAAGCCCGCGAATATCGGATTGCGCTGAAGCGCCTTGCAGAGGCCAAAGCGTTGCTCGAATCGGAGCAGGAGGCGGAATTGGTATCGCTGGCGGAAATGGAAGCAGCCGAACTGGAGGAGTTGATTCCCCAGATCGAAACTGCCCTGAAAGGGATGCTGGTTCCGAAGGATCCGCGCGACGATAAGAACGTGATCGTCGAAGTTCGGGCCGGGACTGGCGGTGACGAAGCGGCCCTGTTTGCGGCGGACCTGTTCCGCATGTATACGCTCTATGCCGAGCGCCAGCGTTGGAAGTCGGAGGTCATGTCGGCCAGCGAAATTGGCATCGGCGGTTTCAAGGAAATCACTTTCGAGATCAAAGGCCGCGGCGCATACTCGAAGCTCAAGTACGAGTCGGGTGTCCACCGTGTTCAGCGCGTGCCGGCGACCGAGTCGCAGGGGCGCATTCACACCTCCACCGCTACGGTGGCGGTGCTGGCCGAAGTCGATGAAGTCGAAATCCATATCCCTGAATCGGATATCGAGATCGAAGTTTATCGTTCGGCGGGAGCGGGCGGCCAGAACGTGCAGAAGAACTCGACCGCGGTGCGCCTGTATCACAAACCCAGCGGATTGGTTGTTACCTGCCAGGACGAGCGCTCACAACTCCAGAACAAGATGCGCGCGATGAGCATTTTGCGCGCCCGTCTGTTCGAAATGGAAGAAAACCGGCGGCATGCCGAGCAGGAAGCCGACCGTCGCTCCCAGGTTGGCACGGGTGAACGCTCCGAGAAGATTCGCACCTACAACTATCCCCAGAGCCGCGTTACCGACCACCGCATCGGGCTTTCGTCTTATAACCTGCCGGTGGTGATGAGCGGCGATATCGATATGTTCATCGAAGAACTTTCCACCCGCGACGAGGCTGACCGGCTTTCCTCGGGTGAAGACGATGACGAATAAGGCTATTTCACCCATGTAGCGCGAATCGCTTCTGCTTTTGCAGGAGCGATTTTTTATAACCGGACTCTTCTATCCGAATATGTTAGAATTTTCAGGGTCTACCAATTCACTTTCGGAAATTAAGGATCATTGATTATTTGCGAGGTGGCTATGGGGTTGTTTGCATCAAAATGGTTTCGTAATTTATTTTATGCACTGGCCGCGATCCTTATCGTTTTTTTTGCCTGGAATCTGCGCATCAAGGCTGCTCAGGCCCTGCCGCCCGATGCGGATGAGGGCATTTATCTCTCGGCTGCTGCCCAATTCGCCGGGTTGATGAAGAATGGCGATTGGGCTGGTTTGCTCGAAACCAATCCCAACCCAGAACACCCGCCTTTGAGCAAACTGCTTTTTAGCTGGGCCATCCTGCCAGATTTCGAAGAAGATATGCAGTCAGGCGACCTGTACCAGGCGGTTCTCTCGCCGACCGGCTTCCACGCCCGCCGCGCAGCCGCCCTCTTCGGCGCCCTGGCTGCCGGGCTGCTGGCTTTGTTCAACCCCCTCGGCGGGGCTTTCCTGGCGGTGCATACCATGACGGTCAAATACACCAGCGAGATTATGCTGGAGGCGTTGCCCGCTTTTACCAGCCTGGCCGCGGTGCTGTCTTATTCCGCTTACAAGCGTGGCCATTCCCGGCGGAATTTGTGGTGGGTCGCTTCGGCCCTTTTCCTGGGGCTGACCGCTTCCGGGAAGTTCATCTACGCCCTGGTCGGTTTTGCCATCCTGCTCGATTGGCTGTTCGAACTGCGCAAGCGAGGCCATTGGAAGTCTCTCCTGGCCTGGGGGCTGTTCTCGCTGGCGGCCTTTTTTGCTTCCAACCCCTACCTGTGGCCCGATCCGCTGGGCAGGCTGCTCGAAGCGTTGACCTATCACTCGCGCTATTCCACCTCCGCCCAGGAAGTGCTGGAAAACGCCTTTCCGGTTTACCAGCCTTTCATTTGGATGGTAACCTCCGCTGCGGACTGGCATCCCCAGGATGTTTTCGTTGTTTCCATCGACCTGTTGATTGTCAGCCTGGCCGTGTTCGGGCTGGTACGCCTGTGGAAGAAGGAGCGCGTGTTTGTGCTCTGGCTGGGGGTGGCCATCCTTTTCCTGCTGGCCTGGCCGACCAAGTGGCCGCAATACATCCTTGTGCTGACCGCCCCGCTCTCGCTTGCGGCGGGTGAGGCGCTGCTCATTCTTTTTAAAGAAATTTGGAACGACTTACTTTCTTTTCGTAAAGGCCGATCATGAACTTTTTTTCAGCGAAGTGGCTTCGCGCCGCCTTGTCCGTTTTTGCCGCCATCCTGGTCATCCTGCTGGCCTGGAACTTGCGCCAGAATGCCGCCACCTATCTGCCCGTTGACTATGACGAGGATGATTACATGCGCGCGGCCCAGGAGTATGCTGCCGTTATCCGCTCCGGCGACCTGACCGGGCTGCTGGATTACAACTACCGCCCCGAGCACCCGCCGCTGCTGAAAATCCTGTATGGCTGGGCCATAGCGGATGATCCCGAAGCGCCGCTCATCCCTGACCGCCCAACCACCGCCTCGCCCGACCCGACCCTGCCGCGCCCGCACCTGATCCATGCCCGCACCCTGGGAGCGGTGCTCGGCACGCTGACCGTGGGTTTGGTCGCC
The DNA here is from genome assembly GCA_023459215.1 of Chloroflexota bacterium. Taxonomy (GTDB): domain Bacteria; phylum Chloroflexota; class Anaerolineae; order Anaerolineales; family Villigracilaceae; genus UBA8950. The sequence goes on from JAEWVF010000105.1 coordinate 49,142, forward strand.
CTGCTCAACCCGCTGGCGGGATTTGCCCTGGCCATCCATACCTTTACCATCAAATATGTTTCGCAGGTGATGCTGGAGTCGCTCCCCTCCCTGACCAGCCTGCTCACTGTCCTGGCTTACCTGCGTAGCAAAAAATCCCCCCGGCGCGGGGCCTGGCTGGCCGCCTCATCCGTTTTTCTTGGCCTGACCGCCGCCAGCAAATACCTGTACTGCGTGGTCGGGATTGCCATCCTGATTGACTGGTTCCTCGAACAGCGCAAAACCGGAACATGGCGCAGTTGGTTCAGCGCGATTCTTCCCTGGGGCCTGTTCGCCGTTGCTGTTTTCTTTGCCGCCAACCCCTACCTGTGGCCCGATCCTCTAAACCGCCTGCGCGAGTCGGTTTTCTATCACGCCGGTTACGCCAGCGGTGCGGAAGAAGTCCAACGCGCAGGTTATCCCTTTTACCAGTCCATTGTTCACATGTTCTTTTCGCCTTACTGGTGGGGCCAGAACGGCGTTTTTGATTTTCCTTACGATCCTTTCCTGGCCGTTTTTGCGATTTTCGGCCTGAAACGGCTGTGGAACAAGGAACGCCTGTACGTGCTCTGGCTGGCGGTTGCCCTGGCTTTCCTGTTCGTCTGGCCGACCAAATGGGCGCAATACAACATCATTTTGAGCGTTCCGCTGGCCTTTTCCGCCGCGGAAGGCTTCTTGGCCGTATTGGTCGACCCGCTCAAACGCTGGTGGGCCAAGCGCGGTCAGCGGGCTGGGCCGCAGCGCAGCGATTTGCGCCGCGCCTGGCCCTGGCTGGTTCCCGGCTTGATTGCTTTTATCATCCTGACCCTTTTCCCGCTGGTTTTTCAGCTTGGGGTTTCCTTCACCGACTTTAGCACCGCTTCCATTCGGGATGGTTTCCAGGGCGGGTTGTGGCGCGCCATTTTCGGCGGCCTGTCCGGCCAGGCTGGGCCTGTTACAAGCGAATTCCCATACCGCGCCACCCAGGTTAATTTTATCGGCCCGATCAACTACATCCCGGTTTTGGGTTATATCAACTTTCCTGAGAGCGGCATCCTGGTTTTCAATGTTTTGTGGATGGTTTTTTCCGTGCTGCTGCAAACCGCCCTGGGCCTGGGGATTGCGCTGCTGCTCTGGCAGCGCGGGGTGCGTTTTGGCAAATTCTGGCAGGCGCTGTTCATCGTCCCCTGGGCGATTCCTGAGATGATTGGCGCGCTGATGTGGTCGAACATTTTTCAGCCGGAGTGGGGCTGGCTGGCGCTGGCCGTCAAACAATATGGCGCGGATATTCCTTTTGGCTTCCTGGCAAACTGGCGGGGCAGCACGGACCTGTGGATCGTGATTTTCCTGATCCCGGCCCTGTGGTATGGCTTCCCGTTTATGCTCATGGCTGCCAGCGCCGGCCTGCGCATGATCCCCGATGAAGTTTATGATGCGGCGGCCATCGACGGCGCGAATTTGTGGCAAACCTTCAGCGGCGTTACCTGGCCGCTGCTCCTGCCGTTGTTGTTGCCGGCCATTATCGTGCGCGGTATTTTCGCCTTCAACCAGTTTTATCTCTTTCAGGCCTTTTACGCGCTCGAAGCCACCCTTTCCACTACCGCTTTCAATATTTTCAACTCCGGCGGGTTTCATCCCCTGGGCGGACAGTTTGCCATCTCATCGGTGATCAATATCCTGAACATCCTGATTCTGGTTGCTTTCGTGATTATCTTCAATCGTTGGAGCAAGGCCAGCGAAGGAGTGACCTATGCGTAAAATTTCCGTTTCCCGCCAGGTGATTACCCAACTCGTGCTGGCGCTGACCGGACTGTTTGTGCTCCTGCCAATCTGGGGAGTTGTCCGCCTGGCTTTCGACGGCAGTCTCATTGGCCGCCCGACCGAGTTCCGCTGGCTGCCCAAAGTGTTTTCGCTGGAAGCCTTCCTCAAAGTCCTCGACCGGCCTTACCAATCGGTGGACTTTGAAATCCTGCTCAGGAATAGCATGACCGTTTCCCTGGGCGCGGCTGGCCTGGCCATCCTCCTGGGCATCAGCCTGGCCTATGCTTTTGCCCGCTTCCGTTTTCCGGGACGCAATGCCGGGCTTTTCCTGCTCCTGCTGACCGCCATCCTGCCGCCGGTGGCGTTTATGGCCCCGCTCTACATCCTGTTGAGCATCTTGAAAATCCGTACCACGCTCATGGCGCTGGTAATTGTCTATGCTGTTTTTGGCATGCCGTTTTGCATCTGGAATATGCGCTCGGCCTTCCAGGCCATTCCCAAGGAAGTCGAAGAAGCCGCTTTTCTCGATGGCGCCAGCGACCTGAAAACCTTCTTTTTCATTACCCTGCCGCTGGCCCTGCCCTCTATCGCCGTGGCCGGGCTGGTTGCCTTCCTGACCGGCTATTCCGAGTTTGCCCTGGGTTGGATGTTCGTTGAGAAAGCCGATACGGTCACGCTTTCGATGGCGATTTATGCCATTGTCCAGAACCAGTTCCAGGGCGGCGCGCAGCCGTGGAGCTATCTTGGCTCGCTGGCCTTGATTATCGCCGCGCCGGTTGTAGTGGTGTTCATCGTTTTGCAGCGCACCCTGCTCGACCGCATGACTTTTGGGAGCGCTGGTGATTAGTCAATGGTCGCAGACCCTTGAGATGCAGGTGCTGCTGGCGCACGTCACTGGCAGGAACCGCGCCTGGGTCCTGGCCCACCCCGAGGCGGCTTTGAGCGCTGAACAGGAGCAAAAATTCCTGGCGCTCAAAACCCGTTACGAAGCCGGTGAACCGTTGCCTTACCTGCTTGGCCACTGGGAATTTTACGGGCTGGATTTTCAGGTCACGCCCGATGTGCTCATTCCGCGCCCCGAGACGGAACTGCTCATCGAAACTGCCCTGGCCTGGGTGCGGGAGCGTTCTCCCCGTGGGGCTGGACTCCGTTTTATCGACATTGGCACAGGCTCAGGCATCATCCCCGTTACCCTGGCAACCCTGCTGCCGGAGGCCGAAATCAGCGCCACAGACCTTTCTCCGGCGGCCCTGGCGGTTGCCCGTTTAAACGCCGAACGCCACGCGGTAGCGGAGCGGATCGCCTTTTATGAAGCGGATTTGTTTCCATTCAACCTTCAACCTTTGACCTTCGACCTGATTCTCTCCAACCCGCCCTATATCCCAACTGAAACCTTGCGTGAGTTGCCGATCTATGGCCGCGAACCCAGCCTGGCCCTTGACGGCGGCCGGGACGGGCTGGACATCATCCGGCGTTTGCTCGCCGAATCGCAGGGGCGGCTGGCTGCGGGGGGCGCACTCCTGGTCGAAATCGAATATCGCCAGGGGCCGCCTGTGCGCGAAATCGCGCGGGAGCACTTCCCGGGCGCGGAAATCCAAATCCTGCCTGACCTGGCCGGCCTCGACCGTTTGCTTTCAGTTGTTACTTAATTGCTATGGACATTTAGGATAAAAAAAGAGTATAAATGATTTGATGAAAACGAAAATTCTATCAATCAACGATCCCACTGCGCTCGCGCTGGCCATCGACATCCTGACAGATGGCGGGCTGGTTGCCTTTCCGACCGACACGGTTTATGGCGTCGGCGCTTTGGCGTTCAACGAGAATGCTGTGGCGAGCATTTACCAGGTCAAGGGGCGCGGCGACGACAAAGCCATCCCGATTTTGATTGGCGATTTTGAACAACTGGAGCGGGTTGCGCTGGGAGTTAACAGCATGTGCCAGAAACTGGCGCGGCGCTTTTGGCCCGGCCCGTTGACGGTGGTTGTGCCGCGCAACCCGAGCATCCCCGATGCGGTCACGCCCTACCCCACGGTTGGGGTGCGCATCCCCGATTTTGGCCCTACCCGTGAGCTTTTGCGCCTGACCGGCCCGTTGGCGGTATCTTCGGCCAATCTCTCCGGCCAGTCCAGCCCTTCGACGGCGCGCGGCGTGGAGGCCCAGTTGGGTGGGCGCATCCCCCTGATTTTGGATGGCGGCGTAACCCCGGGCGGAACTCCCTCGACTGTGGTGGATTGCACCCAGGGTAGCCCGCAGGTTTTGCGTGAAGGCCCGATCACCCTCGAACAGATTTTGAACGCGCTCAGCTAACTGGGCGCGTTTTCTAATCCTTTTCTTAACCTTTGTTCAGGTTTTGTTTAACTTCATCCGTAAAATAAGAAGTGCATTCTCCTCGTGTCGGGATGAAACCCGACAACAAACCCCGTAGGACCTGGGCCGGTCTCAACGGGGTTTGGGTTTTAATTCGGGCGAGTAGGCGGCCCGCCGAAGAAGGCCAACAGCCGCTGACTGACCGCTTCAGCTTCATCGTGCTGTACCCAGTGGGTGGCATTTTCGAAGAAAACCAATTCCCCGTTTTGGCATCGTTTCAGACTGTCCTGCGCCATTCCGGCGCTCAGGGCAACATCTCGTTTGCCCCACAGGATTAAAACCGGCATCTTCAGCCGGGAGCGGCCTTCCGTCCGTGTTTGCGTGCGCAGCATGGCGCGGTACCAGTTGATCATCCCGGTCAGTCCGCCTGAATTGGTGTAGGCTTTGCGGTATTCGGCCAGGTCTTCGGCGCTGAAGGTGCCGGGGTTGCCGCTGGCTTTGAGCATGGTCAGCACCCCGGCGAAATTGTTCAGCTTCATCAGCCAGTCTGCCAGGCCGGGGATTTGGAAAAAGGCGATATACCAGCTTTTTAGCATTTGGCGCGGCGATTTTCTCAGGGTGCTCACCATCACTGCCGGGTGCGGCACGTTGAGAATGGCCAGCTTCTCAACTCGTTCCGGGTGCAAGCTGGCGACTGTCCAGGCGACGGCTGCGCCCCAGTCGTGGCCGGCCAGCAGAACCTTTTCGATGCTGAAATGGTCGAGGATGGCGATAACGTCCCGGCTGAGATGTTCGAGTGTGTAGGTGCTTATTGCGCGCGGTGCGCTCGAAAGGTTGTAGCCGCGCTGGTCAGGGATGATCACCCGGTAGCCTTTTCCGGCCAGCGCCAGGGCTTGTTTGCGCCAGCCATACCAGAATTCCGGGAATCCGTGCAACAAAAGGGCGGGTTTACCGTCTGCTGGCCCGACTATGACCAGGTGCAGGCGGATTTGTTCGTCGATTTGCAGGTAGGTGTGCTCGTAAGCGGGCATGGTTTATCCTTCAAAAATGTGGCGGCCCCATCTCAGGCATAGCCAACGGCCGGAGCGATATTCGGCTTCGATCAGGTCAGTGTGACCCGGGATGTTTTGGCGGGCAAAGGAGAAGTCGATATTTTCCAGTAATTCGGGCAGGCCAAAAACCAGCGTACCGCCGTGGCTGACACACAGGATCTGACTTTGGTGATGTTCAACTAGTTGATCGAGAAATCTGCGCATCCGTGCCTGAATCTCGGCAAAGCTTTCGCCGCCGGGTGGGCATTCGTTGTGGCGCTGGCCGTTGAACCAATCCTGTACAAATTGCTGGTGGATTTGCCAGGCTTGCTCGTCTCCGCGACCTTCCAGGCTGCCGCAATCGTATTCGCGCAGGGCTGCTTCAATTGCGAGCGGCAGATTCAGCGCCTCGGCCAGGATTTGCCCGGTTTCGACGGCGCGGGGCACCGGGCTGGCGTAAATGCGCTCGAAATGGGTCTGGTTCAGTTGCCGTGACAAATCCAGCGCCTGTTGCCGTCCCAACTCGGTCAGGGGATGCGGCAGGTCGCGGTTCGAGATGATGTGCAGGGTATTGGCCAGGCTTTGCCCGTGCCGGGTGAAGGTGATTTTCATGTCAGGGCTGTTCTGCAAAATAATCGGCCAGCAGGTCGGCGACATCAACCTGGTTGTGTTCGGCCAGCACTTCGAAGAAATCGGAGCTGGTGGCGCGTTTACCGCTCATTTGGGTGTAGTAATCTTTCAGGAAGGCCAGGAAGGCCTCGTCTCCCATGCGCTGGCGCAGGTTTTCAAGGAAGAGTGCGCCGCGGCGGTAAGTGGCGTTGGTGTAAGGGGTGAAACCGCCATAGCTGGCTACCGGATTATCGATTTTGCCTTCCGGGCTGTAGAATGTGACCCGGTAGCTCCACCACCAGTCAACCGCAGCCGGATAGTTGTCTTCGTAGAACAGGCGCTCGCAGTAGGTGGCCATGCTCTCATCCAGCCAGGGGTCGTTGGACTGGTCGTTGCCGACTGCGCCGAACCACCACATGTGACAGGTTTCGTGGGCGGCAATCATTACCAGGTAGTTGCGCTCGGTGTTGTCGTACAGGTTGTAGAAAGCGTTCGAGAGAAAGTACAGCCCATCGTATTCCATGCCATCGTTGAAGTCGCCCTGAACAACGGCCAGCGACTGATGGCGGTACGGCCCGAAGAGTTTTTCGTAGGTCGCGACGGCTTGCAGGGTGGCTTCAAGCGCGGCTTTGCCGCCGGCCTCGAAGACCGGGAAGTAATAGCTATCGACCTGGATGTTGTTGACTGTAGCGCTGGCAACCAGATATTCGCGACTCATCGACAGGGCGAAGGTCCGCCCGGAAGTCAGGCTGTAGGTGGTGGAATTGTCATCGGATTGGGTGACGGCCCCACTGGAGGCGACTCGCGGCGCGCGGGAGGGGTTGCTGAAACTGAGCTTTACCTCGTAATCGGCCAGGTCGTAAACCAGGTGTTCGCCGTAGAACCAGGGATCGCTCAGCACCCAGCCGTTCTCGTAGGGAACGATGAAGGGATACCAATCGACCAGGTTCAGTTGGTTGAAGGTGTAACCGAAAATATCGGGGCGGAAGGTGTTGGGGTCCGGGTTGGGATTGTGCGCCGGAAGATTTAGCGTGTAGTCAATCTGGATGATCAGCCCGGCTTCGGGCGGGAGCGATTCGGGCAGTTGGACCGTTAGACGCTGACCGTCGAGGCGGTAATCGGGTTCGAGCAGGTTGTGGATGGTCAGCTTTTCGAGGCGGAAGGCGCCGGCCCACAGGTTGGGCACGACAGCCAGGACGATGTCATCGAGGGCTTGCCCGGTCTGGTTGATGTAATTGATGGTCTGCTTGACACTGACGGTTTTGGCGTCATAGTCGATGAGCGTATCCAGAAGATAGCGCGGGGCGATCCAGGTTTGGGATGCGGGCGTTGCGGAGGCGGTTGGCGCGGCGGTGGCGAGACTGTCCAGGGTGGGCAGGGGCGTAAGGGCCGCATCCGGTGGGTTTGTCGGCGAACCGGCTCCCAAGGGAGTCGGCGTCACACTTGGGGTGGCGGACGGGCCAGGGGTCACGGTGACAACGCCCGGGCCGGGCAGGCAGGCGGCGAGCAGGATTAATCCGGCAAGAAGGGGAAAGGTCAGTTTTTTCATCAGCGGTAATAGAAATAGGTGCGGATCAGGTCGTCGGCGTTGCTGGTGTGGTCGGCCAGGACAGTGAAGAAGGTGTCGGCGGTGGCGATGCGCCCCTGGTGGCGGGCGTAGTAATCGCGCAGGAAGGCGAAGAAGGCTTCGTCGCCCATCCGTTCGCGCAGGTCGTCGAGGAAGAGCGCGCCGCGCAGGTAAACGGCGTTAACGTAGGCGCGGAAGGAGCCGGTGTTGTAGATGCGTGTATCGGCGTAGCCGCTTGGGCCGTAATAGCGAATGCGGACGTTGTACCACCAGTTGAGCAGGCTGGGATAGTTTTGTTCATAGAAGATGTGTTCGCTGTAGGTGCACAGGGCTTCGTCGAGCCAGGGTTCGAGGGCCTGGTCGTTCGAGACGCCGCCAAACCACCACTGGTGGGCGACTTCGTGAATGCCGATCATGACCAGATCGTTGGCAGCCGTGCCATCGTATTTGGCGTAGAAACTGCTGGCCAGGAAGTACAACCCGTCCGATTCGAGGCCGTCGTTCAGGTCGGTTTCGACCACGGCCAGGCTGGTGTGTGGATAGGGGCCGTAGGTGTTGCTGTAGGTGCGCAGGGCGTTTTGGGTTTCGCTCAGGATGCGCTGGCCGGCGTTGTAATGTTCGGGGAAATAATAGGAGTTGACGGTGATGCCATCCTGTTCGCTGCTGGCAATCTCGAAATCGTGGCTGGCCGAGAAGGTGAAGGTGCGCGCGCCGCGGAAAACGTAGCGCTGCATTTCACCCTGCTGGATGGCCGCGGCGCTGGCGGCGACAATCGGCGGGTTGGCGTCGACGAAGGTCAGCCCGATGAAGAAATCGGCCAGCGGATAGGCGAAATTCTCGCCGTAAGACCAGGGTTCGCTCAAGACCCAGCCCTGGCCGGGGATGTACGGCGGCACAAACGGGAACCAGTCGATCAGGTTGGTCTGGCGGGCGGTGTAGCCGAAGTTTTGGAAGGTGCCGGAACTGTAAGGCAGGTTCAGGTTGTAGTTCAGCCCGATTTTCAGGCTTGCGCCGGGGGCCAGCGGGTTGGCCAGCGTCAGGGTCAGGGTTTGGCCGGAGAGGCTGTAGCCGTCGAAAGGCTGGCCATCGAGCGTCAGCGCATCGAGCAGGAAGGTCCCGCGCCACAGGTTGGGATTGACCGCCAGCAGGAGGGTGTCGAGCGTTTGACCGCTGCGGTTGGGATAGATGATTTCCTGGGCAACGGTCAGGCTGCGCCCGGCGTAGTTCCACAGGGCGTTGATGTTGTAGGTGATGGTGTCGGGGGATGTGTGCGAGGTGTCAGGTGTCAGGTGCGGTGTGTCAGGCTCTTCGACTGCGCTCAGGGCAGGTGTTTCAGTTGGTGGAACTGGGGTCGCGGTTGGCGCTGGGGGTGGTGTGGTTGTTGGGGTTGGGCTGGGCGGGGCGGGCCAGGTCGGTTCGGGGGTGGCCTGGCCTGGCTGGAAAGGCGTCAGGGTGGGCAGGTTTTCGGCGGTGACGAAGTAGTAGGGCTGGGCGGCGCTCAGCGCAGGCGTGCAGGCCGAGAGCAGCGCGAGCAGCAGAGCTACAGCCCAACCGGGCAGGAATGACTTTCGCATTGGCTGATTATACTGAAAAGTCAGATACAATTTGCCTATGTCTTTCTCTGACTTTTTGCGTCATTTGCGCCAGGATGAACTGAGCGCGCCGAACGTTTCGCATTGGCAGGTTTTTCCCGCGCGGGCGGCGGATTTGCGCCCCCTGCCGGCGGAACTGCCCCAGCCGTTGCTGGCTGCGCTAAAGAGCCGCGGAATCCAGGCCCTGTACAGCCACCAGTCCGAGGCCTGGCTGGCGGCCCAGCGCGGCGAGAACATTGTTCTGGCGACCGGCACCGCCTCCGGCAAGACCCTGGCTTACAACCTGCCGGTCTTGTCTGCGCTGACGGAGAATCCGCTGGCGCGCGCCTTGTACCTATACCCGACCAAAGCCCTGGCGCAAGATCAGTTTTCAGGCATCAGTGAGCAGTTTACAGTCCCGGCGGCGATTTATGACGGCGATACGCCCCAGGCCAAACGCAAGACGGTGCGCGAAAAAGCCCAGATCGTCTTGAGCAACCCCGACATGCTCCATGCCGGCATCCTGCCGCATCACACCCTGTGGGCTGAGTTTTTGCGCAACCTGCGTTTTGTGGTCATCGACGAATTGCACACCTATCGCGGCGTCTTTGGCTCGCATGTCGCCAATGTCATCCGGCGCTTGAAGCGCATTGCCGCTTTTTATGGCGCGCAGCCGCAGTTCATCCTGACCTCGGCCACCATCGGCAACCCGGCGGAACTGGCCGGGCGGCTGGTCGAGGCACCGGTGACGCTGATCGACCGCGATGGTTCGGCGCGCGGCGAAAAGCATTTCCTCGTCTACAACCCACCGGTGGTCGATGAGGCCCTCGGCTTGCGCAAATCGTCGGTGCAGGAAGCGGTGCGACTGGGCAAGGAATTGCTCGCCGCCGATGTCCAGTCGGTCATCTTCGCCCGCTCACGACGCGGGGTCGAGATTTTACTCAGTTATCTTCCCCCTTCGGCCCCCACCCTGCACCCACCCTCAAATTCAACGAATTTTGGGGGTGGCTGGGGTGGGGGCCCCATTCGCGGCTACCGCTCTGGTTATCTGCCCGCCCATCGGCGCGAGATCGAACAGGGTTTGCGCGCCGGTGAAGTGCGCCTGGTGGTGGCGACCAATGCCCTCGAACTGGGCATCGACATCGGCGGGCTGGGCGCGGCCCTGCTGGTCGGCTATCCCGGTTCGCTGGCCTCCACCTATCAGCAGGCCGGGCGGGCCGGTCGCGGCGATGCCCCGGCGGTTTCCATCCTGCTGGCCTCGCCTGCGCCCATCGACCAGTTCCTGGCCCATCATCCCGAGACCCTGTTTGGGCGTTCCCCCGAGCGCGGGCTGATTAATCCCGACCATCTGTTGATTCTGCTCAACCACATCCGCTGCGCCTTGTTTGAACTGCCCTTTGGCCTGAACGAGGGTTTTGGTGGCCTGTCTGCCGAGACGGTGCAGGAGTACTTGCAAGTCCTGGCTGCGGGCGGCGAGGCCCATCTTGCGCCTGAAAAGGTTTTTTGGATGGCGGAAGCCTACCCGGCGGCAGGCGTTTCGCTGCGTTCGGCCTCGCCTGAAAGTGTCGTCTTGCAAACCGATGACGGTGACCCTTCGACACAGCTCAGGGCGCGCCTGCTTGGTGAAGTTGACCGCGAATCCGCGCCCTGGATGGTGCATCCCAAGGCTGTTTACCTGCACGAAGCCCAGCAGTATTACGTCCAGGAACTCGATTTACAGCGCAATGTGGCCACCCTGGTGCCGGTTGCGCTCGATTATTTCACCGAGCCGCTGCGCGAGACCTCGGTCGAGGTGTTGTCGGTTGCAGCGGAAGTCCCGCAGAAAGCCTGGGGCGAAATCCAGGTCACGACGCGGGTGACCGGTTTCCGGCGCAAGGAATGGGCCTCCGGCCACATCCTTGACCAGGAACCGCTCGACCTGCCGCCCAGTGATTTGCAAACCACCGGCTACTGGCTGTCCATTTCCGAAGAGACGGTGCGCGCCCTCAGCCAGGCCGGGCTGTGGACGAACGCTCCCAACGATTATGGCCCCGATTGGCCCAAAATCCGCGAACGCGTGCGCGCCCGCGACGGCTACCGTTGCCAGGCCTGCGGGCGCGCCGAAAGCGGCCCTTCGACTGAACTCAGGACAGGCCCTTCGACTGCGCTCAGGACAGGCCCTTCGACTGCGCTCAGAACAGGCCCTTCGACTGCGCTCAGAACAGGCCGTCAGCACGATGTCCATCACAAGACCCCTTTCCGCTTTTTCATGCGCCGCGCCGAAGACCCGGACAAGGCCCGCGCGATGGCCAACAACCTTTCCAACCTGATTACGCTCTGCCCCGAGTGCCACAAAAAGGCCGAGGCCAACGTCCGCGTGCGCAGCGGATTGGCTGGGCTGGGTTATGCTCTCGCCAGCCTGGCCCCGCTCTTCCTGATGTGCGATTCGGAAGACCTGGGCCTGCACATCGAGCCGGAGGCTTTTGCGGTTAACGGCCTGCCCTCGCTGGTGCTGTACGACCAGGTTCCGGCTGGGATCGGCTTCAGCGAGCGCCTGTTCGAACTGCACGCCGACCTGCTGGCGCACAGCCTGGCGCATATCCAATCCTGTCCATGCGAGGACGGCTGTCCCTCCTGCGTTGGGCCGGGCGGTGAGAATGGATTGGGCGGCAAGGCGGAAACCCTGGCCTTGTTGAAACAATTGGTGGGGTAGTTATTTATGAAACAGCTTTCTCTGAGGTTTTTCTCGTTTTAAGCCAAGCCTCGATGATTAAAACCAGGAATACGGTTAGCGCGATTGCGCCAGGCATATCCTCCGGGATTGCGGCTGGCATCATCCAAACCCAAATCGTATATTGCCAAAAGAAATTCGAATCTTTGCTTGCCTCGGCTGCCATGGGAAAAGCTGGCGAAATGAACAGGAACATTGCTACGATAGATGCCCAGGTGAAAGCCTTTGTGTGATTGAAGAATAACCAGATTCTTGTGAAGAGAAACAGCATAGGGAGGTAGGATAGAGATAAGGGAAATATCACGTTAGTGAGGCTGTTATCTATATCTATAAAAAACTTTGCAGATAAAGCCGATATTATTAAAAATATCAGGAAGATAAGGTTGGGTATCCAATTCATGGTTATTTCGGGCCATTTTCGTTTCCACAAGCGAAAGAATAAATATTGGAAACCCATGGAAATCAAAAAAACAAATGGAACTGTCATTAGAACCGATTGCCCAACTTCCTGTTGGGTTGGTCCGCTGCAACCACTGAGAGCGATGATGAGCACTGAATAAAAAATACTCTTTTTCATTTTTCCTCATGTTGAATCTGCAACTGAATGTAGGTAACCCTTATTTAGTATACATGCGAACTTTCCAGGCGGCTAATTTGACCCATTTTGTGTCTGAAAAACACAAATCGGTATGTGTTCGTAAAAAGCGCAGGCTTATGCAGAATATTAAAGGAAAAAATCCGTGCTATTCCGTTGAATCCGTTTCATCCGTGTTCAAATGTTTTTTGCCTTTTCACACCGACTTTGCTATTGGTCATTAAGCTTTTCTCCCTGCCGTATAGTAAAATCCCAATATGTCCCCCTCCCTGGCCGATAAGCTTAAATCGTTGGGCGTCAAAGTTGGCGCGGATAACCTCCAGCCGCAGGTCGAGATTCCGCGCATGGCGGCGCGTCAGCCGCTCGAAGCCGCGTTGGGCGGGCGCTGGATCGAGTCGCGGCGCGGCCCGGCTTTTGTCGTCGAGAAAACCTACCCACTCGATTATGCCCACGGCGACCTGTCCATTCGCCTGTCAGCGCCGTTAGGCGGCATTGCCGCTTGGGCTGGCGATCCGCGTTTGGTCGGGCTGGCTCCCGAAAGGCTGGCTTTCCTCGACACCGAAACCAGCGGACTATCCGGCGGCACCGGGACATACGCCTTTATGGTCGGGGTGGCGCGCTATGTCGGCGAGAATTTGCAGTTGGCGATGTTCTTCATGCCTGCCCCCGAGGAAGAAGCGGCCCTGCTCGAAGCCCTGGCCGATTTCCTGGCTCCCTGCGAGGCGCTGGTCACCTTCAACGGCAAATCCTTCGATGCGCCCCTGCTCAAAACCCGCTACAGCCTGCACAACATTCCCTGCCCGTTTGACGGTTTCGCCCACATCGACCTGCTGCCGCTGGCCCGTCGCCTGTGGCGCGACCGCCTGCCTTCGCGCGCCCTGAAAGCCCTTGAACTGGACATCCTGAACGCCCCGCGTGGCGCGGAAGAAGTGCCCGGTTACGAAATCCCCTATCTGTATTTCGATTACCTGCGCAGCGGCGACCCGTCCCCGCTTAAGGGTGTTTTTTACCATAACGGCCTCGATGTGGTCTCGATGGCCGCCCTGCTCAACCACACCGCTGGGCTGTTGCACGATCCGCATGGGATCGAACTGCACGGGCTGGATATTTTTGCCCTGGCGCGCCTGTTCGAAGACCTGCGCAAGTGGGACGATGCCGCCCGCCTGTACGAGCGCGCCCTCGAGAGCGAACTCCCCGAAGCCGGGTTCGCCGAAGCGACCCGCCGTTATGCCAGCCTGCAACGCCGCCGTGGCGATCTGGAGTCCGCCGTTAAAGTGTGGGAGCGCGCCGCTGGGGAGGGCCACATCTACGCCCATGTTGAACTGGCCAAGCATGCTGAACATCGCCAGCGCGACCTTCTGCTGGCCCTGCGCTGGACGCTGACCGCCCTCGAATTGGCCTCCGCCCCAAGTCTGCCCGGCTACATCCGCACCCATTGGCTGGCAGAGCTGGAGTATCGCAAGGCCCGCCTGGAGGAAAAAGCGAATGGAAAAACAAAAAATTAGCCGGGTTGTGCCCTGGCTGCTCCTGTCCCTGGCAATTTTGACGGTTGCCTGCCTGTCCATGCCCCTGCCCGGCCTGCGGCCCGCGACTGTGATACCGCCGACGAGTACCCTGCTTCCGGCCACCCCGGCCCTGCCGCCCGCGCCGGATGTTACCCGCATCCCGACCGAGACTCCTACCGAGGAAATACCCATGGCCTCGCCGCGCCTCTACCAGCAGGTGACACTGACCGCCGAACCGTACAGCGAGAGCGGCGATGACCCGGTCTACACCCTTGAAACCAATTTGCCTGTTCTCGAAGGCTCAGACGACCCGCGTGTGGTTGAGTTCAATCGCCAGGCCGCCTTTATCGTGCAGGAGCTGGTGGATGAGTTCAAGGCTGGTTTTGCGTACCTGCCCGCCGAGCAGCTCTCGGCTGGCAGCTTTTTCCTGGTGACGTTTACCCAGCTGGCCCCGCCCGGCGACTTGCTCAGCCTCCAGTTTGGTGTGGATGCCTACGCCGATGGCGCTGCCCACCCGTATCACCTGACCCGCACCCTGAATTTTGACCTGGAACGCGGTGAAGTGCTGCTGCTCGCAGAGTTGTTCCTGCCCGAGGCCGATTACCTGGCCTTGATCGCCGATTTTTGCAAGGCCGAGCTTGCCACGCGCGAGATTGGTTTCGAATCGGGTTTTGCCTCCGGGGCCGACCCCTTGCCCGAAAACTATCGCAACTGGAATCTGACCTACGAGGGCCTGCTGGTCACTTTTGACGAGTACCAGGTGGCATCTTATGCGGCCGGGATGCAGCAGGTGCTGCTTCCTTATCAGGATTTGGCCGCGCTGATCGACCCCGCCGGGCCGCTGGCCCCGCTCCTGCCTTAATGCGCTTGGAAACGAAAGAGGCTGTCCGCTTTTTTTTGGACAGCCTCTTTTGATTCTCCACTTTTGACCAGTTTTACTTCACGCTGACCAATTCGACATCGAAGATTAGGGTGGCATTCGGCGGGATAACGCCGCCTGCGCCGCGCGCACCGTAGCCAAGCTCGGGTGGGATGGTGAGCGTGGCTTTCCCGCCGACTTTCATCAGCGCGATACCTTCGTCCCAGCCCTTGATCACGCGCCCGGCGCCCAGTACAAAGCTGATTGGCTCCTTGCGCGGGTAGGAGCTGTCGAAGACGGTCCCGTTGGTCAGTTTGCCGGTGTAATGCACACTGACGGTTTTCCCGGCCACAGCCTGTGCGCCCGTTCCGGCTTCCAATTCGGTATATTCCAATCCACTGGCAGTTTTCATGTTGTTCTCCTTTGGGGCATTATATAGTTCACTTGCGGCTCACTGGGCAACAAAAACCGCCGCGCCTGCAACTTGCAGATGCGGCGGCTGATTGGTTTAAGGTTTCTTGGTGGGCAGTTTGCTCTTTTGCTGCTCCTTCTTCTTTTGCTCTTGCTGCTGTTTTTGTTTGTCAGATTTATTCTTGTCTTTCTTACCGCCTTTGTCTCCCATTTCACATCTCCTTTATGAATGTGTTGCCTGGTCGCATGGGTGAGGCTTCCAGGCATGGCTACGGATAAATTAATTATAGTCCTGTTTTGGGCAGGTTGTCCTCTTGACTTTTATAGTTTTAATGATAATATGTGCATAGTTTCATATAAAATGTTCAGCAAGGATGGCAATATGTCTCTTAAACACGTAATTTTGGGATTTGTGGATATGGCTCCGCTCTCGGGCTATGACCTGAAAATCATGTTCGATTCATCGGTGCAGTTCTACTGGTCGGCAACCCACACCCAGATCTACCGCACTCTCGATGAGATGCTGCGCGAGGGGCTGGTTTCGGTTGAAGTCATCCAGCAAACCGAACGCCCCAACAAGAAACTTTATTCCATCACTGAACAGGGCCGCGCCGAACTGCGCGCCTGGCTGGAAACCTCCTTCGACCTGCCGACTTTCCACCATCCGCTGCTGGTGCGGCTGGCCTGGTGCGACCGCCTCGAAAACGGACAGATCGAGGCGCTGCTGCGCGGCTACATCGAGAAATTGCGCGGGCAGTTGGCGCTGTATCAGACCGAGAACCAGAGCCAGGTAAACGAATTCGCTCGCACGGAGCGCGAGGGCTTTTTGTGGCAAATGATCCTCGAGAACGGCATCCAGTTTTACCAGGCCGAACTGGCCTGGGCCGAACAGGCGCTGGTCGGTCTGGCTCGTTTTTCATCAGAAAAGGGAAACCAATCATGAAGAAGAAAGCATCCGTATTCGAAAATAAAATCGCTGTTGTTACCGGCGGGGCCTCGGGTATTGGCCGCGCCCTGTGTGAAGAACTGGTCCGCCGGGGGGCGGCCATGGTGGTTGTGGCCGACATCAACGAACCGCGCGCCGCCCAGGTTGCGGAGCAAATCTGCGCCAGCGGCGGACGCGCCTGCGCACGGCGGGTGGATATCTCCCTGGCCGAGAGCGTCCAGGTTCTGGTGGATGGGGTTGTGGCCGAGTTTGGCCACCTGGATGCCATGTTCAACAATGCCGGGGTGACGATTTGCGGCGAAGTCCGCGATATGGAGCGCAGCCACTGGCAGCGCATGCTGGATGTCAACCTGTGGGGCGCAATCCACGGCACGATGGCTGCCTACCAGGTCATGCTTAAGCAGGGATTCGGTCACATCGTCAACACCGCCTCGCTGGACGGGCTGGCGCCGATGCCGATGTCCACGCCTTATACCGCCGCCAAGCATGGCGTCGTCGGGCTGTCGACCGCCCTGCGCCTGGAGGCCGCCGACTTGGGTGTCAAGGTCAGCGTGGCCTGCCCTGGTGCTGTGCGCACCGAGGTATTCGACAAAGCGACTTATGTCGGGGTTGCTGCGGAAGCGGTCAAACAGGAAATGTTTGCCGAGTTCAAGATGCTCGAACCGGCGGAGAGCGCCGCCAACCTGCTGGACGGGGTCGAGCGCAATGACGCCATCATCCTGGATGCGCCCCACAACCGCGTGCTGTGGTGGATTCACCGCCTGAGTCCCGGCCTGTACGGCAAGCTGATGGGCATCGGGGTTGGTTTTGTGCGCAAGCACCGCCTTGCGGCGGCGTAAAGCGCTCAAAAATAAAAAGACGGGAAACGGCTTTTGCTGTTTCTCGTCTTTTTACACACGGTTGGTTTGGGCGGTCACGGCCTGTTCGCTGTTCCTGCCGGGATTTTGGTATTTTCAAGCAGATGCGGTTTTATTCAATCCCCTAACAATTGTTTGATTTGTGGCTTGAGAGCGGGCAGATCGTACTGCACCGTATCCCAGATAATATCAGTGTTGATTTCGAGATAATCATGCACAATTTTGTTGCGGATGGCGCGCATTTCCAACCAGGGCAGTTCTGGGTGTTTTTCCTGCAACTCACTCGAAATTCGTCCCGCCGCTTCACCAATAATCTCGATCTGGCGCATGAGTGCGTCCTGCAGCATGCTGTTCGCGAGAAAATCTGTTTTTTCTACACCTGCAACATAGGTTTCGATCTTACAAATTGCATCGTGGATGTGGTTGAGACGCGCTGCATCATCATATTTCTTCATACAAGACCACTTTCTCTTTTTCCACGCTGGCCTTGATATGCGGATTGAGACCTTCTTCAGTGATCAAATCCACCGAGCGCCCCAAACGTTTTTCCAACTCTTTTTCCAGGCGAATCACCTCGAACAATCCCAGCGGCGGACGCTGTCCTGCCGGTTTGAGCGCCATCAACAAATCAATATCGCTTTGTGGCGTTTCCTCCCCGCGCGCAAAGGAGCCAAACACCGAAACTCGCCTGGCATAGGGTTTCAGGATTGGCGCGATTTTGGTTCGCAGGTTAACAAAACGAGGCTTCATAAAATAAGTTTAGCATATTTCCCCCTGCGCGGCATAGGTGCTTTGTTTCTGTCACTACATATCCCCAAAATCTTCTTATTTTGGAGATACATACCTGAAATACAGTGAGCGGAGTGGTAAGGTTGGGCAGGGAGCTTAATTGTCCGGCCATCGCCTGCTGTGCGCCCGTTCCGGCTTCCAGTTCGTATATTCCAATCCGCTGGCAATTTCTATTTTGTTCTCTCATACTTGCCAGTTGTAAGGCAATAAAACCGCCTTGCTGCGAATCGGCCAGGCGGCTGATAGGTTTAGGGTTTCTTGGTAGGTGGTTTGCTCTTTTGCTGCTTCTCTTTCTTTTGTTCTTGCTGCTGTTTCTATCTATCAGCTTTGTTCTTGTCTTTCTTGTCACCATCGGAGGGCTGCCCACAGCTTTTGCTCGGCCGGAGTCGTATTATGACGCAATTCTTTTGAATGTGAAAAGATTTTGGGAGTTGTGCGACGATGCATATTCACCCTCTCTTAGCCTCCCCCATTTTCAGATACCGAAAATGGGGGAGGAACAAACGCCTTGTAACTTGAATAACAATTGCCAGATTCCATCGAGTAATTCCCCTCCCCCAAAATCCGCTTTTCGGATTTTGGGGGAGGCCGGGAGGGGGTAAAAGGTTTAAATCTATTACAGCAAATCATCAAAGCCTCCCCGTTTCCCAAAACTTGGAAAACGGGGAGGCTGGATGGATTTACAACATTTTCACAATCTTTATCATCTCTGCTAGTTAATTATTTCGCGAGCCGCGTTTCAATATGCCCATCTTTTAACCAGCGGAAACCCGTGCCTAGTCGGTTATGTAAATTAACTTAAGTCGAGTAAATCGTGTGCGAATGCCTCAAAATAACCGAGTAACCTTACAACTTCTTTTCGAGTTTCATAAGTATGGGCAGCATCACTTGCCCGACTGTATGTTGACCTTACAAGACTGCTAATCATTTCATCTATAATATCAATTTTTTCTACCACTTCTCTTTTTGTTGAACTCACTCCTCTTGATTGGAGTATGTAATGTACTCTTTGCTTTTGAGTTGGTTTCCCGTCTTTACTTTCAGATTTGAACCAATGTTGGGCCTCAACTTCTTGGTCTGGAGCAAGAGTGCGTAGCAAAGTGGCTAATATTTCGCGTATTTCATGTGCATCGCCTGCCCAAGAAATGCGCTTAGTGTCTTGAATATCGTGTTTGACTTGGGCGTAGCTATTTGCGAGTATTGGATTAATTTTTTCTAATGCATAAGAAATATCGGGTCTGTCAACTTTAATAATGCCTCGATTAGGCTTTTCAATTGTTAAGCCAATTTCGTTGGCTTTTTGCTGAGCTTCCTTTGCCAAAAGGAGAGCAAATATAGTGATTTCTCGGCTGTTCATTTATTTATTGCGATTTGGATATAAGTGTTTTGCCATGCTTATAAATATTTGATCTATCTGTTCTGGTGATGATTCGGGCGAAATGTGAATTTGAATATCAATATGTATAGATGGTTTAACTTGGTTCTCATCCCCATTCTTTGGCTTTTCAGGTGTATCTAACTCCTGAACAATTTTTTCTGCCACAGGCTTATTAGCTTTGATTGTGAGCTTTTTGGGAGGTTTAGCACCGTTATCTTTTTTGTTAGAGGAGTTTGTATCCTCTGTTGCTTTTGTAACATCTCCTTCAAGTAAAAATTGATAAACTCCTGCCATTTTGCTCGCGGCGCTTTCACCAACGCCTGCATTAAGTCTAAACCATCTTTCAACATCAGTTCGGTTGATTTCTGGGCCTGGCACTAAATCGATCAATTCTTTAGGATAAACTTGATGTAAGATTTTTTTGCAAACATCACTGTAATGATCATCTTCGCGCCATTTGTTAGCAATTTCTGCTATCACTTTGCCATCTTTGTCAATAATTCCCAACTTCATTAACTGAATATAAACATTCAGCTTCGCTGACCGCTCTTCCATACCAAGCATAATGGCTAAATTGGCTGGGGTTAAGCTGCTAGGTATGCTGTTTTTAAACTTTTTTCTTAGCACCCACCAATTTTTCGTTGAAATCGTAGGATATGTGATATTTTGCTCATCAGCCATGGTAACCCTCCAACTTAATTTGGGCGAGACAACATAGAAATTATAGCATGATTGAAAAGTTTAGTCGCAGTATTATTGACTTGTCTATCCCTTTCTGCTAAACTATAAGTTGTCAGACAACTTTACGTTCAGGCAGAAAATCATGAGCACTCTTCTTGTCAAAAACGCCTATATTGCCACCATGGACGACCACCAGCGGGAAATCCCCGAGGGTGGTCTTTTTATCCGCGATGGCTTCATCGAACAGGTCGGGCCAAGCGCCAGCTTGCCCCCAACCGCCGACGAAATCCTCGACCTTTCCGGCCATGTTATCCTGCCGGGGCTGGTCAACACCCATCACCACTTCTACCAGACCCTGACCCGCAACGTTCCTGCCGCCCAGGACGCCAACCTTTTCAACTGGCTCAAGACCCTTTACCTGATCTGGGCGCGCCTGACCCCCGAAGACATTTTCACCTCGACCCAGACCGCCCTGGCCGAACTGGCGCTTTCGGGCTGCACCACCGCCTCCGACCACCTGTATCTCTTCCCCAACGGTTCCAGGCTGGATGATGAAATCGAAGCGGGTCGCACGCTGGGAGTTCGTCTGCACGCCTCGCGCGGATCGATGTCCCTGGGCCAGTCCCAGGGCGGACTGCCCCCGGACTCGGTTACCGATAAGGAAGAAGTCATCCTGGCTGACAGTGAGCGCTTAATTCAGCGTTACCACGATCCCAGGCCGGGTTCGATGACCCAAATTGTGCTCGCCCCCTGCTCGCCTTTTTCGGTTACCGGCGAACTGATGAAGCAATCCGCTCTCCTGGCGCGCAAATATGGCGTTCACCTGCACACCCACCTGGCCGAAACCGAAGACGAAGAGCAATTCTGTCTGCAAAAATTCGGCTATCGTCCGGTCGGCTACATGGAATCGGTCGATTGGGTCGGCAGCGATGTCTGGTTCGCGCATTCGGTCTACGTCAATGCTGAGGAAATCAACGTTTTTGCCAAACACAACTGCGGCGTGGCCCACTGTCCCACTTCGAACATGCGCCTGGCTTCTGGCATTGCCCCGATCAAGGAATATCTTGCCGCCGGGGTGAAGGTCGGCCTGGGTGTGGATGGTTCCGCCAGCAACGACGGTTCGCACCTGCTGGCCGAAGTCCGCCAGGCGATGCTTCTG
Source organism: Chloroflexota bacterium (assembly GCA_023459215.1). GTDB lineage: Bacteria > Chloroflexota > Anaerolineae > Anaerolineales > Villigracilaceae > UBA8950. The sequence continues at coordinate 69,878 of JAEWVF010000105.1, forward strand.
GCGCGGGTCAAGGAAGGAATTACCGGTTACTCCCGCTCGGACGATCCATCTCGAAAATTAATGACCGCCCGCCAGGCTCTCTGGCTGGGGTCGCGCGGCGGTGCGGCGGTGCTTGGACGCTCCGACATCGGCAGCCTGGAACCCGGCAAATGTGCCGACTTCTACGCCGTCAACCTGAACACCCTTGACCTCGCCGGCGGCGCTGTCCATGACCCGGTGGCAGCGGTGGTCTTCTGCCAGCCGCGCCGGGTGGATTACACCGTCGTTGGCGGCCAGTTTGTCGTCAAGCAAGGCCAGCTTGTCAGTGTGGATGAGATTGAATTAACCGCCCGCCATAACAAAGCCGCGCGGCGATTGGTGAATGGGTAAACAGGTATGAGCGAAAAGCGTTCCATGTCCAGAGAAGAAATTCAAGCGTTGGTAGATTCACTTCCATTGCCCAGCAAGGTATTTCATCAACACCTTGGAACACTATCGCCTGCGCAGCGAGTTGCTTATATGGTAAATCTAGCGGAACAAAAACGTATTGAGACTAAAGAGCAGATTCGGAAACAATATCCAGAAATAAGCGAAGCACGTCTCAATCTAATGGCCCTTGAATATTTGTCAGAAGATAAACTCCCCGATAAAGTTTGGGAGCTTGTTGAGTAGTTTTATTTTTTGACATTCAATCCTTCGATACGGCTTCGCCACTCAGGGCAGGCCTTCAACCGGAGATCCTATGCTCTCTCAAACCCTCGTCCATGTCGCCATGGGCCGCCAGCCCGCCGAACTGGTCATCAAGAACGGCCAGTGGGTTTGTGTCCAGACTGGGGAAATCATCCCCAAAACGGATATTGCCATCGTCAGCGGGCGGATCGCCTTCGTGGGCGCCAACGCCGACCATGCGATTGGCCCCAATACGCAGGTGCTCGACGCTGCCGGGCGTTACCTCGCCCCCGGCCTGCTCGATGGTCACATGCATGTCGAGAGCGGCATGGTCACGGTCACGGAATTTGTGCGCGCGGTCGCCCCGCTCGGCACGACCGGCATGTTCGTCGATCCGCATGAGATTGCCAACGTTTTCGGCTTGAAAGGTGTCAAGCTGATGGTGGACGAGGCTGCCAACCAGCCGATTCACGTTTGGGTGCAGATGCCCTCCTGTGTGCCCTCCGCTCCCGGGCTGGAAACGCCCGGCGCATCCATCAGCCCCGCCGATGTGGCCGAGGCGATGACCTGGCCGGGCATCATCGGCCTGGGCGAGATGATGAATTTCCCCGGGGTGGTTGCCTCCGATGAGAAGATGCACGCCGAAATGCATTCCACCCGCCACGCGGGCAAAACCATCGGTGGACACTATCCCACTCCCGATCTGGGATTGGCTTTCCACGGTTACGTGGCGGGCGGTCCTGAAGACGATCATGAAGGCACCCGTCCCGAGGATGCCATCGCCCGCGCCCGTCAGGGAATGAAGCCCATGCTGCGTTACGGCTCGGCCTGGCACGATGTTGCCACCCAGGTCAAGGCCATCACCCAGCACAAGCTCGACCCGCGCCGTTTCCTGCTCTGCACCGACGACAGTCACGCCGCGACCCTGGCGTTCGAAGGTCACATGGATCGCGTCGTTCGCCATGCCATCAGCGAGGGGCTGCCGCCGATGACCGCCATCCAGATGGCGACCATCAACACGGCTGAGCACTTTGGCCTGACTCGCGAGATGGGCATGATCGCTCCCGGCCGTTATGCCGATGTGGTGCTGGTGCGCGATTTGAAGGATTTCCAGGCCGACCTGGTGGTTGCCAGGGGAAAATTAATCGCTGAAAACGGCAAATGGAAAGAAGAACTCCCGGCCTATCCTTACCCGGCCTGGGTCAAGAAAAGCGTTAAATTGGGCCGAAAGCTGGCTGCGGATGATTTTAAACTGCGTGTAACGAGCGCAGAGAAAAAAGTTACCTGCAATGTGATTGGGGTTATCGAAAACCAGGCCCCGACCCGTCACTTGCGCCTCGAACTGTGCCCAGAAGATGGCGAAATCCGTTCTTCGCTCTATACCCACCACCCGGCGGATATTGCCAAGCTGGCCTTGGTTGAACGTCATCACCGCACCGGCACTGTCCAGGTGGCCCTGGCCAGCGGATTTGGCTTCAAGGCTCGTTGCGCCATCGCCACCACCGTTGCCCATGACAGTCATCATATGATTGTTGTTGGCACGGACGAAACCTGTATGGCCCAGGCCGCCAACCGCCTGGCCGAAACCGGCGGGGGACAGGTGGTGGTCAAGGATGGTGAAATCATTGGCGAGGTGCAGTTGCCCATCGCCGGCTTGATGTCCAATGAACATGTTGAAACAGTTGCCCGCCAGGCTGAATCTGTCCTGGCTGGTTTTGCCGCCTGCGGCTCCGAACTGAACAGCCCCAACATGCAGATGGCCCTGCTTGGCCTGGTTGTCATCCCCGAACTGCGTATTTCCGATAAAGGTTTGGTGGATGTGACGAAATTTGAGTTTATCCCGGTGGTGGAATAGGTTTTGCGTTGACCACTGCTCACTGATTACTGAAAACTGGAGTTCTCATGCCACATTTTCCTTTCCAACGCCTGCAAGCCGATCTGGCGGCGCTGATTGCCAAACTGCCGCCCGGTTCGCGTCTGCCCTCCGAACCGGACCTGGCCGCTGATATGGGCGTCAGCCGCGCGACCTTGCGTGAAGCCATGCGCACCTTCGAAACCCAGGGACTTATCCGCCGCCGTCAGGGGGCGGGTACCTTTGTGGTCGGCCAGCCGCCGGTCATTGAAGGCGGCCTGGAGATGCTGGAAAGCATGTTGACGCTCGCCCAGCGCACCAATTTAAACGTTGGCCCCGGCCCGGTGTCGGTCGAGCAGGTGCAAGCCGATGCTTCCAGCGCGGAAGCCCTCGAAGTCCCGGTTGGAACGCGGCTGGTGCGCGTTTCTCGCACCATGCGCGCCGATTCGCGTCCGGTGGCTTATCTGGTCGATACCCTGCCGGAAGATATTTTGCGTCCTGATGAACTGACCAATAAATTCAGCGGCTCGGTGCTCGATTACCTGCTCCAGCGCGGCGATCCGCTGACGGTCAGCCGTACCGAGATTACCGCCTCGAATGCCACCGCTGAAGTGGCCAAGATGCTTGAAATCCAGCGCGGCGACGTGTTGCTGCAATTCAGCGCCAAACTTTTCACCGCCAGCGGCAAGGTGGTCGATTATTCTTATAGCTACTTCGTGCCCGGCTACTTCAAGTTCCATATTGTTCGTAAAGTAGGCGGGGTATAAGCAAAAGGATGGAGAATGGCCTTGCCGTTCCTCATTCTTTATTCCGTACTCTTCATTACCAGACCAGGAGACGAAAGATGAGCAATAAAGTACCTGAAATCCAGGCCCTGGTGGCCAAACACAAGGATGAAATCATCCAGTTTATGCGCGATATTTGCGCCATCCCCTCGATGGATTCGCAACTCAAGGCCGTTGGCGAGCGTATCGCTGCCGAAATGACCAAGCTTGGCTATGACGAAGTCCGCTTCGATAAGATGGGCAACATCATGGGTCGCATTGGCAGTGGCAAGCGCGTCATTGTTTACGACTCGCATATTGACACCGTCGGCGTTGGCGATCCTTCCGCCTGGGAATGGGATCCCTTCATCGGCAAGGTTGAAGACGGCATCTTGTACGCCCGCGGCGCTTGCGACGAAAAAGGCTCGACTCCCGGCATGGTCTATGGCCTGGCTTTCGCCCGCGACCTGGGCCTGCTTGATGGCTGGACTGCCTGGTACTTCGGCAATATGGAAGAGTGGTGCGACGGTATCGCCCCCAACACCTTTGTCGAAGTGGACCCCAAAGTGCGCCCCGACTTCGTCGTTATCGGCGAACCGACCAAGATGAATGTCTATCGCGGGCACAAAGGCCGCCTGGAGATGAAAGTCACCGCCAAAGGCCGTTCGGCCCACGCTGCTTCCAACCATTTGGGTGACAACGCTGTCTACAAACTTTTGCCGGTCATCGCTGGCATCCGCGACCTGGAACCCAAACTTGGCGACCATCCCTTCCTCGGCCATGGCAAAATCACCGTCAGCGACATGAAAGTTCAGACCCCCAGCATCAACGCTGTTCCCGATGAAGCCGTCATTTTCATTGATCGGCGCATGACCTTCGGCGAAACCAAGGAAGCGGTCAAGAAGCAGGTCGAAGATTTGATTCCCGCCGAATTTAAGGATACCGTCAAAGTGGAGGAACTCTTCTACGATGAACCCTCCTATACCGGTTTTGTTTTTCCGGTCGACAAATACTTCCCTGCCTGGGCCTACGAAGAAACCCACCCCTTGGTCGAAGCCGGGCAAAAAGCCCGCACCCTGATCGGTTTGCCCGCAGCTCCCAGCGGCAAGTGGAACTTCTCGACCAACGGTATCTACTGGGCTGGCAAGGCCGGGATTCCTGCCATCGGTTTTGGCCCCGGTGACGAAGAAACCGCCCATACCACCCGTGACTGCGTCCCGCTGGCCGACATGGTCAAGGCGACTGAGTTTTACGCTGTTCTGCCGAGCCTGATTCCGTAAACTTGATATTCGAGACTCGGTACTCGATATTCGAATATCGAATTTTCGAATATCCAATATCGCCTACGTTCATGAAAACCCTCGAAATCCGCCGCCACTCCCTGCGCAACCGCGCCCTGCCTGACCTGTCCGAGGAAGGCATCATGCTTGCCAACCTGATTGGCCTCGAAATGGGCAAATTCAATCGCGTGCTCAGCAGCCCCCTGCCGCGCGCGGTTCAGACCGCCGAAGCGATGGGCTACGTAGTGGATGAAACAGCCGAATTGCTCTCGACGATGGGCGATGCGGTGGAGTTGGAGTGTCCCTGGCCCGCCAGCTTTGACGAGTACGCTGCCGCTTCCCGCCAAAACGGCCCGACGACGCGCTACGCTCAACGCCTCGCTGATTTCTATGCCAAACTGGTTGAATCCCTGCCCGAGGGTGGCGCAGCGCTGGTGGTTAATCACGGCGGCGTGGTCGAACTCAGCGCCATCGCCTGCCTGCCCACGGCAGATTTTGCCGCACTGGGCGATTACATCGACTATTGCGAGGGTGTGCGCCTGACCTGGGACAATGGCAAGTTTATTAATCTGCAAGTTTTACGCGTGTGACCAGTTCACACCTGATACTTAACACCTGAAACCTGACACAAAAGGAGTAGTTATCATGCAAACCAATTTCCGTGGCCGAGATTTTATCGGCGACCTCGACTTTACCAAGGAAGAAGTCGAAACTGTTCTCGAAGTCGCCTGGGATCTTAAGCGCAAACGCGCCCTGGGCGAGCCGCATCCCTACTTGCGCGACAAGGTGCTGGCGATGTTGTTCTTCTTCTCCTCCACCCGCACCCGCGGATCGTTCGAAGCCGGCATGGCCCAACTCGGCGGGCACGGCGCATTCATCGACAGCAACACCACCCAAATCTCGCATGGCGATACCCCGGTCGAGATTGGCGAAATCTTTGGCCGCTATTTTGACGGCATTGCCATCCGCCACTGCGATTACGGTGATGGCAACGATTACCTGAACGCGGTTGCCAAATCGAGCCGCGCCCCGGTCCTGAACATGCAATGCGACGTTTACCACCCCTTCCAGTGCCTGGCCGACCTGATGACCATCATGGAAAAGAAGGGCCGCGACCTGCGCAAAAAGAAAATCGTCGTTTCCTGGGCCTACGCTGCTTCGTATCTCAAGCCGATTTCCGTGCCCCAGTCGCTCATCCTGCAAATGCCGCGCTTCGGCATGGATGTGACCCTGGCCTACCCGCCCGAATTCCCGCTCATGCCCGAAATCGTTGAGCAGGCCAAAGAGCAGGCCAAACTGGCCGGAACCAGCTTCGAGATTATCGACAGCAAGGACGGTATGACCGAAGCCTGCAAAGATGCCGATGTCATCTACGCCAAGTCCTGGGGTCCGCTCCTGACCACCACCGACAAGGCCGAAGGCAAGAAACTCCAGGATATGTACAAGGACTGGATCATGGATGACGCCAAGTTGAAGGTTGCCAAGGAAGGCGCCATTTACATGCACCCGTTGCCCGCCGACCGCGACATCGAAGTCACCTCCTCCGTTCTGGATGGCCCGCAGTCGGTCGTTTTCGATGAAGCCGAAAACCGCCTGCATGCCCAAAAGGCTGTCATGGCCCTGACGATGAGCTAGGTTCCTGATGTAAACATAAAGAGCAGCCTCCAATTTGGGAGACTGCTCTTTTGCTTTAATTGGTTGCGACTTGTCATTTCGAGCGACAGCGAGAAATCTTTCTCACTGTGTGCAAGATTTCTCGCCGCTACGTGGCTCGAAATGACAAAAACGGTACTAAAACGCCGGCAAACTCGCCGCTGCAATCGACTGCCCGACCCGGCGGCTTTTCTCATCCGGCAACTGGACGTGAATCCGTTTGGCAAGCTCGGGGAATTCCGCTGCGAGCACCTTATGCGCGCCTTCGAGCAGCATATCGCCGCCGCGCCCGGAGGTGCAGCGCCCCAAAATCAGCACGTGCTTGATGTCGTAGAACTCGGCGTAGTGCGCCAGGGCATAACCGAGATAGATGCCCATGCTCTCCCAAATCTTGAGCGCGCCCTCGTGACCGGCTTCCAACTTTTGCTGCACGAATTTCAGTTTTTCGGCATCGGTAATATCTTTGGGAATCTCAATCCCTGCCCGCGGAGCCAGGCGGAAGACACATTGCTGTGAGAAATACTGCGACCCGACGCCAATATCCCCCGACCACTCATCAGCCGCCGCCGATGGGTTGTAATCGACCGGGGCAAAGGCCAGTTCGCTCAACCAGCCCAGGATATGCCCGTTCATGTCCACGTAGCCGACCGCTTCGCTCGAACCGAGCGCGATGCCCAGGATGCCTGTATCCTCTAGCGACATCGAACCGGCCAGGGCGGTCACATCGCCATCGTTGATAACCTCCAGCGGTACGCCCAATTCCTCGCGGATGCGCAGGAACATGCTGCGGATTTCGTCGTAGCGCTCAGTCGGGATGTTGCGGAAGAGCGAGGCCACCATCGGGCGGTTGTCGATGTAAATCCCCGCCGAACTGCCGCCAATGGCATCCACCCGCGGCATTTTGCTGGCGGCAGTCTTGAGCGCGGTCATGATTTCGGCGTAGTGATAATTCGGGTCGCTGTGCTTGCGCGGTTCCCAGATAACTTCCTCGCTGTAAATCGCCTCGCCATCGATCACAGCGCTGACCTTGCGGTCGGATGCGCCCAGGTCGAAGCCGATCCGGCAGCCGTTCAGGTGCCGCCCGAGCGCCTTGCCGCTTTCGCTGGCGGGCGGAACTTCGTCCGCTGTGCAGGAGACAACCGTAAAAGTCTGTTCGTAAACCTGATCGCCCATGAAGTGATAATCGAAGGCCCGCTCACCATCCGGGGCGTATAGTTTTTGCAGGTGGGCGGCGATGTTTTCCGGCCCGCCAACGTAAACTTTGAATCCGCCTTTGGCCCATAGCATGAACTTGACCAGCCGTTCGGCATAGTACAGGTTCTCGGCCTCGCGCGGATGTCCAGCGGGGAAAACGACCGTTTCGAAGCGCGATACTTCGCCGTGGGCGCGTTCCAGTCCGAGAACGAGCGGCACGCCGACTTGGGCGGCCTCGGCCCGGAACTGACGGTTGGCCAGCGCCGCCGGACGGAATTCCGGTTCGAGCGGCGGGATGAATTTAGGAGCGGCAAGTTGAAGGGAGGTTGGCATGGCAATGTTCCTGGGATGAAAGGGATGGGGATTACTATGATGTCATGTAAGCGTTTACATTATACATAAAAACCGCCATCTCGTGAATATTTCCCCGCTTTTTGCCTTGCTTCTTACAACTGTTTGCGCAGGCGCGCCCAGGCGCGCTCGGCCTGCCGCGCTTCATTTTTGCCGGGAGCGTTCTTGCTGAACACCGAACGCTGGTACAACTCCGCAATCGTTTCGATGTCGCCGGCCAATCCATCGCTTTTTTGCAACCTGACGCTGGCCGCTTTTTTGAGCGCTGCGGCATACTCCAGCGGAGTTTGGCTGGCGGGTGGCCTTGCGCCCAGGTGTCTCAGCCCGCGCGTTTGCAGGGCGCGGTAAACACGTCCGATGCGCCGGATGGCTGCCGGACGCGGATCGCCCTGTTCGCGCGCGAAGCGGTACAGCCCAAAGCCAAGTCCGCCGAGCAGCAGCGCCGCCCCGGTCCAGGGCAGCAGCCAGGAGATTTCCTTCAGCCAGCGCGCCAGCCGGGCCGAGGAGTCATCTTCCTCTTCCGGCAGGTTGAAAGGCAGTGGCTCTTCCCCGGTTGCGTAGCGTTCAAATCCGGGCTGGCCGGCGGTCGGTTCGAACTCGACCCAGCCCACCTGCGGAAAATAAACCTCGACCCACGAGTGCGCATCCGCTTCGCGGACGGTATAAACAGCCTCCTGCGGGTCATAGCTCCCGCCAACGTAGCCCACCACCAGGCGGGCCGGAACGCCGGAAGCGCGCGCCAGGACCACCATGGCCGAGGCGTAGTAATCGCAGTAGCCCTGACGCAGGTCGAACAGGAAGTAATCGACCGGGTCGCGGCCCGGCGGCGGCGCGGGCACCTCCAGCGAGTACTCGTAATTGGCCCGCAGGTAGCGCTCGATGGCCTCCGCCCGGTCATACAGGCTGGGCGCGGTGGCGGTGATCTCATAAGCCAGGTTTTTGACCCGCTCCGGGATGGGCGGCAGCGCCAGGTATTTGCTCCGCACCCATTCGGGGTAATCCGGCCAGATTTCGCGCAGGGTGGCCACATCCACGGTCGGAATCAGCGAATCGACCTGGTAAACCTTGTCCGGGCTGATTGCCCGATACAGGTCGGCGCTGCCGTTGGGCGCCGCCGGGAAGGTCAGCCGCCCGAGCACGTTGCGCCACTCGGCCTCGACCGGCAGGTTGACGCTTTCGAGCACCCCGGCCCGGAAAACGAGGTTTTCCTCGACGTTGTACAGCTCGAAATCGTGCTGTACCCGGCGATAGAATTCCGGTTTTTCGATAAAAAACAACTGCCTGGCTGGATAACTGGCCTGTTCCACTGCGCTGCTGGCCCAGCCCAGGCCGCTGTAGGAATCGTAGGTATAAGCGCGCCAGTAATAGCGCGGAACTTGCAACTGGATGTCGGCGCGTGGCATGGCTACCAAGTCATAGGTTTTGACTTTGAAAACCAGCGTTTCCGAGAGCGTAACATCCCCGCTGAGCAGGTGCTCGCGCGGCAGTCCGGCCACAATTCGCTCATTAACTGCGCTGCTCGAACCGCTGCGGCTGGCTACCGGGGTTCCCGAAATGACCGTTTTGGCCTGGCGTTCCTGCCAGGCGCGGCGAATCTCTTCCACCGAAACCGAAGGGGTCATCCCGGCTGCGCTGACCAGGACGAGCGCCAGGGCCAATGCACTGGCCACACTGTTCGAAACGGCGTTTTCGGCGTAATCCAGTTTTTCGCTGAACCATTGCCGCATCTGGCTGGCGAAATGCACCAGCCCGAGCAGGCTGACGAATAGGAACAGGTTGAGCCACAGCAAACTGGTATTTTTCTGCTGATAAAAATCCAGGATGATTGCCTGGGCCGCCAGCACGGGCAGGAAGCCCAGCAGGGCGTTTGAGCGGCGCGCCAGTTGCCAGGCGAACCAGCCGGCCAGCAGCCAGGCCAGGATCAGCCACATCAGCCCGGCAATCACCGGGTCTTCGAGCATGCGTCCGCGCAGGAAAGCCGCCAGCCACTGGCCCCAGCGCGCCAGCAGTCCGGCGAGGCGTTCGTTGAGTTCAAAGAGTAGATTTCCCAGCCGGGCGAAATCGAGCGGCTCACGGGTTAGCCAGCCAAACAGGATGGAAAATGTCCCGCTTAACAGGCCGGCGAGGATTTCGCTGACGCGCGCCGTCAAAAGGGCGATCAGGCCCACCCCGGCGGGAACGTACAACCCCGCCGCCTGGCCGGCCGCTAAACGGCCTGAAGCCAAGCCCCAGGCGATTAGCGCCCCTGCCAGCAGGCAGGCCAGCAGCCCGAGCGGGGATTCGTCGCCCAGCGCATTTTGGGCATCCAGCCCAAAACAGCTTAAAACCAGCAGGCTGGCAACCAGCAGCCATCTCTTGCGCGGATGCTCAAGCGCAAACCAGGCCAGGATTTTTTCGATCATCCCAGCCTCCGCCAGGCAAAGTCGCCCGGTTTGCGCACCGGGATGGCCCGGCCGGTGGGTGAGGTGCGCCATTCCCATAGTCCGGCCTGGCCGGGCTGCGCTTCGGGCCGGTTGAGCAGGTCGGGTGTGATGATGTGACAGGTGATGTGATGTTGTTCGAGCAGGGCTGGCAGGCTGCCGCCGGATAGGGGTTGGCCCGCGAAGGTTTCCGCGTCCAGCCAGAGCACTGTCGGCAGGATGCCTTTGCGCGTTAACATGCTCAATGGGTTGAGCCATTCGGCCCGCCGCGAAGCGGTAATGACCATCAGGCTGGCGTGCTGCCCGATTTGCGGGCGGATGCGTTCGAGCAGGTCGGCCAGCCGGGTTCTGCCGGGCTGGGCCAGCGCCAGGGCGCGCAAAATCTGCCAGCGCTGGGCCGGCGATTCCTGCGGCGCGATCCAGGTGAATGGTTCGCCGTTGATCACCATCCCGACCGACTGGCGCGCTTTCAAACCGCGATCGGCCAGCGAGGCGGCCAGGATGACGGCATGTTCCTCGGTCGAGTTAAACCCGCTGCCCGCCAGAGTGCTTTCTTCCAGGTCGAGCAGAATCCACCAGTCCCCGGCCGGTGCGCCATCGAAGGTGCGCACGAACAGTTTGCCCATGCGGGCGCTGGTCGGCCAGTGGATCATGCGCAGCGGGTCGCCGGGCTGGTAATCGCGCACGCCTGACGCGCCGACGGTCTGTTCCGGGGCGCGCGGCCGCGGGCGGCCATCGCCCTGGTAGCCGCCGGGCGTGATCTCAATTTGCGGCAGCGGCACGACTGGCGGCATGACCATCAACGTCGCCTGGGCTGGATCATGCACCGAAACGGAATACAGGCCGAAGGGGTCGGCGCTGCGCAGGCTCGTCCCGCCCAGCAGGTAGATACCGCGCCGCGCGCAAACGCCCTGGGTGGTCCAACTGGTTACATCCCGCGCGCCGACACTGGTCACGCGCCCGGCGTTGTAGCCCGGCATCGAGGAATGGTCGATGACCTCGGCGCTGAGCAGCGGGAAAATCCCCTGGTTCTGGACGGTGAAACGCTCCTCCAGCCGGTCGCCGACCTGCGCCCAGCCGAAGCGAATCTCGCGCACGAGGCGGGTATTCTTGTAGATGGAGCGCGCCCACAGCCAACTGATCAGCCAGACGCTGCCCAGGGTCACGAGCAGCATTGTCCAAACGCGGGAGGGGTCGCGCCATTGCAGGAATAGCAGTCCCAGCAGGATGGGGGCGAGCAGGGGGGCTTTGAAGCGCATTTGTGCAGTCATCAGGTTAAGCATACGTGAAAAGGTTCACATGCGCAATGAAACAAAATGATATGTTACCGGTCACATGAATTTTAACCTTTTTGGAGGCTTTGGGCGTAAAATAGTGCCTGAAATCACAAGCCTTTTCTCTCCCAACTTTTGACTTGGAAAGCAAATATGAACCGAACCGATCTCATTTCCTCCCTGAAATCCAAATCTCCTGATGTGCTCATCGTTGGCGCAGGCATCAACGGCGTAGGCACTTTCCGCGACCTGGCGTTGAACGGCGCGGATGTTTTGATCATCGACCGCGGCGATTTCTGCTCTGGGGCTTCGGCGGCCTCCTCGCATATGGCCCACGGCGGTATCCGCTACCTGGAAAATGGCGAATTCCGCCTGGTGCGCGAAGCCGTGCAGGAGCGCAACCGCATGATCGAGAATGCCCCGCACCTGGTCAAGCCGTTGCCGACGGTGGTGCCGATGTTCAAGCTCTTCTCCGGCCTGCTGAATGCGCCCTTCAAATTCCTGAACCTGCTCGATAAACCGGCTGAGCGCGGCGCGCTGGTCATCAAAATTGGCCTGATCTTCTACGATACCTTCACCCGCGCCCAGAAAACCGTCCCGCCGCACAAGTTCGAAGGCCGCGAAAAATCGCTGGCGAAATACCCCAAACTGGCCCAGGACATCAAGTTTACGGCTACCTATTACGATGGACAGATTCTCAGCCCGGAGCGCTACACCGTTGAGCTGCTGCTGGATGGCGAAAAGGATGGCGGCAAGGCCCTGAATTATGTCTCGTTTGTCGGCGCGGAAGGCAATTCGATCACCTTGCGCGACGAACTGACCCATGCAACCTTCCAGATTCAGCCAAAACTGATCATCAATGCCGCCGGGCCGTGGATCGACCTGGTCAACCGCACTTTTGGCGTGGGTGAGCGTTACATCGGCGGGACGAAAGGCTCACACCTGGTGCTGAACCATCCTGAACTGCGCGAAGCGATTGGCAAGAATGAGTTTTTCTTCGAAAACAAGGATGGCCGCATCGTTTTGATTTTCCCCTTCTACGACAAGGTCATCATCGGCACATCGGATATCCCGATCCAGAATCCGGACGAGGCGCGCTGTACGCCCGAGGAAGAGCAATACTTCATCGACCTGGTTTCGCGCGTTTTCCCGACCATCAAGGTTGGCCCGGAGCACATTGTTTTCCGCTTCTCCGGTGTGCGCCCGCTTGAGTACATGCAGGCCAAGACCACCGGCCAGATTACCCGTGACCACAGCATCAAGGAAGACAAGGCCGGCAACATCCCGGTTTATTCGCTGGTTGGCGGCAAGTGGACAAGTTATCGCGCCTTTGGCGAGCAGGTGGCCGACAAGGTGATGGCCATTCTGGGTAAAACGCGCAAGGCCGATACGCTCAAAACCCCCATTGGCGGTGGCCGGGATTATCCCGTGGTTGGCCTGGCGCAGATCGAATACATCAAAAAAGTGGCCGACTCGAGCGGATTGGGCGATTTTATCCCCAAGAATCTGTTTGAGCGCTACGGCACCCGCGCCATGGAAGTGGCTGAATTCGTCAAGGCCAGCAGCGCCGAGCCGCTCAAGTCCCTGCCCGGCTGGACGGTGGGCGAGGTGCGTTTCCTGGTCGAGCGCGAAAAAGCCGTCCATGTCGATGACCTGCTCATCCGCCGCTCGACCCTAGCCTGGCTGGGCAACGTAAGCTTGCCAATTGTGCAGGAAATGGCCGAAATCATGGGCCAGAGCCTGGGCTGGAGCAGCGCGCAGCGCCAGGCTGAAATCGAACATACGCTCAAGGTACTCGCCGAATACCACGGCGTCCGGCTGTAAGAATCAAAAAACGGGAGGCAACTCCCGTTTTTTGATTCTTGTTTATTGTTCAGGCTCGCTGTCGCTGCCGAGTGAGCCTTCCAATTCGTTATTTTGATAGGCTTCCAGCCAGGCCAGCGCGGCTGGCAAATCGGCTGGGGCAACGCAAATTTCCACCTTACCGAGCAGCCCGCCGGTCAGCCCGTGGACGGTCCCGGCGGCCTCCTGGAACAATTCCGCGTGGATGCCTTGCGCCGCCAGCGCAGCCTTAATAACCTCGGCCCCGCCGCGGTCGTTGACTTCGATCAGGGTTTGCCATTCAAGTTTGGACATTTTCTCTCCATTCTTTTGTGCCGGAAAACTATAGAGATTAAGATAATCATTTTGACACGCAGGCCCTGAGCGGAGTGTTCTTCAGCGTAGTCGAAGGGCCGCTATGGCAAATTAATTTTCCTAAAATTGATAGCTCCAGGCCAGGATGAAAATCAGGGTGAACAGGCTGCTGACGATGAGTTGCCGCACCCCGATTTGGACCGGCTTCGCACCCAGCGCCGGATTGACCGTTCCGAAGAGCGTTTCGCCAAACTGGAGCAGGTACGCCAGCCAAACCCAGGCCGGAATGAGTCCAAAAACGGATAGTGCGCCAGCCAGGGCCAGGTTGAATCCGGTGTAGGCCATGGCGCGCCATCCGGCCCGGAAACGCCCTGCCAGGTCCGGGTTGCTCTTCCATTCGCGCTGCTCCAGGCGCAGGTAGGCGTAAATAATCGAGGCCGCCGATTGGAACCAGGTCAACAGCCACAAAAGCCAGCCGGTTGGTTCATAGGCGTTTTGGCCGATCCAGTAGGCCGCCGGGGCCGAGAGCGCCAGCACCCCGGTCGCCAGGATTTCGATCCCGGCTTGCCTGCGCTCCTCGCGTTTGCTGACCAGCCACAGATGCCAGGCGAAAACCGGCACTGCCGGGAGAGCCAGCCAGCCCAGCATGGTGTATCCCAGCGCAATCAATTCTGCTGTGGAGGCCAGTCCAATCACCCCGTAAACGAACAGCCAAAAACGGGCGGCGGGCAGGTCGCTTTGTGGACGCCGCCCGGAGTAAACCTTGACGGCAACCGTCAGCGGCTGGCGGATCAGGAAGGCGGCTACGGCGGCGATTACCAGCGCCAGGGAGGCGGCGCTGAAGGTTGTACCGGCTGAAAGACCGATCAATAGCGGGCTGAAAAGGAATACCCACGAACCGTGATCTTGCGGAATGGCGATGTGTTTTTGGAAGTATTTTTTCATCTCAAAGATATTGTAACGCTATTTGGGCTGCTAATGACTCTCCTTGCGGGAAACCAGAAAGGACAGGGGATTTGCCTGTCCTTTTTCTTGAGGCGACGATGGGATGGCGTCAGTCCCGCCTGGCGGGAAACCAGAAAGGAGAGGGTATTTGCCTGTCCTTTTTCTTGAGGCGACGATGGGATTTGAACCCATGATCAGGGTTTTGCAGACCCTTGCCTTAGCCACTTGGCCACGTCGCCGTGTAATCGCTGATAAAAACAACTTGCTGATTGTTGATTGAAGATCAGCGATTGCCTGCACAATCAACAATCTTCAATCTTCAACCAGCAGTTTGAGCGGGCGATGGGATTCGAACCCACGACCTTCTCCTTGGCAAGGAGACGTACTACCGCTGTACTACGCCCGCAATCGGTCTTTTTCCTACTTGACCGGGAGTGCCGAGAGACAGAATCGAACTGACGACACTGCGATTTTCAGTCGCATGCTCTACCAACTGAGCTATCTCGGCAAGTAGCTTTGTTTGTTAAGCGTGCGTGATTTTACTAGCAACCCCTGAGAATGTCAAGCAAGTTTTTTGCCAATTTTCGAGATGCATCCCAATGAATTTACAAGGATTTTACAGGCTGCACATACTGGCATAACAGTCTGATTCTAGAATAGCGATAGTTCAACCAAACAAAAGGAGACCCTTATGAAAAACACACTCTTCAAATTGATGTTCGTTTTGATGCTGGCGGCGTTCCTGGCCGCGGCACTACCGCTCCAATCTGCTTTTGCTGCCGGATTGGGCGACGAACCGCAGCCGCCCGATCCGCGCGATGGCAGCCGGATGGTCGAGCGCCGCTTCAAACTCGAGCAGCGCCGCTACGAGGGCCAGGGCAAGGCTTTCGACAAATCGGATGACCTGCTTGCCAAGGCCCAGGAAATCATCGAGCGCGCCAGCGACAACGGCCTGGATACCGGCGCGGCCCAGTCAGCCTTGGATGATTTCAAGACCGCTATCGCAGAAGTCAAACCCCTTTACGCCCAGGCAGGGGATTTGATCGATGACCATGCCGGTTTTGACGGCAGCGGCAAGGTTACGGATGTCCAGGTTGCGGCTGAAACGGTTGAGAAAATCCACAAACTGCTCGACCAGGTGCGCGACGATGTCCACGATGAGCGCGAAGCCTTGCAGCACGCCTTATGGGATTTGTTCCAGGAAGGCTTGAAGAAATAAAACAAGCCGGTCATTGCCTGCGCCCGGTATCTGTTGGGCGCAGGCAATTCCGTTTTGGGGCTTTCGCTTGCTTTGCAGTAAAATCAAGGCAACTTCAACAGGAGATGATGACCATGACCCGAACTGTGATTGCTACTGATAAAGCCCCAAAAGCCCTTGGCCCCTACTCGGCTGCCATCCAAACCGAGCAGTTGGTTTTCTGTTCAGGCCAGACAGGCATCGACCCGGTCACGAACGAATTGGTTGCCGCCGATGTCGAATCCCAGACCCGCCAGGTGCTTACCAACCTGAAAAACGTACTCGAAGCCGCCGGTTCCGGCCTGGACCTGGTGGTCAAAACCACCGTTTTCTTGCGCGACATGGCCGATTTCCCCAAGATGAACGCGATTTATGCCGAATTCTTCCCGGCCAACCCGCCGGCGCGCTCCACGATTGCGGTGGCGGGCCTGCCTAAGAATGCCCAGGTTGAGATCGAGGCCACCGCGCTGAAACGTTAGGATTGCATGAGCGCCCAAACCATCCTGCTGGTCGATGACGAACCCTCCATTTTGCAACTCTCGCGCATGTACCTCGAGCGCGAAGGGTTTGAGATTCAATCAGCGCAGGATGGTTTGCAGGCCTTGCAGGCAGTCGAGCGCCTGAAACCCGCCCTGCTGGTTCTGGATGTGATGCTGCCAGGACTGGACGGCTTCGAAGTCTGCCGCCGTTTACGGGCCGCGAACAACCCGCTGCCGATTATCATGCTCACCGCGCGCGATGAGGACATCGACAAAATCCTGGGCCTGGAATTGGGCGCAGACGATTACCTGACCAAACCCTTTAACCCGCGCGAACTGGTTGCGCGGGTTAAAGCGATTTTGCGCCGGGCGGATAAAAACGGAACTCCCGACTCCGCTCCCTTGCGCCTGGCTGACCTGCTGATTGATCCCGCCCGCCGCGAAGTGAGCGTTGGCGGACAGGCCGTGGAGCTGCGTACCCAGGAATTTGAGTTGCTCCACCTGTTGGCCCAGAACCGGGGGCTGGTTTTCAGCCGCGAGAAACTGCTCGAAAAGGCTTGGGGGTTTGATTTTTACGGCCAGACGCGCACGGTGGATGTCCACATTGCCCAGTTGCGGCGCAAGATTGCAGCCAGCCAGGTGCGCATCGAAACAGTGACCGGGGTGGGCTACAAGCTGGTCGTGTAGCCACTCTTGGGCTGCCTGGAGGCTTTCCATTCGATGTTTTCATCTTTGCGTTCGCGTTTATGGTTAACGTATGCCCTGGTCATTGCGGTTGCCCTGGCGCTTATCACCGCAACTTTCTTTTTATATTTGCTGCGCAACCCTCCGGCTTACCGTCAGATTACAGTTCAGCTAAACCTGGTATTAAATGTTTTATCCACCCGGAGCGGTGCCTGGAGCGACTTGCCGCCCGTGCGCCTGCAAAGGTTTTTTCGTGAACAGGATGAACTTTATCAGGCCCGCATCCTGCTGCTGGACTCGGAGCGCAATCTGCTGGTTGATTCTCGCCAGGGCCTGGAGCCGGAGCTGCTCCATTCCAGGCTGGTTCGGATTGCGCGCCTGACCCAGATTGTCGAGGATGCCGAAGGGCAGCGCTGGTTTTCACTGGCACGGCGCTTGCCCGATGGCCGCTACCTGGTGGCCGCCGCGCCGCGGCCTTCGCTCTCGGTGCTTTCGGTGCTGACTGATGAGTTCCTGCCGCCGATTTTGCAGGGCGGTATGATTGCGCTGGTTTTGGCGCTGTTGCTGGCTTTTGGCGTGGCGCGCTGGGTGGCTGATCCCTTACAGCGGTTGGTCAACGCGGCTGGTCAGTTCCCGGCCCAGGGGGCGAAGCTGCTTCCGCTTGAAGGGCCGCAAGAGGTGCAGGAGTTGGCCCAGGCCTTTAATCAGATGACGGCCAGGGTGCAGTCCAGTCAGCAATCGCAAAAAGATTTTGTGGCCAATGTTTCACATGAGTTGAAAACCCCGCTGACCTCGGTGCAGGGTTTTGCCCAGGCGCTGCTGGATGGCACTGTTGATACCCCGGAAGGACAGCGCACGGCCGCCCAGGTGATTTACGATGAAGCCGGGCGGATGCACCGCCTGGTGCTCGATTTGCTTGACCTGGCTCGCCTGGATGCCGGTACGCTGGAAATGAAGCGTGAACAGGTTGATATCGCGGTTTTGCTCAAGGGTGTGCTTGAGAAATTTTCCTTGCAGGCTGGGCGGGCTGCGGTCAGGATTTCGTATAGCGGAGAAGGGCTGCCTGCCATTCCGGGTGATGGGGACCGACTGGCGCAGGTTTTCACCAACCTGGTTGAAAATGCGCTGAAGTTTACGCCGTCTGGCGGGCAGGTGCAGGTAACGGCTGTCCGCGCAGGAGAATTTTTGCAGGTGCGGGTTGCCGATACCGGCGCAGGAATCAACCCGCAGGCCTTGGCGCATATTTTCGAGCGCTTTTACCAGGCCGATAAATCGCGCCGGGGCGGACAGGGGCGCGGGGCCGGGCTGGGGTTGGCGATTGTCGCCGAAATTGTCCGCGCGCATGGTGGTAAAATAAGCGTTCAGAGTTTGCCAGAGCAGGGAAGCGAGTTTTCTGTTTTCCTGCCACTGGTTTCGCCCGACGCTTCTACAATTGTGCGCCAGAAACGATAAATGCTCCCAACCGTTTCACTGATTGTTCCCTGTTATAACGAGGAAAAACGCATCCGCAACCTGCTGGATGCGCTTTTGGCGCAAACTTATCCCCTGGAAAAAATGGCTGTGACCATCGCCGATGGTTTATCGCAGGATCGTACCCGCCAGGTAATCGCGGATTTTCAGCGCGAGCATCCGCAACTGGCAATCAAGGTGGTCGATAACAATGCCGGCACCATCCCGGCGGCGCTGAACCGGGCGATTGAAGCCTCGGCGGGTGAGCTGATTATCCGCCTGGATGGGCACTCTGCCCCTTATCCGGATTATGTCGAGCGTTCGGTTGCCGCTCTCCAGGCGGAAGTCGCCGAGAATGTCGGCGGGGTCTGGGAGATTCGCCCGGGGGCGCAGGGCTGGCTGGCGGAATCGATTGCGGCGGCAGCCGCCCATCCGCTTGGGGTGGGGGATGCGCTTTACCGACACGCCAGGCAGCCGGCCTATGTCGATACGGTCCCGTTTGGGGCCTTCCGGCGCGCCCTGCTTGAAAAAGTCGGCAAATTCGATGAGTCGCTGCTCTCCAACGAGGATTACGAATTCAATACGCGTATCCGCCAATCGGGCGGACGGGTTTGGCTCGATCCGCAAATCCGCTCGGTGTACTTTGCGCGTTCGACGCTAAAAGATTTGGCGCGCCAGTACTGGCGCTACGGCCTTTGGAAATGGCAAATGCTGCGGCGTTACCCGGCGACCCTTCGTTGGCGGCAGGCCTTGCCGCCGCTTTTTGTGTTGGCGGTATTGATTTCTTTCGGGTCATCCTGGTTTTGGCCGGTTTTTGGCTGGTTCTTGGCGTTCTTGCTGGCGGTGTATTTCGGTGTGTTGTTGGCGGCTGGCGCGCAGAAGGCTTTCCGCGAGAAAAAGGCTTTTCTTGTTTTTGGGCTGCCGCTGGCCATTCCTGTGATGCATTTTTCCTGGGGGCTTGGCTTCCTGTGGAGTATTTTGTTCGGAGTAAAACGTCCCTGATATGGCTTCTGAAAACTTGCGACAACCTTTGCTGCGCCTGCGTCCTGGCGAACAAAAAGCCCTGATTTTTAGCGGGGATTTAATCGTTGCCCTGATCGCTTTCTTTGGCGGGGTTTATTTCTGGGCGATTGCGGACCCGTTCCTCGATTTTTCCTTCGAGTTTTTCCAGAAGCGCGTCCAATGGTGGTATTACCTTTTGCCAGTCATTTGGCTGGTGATGATGGTTGAACTGTATGACCTGCACCGGGCGGCCAACTGGCGCAAAACCTTGCGCGGACTGCTGCTGGTTGCCTCCATTGGCCTGATCGGTTATGCCTTGATTTTCTTCACCACCGAAGAGCCGAATTCCCTGCCGCGGCGCGGCGTGGCGGCCTTTTTGGTGCTGGTATTTGTATTAACGCTGCTCTGGCGCTTGATTTACATTCGTTTCTATACGACCCAGGGGCTGCTGGGCCGGGTGCTGGTGGTTGGGGCCGGTGAGAATGGCCGCACCCTGGCGCAGATGTATAAGTCCATCAATCCGCCGCCTTTTAATCTGATTGGTTTTATCGACGACGACCCTGAAAAGATTGGCACCTCGCTCGAAGGATTCCGAATTTTTGCGGGCAGTGACCGATTGCTGGAACTATTGGACGGCTTGAATATTTCGGACATTATCGTTTCGATTACGGGCGAGATGCGCGGGCAGACGTTCCAGACCCTGCTCGATACCCAGGAGCGCGGCGTTGAAGTCACCCGTATGCGCACAATTTACGAAGAATTGTTGGGTAGGGTTCCCATCCATCATCTTGAGTCGGATTGGGTGATTCGTTCTTTTGTCGACGAGGCGCGGGCCAGCGGTTTTTACCAGATTGCCTCCCGCTTGCTGGATGTTGTCGCTGCCGTGGTCGGGCTGCTTATTTTTATCGTGATGCTGCCTTTCCTGGCCCTGGCCATTCTTCTGGATGATGGCTGGCCGATTTTCTACACCCAGGCCCGCATGGGCAAGGGTGGGCGTAATTTTGAAATGCTCAAACTGCGCACCATGATCAAAAACGCGGAAGCGGACGGCAAGGCCCAGGTCGCAGAAGAGCACGATCCGCGGGTCACCCGGGTCGGCGGCTTTTTACGGCGTACCCGCCTGGATGAGTTCCCGCAATTCTGGAATGTTTTGCGCGGTGAAATGGCCATGGTGGGTCCGCGCGCTGAACGGGCCGAACTGGTGCAGAAGTACCAGAAGCAAATCCCTTTTTACCGGGCGCGTTTAATGGTCAAGCCGGGACTGACCGGCTGGGCGCAAGTCAACTATGGCTATGCTGCCACGGTTGAAGACACCGAAATTAAGTTGGAATATGATTTGTATTACATCAAGCATCGCACCATCTTTATGGATATTTTGATTATTTTGCGCACGATCACCACCGTTTTGGGGCGGCGCGGGAGGTAAGATGAAAAGATATTTGGTCACCGGCGGGGCCGGGTTTATTGGCTCGACGATCGTCCGCGCCCTGCTCGAGCAGGGCGATTTTGTGCGCATTCTGGATAATTTCTCGACCGGCAAGCGCGAGAACGTGGCCGGATTGGCTGTCGAATTTGTCGAAGGCGACCTGCGCGACCCGGCCAAAGTGGCCGAAGCGGTAAAGGACATCGACATTATTTTTCACGAAGCTGCTTTTGTCTCTGTCCCGCAGTCGATGGATGATCCGCTGCCATGTTTTGACATCAACCAGCGCGGCACCGAATATTTGCTCGAAGCGGCGCGTAAAGCCGGGGCGAAAAGAGTTGTTCTGGCCTCTTCCGCGGCAGTTTATGGGGATTTGGAGACCATGCCGCTGGCGGAAGATTTCTTGCTGCGCCCGCTCTCCCCGTATGCGGTTTCCAAGCGCGTCGACGAACTCTACGCTGAGATGTACACCCGCTCCTTTGGCCTGGAGGTGGTTGCCCTGCGTTACTTCAACGTTTACGGGCCGCGCCAGCGTCCCGACAGCATGTACGCCGCCGCTGTGCCGATTTTTACCCGCAGGTTGCTTGACGGCAAACCGATCACCATCTACGGTGACGGCGGCCAGACCCGCGACCTGATCCATGTCGGCGATGTGGTTCGCGCCAACTTGTTGGCGTCAGAACACCCTGATGCGCCCGGACAGGTTTTCAACATCTGTACCGGGGATGAAACCCGGGTGATTGATCTGGTCGAAACCCTGATGGATTTTTTCCCCGACGCGCCTGCTCCTGCGTTTGGCCCGGCCCGCGCCGGAGATATCTACCGTTCGCTCGGCAACCCGGCCAAAGCGCAGAAAATCATCGGTTTCAAGGCGCAAATCACGCTTGACGCCGGCTTGAAAACCGTTGTGGATTGGATGAAAAGCGGTGGTTAACGCGAAGGCTATACTGACCCAGACCGTGCGCGAACTGCTCTAAAGAATATGCGTTTTCGTAACCGTTTTGTGCTCCTGGCCGATATGTTGTTCATCATCCTGGCGGTGATGGGCAGTTATGTTTTGCGTTTGGAATACATCCCCGATTTTTCGCGTTATTACGGCCTGGCCGGGGCCTGGCTGATTGTTCTCTCGCTCCTCATCAAGCCCACCATCTACTACTTTTTCGGCTTGTATCGCCGTCTATGGGTTTATGCCAGCGTCAGCGAACTCAAGCTGATTGCTGTGGCAGTCACGACTGCCTCGGTGGTCGTTTCCGGCCTGGGCCTGACTTTTTACAGCTTTGGCTGGCTGGGAACCGGCTTTTCGCGCACTGCGCTGGCCATCGACTGGCTGCTCTCGCTCATTTTCGTTGGCGGCACCCGCTTTGGGCTGCGCATCCTGGCGGAGAGCAGCCTGCCGCGTATTTCAAGCGGCAAGGGACGCAAAATCCTGGTTATCGGCGCGGGCGATGCCGGGGCGCTGGTGGTGCGCGAGTTGCAGAAGAATCCGCAGTTGAACCTTGACCCGATCGGGTTCCTCGATGACGATCCCAGCAAGCAGAAACATCAAATCCATGGCGTGCCGGTAATCGGCAAACTGACCGACCTGGCCAGCCTGCTCGATGAGCGCCCGGTCGATGAAGTTGTGATTGCCATCCCGACGGCACCGGGGCGGGTGGTGCGTCTCGTGGCCGATGTTTGCCGCCTGAAGGGTGTCCCCTTCCGCACCATGCCGGGGATTTTTGAACTGCTCGGCGGCAAGGTCAGCGTTAGCCGCCTGCGCGAAGTGGACATTACCGACCTGCTGCGTCGCGAACCGATTCGGATTAACGATGCCAGCATCGGCGCCACAATTGCCGGGAAAACGGTCCTCGTCACCGGGGCGGGCGGGTCGATTGGCCGCGAGTTGAGCCGTCAGATTGCGCGCTGGAACCCGGCCAAACTGATTCTGCTCGGCCATGGCGAAAATTCCATCTTCGAAGCCCTGCTCGAACTCAACGCCGACTATCCGAGCCTGGAACTGATCCCGGTCATTGCCGATATCCGCGATGCGGTTCGGCTGGATGCTGTTTTTAGCCAGCACCAGCCGCAGGTGGTTTTTCATACGGCGGCCCACAAACATGTCCCGTTGATGGAGGCCAACCCCGCTGAGGCGGTGACGAACAACATCCTGGGTACGAAAAACCTGGTCGAAACGGCGGACAGGCAGCGGGTGGAACGCTTCGTGCTGATTTCCACCGACAAGGCCGTCGCCCCCTCCAACGTTTACGGCGCGACCAAGCGCATCGCCGAGATGATTGTCCTGGATGCTGCCTTGCGCACCGGCAAACTGTTCACCGTTGTCCGTTTTGGCAACGTACTCGGCAGCCGCGGCAGTATCATCCCGAAATTCAAGCACCAGATTGCCGCGGGCGGCCCGCTGACGATTACCCACCCCGACATGGAACGTTTTTTCATGACCATTCCCGAGGCGGTTTACCTGGTTTTGCAGGCCTCGGCGTTTGGCCAGGGCGGCGAGTTGTTTGTGCTGAATATGGGCACCCAGGTGCGCATCGTGGATTTGGCCGAGGACTTGATCCGCCTTTCGGGCCTGGAGCCGGGCCGTGACGTGGAAATTGTTTTCACCGGTATCCGCCCTGGCGAAAAATTGAGCGAGGTGCTTTGGGAGCCGGGCACGCCGCTTGAAAAAACCGCCCACCCCGATATTTTCCGCATCGGTGATGGCCGTGACGATACCTCCGGGCTGACGGCTGCCATCGAGCGGCTTTCCGCGTTGGCGCAGGTCAATGACGGTGAGCAAATTTCGAAATATTTGGATGAATTTGTGCCTGGGGCGCATATTCTCGGCACCAAAACCGATTTGATGGATGTTGTTTAGAAGGTGGAAAGTGGCATGCCGGTTGTCGATTTTTCTGAGTGGAAATGTTTTTTGGCCTCGCAGCCCAATCCGCACATTTTGCAAACCGCGGAATGGGGCGAATTAAAGCGGGGTTTTGGTTGGGATGTGGAGCGGATCGTTTCGGGCGAGAGCGGAATCCAGATCCTGTTCCGTAAACTCCCTTTGGGTTTTAGCGTGGCCTATGCCCCGAAGCCGATCAATAGTAATTGGTTATTCGTAAATGGTAGTTCGTTTTGGGCGGAGATTGATGCGGTTTGCAGGAAACATAAAGCCGTTTTTCTCAAAATTGAGCCTGATTTTTGGGATACCGAAGCTGCAGCAATTGCTGATTACCAATTACCCCTTACCGTCTCTCCCCACAACATCCAACCGCCGCGCACTGTTGTTGTTTCCCTCGCAGGTTCTGACGATGAAATCCTGGCGCGCATGAAGCAGAAATGCCGTTATAACGTGCGCCTGGCTGAAAAAAAGGAGGTCACCGTCCGCAGTTGGGATGATTTGGACGGTTTTCACCGGCTAATGGAAGTGACCGGCGGCCGTGACGGTTTTGGCGTTCATTCCCGTGAGTATTACCAAAAAGCCTATGAACTCTTCCACCCGATCGGCGTGGCCGACATCCTGGTGGCGGAGTATGACTCCAGGCCGTTGGCGGCGCTGATGGTTTTTGCCCTCGGCCAACGCGCGTATTATCTCTACGGCGCTTCCACTGATGAAGAGCGCAACCGCATGCCGACTTACCTGCTCCAGTGGCGGGCGATGCAATGGGCCAAAGAACGCGGTTGCAGCGAGTACGACCTGTGGGGCCTGCCGGATGCGGACGAAGCGGCCCTCGAAGCCCAATTCGAAACCCGCTCCGATGGCCTGTGGGGCGTTTACCGCTTCAAGCGCGGCTTTGGCGGCCAGGTCAAGCGCGCGGCCCAGGCGCTGGATCGGGTCTATATGCCGCTGTTGTACCGCTTGTATTTGTGGCGAATGAGGAACAGGGAAATTTAAAATGGCCGGAAAGTCACCAGACTTTCCGGCCATTCTCTTACTGTACATCTGTCTCACGGCCGGACGTGATACTGTCCCTCGGCTACCCACTTGTAGGTGGTCAGTTCGGGTAGGCCCATCGGGCCGCGGGCGTGCAGGCGCTGGGTGGAGACGGCCACCTCCGCGCCCAGGCCGAATTGCGCGCCGTCGGTGAAGCGCGTGCTGGCGTTGACGTAGACCGCTGCCGAGTCTACTTCATTCATGAAGCGCGCGGCGTTTTCGGGGTCTTCGGTCAGGATGCCATCGGAGTGATCCACGCTGTGGGCGGCGATGTGCTGCATGGCTTCGTCCAGGCCAGAGACGACTTTTAAGCCCAGGGTCAGATTCAGCCATTCGGTGTCGAAATCTTCCGGCCCGGCGGGTTGGACAAGGGCAGGGTCAGCGCCGGTTAAATGGGACAAGGCGGTGGGTTCGGCGCGGAAGGTCACGCCAGCGGGGGCGAGATGCTCCACGATGCGGGGAAGTATCGCGGCGGCGACATCCTGATGCACCAGGACGGTATCGAGCGAGTTGCAGGCGCTGGGGCGCTGGACTTTGGCATTGAAAATGACCGGCAGCGAAGCGTCGAGATTGGCGCTCGCGTCCACAAATAGGTGGCAGATGCCCATGCCGCCGGTGATGACGGGAATCTGGCTGTTTTCGCGGCAGAAGGCGTGCAGTTTGGCCCCGCCGCGCGGGATGATGATGTCCACATACTGGTGCAGTTTGAGCAGTTCGTGAATCAGCGCCCGGTCGGGGCTGTCGATGAACTGGACGGCGTTGCCGGGCAGGCCGCGGGCGGCCAGGGTTTGCTGGATGACGCCAATCAGGGCGCGGTTGCTGTGGATGGTCTCTTTACCGCCGCGCAGGATGGCGGCGTTGCCGGTCTTGATGCACAGCCCGGCCACATCCATCGTCACGTTGGGCCGCGACTCGTAGATGACGCCCAACACGCCGAGCGGCACGCGCTGTTTGCGCAGTTTCAGTCCGTTGGGCAGGGCCGCTTCATCGAAACGCTCGCCGACCGGGTCTGGCAGGCTGACCAGGTTGCGCAAATCGGCGCACAGGCCGTCGATGCGCTTGTCGTTGAGCAGCAGGCGGTCAATCAGGGCGTCGGTCAGGCCGTTGGCGCGGGCTTCGGCCACATCCAGGGCGTTGGCGGCCAGGATGTCGGCGCGGGCGGCGTTGAGCGCCTCGGCCAGGGCCAGAAGGGCGGCGTTTTTGTCGGCGGTGGAGGCGCGGGCCAATATTTTGGATGCCGCTTTGGCGCGGCGGCCGGTTTCGATGAGCATAATTTCTCCTTGATGGTTCTTTCGTCTTTCCTCTTTTGCCAAAGAAAGATGAAAGACGAAATAAGGGTCACAATAAAACTAAATCGTTGCGATGAATCACCTCATCGCCGAAGTGGTAGCCCAAAATCGATTCAATCTCATCCGAACGCCGGCGCAGGATGCGCGCCAGGTCGCGGCTGTCGTAGTTGCTGATGCCGCGCGCCAGTTCGCGGCCATCTTTGCCGGTCACCCGAACCACGTCGCCGCGCCGGAAAACGCCTGTAACGGCCTCGAGGCCCACCGCCAGCAGGCTGCCGCCGCGCCGCAAGGCCTGGGCCGCGCCATCGTCCACGTTTAGCAGGCCGGGCGCGCGCCGGGCCGAGAGAATGTAGCGTTTACGCGCCTCGACGGCATCTGTGACCGGCTCGAAATGGGTACCGATGCGTTCCCCGTTGGCCAGGCGCAGCAGAACATCCGGCTCTTTGCCATTGGCGATGATGCAGGCCGTTCCCGAACGCCGGGCCAGGTCTGCCGCCTGGAGCTTGGTCAGCATCCCGCCCGTTCCCAGCCCGGATCGCGTCCCACCCGCGGCCTGCCAGACCGTTTCGGGAATCGAATCCCCGCTGACGGTTTGTACCAGTTCCGCGCCGGGGTTGTTGCGCGGGTCGGCGGTGAACAGCCCGTCCTGGTCGGTCAGCAATACCAGCAGCTCGGCATCGATCAGGTTGGCGGCCATCGCCGACAGGTTGTCGTTATCGCCCACGCGGATTTCTTCGGTGGCAACGGTATCGTTCTCGTTGATGATTGGGATCACGTTTTGGGTCAGCAGTGCCGTCAGCGTGTTGCGCGCGTTGAGATAACGCCGCCGGTGCGAAAGGTCAGAGCGCGTCAGCAATATCTGGGCGACGGTCAACCCGTACAATCCGAAAATCTGCTCGTAAAAAGCCATCAGGCGCGGCTGGCCAATGGCGGCCAGCATCTGCTTGGCGGGCATTTCCTTGGGCAACTGCGGAAAATTGAGCTTCTCGCGTCCGGCGGCAATTGCCCCGGAGGAAACCAGGATGATTTGATGTCCGCTGGCTTGCAGGCGGGCAACCTGGCGGGCCAGGTCAATCATTAACGGCGGCGACAGCCGCGGCGTGCCATGGGTCAGGGTGGATGTGCCGAGTTTTACGACGATTCTCATAATGGGGCAGGATGATACACCTGAGATGAGCTTTGTCAAGGGCTACCGCGAAGAACCAAAAAGCCGCCTGCTACAGCAGGCGGCCTGGAATTTGTATTGAAGCTCCTTATTGCTTGCGGCTGGTCAGCAGCTTGTAAAATTGCTTGATGATGCTGACACCGTCCAGGACAATAATTAGCACCAAGGTGCCTTTGACGATTTGTCCGAACAGCGTTACCAGGAAGTCGGCATTCTCGGCTGTGAACCCGCTCCCCGCTGCGACCAAATCCTGTGCCGTAATCCCCACCAGGGATGGCCCGGCCAGCATCAATCCGGCCAGCGCAATCGACAGGATTTTGATAACGAGTGAAATCCCGCGGGTGACAATTTGCCAGCGTCCCTGAATGAGCAGAGCCAGTCCGAGCAGGATTTCGGCGCCCCAGATGAGGTTGATCCAAGGCAGGTAATTAAAGAAGCTCGCAGAGAGGGCTGACAGCGAAACCCATTCGCCGTTTTGGAGAAAGCTGATTCCCAGAAGTTCCGGAAAGAAGTTGAACAGCGCCAGCCCGATCACACTGAAGGTAATCTCGAAGACCTGCTCGAACCGGCTGAGTTCCTGGTCGTCTTCGATTTTTTCCATCTTGAGCGGGTCCCAGCTATCTTCTTCATCGAGTTCTTTGTTCACTTCAGGGGCGAAGTACTGGATGATGGCAAACACGATAACGATATTGCCCAGCGCCGAGATGGCTCCGGAGGCGAATCCCATCACTGTTTGGATGATGAGTTGAACGAAATTGGCATCGACCTGGGCAACGCCAATGAAAAGCTTCACCAGCATAATGGCAAACAGGACGGTCATCACAATCCTGACCACCAACCAGAAGATGGGAAACATGCGCGGACTGATTAAGTAACGTTCCGGCACATAGGAGGCCGCCATTTTCTCAGGGCGTCCGAACTCTTTCAGCACTTCAACGGTCATGGCCTCGTCAATGGGGCGGCCCGATGCGCGGCTGCGGTCTTCGAGACTGTCTTCCACCAGGGAGCGGATTTCCCGCTTCAAGTCCTCGCGCGATTTTTCGGGCAACTGCTTGCCAACATGATAAACATAACGGTCAATCAGATTCATGATTTTCTCCTTTTATCAGGCCAGCATCTTGTCCATCATGGAGACAATATCTGCCCATTCTTGTTTAAGTTGTGGCAGGATTTCTTTTCCTGCCTGGCTGATAACGTAATAACGACGGGGGCGCGCCTCTTCGAGCTTCCAAACCGATTCGAGCAGCCCCTGCGACTCTAACCGGCGCAAGAGTGGATAGAGCGTTCCCTGGTCGAGTTCCAGTCCCTGGTCGCTGAGTCGTTTGAGCAGGGAATAGCCGTACTGCTCCTCGTCCAGTTGACTGAGCACTGCCAGCACAATTACGCCGCGTCGCAGTTCAAGAATATTGTTTTCTACTGTAGTATTGTTTGTCATTTTATAACCTTTGTTGCATTATACTGTGTGAAATACAGTATGTCAAGAGTCAATTTTCCCTGCCCAAACTATTGTTTTTTCCCCTAAAAAGGTTATGATGAATTTAGCCAGTTTTTTTGAATTACAACCCTTTTTGGGGTAAATTTGCGACTAATAACAAGGATCGTGAGCCATTTAGCCGATGGTTATGCGGCAATTCGTACATATATGGTAATATATGTACGAATTGATTGGATGATTAGACATCTTGTGACCTTGTATTGAGCGGACGCCCTGATGAAGTTAATTATTTCTCAAGAAAACGGGTTTAAAAAGCAGCTCCAGGTGGAGAGGGCAATCACGCGGGTAGGCAGTTCGCCAGCGAATGATATCCAGTTGAATTCTCCATATATTTCTGCATTTCACCTGCAAATTCTTTATGCCCAGGAGATGCCAGACCGTTGCCAGGTGGTTAACCTGGCGGCTGAGGCTGTCGCGGTTTTTTCCAAAGGTTTGGAGCGACCCCTGCCCGCGTTTTCGAGCCAGGAACTCTTTGCCGGGGATGAAATTAACATAAAGGGGGTTCGGTTGTTGTTTGAACTCCCGCTAACGACGGGAACGCTGATCACATCTCACAAAATCAGTGCCTCGCTCGCCTTTTCAGAGCCTGTAATGCGCCTAAATACCATCCTGGTTGGGCGCATTACGCTTAAAAATGAGGGAGAACAACCCTCCTGTCAGTTCGTGGTGGAAATATCCGGTTTGCCCGAGGACTGTTACCAGGTTGACCCGATTCCCTTGATGTACCCCGGCGGGCAGGAAGATGTCAATGTACGCTTTATCCACCGCAAATCCTATCCGGCTGCCGGCTTCCAGTCGGTAACGCTTTCTGTTACAGCTCCGGCAAGTTACCCTGGTGAGCAGGTCAGCATCCAGCAGGGAATTTATGTTTTACCGGTTCTTGAGCAGAGCCTCGATATTTTGGATGATATGCCTGCCCCCCAGGTTTCTGTTCCGCCCTCCATACCTGCTCCCGTTGCCGAGCCTGTTGCTGACCAGGATGTTGTGGCCCCAATCCCGCCTGTTGAAGCGCTGATCCCGGCCGCGCCTGTTGAAATCCTGCCTGTTTCGGTTGAGCCGCAGGTGGTTGAAAGTGTCGAACCGGAGCCTGAAGTGGCGGTCTCGCTTGTACAGGATGAACCGCCGCCGATCCGGCCTTTACCGGTCAAGCCGAAGGTTGTCCGCACCCCGGCTGAATCGTTCTGGGACGAGTAATCTGCCAATTTACGGAGGAGCCAGATGCCAGCGCTTGAGGTTGTGCTGAAAGTATTGCTTTCGGTTTTTGCGTTCTTTACGATGAGCGCAATATTCCTTGCTTTAATATTTTTGGCCAACCATCTCCTGCGCGTTCGCGCCGACCGAAAACACACCATCCGCCTTGAGAATCGCGGCAACTGCCGCAGCATGTATTTCCTGTCGGTTACTTCCGCCGAGCCTTCCCTGCGCTTTTCATTTTTCCTGAGGAATGTGCCGCTGGCGGAGGTTGTCGAGCCGGAAGCGGAACCGGATGACTTTGTTGAATCGCCGGTGGATTTACCTGCCGCTTCTGCCCCTTCACCTGCTGCTGCTAAAAATGGCTCCGGCACCGCTGTTACCCCATCCATTAACACAGCCTCTGCAACGAAGACGGGACAAGCGGCGGCCGCCAAAGCCGGTACGGTGGCCTCCTTCTTGGGCGGACTCGGGCAGTTGCTTCCCGGCTCACTGGGGGCAGGATTGCGGGCAAGCTCGGCGCAGGCTCGCGGGGTGCAGAGCAGCACCTCGAAGGCAGTTCAGGCTCCACAGACTCTAAAAAACCAGGTGGGGGCAGTTCAGAAAGATGGCGGCCGGCTGGTCGGCGCAAAAAACAGCCCCAAGGCGGCCAGCCCTGCGAGGTCCGTCCGCCAGAAGGCGGTTTACACTGCGCCGGCTGGATCGGCTTCAGGCAAGGAAAAGGCCAACCGTCAGACGAGCGGTCTGGGTGGCTACCGAGTCCAAACCCCGGAGCTGGCTCCCGGTCAATTCTTCGATCTTACCTTGCAGGTTGGCAAAACAACAAAGCGCTATCCTGCGGGTAGTTTTGCCTATTTGGTGCAGTCCCAGCAAGTTGCCCTGGATTTCCCCGATTTGGCGGCTGAACCGGTTCAACGCAATGCTGTAATCCATTTCGGTTCAATTGGCGCCTGGCGCTATTGGCTTCCAGGTGCAGCCAGTTTCTTCTTTGTGTTATTGGGTTTGGTTTCATTGGTGTATGCATTCCTGCTAATCTGGCAGTAAGGTCTTTACTGGAGCAAAGTATGGATAAACAACTCTTGCAGAATAGCGGCGTGGCTGTGAAGGAATTCGATTTTGATTATCCCGTCATCAGCATCGGCAGTCACCCGGACAATGATATTGTCTTGCCGGGCGATACTGCCCTGGCGTTTCACGCCACCCTGAACCTGCAAGGCGGTCAATTCCACCTGATTGCGCTGGGGGGCGCCTCCAGCATTCGAGTCGATGGCGCGCCGCTGGCCGCTTCGCCAGCGCGGATCAAAGAGGGCCAAAGGATTGAAATTGGCAATTATGTTTTGTCCTGCCAGCAGAACGGCTCGCCTGAAAGTGTCCATATCACGCTGGGGCATTTGTCCGCGGCGGCAACGAACACAGCCGTTGCTTCCTTGCCGCCAGGGGAAAGCCCAATCCTGGTCAATGCGCCGGTCGATTCCCTTGAAATCGATGTAGAGCAAACTGCCTCTTACGAGCTGGAAATTGTCAATGCCGGGCCGATTGTGGCTGCTTTCTCGGTTACTCTCAGTGGGGTTCCCGATGATTGGGTTGAAATCAGCCCTCGGATGGTTAATTTAAATGAAGGCCAACGGGCGCGCGTGCGCATCAGCATTACGCCGCCCCGCGAACCTGCCAGCGCGGCGGGCAAACATCCGCTCAAAGCCCAGGTGATGTCTCTCAACTATGGCGGGTTGGCGGTTCCAACCGACCTGACCCTGGTGATTCGCCCGTATTACGAGTTCATGATCGGAACCCTGGCCCCCAAGGATCAGCGTATTTCCTGGCACAAACGCACCGGGCGGACGCAGTTGCCCATTTCCAACCGCGGCAACAGCCTGACTGAGTTCAACGTTTCGGCGGTGGACGATGAGAATGGTTGCGTTTTCGACTTGCTGGTCACGCCGGATACTCCCCTGACGCGCCAGGCCCTGGTTGGCGTCCCGGCTGGCGGAACGGTGGCTTTGCCGATCCAGATCACGCCCAACAAACGGCGTTTGTTCGCCTTTAGCTCGAAGCGTTACCCGTACACAACCACGGTCCAGTCCCCGCAGGGCACCGTGCAGATGACGAGCGGCTCGGTCAGCGCGGCCCCGCTGTTCGGTTGGTGGAGCATTGTCCTGACCTTGTTGCTGATCGGGGTGGCCCTGTTCCTGATTTTGCAGCCAAATATCTATAATTTTCAAGTCGCCGCGGGCAAAGATGTGATTGAACTGGGCGATACCACCCGCCTGGAGTGGTCTGTTTCACCGTTTGCCACCAATATCAGTATTTCGGGGGTGGACCAGGCCATCAACCGTGGCCAGACCTCGCTAACCCTGGCTCCAACCCAATCGACCACTTACGAGATTGTTTCCGGCAATTGGCTGTCTGGCTTGTTGCGGATCGACCAGCGCCGTTCGCTTACGGTTTTGGTGGTGCCGCCTACCCCGCGCATCAATGTTTTTGATGTTGGCGATACCAGCGTTGCCAAAGGACAGCCGGTTTTGGTGCGTTGGTCTGTCACCCGCGCTGAACAGGCGTTCCTGACCATTGACAATGTGGTTTATGAATTGTCCAAAGAAGAATTCAGCGGCGAGCGCGAAGTTGTTCTTGAAAAAGACGCTTTGGTAACGGTCGAGGCCAAGAACGGCAGCGGCAGTGAATTGCGCAGTTACTTCGTCAATGTGGTGCCGCCTGAGATAACGGTACGCACCTTCACGGTTTGGGTGCGTTCCGAGTCGGCGGCTGTGCCAGCTCCCAGCGGCGGGAACAAGCTCTTCCGCCCGGCCAATATCCCCGACCCAAACTTCCCTGAAAAATATGTTGAGTTGGTCCCTGATCGCAATAGCGATTCAGGCTATCGCGTCGAGTTCTACCTGCCTGAGCGTGAACTCTCCAAGGGTGAGCAGGTGATGTTGGAGTGGAACATCGACGGCACGGATAACGGCAAGGTTCAGATTGCGCCGTTCACTGATCCGTTACCGGCGCGCGGCAGCCAACCGTTCTTCCCGCAGGAATCGATGAATTTTGTGATGACGGCCAAGAGCGGCGAGTTGGAAGAGTTGTTCATGCTGCCGGTCAAGGTTTTTGATGGCACTCCGCCCACTGCGCCAAAGATAGAGTTTTTGAAGGCTTCGCCATTGAAGGCGGTTGGCCCGAGCGATGTTCAATTTGCCTGGTCAGTCTCCGGCACCTGG
This sequence comes from Chloroflexota bacterium, assembly GCA_023459215.1. GTDB lineage: Bacteria > Chloroflexota > Anaerolineae > Anaerolineales > Villigracilaceae > UBA8950. The sequence goes on from JAEWVF010000105.1 coordinate 102,928, forward strand.
ACGAGGATTCAGCTTGCCACGGAAGGCAAGGTTGTTGCCGATTACCTTAATCCCCAAGGGTTTAAGACAATTCGCGTCACAAAGAGCGCGACCTATATCCTGACTGCCTGGAACGGTGAGCTTTCTTCTGCCGCCCCGGTTGAGATTACGATTGATCCTTCGCTTTTACCGGTTGGGTTATATTTCAAGTCGGCTTTCCCGGCTACCGGGCGGTTTTTGATCAACCAGAAGGTTTCGTTTACGGTTGGATTCTATGACCCGGCCAAATCGAACCTGACTGCCAATCCGCCGAGCTATGTCGAACCGGCTACCAAGCCAACCGGAACTGTGCTTGTGAGCGATGGCGTTTCCATTTGTACGATCAGTTTGCCTGCTCAAACCTGCGATTTGGTCTTTACCAGCCCTGGCGACCCCAAGGAGATTACCGCCAGCTATGGTGGGGATTCGGTTTACCTTTCCGCGTCCTCAGATGCGCCTTATGGTCAGTATATTTCGGTTATTAGTTCTACTGTGACGCTCACGCCAACTTATTATGTACTTAATAGAACTAACCCTGTTGATAGTATGAATAGCAGCCCGATTAATTTGGTATCTTCACCACGCACGCTTGATACAGGATTATTCATCCGTGTAGGCGTTGCGCCTCAGGGTTCTCCGTTGCCTACTCCAGATGCGGGTAAGGTTAATTTGTATTTATGCCAGCAACAGGCCAGTGGTTCAGGATGGCAAGTTGTGCCGGGATCATGTGAGCCGAGGGGTTTTGCTTCTGTTACGCTTAATCCAATCGCTGGGGCTACGCCGGCAGGCTATGCCGATATTGTTTTGAATAATTTTCCAGAAGCAGGAACTTATGCGCTGCTGTTTTCTTATTCTGCTAATGGTTTTGAACCGGCGGAGCGGGTTGAATACAACGTTGTTATTTCCAAGTTGGAAATAAAGCTAGGATTGGCCGGGTGCAACCTTGTCTCAGGGGCGACTTGTGAATTGGGCACATCGACTCCTGCTGTAACCAAGGTGATTTTTCAGATCATCAAATCCAATGGCGATAGGTTGCCCGCTGAGTTGACCTTACCAGCCGTTGCCGCGTTTGAAATATCGGAGAATGTTGGTGGCACTCTTACTCCCTGGGTATGCCAGATGGCTGTTCAAACTGCATCTGGTGCTAATTATCGTGTTCTTGAATGCACGGTTAATTTCACAACATTCACTCCGCCTGGCGCATCCTTGCGTTCACCATCACCAATGACTTTTCAGTTCGATGCAACTGATGACCCCAATTATCTTGCTGTGCCATCTATCTTAAATTTCACACTTAATGTTAAGCAGAGTACTTTTGTTTCACTAACAGCAGCCTCTTTGTCAAATCTAAAAGTAGGCCAACTGGTTGATTTTACAACCAGTGACGGTTTGTCGGGAATTGTGCAATTAACCAATCCTTCGGGAACCAAGATTACCCCAACAGGGAATATCACCATCACTGCTTCACAACCAGATGTTTTTCCCTTGAATGTTGAATATCCATCCACTACGGCAGGTTGCACTGTTGATTCAACCGGAAGCATTCTAACAATTACTTCTATTTCTGATGCCTGCAAAACGTACTTTAGAAAAGCCATCACTGATTTGCAACTAACTGTTTCTTACGCTGGCAATAGCGAGAATTTCAGGAGCGACAGCGCCGAACCAGTTACATTTTCGGTCACCAAGCAATCCGACATTACACTTAATTGGCAACACGAAGGCACTGTGGTCGGAACTTATACTGCCTGGTCTAAAGATTCTATTTTGCCCAATACACCACTAAAAATCCGGATTTTACTCGGTGGCCCTGCCGGTTTTTCCACCACATCTTTGCGCAGCGGTACTGTCCAAATTTCTATCAATGAATCTAGTTGCTCTATTTCAGGACATAGCTCAGGAGGTTACCCCAACTACAATGTCTCAATTACCCAGACCGGGGTTGGGGAAACACCTCGCATTGACTTTACGTTAACCTGTACAACAAGTCCGCGCTCATTAAAAATTCAGGCGGCTCTAAATAACAGTCTTGATTTTGGTGTTGGTTCTGGCCAGACAACCGAACAGTTACTTGGCATTGTCGACCGTAGTGGTCGTTATATCAATGTGGATTTCTCTCGCTGGGCCCCGCAGGATCAAAGTGTTGCTGTTTTCACTCAGGCAGGAATGTCCCCCCTGCATTTTGGCGAGCGATACGATATTCGCCTGACGGTTGGCAGAATATATGCTGATACTTCCAGCGGTGCGCGTATCGATGTCATTAATGCTTACCTAGCTGCAAACCATCGGGCGCAGATTCGTTTCGACGCCGCGATTTTTGCCAGCATTGATTGGACTCGTTCAACCTGTATTAATTTGAATGCAACGAATGCCAATACGGTGGGCGTGCCGTTGGATACATATCGGGTTGTTTACGATTTTGGCGACTCGAACTTGAGCAATCCGGGGTTGACCGATATTGAAATGTATAACAACACACCGTGCTTGTTGTATTTTGATACGACAAGTAATACATCTGTTAATGCGGGTACCACCCAGTTCTATTTCAATGTGAGTGGATTTACTTATACACGCCCAACCTCTGGTACCTATCCAACGCAGTTGCTCAAACAAACGGTTACCGTATCGCCGGCAACCGCAGGTTACACCTATACCGCTTTTGTAGACAGCCCATCCTCCAGCTTTAACTTGAATGTAACCCCACAAAACTCAGGGACTTCATTAAATCCATTGGTTTCGCCAATAGGATCACAAATCACTTTTACACCTACTTGTGGTATCACAGCTGCCCCGAGCTTTGTATCACGTATCCTGGCGCAAATCGGTCTTACTCCATCGCTAATAACATGCGTTGCTGGTGACAATTTACAAATTAACTACGCAGGGAATAATTGGTTCCAGGCTGGTAGTTACTTGTTACCGGTGAGCGTTGTAAAACATAACCCGGACATGAACTTATCATATAAACAATCGAATGGTAACTACGTGTTGTTTACAACGCCATACCCCAATATGGAAGTAAGTGATGTTTTGGAATTCAGGGTGAACGTTGCCAAAGGTGCAGATGCTTTTGCCAGCACGCCTGTGCCATCGGGCAAAGTGCAAATATGGATGGTGGACAGTAATGGCAATAAGCTGACAAGTTCCACTTATGAAATTGATACAACCCCGGCCCATATAACCTACAACGCAACAGACAATCTCTACGAGGTAGACCTAAACACATCGAATGATGCTCTCTTTAATCTGACCATCATCGCAGCTCAAACCAACATTCGTCTTGTCTATCGCTATGTTGGCGATAATTATTACTTTGCCAAGCAGCAACAAACGGAATACATGGAATTTAAGCCGTAAGATGTGAACCACATCAAAGGAAATTTTTGTGAAGAAA
>JAEWVF010000106.1 GCA_023459215.1 Chloroflexota bacterium
TCCAAAATCAGGTTGGTGGTAATCACCGTTGGCAGTTTGTTGATATAGCGGTAATTGATAATCTGGAAGAGCTTTTCCTGGCCCCACCCGGTCGCATTTTGGGTGCCGAAATCATCCATCACCAGCAGCTCGGCATTGCGGATATCGTTGAAGCGAGCCTCGAAGGTCGTCTCCAGGCTGTCATAGGACATGCGCAGGCTGTCGAGCAGGTCCGGCACGGTGATGAACAGGGTCGGGACGCCACGCGAAACCACCTCGTTGGCAATCGCCGCTGCCAGGTGGGTTTTGCCGCAGCCGTAGGTGCCTTCCAGCAAAATCCAGCCGGATAACTTTTGGGCAAAAATGCGGCACTTTTCCAGCGCGTGCAGCAGGCTGTCCTGCTCCAACTGCGAGATGACGTGCGCCGCCTTCGGGTTGCCGCTTGTCCTGAAATTCTCGAACGTCAGGTGCTGCAAACGCTCCAGGCTGCTCAGCGCATACAGACGGTTGCGCGCCGTGGCGGCCTTGTCCTGCGCCCGGCAGACACAGGCCTCCACCTTGCCGAACTTTTCGTGGCCGAGCGGCACATCCCAGCGCAGGTAGCCAGCCCCATGACAATATGGACAATCCGGGTTGCCCAACGGCTCGATCTTGGGCTTAAGTTCCGTCATCGAGGTATTCCGCGAAGGCGCCGCCTCCGTACCGGCTCGCACCTTGTTCAGCGTCTTTTTTATTTCTTCTTTCATCGCGGCCTCGCTCCTTCCAGCCCTTCAAAATCGCTTCGACATACTTCCAATTGCGGATGTTGCGCTTGAGCGCCTCGCCCAGCGCGTCCTCGATCCACTCTGCCGAATATTCGTTCTCGGCATCCTTGAGTGCGTCCGCCATCAGCGGCGTCAGCGGCCCGATATTCTGCTCATACAAGCGGAAGATATTCGGCGCATCGCGCGGCGGCAGGTTGTTGGGATGGGCGGCGACCGTTAAACGGCCTTTCTCCAACGCTTCGACCGTCGCCCGGCCCCTGGGTGTGTTCAAGGCGAACAGGCCGCCCGCCTCATTCTCGACCCGCAGCAGGATTCCGCGCCGGGTGGCTTTCTCCAGGGCTGCATCCAGTTCCGCCGCAGACCACCCGCTCATCCGCGCCGTATCTGCGGCGATATCCTCCCGCGACAGCACCCGCTGGGCGGCTTCCATCTGCTCGATGCGCCAGAAAATGTACAAAACCATCTTCAACTCGCCCAGGTCGTCCATTTCGGTCAGCAGCTTGCTGAAAAACGAATTGGGCAGGCGGGTGAAGGTTTCGGAGGAGGTAAAGCCTTTAAAATCAGTCATGTTTTTAATTTGTGCTGCCCGCTGTATGTCATTTCGAGCGGTAGCGAGAAATCTTAATGCATGCACAAGATTTCTCAGTTGCCGCTACGCGGCTTCTTCGAAATGACAAACGCTCTGTGTGGCTCTAAATGATAGGTTACGAATTGAAATCCACCGTCCGCGTGGCGGCGTTCTCGAACTTGGTCAGGTTGTTGCGGAAAATCAGGTCAATCGTGCCGACCGGGCCGTTGCGGTGTTTGGCCACTTTCAAGTGGGTCAGGTTCTGGTTGGCCGGTTCCTTATCATCGCGATAGATGAACATGACGATGTCGGCATCCTGTTCGAGCGAACCGGATTCACGCAGGTCGGAGAGCTGCGGTTCCTTGTCGGCGCGCTGTTCGACCGCGCGCGAAAGCTGCGCCGCGGCAATCAGCGGCACTTTCAACTCGCGCGCCAGTTGCTTGAGCGAGCGCGAGATGTACGAAACTTCCTGCACGCGGTTATCGGTGCGTGTTTCGGAAGACATCAGTTGCAGGTAATCGACGATCACCAGGTCGAGACCGTATTCCATTTCCAGGCGGCGGCATTTGGTGCGCAGTTGCAGCGGCGAAAGGGCCGGGGTATCGTCAAGGAAAATGCGCGTATCGCCGAGCACTTCGATGGCCTGGGTGAAGAGCGGCCAGTCGTCATCGGTCAGTTTGCCGGTGCGCAGGCGCTGACTGTCGATGCCGGTCTGCTGCGAGATCAAACGTTGCACCACCTGCTCGTTCGACATTTCCAGCGAGAAAACGGCCACCCGTTTCTTGTGCAGCAGGGCGGCGTTATTGGCCAGTGTCAGCATCCAGGCGGTTTTACCCTGCCCAGGCCGCCCGGCGACAATCAGCAGGTCGGAAGGCTGCAAGCCGCCGGTCATCTTGTCCAGGTCGATGAAGCCGGTCGGCACCCCGACGATTTCATCGCCGCGTCGGGCCAGTTCATCGATCCGGTCGTAGAACTCGCTCAAGACCGCCTTGATCGGCGTGACCTCGTGGCGCAGTTTGCGCTCCGAAACGTTGAAAATGGCTTTTTCAGCCTCGCCCATGACCGTGTCGATTGGGGTCGATTCCTCGTAGGCCAGGGTGGCGATCTGGTTGGCGGCGGCCAGCATCTTGCGCCGCAGCGAAGCGGCTTCAATCAGCTTGCCGTAGGCCTCCGCGTGCAGGGTGGTCGGCACCTGGTTGAGCAGGGCAGTCAGGTAGGCCGGCCCGCCGATTTCCTCGAGCCGTTTCATGCTCTCCAGCGTATCGCTGACGGTCAGGAAGTCAATCGGGATGCGTTTCTCGTGCAGGCTGGTGAATGCCTCCCAGATGAAGCGCAAACGGTGCAGGTAGAAATCATCCGGGTTAAGGAACTGCGCCAGATCGTAATAAACTTCCGGGTTGATCAGCACGGCGCCAATCACGGCTTCTTCGGCTTCGCGGCTGTGCGGCATACCGGTCGCGCTGGTGGTTTCAGGAGCGGTCAGGAAATCGTCCATGGGTTGAGTTTGTGAGTGAAAGAGATGATGAATAGAAAAGTGTATGAGTTGAAAAGTAAAAAAGTGGAATAGTAGAAGCGTGAAAAGGGATTTGCGAACAAAAAAAGGCACGTCTGAGTCAATTGTACCCTGTCGTGCCTTATTACCCTTTTACCTTTTCAACTTTTTCCGCTCCCTACTCGTCACCTTTTTTCTCTTCGTCATCTTTGGGCTTGTCGAGCTTGCTCAAGAAGTCTTCGAAAATCGACAGGCGCGAGGGGTCTTCCATGTTAAAGGGTTTGGCCGCGCTGCTCGGGCTGCTGGCTGGCGTCGGGTCGGAGGGGGTTGAGGCGGCGGTCGATGTCGCCTGGATCGAGGTCGAGCTGCGCATATCCTGCTCGGGGATAATCCCGGCCACATCCATCACGGAATGGTGAACCAGGATCGGCACCCGCGCGCGAACAGCCAGGGCGACCGCATCGGAGGGGCGCGAGTCGATGTTCAGCGTGCGGCCATCCTCGGTGTGGACAACGATATTGCCGAAGAAAATGTCATCGCGCAGGGCGATAATCTCGACTCGTTTGACCTGTGCACCGAAGATACCAAATAAATTTTTGAGCAGGTCGTGGGTCAGGGGCCGCGCCATTTCGATCTCTTGCAAGGCAACGGTGATGGCCTCGGCTTCATAAGGGCCAACCCAGATGGGCAGGTAACGCTCCGAATCGACCTGGCGCAAAACCACCAGGCGTTGGGGCGACATCAGGCTCACTCTTACGCTATCAATATTCACTTCAATCATCTCAGACATGGCAACTCCTGTAAGTCTATTTATTTTAGCATACCGCGGCAGTGATTTTGTGAAAAACGCCAAAAATAACAGATTTCTTATATCGGCCCGGCCTTGTCTTGGTCTGTTTGCTTTACCCGGCGCAACGGGCAGTATAATCGAGCCATGTCGATTCGAATCCTTGCCCCTGAAGTTGCCTCGCAAATTGCCGCCGGTGAAGTGGTTGAACGCCCGGCTTCGGTTGTCAAAGAACTGGTCGAAAACGCCCTGGATGCGGGCGGGGACGCGCTCAGCGTAACCGTGCGCGATGCTGGCCGCAGCCTGATCGAAGTGGCCGATAACGGCGGCGGCATCCCTGCTGCCGAACTCGCCCTGGCGGTTGAGCGCCACGCCACCAGCAAGCTGCAAAACGCCAACGACCTGTTCCAGATTGGCACGCTCGGTTTTCGCGGCGAGGCGCTGGCTTCCATCGGTTCGGTATCGCGGATGACCATCACCAGCCGGGTCGCGGCTGCGCCGGCCGGGGCGCGGATTCGCGTTGAAGCCGGGATTGCTGGCCCGGTTGAGCCGGTCGGTGCGCCGCAGGGGACGCAGGTGCGGGTCGAAGATTTGTTTTTCAACGTTCCGGCTCGTTTAAAGTTCCTGAAACAGGATGTGACCGAACGTCGCGCCATCGACGGGCTTTTATCGCGCTACGCCCTGGCTTACCCGCAGGTGCGCTTCCGTTTCGTCAGCGATGCCACCCCGGTGCTGCAAACCAGCGGCGACGGCGACCGGCGCGCGATTTTGGCCTCGCTGTATGGGGTGGATGTTGCCAAACAAATGCTGGAAGTCCTGGCCGAAGAAGATGGGTTACGCCTGAGCGGTTATATCAGTCCGGCGGCCTTGACCCGCTCGAACCGCAAGGAAATCACTTTTTTCATCAATGGGCGTTGGGTGTCTGACACCCCCTTGACCCAGGCAATTTTGCAAGCCTATCATACCCTGTTGATGGTGGGGCGTTTTCCGCTGACAGCGCTTTTCCTGGAGATCGACCCGGAAGAAGTGGATGTCAACGTTCACCCGGCCAAGGCCGAAGTCCGTTTCAGGAACCAGGATCGGGTTTTCAGCTTTGTCCAGCGTTCGGCGCGACGCGCGCTGCTGGCCTATTCTCCCGTTCCAAGCATGCCGCCCGCCCAGAATTTGTGGGGAGGCTCTTCGGCATCCGGCAGCCCGTTTTCAGCCACCAGCGGACAGGGAGTCGGACTGGAGTGGGGGATTGCGCACGCCGAAGTGAATGCAGAAGCCGGGGGGCAGAACCAGGAAACGGGCGTTCCGCCGCAGGAAACCATTCAACATTCCGCTTTCAGCAACCTGCCGCTGCTGCGTCTGGTCGGGCAGATTGGCGCGTCGTACCTGGTGGCCGAAGGCCCGGACGGTTTGTACCTGATCGACCAGCATGCCGCCCACGAGCGCATCCTGTTCGAGAAGTTGATGGCGCAGCGCGCCCAGCAGCATATCCCGGCCCAGACCCTTTTGACTCCTGAAGTGGTGCATCTTCCACCGGCCAGCGCGGCCCTGATTCAGGAGAATTTGCCGGTGCTGCAACGCTTCGGTTTTGATGTTGAGCCGTTTGGCCCAGGGACTTTCCAGGTGCGGGCGATGCCGGTCTTGTTTTCGGGCAGCGACCCGGCGGCGGCCTTGCGCGCGCTGGTCGAGGATTTCGAAGAAGACGAATCCCCTCTGCAAAATGAGATCGAGGCTAAAGTTGCTGGGCGGGTGTGCAAACGTCTGGCGGTAAAGGCCGGGCAGGCGCTTTCACCCGATGAACAGCGCGCCCTGCTCGACAACCTCGAAGCCTGTGAATCGCCGCGTACCTGTCCGCACGGCAGGCCGACCATGATTCATCTTTCGGTCGATGTTTTGGAGCGCCAATTTGGTAGACGCGGAGCGCGCTGAGTATCAGCGCGCTCTTTAAGTGGTTTTTTCAATGGGGGTTATTTTTGCGGCAGGTTGATTGCAAATTGCGTGCCTTCGCCCAGTTTGCTCTTGACCGAAATGCGCCCGCCGTGCCCCTGGATGATTCCCTTGCAGATGGAAAGCCCCAGGCCGGTGCCGGTGATTTTCTCGGTTGAGCGCACGCGGTAGAATTTTTCGAACATGCGCGGCAATTCATCTTCGGGAATACCCAGGCCGGTGTCGGTGAAGTTCAGTTTCCACTCGTTCTCAACCAGTTGGGCCGTGACCACCACTTTGCCTCCCGGGCGGTTGTATTTAATCGCATTGCTCAGCAGGTTGAGGGCCACCTGTTTCAATTTGTCGCGGTCTGCCTGGATATCGGGGATGTCGCCGGGCACCTCAATCAAAATACTGACATTGCTCTCTTCCGCCTTGGCTTGCATCAAGGATTTGCATTCCTCGAGCATGGCTTTCAGCGAGAAGGTTGATTTGTGGAATTGCACCCGGCCTGATTCCAGCCTGGCCAGATCGAGGAAAGACGAGGTCAAGGTGGTTAGCCGCATGGTTTCGCTTTGAATGTTTTGCACAATCTGGCGGCCTTGTTCCGGGGAGATTTCAGGTCGCAGCAAAAGGTAGCTGGCGGTATTGATGGATGCCAGCGGGTTGCGCAGTTCATGGACAAATTCGGCGATCAGGTCGGATTGCTGAAAGAGACGTGTGTTTTCGATGGCAACTGCCGCCTGCGCGCCGAGCACCGTCAACAGGTCTTCGTCGGTTTCGCTGAACTCGCCGTGCTGTTTGTTCAGCACCTCGAGCACGCCAACCACCTTGTCCTTGGTGATCAGGGGCACGCCCATGATCGATTGGGTCGCAAAGCTGACCGTTTTGGCGACTTTCTTGAAATAACGCTGATCCTTGTTTACGTCGCTGATGCGCACTGGCTGACGATTGGTGATGATCCAGCCGGCGATGCTGTCCATCGGCACGCTGATACCGCGCATGAGCGGATCCATGTTGGTGGCGGCCTGGAAGTAGAGCTGTTTGCCGGCATCATCGTAAAGCAGAATCGAGGCCGCTTCCGCATTGATGATGTCGCGGGCGGCTTCAATGATCCGGTTTAGGAGCGGGTCGAGATCGAGGGTCGAAGCGAGATCCCGCGAAATTTCCATCAGGCGGCGGTAAAGTTCCAGTTGGGTCATATCATCTTTTATCATTGAGCACCAGTTTTGTAATGGCAGGGACAATCAGGGAAACATCTTCGTAAATATTGATGTCTGCCCGGACGCTGATGTAGGTCGGGGAATTGTTGATAATAATCAGGTGTGCGCCCCGGTCAACAGCTTGCATGGGCAGCCCGGCAACGGGCAGGACTTCGAGCGATGAACCGATAACCAACATCAGGTCGCATCGGCGGGCTTCGGCCTGGGCTTCATACCAAGCCTTTTGCGGGAGCTGCTCGCCGAACAGGATAACATCCGGCTTCAACAGCGCGCCACAGGCCGGGCAATAAGGCAGGGCAGCCTTCTGGATAAAGCTTTGCAGGAATTGGCGATGGTCGAACTTTTGGTAACACTGGGTACAGGTCAGGGTTGCCAGCGTCCCATGCATTTCGATAACCCGGTTTGCCCCGGCCTTTTGGTGCAAAATATCGATGTTTTGTGTGATGACCGCCTGTAACTTTTTTTGCTTTTCCAACTCCGCCAGGGCCTGGTGGGCCTGGTTGGGTTGCGCCTCGATGATTGAACCTGCCAGCGGGCGGAACCAGGAGAAGAAGCGCTCCGGATGGGTGCGGAAAGTCATTTGCGAGGCGACTTCAAGAGGTTCATCCCTGGCCCATAACCCTTTTCCTTCCGAACGAAAGTCCGGAATGCCCGATGGGGTTGATATCCCGGCCCCGGTCAGGGCAACGATATGCTTTGAGTTGTTGATAAGTTCCGCGGCATAATCGATGGCTTCCTGGGTTTGTCCGGAAAAGCTGGTCATGTTGACTTTATTTTGTTTTTGTGGACCGGCTGATAACTTTATTGGCAATACCGGTGTATTGCTGCGTCGTCAGGCTTTCCGGCTGCACCAGGATGGCGGAATTTTGTAACCGGACTGCCTGCAATAAAAGCTCCGGGGCGGGGGTGAAGGTTACATCGATGGGGTATTGGATTTTGTCCTGCACCTGTGGCACGGACAATTGCGACTCGGAGCGGATGCGATAGTTGACTGCCAGGTGTACTTTGGAATTATCCAGCCCCAGCTTGAACAAATCATCAATCAAGGAGCGGGTATGTATGATTGGGTTCACAAACGGCTCAGTGACCACCAATATTTCATCGAATGCGGGCAAAAGTTTTTGTGTCAGGGATGGCAACCCGCTGCCCAGATCAACCACCACATAGCGGGCCATGAACTTCATGCGGGTCAGGATGGCCTGGAAGGCCTGGGTGTTATCCAGCATGGAGGCTTCAACCGGCTGCGCCGATGCGCACAGGACTTTCACTCCGGATTGATGTTTGCTGATCTTCTCTTTGATAGTCTCGCGGGTGATTTCTTTGGGCGGTATGGCTAACAATTCGGTTAAACCTTGCGGCTTTGGCAATCGCAAATCTTCTGCCAAAGTCCCCTGACCGGGTCGAAACTCGGCCATAATTACCACTTCCTTGCTGGTTTTTTCCAGGCTGGAGGCCAGGTTGAACGCGATTGTTGTTGCGCCCAGGCCACCGCGCGCACTGATAATACCGATCAAGTAAGCCGGTTCTTCGCTGGTTGGGCTGGTCGGCGGGTTGACTTTGGTTTTGGCTGCCCGCGCCAGCAAGGCTTTAACATGCGCTTGCAACTCAGCGGGATGGGTGGGCTTGGTCAGGTAATCATCCGCGCCGGCTTCAAACCCGGTCACCTTGTCGTCCAACTGGCTTTTGGCCGTGAACATTAAGATGGGAATGTTGACCGTCCGGGCGTTGGCGCGCAGATTGCGGGCGACTTCATAGCCGTCCATTTGTGGCATCATCACATCCAACAAGATTAAATTGGGGAGTTCTGCCAGTGCAAGGTCAAGCCCTTGCTGTCCGTTCGATGCTGCTATGATCTGGTAGCCCTGCTTTTGAAGCATCATACCTACCAGGCGCAAAGTATCGAGGTCGTCATCGATTATCAAAATTTTTTCGGACATAGATTTTTTCCCTTTGAGTTGGTTGCCTACCCACAGTTTAGCATTAAGAGAAGATACAATCAAGTTCTATGGTTTGATGTATAATACCAGCCCAACTCATTTTGGGGATGACAGGCTTCGACAGGGGAGGCTGACCCCGGAATGCGAGCCGAGAGGCGCCGACCTCGATAACTCAGCGCAAAAAATCAAGTGCCAACCGCACTTCCTACGCCGCTATGCCCCTCGCTGCCTAATCCGCAGTAGAGAGTTAACCGGCCCGCCCCCAAGGGGGCGGCGTCCACCGTTCCCGCTATCCTCCCGGAGAGCGAATGGGCGTCAAAAAGGAGGAATGCCGCGCCGGACGGTCACGCACGGTGCGAAAGAGGGTCTTCGGGCCTGAGTGAATGGCCGCAGGTGGTTTTGCCGATTGAGCAGCCTGTGGCGACAAGAGTCAACCGGCTACGCTCGTAGATTTCCGCGGGTTGAATCCTTTGGACGCGGGTTCGATTCCCGCCATCTCCACTCAAAGCGCACTTCGGTGCGCTTTTTTGTTGCGGTATGTTGATTTCTTGCCTGGGGTGTTTGTGCCTTGACCGGTACATATTTCCTACCGTTCCAATAACAATGAAAATTTAATACCTTAATGGTCTGATTGTGCTAAAATTCTTCTTGTATTGATTTATTCAACCAGTGAGAGGAGAATGAAATGAAAGTCTTACGCCCGTTTCTTTTAATTGCAGGTTTCATACTCATTGTTGGCTTGGCTTGCAGTGTCAACATGGGAGATGAACCTACGCAGCCCGCCCAGCCTGAACCTGTTCAGCCTGTTCAGGAGGAGCCTGCCCAGCCCGAAGCGACCGATGTTCCCGCTGAACCAGAGCCGACCGATGCCCCGGCTGAACCGGAACCGACCGATGAGCCAGCTCCGCCCGCTTTGGACTATTTCACCGAAGAGTTCGATACTGACCCGCAGTGGTACTACGAAGTGGTCCTGGGCAGTGACAATTCCGATGTCGACAAAGCGACCTATTCGTTTGAAGCCAGCCGGATGATTTTCGATATCGACGACCGCCAGCTCTATTCTTACTATCTCTATGAAGGCCAGGAATATGACAATGTTCGCGTGGAGATTAATGTCGATAATCGCGGCGTCAATTCCCAACAGGTCAGCCTGATTTGCCGCGCCAGCGATGAGGGCTGGTATGAGTTTGCGGTACAGAGCGATGGGCTTTGGGAACTGTATGCCGTCAGCAATGGATACAACCGCATTGCCAATGGCGGTTCCACTGCCGTCAAGCAGGGCAAATCTGTCAATCAATATACCTTTGTCTGCGATGATGAAAAGTTGGCTTTCTTCATCAACGGTGTTGAGCCGAAGGGCAGCCCCTTCATGGAGCGCAAATACGCTTTGCGCCGCGGAAATGTCGGCTTTGCGATTTCTTCGCTCGAGACGACCCCGGTCAAAATGGAAGTAGACTGGTTCCAGATTTCGCAGCCGTAAGTTGCACGATACAAACCAATAATAACCCAGCCCGTCCAAACAGGACGGGCTGGTGCTTTGTACGCAATTTCTATGCCATGTTAACGCGATTCTTGCATTAATCGATTATCTTAAAGAGCATACTGCCAACAGATATTTTGCTTGAAGGAGAATTTACCACAATGGGAAAAATCATTGGAATTGACCTTGGAACGACCAATAGCGTGGTCTCTGTCATGGAAGGCGGAACGCCAACCGTGATTACTACCGCTGAAGGCGGACGACTGTGCCCGTCAGTTGTTGCTTTCAATAAGAACGGTGAACGCATGGTCGGCCAGACTGCCAAACGCCAGGCAGTTATCAACTCTGAAAATACAATCTATTCCATCAAGCGCTTTATCGGCCGCCGCTATGAAGAGGTCGAAAGTGAGCGCAAGATGGTTCCTTACCAGGTTATGGAAGGCCCCGCTGACGATGTGCGTGTCAAAGTCCCGGCGACCGGGCGTGAATACAGCCCGCAGGAAATCAGCGCCATGATTTTGGGCAAACTGAAAGCGGATGCGGAAGCCTACCTCGGTCAGACTGTTTCTCAGGCGGTTATCACTGTTCCCGCTTACTTTAATGATTTACAGCGCCAGGCCACCAAAGACGCCGGACGCATTGCCGGGCTGGAAGTTTTACGCATCATTAATGAGCCGACTGCTTCGGCCCTGGCCTACGGCCTCGACAAGAAAAAGAATGAAACCATCCTGGTTTTCGACCTGGGTGGCGGCACCTTTGATGTTTCTGTGCTTGAAGTTGGCGAGGGCGTGATCGAGGTCAAGGCCACCAATGGCGATACCCACCTTGGCGGCGATGACTGGGATCAGAAAATCGTCAATTGGGCTGCCGACGAATTCAAGAAGCAGGAAGGCATTGACTTGCGCCAGGATCGTCAGGCGTTGCAGCGGTTGCGCGAGGCGGCTGAGAAGGCCAAGATCGAGCTTTCCAGCATGATGGAAACCGAATTGAACCTGCCCTATATCACCGCCGATGCCAATGGCCCCAAGCACCTGGTTTTGAAACTGACCCGCGCCAAGTTTGAGCAGATGACCGAAGATTTGCTGCGCCGCTGTGAGATTCCCTTCCAGAATGCGCTCAAGGATGCCGGCCTGCGCTCTGGCGACTTGAACGAAGTTGTCCTGGTGGGCGGTTCCAGCCGTATGCCGATGGTTCAGGACCTGGTTCGCCGTCTTACCGGCAAAGATCCGAACAAGTCAGTCAATCCCGATGAAGTCGTCGCAGTTGGCGCGGCCATTCAAGGCGGCGTCTTGGGCGGCGAGGTGCGCGATATCCTGCTGCTGGATGTGACCCCGCTCTCGCTCGGCGTCGAAACCTTGGGCAGTGTTATGACCGTCATGATCGAGCGTAATACTACCATCCCGGTCAAGAAGACCGAAACCTACTCCACTGCGGCGGATAGCCAAACCGCGGTCGACATCCATATCCTGCAGGGTGAGCGCCCAATGGCCGGCGACAACATGAGCCTGGGTCGCTTCCGCCTGGACGGCATCCCGCCTGCGCCGCGCGGTATTCCGCAGATCGAAGTGACTTTCGATATCGACGCCAACGGCATCCTTAACGTGACCGCCCGCGACAAGGCCAGCGGCAAGGAGCAAAAGGTCACAGTTACCGCTTCGACCAACTTGAGCAAGGATGAAATCGACCGCAAGGTTCAGGAAGCCCGCCAGCACGAAGCGGAAGACAAGAAGCGCAAAGAATCCATCGAGGTCAAAAACCAGGCCGACAATCTGGTATACCAGACCGAAAAAGCGCTCAAAGACCTGGGCGAGAAGGTTGCGGCCAGCGAACGCAGCAACATCGAGTCCAAGCTTGCTGAATTAAAGCAGGCGCTCCAGGGCGATGATATCGAAAAGACCAAAAAGCTGACCGAAGAAGTTCAGCAGGCGTTCTATGCCCTCAGCCAGCAGCTCTACGCCCAGGGCCAGCCGCAACCCCAGGGTGGCCCGGCAACCCCGCCTCCCGGCGGCGATGATGTCATCGACGGCGAGGTCAAGGAGTAGTTGTTTTATTCCTTTTGCAGGACAGCCAGGATGCGGGTCGCGAAGAGAAGCGGAAATTTGTCCAGGAATGCATCCACCTTTTGCATGAGCGGATACCACCCATCCGGGTAGAGTTGTGGCTTGGAATACCCGCCTGTTGCCACGTAAGAAATCGCCGAAAAAAGTTTAACGTTTACCAGGTTCCAGTCATTGAGAAATGGCTGGAACTTTTTTTGTTTGAAAATTCGGCCAGCGTTTCCCTGGGCGGCATAATAATCGCTTTCGTTGGCCGACCAACCGAGCGGAGCCAGCCAGGCAATCTCCTCGTTCAGGGCGATTGGCTCATGGTGCAACAGGCCAAACGTGACCAGCCCCAGCAGGCTTGAAGCGTAAGGGTCAAAAACCAGGATTCGTCCGCCTGGGCGGAGTACGCGCTTAAATTCTGCCAGGGCCGTGCCGGGGTAGCGCAGGTGATGAAATACATCAAAAAGGATCAGGTCGCTGACCGTTTCAGTGCCAAAGGGCAGGGTATAAGCATTTTGGACAATATCCAGCCAGGGATTGGGGAACAGGTCTGTGCGCAGACACTCGGGAATCACCTCTTTGATGTTGCCAATCCCTGAACCAAGTTCGATGATCAATGGATCGTGCAGGCCTGAAAGGTGAGCGGCCACCTGGCGATGAAAACCGCCATAGATTTTATGCAATAACGGCTTCTTTTCCCAGAAAGAATAGTTCAATAAGATTTCGTTTTGGTGTTTTTCGAGAGTCATGCGCCAATTGTAACGGATTGGTATAATTTCAGCATGAATTCCCCCACTGCAAGCACTTTTTGGCGTTTTCTGTTGATTTTCACTGCCCTGTTGTCGGTTTTGGCAATCATGGACACTTTCCAACTGGCCCAAGGGCTGGAGGTCAACCCGTTCGCCAGCAAAACGATTTTGGGGATGTTGGCATTTTTCACGCTGACGGTTTTGAGTACAGCGGCCGGATTCGCGCTCACCTTTACCGGCTACCGTTTCGGGACGATTTCTGCGCTGCAACTACCGGCCCGCATCGGCAGCGCGTTCCGTTTGGCCGCCGTCCCATCCTTTGCTGTGGCGTTGATGGCCTTCCCGCTGCTTTATGCCTTGCCCGAATTTCGGCAGCTTTTTGGCGCTGGCAACATCCGTTTTCTCGTTTTCTGGCTGTTGGCTCTGGCTGGAATGTATTCTCTCCAGGCCTTGCGCCCGGCCTGGGGTTTTCCCACGGCTCTGGCGGCAACCCTGGCTTTGCAGTCGGCGATTAATTTGGCCGCATCTTATTTGCCGGCTATCACTGATTATCCCTTTGCCCTGGGCTGGTCCGAAACGAGCCGCTTTTACTTTCCATCCCTGTTCTTCGCCGAGAAAATTTACGGACAGCCTCTGCCCTGGCCGATCCTGCATCCGAGCCTGCATTTGCTGCTGACGCCTCCGTACTGGTTCGATGCGCCGCTCTGGGTTCATCGCGCCTGGCAGGTTGGGATTCGCTTCTTGCTGGTCGGACTGATTGCCCCGGCGCTTTTGTCCCGTTTTAAGGTGGAGAGTCGGGTTTTTAAATTCTTCCTGTTAACCTGGATTCTGGTTTATCTGTTTGTTTTGCCGCTCTACCTGCACCTGCCGCTGATGATTTTCCCGCTCCTGTGGTTCTTCCGCCCGCAGGATGACCGCCGGACGTGGATTTTGCTGCTCCTGGCTTCGCTTTGGGCGGGCATCAGCCGCTTGAACTGGTACCCGATGCCGGGATTGATTTTATCCATCCTGTGGCTGCTGGAAACAAACCCTGCAAAAATGGGCCTGTTTGCCCGTTTCTGGCGGCCTGCTGCCTGGACAATTTCTGGCACGCTCCTGGCCTATGCCGTTTCGCAGCTTTATATCCCGCTTTCGGGCAACCAGCCGGGAGACTTTTTCACCAGTCTGACTTCGGCCCTGCTCTGGCCGCGTCTGTGGCCCAATGAAACCTACGCGTTGGGCATTGTGCCGGGGATACTCCTGTTCTCTTTGCCGCTTTTGGTATTGCTTATCCCCCAGGAGTGGCGAAAAAACCTGTCCCGGCTCGATTTGCTGGCGTTGGCGGCGATTTTGCTTGTGCTTTTTGCTGGCGGGCTATTGGTCAGTTTGAAAATTGGCGGTGGCGCTGATTTGCACAATATGGATGCCTATGCGGTTGTCCTGTTAATTCTCGCCGCATATGCATTCTTCCGCAGACAGCAACCAATCCCCTGGCAGGCGGCGGCGCTGCTCGTGCTGATTCCGGCCTGGTTTGCGCAACAACCCGGCAGCGGGGTCGTGCAATATGACAAGGCTGCCAGCCAGGCCACTTTAACGGCCATCCAACAGCGGGTCGATGCGACCGAGGGTGAAATCCTGTTCATTAACCAGCGCCACTTAATCGCCATGAAGATGCTCGCAGGTGTGGAACTCATCCCCGAATATGAACGCGAAGACCTGATGGAAATGGCCATGGCCAATAATACTGCCTACCTGGAGCGTTTCGAGCAGGATATTGCCAGCCAGCGTTTTGCCATCATTATTGTTGACCCGCTGCGCTTCAACCTGGTTGGCGAGGAAGATGCGATGGGCGCGGAAAACAACGCCTGGTCGCGGCGGGTAGCCAAGCCTATCCTGTGCTGGTACCGGGAAGACGAAACCTTCCCCGCTGACCGGATCGTGATTTACGTTCCGCGCGAGGAAGGTCGCCAGTGTCCTTAATTTCAGGTGTTTACAGCCCGCGTTCGCCGCGGATGTAGGGGTTGCCCAGCGCCGCCGGAGCGCCCAAACGTTTGCGCATCGCCTCGCGCGAGCCTAAAATCAGCACGATGACGGTGAAGGCGTACGGCAGCATTTGCAGGAAAAAGCCCCAGTACGGGTTGTAATAAAACGGATTGGCCAACCCTAAAATCATGGTTGGGCCTTGGATGTCGAGAATCAGGCGGCGGAGTGCGCCGAAAGCATAAGCTCCCAACATGGCGCGGAACGGGTCCCACTGGGCAAAGATGACCAGACCGACCGCGATCCAGCCCTGGCCGGCGGTGGTCAACTCGCTGAACCAGCCGGGTGAAATCGCCAGGCTGATGGTGGCCCCGGCCAGACCGGCAAAAACCCCACCCACAAAGACATACAGGTAACGGGTTCGATAAACGTTGATGCCCAGGGCATCGGCGGCAGCCGGGTATTCACCGACCGCGCGCAGGTGCAGGCCCGGGCGGGTGCGGTTGATGTAGTACCAGGCCAGGGGGGTGATCAGGTAGCCCAGGTAGACCAAAATGCTCTGATTGGTGAAGAAGATTGGGCCGATGAAGGGGATTTGCGCCAGCAGCGGGATCGAGAAGTTGGGCAGCAGCGAAATTGTCCCGGCTTTGCTCAAGCCTTCGCCAAACACTAGGCTGATGCCTGCGCCCAGGAAGGTCAGCGAAAGCCCACTGACCACCTGGTCGGCTTGCAGGTGGATGGAGATGAAAGCGTGAATCTGGCTGATCAGGCCGGCCACCAGCATGGCGACCAGCAATCCCAGCCAGGGGTTGCCGGTGTAAACGGCCACGCTGAAAGCGCTCATCGCGCCAATCAGCATCATGCCTTCAACGCCCAGGTTAAGTACGCCGGAGCGCTCGGCCAGAATCTCGCCCAGGGTGGCAAACAACAAAACGGTTCCGCTGGTAACGCCTGCTTGCAAAATAATGATGGGATCCATGCGCTAGGCCTCCTCGCCAACCCGAACAATCCGCACCCGATAGCGCAGCAGGAAGTCACTGGCAATCAGGCAGACCAGGATAATGCCCTGGATCATCTTTGGGATACCCGACGGCTGGATTTCACGCCCGGCCAGCAGCAAAGCGCCGAACAAAATCGAAACCAGGATGGCTGCAATCGGGTTGAGCTTTGCCAGCCAGGCCACGATGATGCCGGTGAAACCGTAGCCTGCCGCCACCGGGGAAGTCTGTAAGCGATGGACAACGCCGGTAATCTCAGACATGCCGCCCAGCCCGGCCAGCGCACCGGAGAGCATCATCGCCAGGACAACATTTTTGCTGATGTTGATGCCGGCGTAGTTGGCGGCAGTGGCGTTATCGCCGATCAGGCGGATTTCGTATCCCCAGCGGCTGCGGTAGATGATAAACCACAGGATAATGGCGGCGACAATCCCGATGACCAGGCCGAGGTGGGTGGTCAGGCCGCGCATCATGGGAAGGCTCTCTGCCATGTCCAACAAGCGCGGCAGGCGCGCGGTTTCTGGGAATTTGGGACTCATCTGAAAGCCGCCCTCCGACCACACCCCAAAAATCCAGAAGTTGATCCACGAGATGGCGATGTAGTTGAGCATCAGGCTGCTGATGATTTCGTTTACGTTGAATTTTGCTTTCAGGAAGCCGGGAATCAGCCCCCATAATGCGCCGAAAACCAGACCCGCCAGGATCATGACCGGGATAAAAATCCAGCTTGGGGTTTCGGCGGGCAGCACCGGGGCCAGCACAATCACACTCGCGCCAAACGCGCCCATAATGAACTGTCCCTCCGCACCGATGTTCCACAATTTCATGCGGAAGGCAATCGAGCAGGCCAGGGCCGTAAACAGAATCGGCGTGGCCTTGACCAGGGTATCGGAAAGCACGCCCAGGCTGCCGAAGGAGGCTCCGGCGATGTGGGCGTAGGTTGCAAACGGATTCCCGCCGACAACGGCGATGACAATGCCGCCAAGAATCAGCGCCACCACCACAGCCCCCAACGAAACTGCGCCGGGGAACCAGGCCGGAGGGGTATCCAGCCTGGGCTCAAACTGAATGCGGTATGGAAATCCTTTTGGCTTGGGCGTGGAGGTTGTCTCAGCCATGTTTTTCGGCTCCAGTCTTTAAGATTTGTTCGAGCGGAGTGCCGGTCATCATCTGCCCGACCGTTTCTACATCGGGGTCGCGCACTTCGCCCATCAGGCGGCCTTCATAAATGACCGCCACCCGGTCGCTGAGCGAGAGCAATTCTTCCAGTTCCTCAGAAATCAACAGGATCGCTGCGCCCGCCTCGCGCTGGGCCAAAAGCAAACGGTGGACTCCCTCAATTGCGCCCACATCCAGGCCGCGGGTGGGTTGCACCGCCACCAGCAGCGCGGGGTGCCCTGAAATTTCACGCGCCAGGATCACGCGTTGCAAATTTCCGCCCGAAAGCAGACGTACTGGCGTATCGATGTTCGGCACAACGATGTTGTAGGCATCCTTTAGTTCTTTGGCAAAATGCTGCGCGGCAGGGATGTCAAGCATCCAGCCATGCGAGATTGGCTCCTGGCGATAGTTTTTCATGATGACATTATCGGTCACGCTCAAGTTCGGCGCAGAACCAACGTGGGTGCGGTCCTCGGGCACATAAGCCAGGCCGCGTTCAATCGCATATTGGGCCGGATGATTGTTGACTTCCACGCCGTTCAGCAGGATTCTGCCTTTGGTGCATTTTCTCAGCCCGGAGATAATCTGCGAAAGTTCGCGCTGCCCGTTGCCTGCCACTCCGGCCAGGCCGTAGATTTCGCCCGCGCGGATCTCGAACGACATCCCGCGCACAGCCGGCAAACCTTTATCGTTCTCAGCGTGGACATCTTCTACCTTAAGGATGACATCCCCGGCTTCCTGCTGCTTTTTCTCCATCTGGAAAACCACATCGCGTCCGACCATCAATTTGGCCAGGTCTTGCCGCGTTGCCCCTTCGACCGGAACGCCCGAAGCCGTGACTTTGCCCTTGCGCAGTACCGTCACCCGGTCTGAAATTGCCATGACTTCTTGCAGTTTGTGGCTGATGAAGATAATCGATTTTCCTTGCTGGGTCATCGAACGCAAGGTTTCGAATAAAACTTCGGTTTCCTGGGGGGCCAACACCGCGGTGGGTTCATCCATGATCAGGACATCTGCGCCGCGATAGAGCATCTTAAGGATTTCAACGCGTTGCTGTTCGCCCACCGATAATTGCCAGATTTTGGCCTTGGGATCAACTTCCATGCCAAAGCGTTGGCCCAGTTCGGCAATTTTCTGGTCATACTCGTTTAAATTCATACGAAAACGCGGCTCGTCCATACCGAGCAGGATGTTTTCGGTAACTGTCTGTGAAGGAACCAGCATAAAATGCTGGTGGATCATGCCAATGCCCGCCTTGATGGCGTCTTTTGGCGAGTGGAAGCGGACTTCCTGGTTCTTGACTTTGATGATGCCGGCTTCGGCGCTGTAAAGCCCGGCCAGCACATTCATGAGCGTACTTTTGCCTGCGCCATTTTCCCCCAGAAGCGCATGGATTTCACCCTGGCGGAGTTCAAAATCTGCGTGGTCATTGGCCAAAACGCCGGGAAAGCGTTTGACAATGCCTTTCATGGTGACAACAAGCGGTACATTTGCGGGGATTTCGGGTCTGGTTTGTTCCACGGATTTTCTCCCTGCGGGTAAGATAATTTCTATTAAAAAGGGGCCAGGATATTTGCACACCCTGGCCCCGGTTACAGCGTTGTTTAGTTGCTGGGCAACTCAGCGGTGATGCCTTCAGCCCACCACTTCATGCAGTACTTGCAGCCCAGGCC
>JAEWVF010000107.1 GCA_023459215.1 Chloroflexota bacterium
CGGAACACACGGAATTGACGGAAACGCACGGAAAGGGCTTTTTAAACAACGATTTTTCCGTGTTTCTCTGTGTTTTCCGCGTTTTCCGTGTACAAAAAATACCCATCCCGGAGATTCCCAAAGACCCGGAAAAGACAGAAAAAATAAAGTGAAAGAGCAAAAAAGTGGACAAGGAAAAAAGGAAACTGGTAAACTGGACACTGAAACCTGAAAACTGAAAACTGGACACAAAAAAGATGAAACAACTCCTGCAAAACCTGAAAAACGGTAAAACCACCATCGAAGAAGTGCCGGTTCCGACCCCGCGCGCCGGGCAGGCCCTGGTGCGAGTGGCCGCCTCGCTCGTTTCGGCGGGCACTGAGCGCATGGTCGTTGAATTTGCCGAAAAAAGCCTGGTCGGCAAGGCCCGTTCGCGCCCCGACCTGGTCAAACAAGTGCTCGACAAAATGGCCCGCGAGGGCATCCTGCCGACCCTGCAAGCCGCTTTCAATCGCCTCGACAGCCCCATGCCGCTCGGCTACTCATCCGCCGGGGTCATCACCGCCCTTGGGCCGGGCATGGATGGTTTCCACATCGGCCAGCGCGTGGCCTGCGCGGGCGGAGGCTACGCCGTGCATGCCGAGTACAACATCGTGCCGCGCAACCTGCTCACCCCGCTGCCCGACTCGGTCGATTTCGAGTCCGCGGCCTTCACCACCCTGGGCGCCATCGCCCTGCACGGATTCCGCCTGGCCGAGCCGCAACTGGGCGAGAATGTGGCTGTCATCGGTCTGGGGCTTTTGGGATTATTGACGGTCCAACTGGCGGCTGCGGCGGGATGCCGGGTCTGGGGCGTGGATACCAACCCCGAGCGGGTCGCGCTGGCGGAACAATTCGGGATCGCGGCCTGCTCCCGTCAAAATGCGGAAGATTCGGCCCGCGCCTTTAGCGCCAATCGTGGCTTCGACAGCGTCATCATCTGCGCGGACACAGCCTCCAACGATCCGGTCGAGTTGGCCGGGGCCATCGCCCGCGACCGGGCCAAAATCGTGGCAACCGGCGCGGTCGGGCTGAGCTTCCCGCGCAAAATCTACTTCGAGAAGGAACTCTCCTTCATCAACTCGCGCTCCTACGGCCCTGGCCGTTACGATCCGAACTACGAGGAAAACGGCCGCGATTACCCGCTCGGCTATGTGCGCTGGACGGAAGGAAGGAATTTCCAGGCAGTGGTTGCCCTGCTGGAAAGTGGAAAGTTGCAGGTTGAAAGTTTAATCACCCATCGCTTCCCCATCGAACAGGCTGCCGAAGCATATGAAATCATCACCGGGAAGAAGAAAGAACCTTTCTTAGGCGTTCTCTTAACATATGCCAATGGCAACCAGAAAGTAGAAAGTAGAACCATCCACTTTCCACTTTCTGGTGTGTCTAAAACCGCTACGGTCAAACTTGGCGTGCTCGGCGCCGGCCTCTTCGCCAACGCCACCCTTTTACCGGCGCTGAAAAAGGTCAAGGATGTGGAACTGGTCGGCATTGCCTCGGCAGGCGGGCTGCACGCCGCCCATTCGGGCAGGAAATTCGGCTTTCGCTACGCCTGCTCGGACGATGAGCAAATCCTGAATGACCCGGAAATCAATACCGTTCTGATCCTGACCCGCCACGACAGCCACGCCGATTTGGCGGTAAGAGCCTTGCAGGCCGGCAAGCATGTTTTTGTCGAAAAACCGCTGGCACTGAATAGCGAGCAGTTATCCGTCATCAGTGAGCAGTTATCAGGAATCAGTGGGTCGAGTAGCGCGCAGCGCATACCGAGACCCATCCTGACGGTCGGCTTCAACCGCCGCTTCGCCCCCCTGGCCTCTCTACTTTCCACTTTCTACGCCAATCGCACCGAAGCGCTCTACATACATTACCGCATCAACGCCGGCTACATCCCGCTCAACCACTGGACTCACGACCCCGAACAGGGTGGCGGACGCATTATCGGCGAGGGCTGCCACTTTATCGACTTCCTGACCTTCCTGGCCGGTTCCGCGCCGGTCAGCGTCAGCGCGGCAGCCCTGCCAGATGGCGGCAAATACCGCGAGGACAACGTCTCGATGACCTTCCGCTTTGCAGACGGCTCGATCGGCGTGGTCGATTATCTTGCCAACGGCGACAAATCCTTCCCCAAGGAACGGGTCGAGGTTTTTTGCGGCGGCCAAATTGCGGTTTTGGATGATTTTAGAATTTTGCAAACGACGAAAGATGGCAAGAAGAAAGAAGGTAAACTTGCCGGTCAAGACAAAGGCCACTTTAACGAGATGCAGGCTCTGGTCAGCGCGATCCGCAGCGGCCAGCCGCCCATCCCCTACGAACAACTGATCGGCGTCACCCAGGCCAGCTTTGCGGCGGTGGAGGCCTTACGCTCCGGCAAAACCGTGAAGATTTAACATGATCCCTGAACCCTTTTACAAATCGTCCGCCTTTCTGCAAGGATTCTTCGTTTCGCTGGGCGTGAACGCCTCCGGCCTGATGTTCGCCTGCTCGGTGATGGCGCTGGGCTTCGTTGGCGCGGGCATGTCTTCCCAGCCAACGGAAGAACTGCGCGAAACCTGGTATTCCTTCGTCTGGCTGGCCTTCTGCTGCCCGAGCGCGCTCAACCTGGGACTGCTGGCCTTCAATGCCTTCACCTGGAGCCGCAGCAAGGATGCGCGCATCTGGCCCGGCTGGCTGGCCGGATTGGCGCTGGTGGGAATTCCGCTGTGCCTGCTGGCGGTTTTCTCCGTGCTGATTGGCGGATTTTGAGCCATGAAAAAGCTGTTCATCATCAAACTCGGCGATACTCTGCCTGACCTGGCTGCGCGGCGCGGCGATTTCGAAGACTGGTTCATGACCGGCCTGGGGCTGGCAGCGGCCCAAATGCAGGTTTTCGATCCGCGCAGTGAGGCAGACTTCCCGCCGCTGGCGCAGGTCGCTGGCATCCTGCTGACCGGCTCACACAATATGGTCACTGAACGCCTGGATTGGAGCGAACGCACAGCCGCCTGGACGAAATCCGCGGTCGAAGCCGGGATTCCAACCCTGGGCGTGTGCTACGGCCACCAGCTTTTGGCCCACGCCTTCGGCGGGCAGGTCGGGAACAACCCCAACGGCACCCAGGAAGGCACCACAACCATCGAACTGAGCGCAGAGGGCCGCATCGACCCGCTTTTGGGCGCACTCGGCCTGGACAGGTTCGAGGCGCAAGTCAGCCACACCCAATCCGCGCTTGCGCTGCCGCCTGGGGCGATCCGCCTGGCTTCTGACAGTTGGGATGCCAACCAGGCCTTCCGCATCGGCCGCAACGCCTGGGGCGTGCAGTTCCACCCCGAGATGGACGCCGACATCGCCCGCGCCTACATCCGGGCCGAGTGGCAGGAATTGTTAGCCCAGGGCCAAAACCCGACCCAAATCCTGGCCGGTATGCGCGAAACACCGGTTGCGGCACAGGTTTTACCGCGCTTTGCCAGATTGGTATTCAACCAGCCATGAATTTCAACATCGAAGGCCCCTTCTTGGAACCATCCGGCGACTGCGAGCGCATCCTGCGCGCCCTGCCCGATTGGTTCGGCATCGAAGCATCCATCCAGCACTACCTGGCCGCAATCCCCGACCTGCCGACCTTCCTGGCCAAAGCGGATGCACAAACGGTCGGCTTTTTGAGCCTGAAACAGCACAACCCCTGGGCGGCCGAGGTGTATGTGATGGGCGTCCTGCCGCAATATCAGCAGGCCGGCATTGGCCGCGCCCTGCTGACCCAGGCGGAAGAATTCGCCCGGGGCCAAAAAATCGAATACCTGCAAGTCAAGACCCTCGGGCCATCCAACCCAGATGGCGGCTATGCCAAAACCCGCGCTTTCTACAGCGCCATGGGTTTCCGCCCGCTGGAGGAATTCAGCCAAATCTGGGACGAGAACAATCCCTGCCTGGTAATGGTCAAGCGTATTTAGCCGAATTCAACAATCACCCGAACGGCGCGAAACAATCACTTGGTTGTTTTGCGCCGTTGTGCTTTAATTTGGCTACAACCAAAGGAGAAACCATGCAACTGACCGGAATTTACGCCCCCATCGTCACCCCCTTCGATGCGCAAGAAAACATCAATTACCCTGTTCTCGCTCAATTAATCGAATACCTGATCGAAAACGGCATCAGCGGCCTCGTCCCTGGCGGGACGACCGGCGAAGTCTACGCCCTGAGCGAAGCCGAACGGTTGGAACTGTTCCAATTTGTCAAAGACCAGGTCAAAGGACGAATCACGCTCATCGCCGGGACCAACGCCGGCGCAACCCGTGACGTGATCCGCTACTCGCAGGCCGCAGAACGGATGGGCTACGAGGCCCTGATGGTCGCCGTCCCGCCCTACTCGCGCCCCAACCAGCGCGAACTGCTCGCCCACTACCGGGACGTGGCCCAAAGCGTCAGCATCCCGATTGTGCTCTACAACTTCCCCTGGCGAGCCGGAACGGAAGTCGGCTACGAAGTCATGGACGGCCTGCTCGACCTGCCCAACGTGATCGGCATCAAGGAAGCTTCCAGCGACATGTCGCGCGTTTACGAGTTCCGCCTGCGCTATGGCAGCCGCTACCAAATGATCTGTGGCTCCGACGACCAGGCCCTCGACTACTTCCTGTGGGGCACAACCGCCTGGATCGGCGGCGGAGCCTCCTGCGCCCCGCGCCAGCATGCCGCTGTGCTCGAAGCCGCCCTGCGCAACGATTTCGCCGCCGCCCGCGCCGCCATGGACAAGCTCATGCCGCTCATGCGCAACCTGGAAAGCGGCGGCTACACTCAAAAGGTCAAGCTTGGCTGCGAACTGCTCGGTTTCGAGGTCGGTTCACCCCGCCGCCCATTGCTGCCGTTGAGCGCCGCCGATCGCGCCGAATTCGAGCAGGTTTTTAAAACCCTTTAACCACAAAGGCAACGAAGGAGCACAAAGGAAAACCATTTAAAGATTTTCCGTCGTGTTCCGTTGTTGCCGTCGTGGTTAAAGTTTTTTGGATGATGGAGGACGCGATGAAGCGCATCCCGTTTCTGGACTCTCACACCGGCGGCGAGCCAACCCGTTTAATCATGGAAGGCTTTCCGCCCCTGGGCCAGGGTACCGTTGCCGAACAGTTGGCCGCGCTGAAAGGGCAGGACACCTTCCGTACCCAGGTGCTCGGCGAACCGCGCGGCAACGAGGTGCTGGTCGGGGCCTTGCTCGTCCCGCCTGCCGAACCAACCTGCCAGTTGGGAGTCATTTTCTTCAATAATGTCGGCTACCTGGGCATGTGCGGCCATGCAACCATTGGCCTGATGGCTTCGCTCTCCTACCTGGGCAAAATCAGCCCCGGCCTCTGCCGCATCGAAACCCCGGTCGGGGTGGTCGAAGCGACCCTGCACCCGGCGGAATCGGATTCAAGATACCCCAACCGCGTCTCCGTCCGTAACGTACCCGCCTACTGCCTGCTGGAACATGTCGCCGTCGAGGTCGATGGCCGCGCCGTCCACGGCGATGTGGCCTGGGGCGGCAACTGGTTCTTCCTGTGTCACGACCACGGATTAGAAGTCTCACTCCAAAACCTGGAACAGCTCACCGACTTCGCCTGGCGCATCCGCGAAAGCTACACCAAAATGGGTCTCGCTGCCCCCGACGGGCACGAGATCGACCACGTAGAGCTTTTTGGCCCGCCGGCCCCTGCGACTTCGGCTGACAGCCAGAGTTTTGTCCTGTGCCCCGGCAAAGCCTATGACCGCTCACCCTGCGGAACCGGCACCAGCGCGAAACTGGCCTGCCTGGCCCTGGATGGCAAGCTGGCGGAAGGCCAGGTTTGGCGACAGCAGTCGGTGGTGGGCAGCATCTTCGAGGGCAGCATCCAGCGCGAGGGTGAAAGTCTCATCCCAACCATCACCGGCGAAGCCTGGGCCATGGCCGAAGGGCATTTGCTGGTTGACGAGCGCGATCCGTTTGGAGATGGAATCAGAACATAAAAAACACAGCCCCGGTTCGGGGCTGTATGCATTACGGTTTTTTCTGTTTGGCGATTTCTTTTGCCAGGTCTTTGACACTCCTTTTGGGCAACCACTGATGGCGGTCGCGTGTGTAATTACCACGCCCGCTTTCATATTGTTGCATAAATCGGATGGTGGCCGCTGGGCCTAATTCACGTAACAAGGTTTCAAAACCAAGCACACGAATTTCACTTAAAGTCATGTAATCGTTATTCATCCAGTAATACCTCCTCCAGCCAACGGACTGGGTTTACAACCCGTAAGACGGTCAGGTTTTCGCACTGAACCAATTTGATAAAACGGTCATCGGTTGTGAGCAGAACATCGACGGCAGATAACTCAGCAAGCGCCAAGTGAAGCGCATCATACGCATTCAACCCCGATTGCTCAAACCGTTCAGCGCGCGATAACGCCTCAGGGTTGATACCAACTACCTCATGCGCGTGGGAAAGCAGGGAGCGTACACGCTGGCGATTTTCCACATCAGGGTTTTGGTTAATTTCAAAAAACAGTGCATCGCTGGCAACCCATAGCCATTCGCGTTGATATATCTTTTCCAAAACCAGCAAAATCGCTTCAGTTTCCAGACGCACACGCGGTTGACTTTGCTCGTCAAAAGGTCTATTCAAACAACAGGCATCCAGATACACTTTCATTATGTTGAGTATAGCATAACGGAGAAAGCGTGACCACAAAAACTGACGTTCTCATCATCGGCGGCGGCTCGATCGGGTTGAACGCCGCCTATTTCCTGCTCAAATCTGGCCGGAGTGTGACTCTGCTCGACCGGGCCGAAATCGGCAAAGGCAGTTCATCAGGCAACGCCGGGCACATCGTACCCAGTCACATCGTTCCGCTGGCCGCTCCGGGAGTCATCCCAACCGCCATCCGCTGGATGCTCGACCCGCTGCGCAGCCCCTTCGGCTTGAAAATCAGCCTGTCGCCCGTCTATCTCGCCTGGCTGGTGCGTTTCGCCGCCGCCTGCACGGAAGCCAACGTCCAGCGCGCCCTCCCGGCGCTCAAGGCACTTGGCCTGCTGAGCGCCGCCAACTTCGCTGCGATGATCGCCAGCGAGCGGTTCGAGTGCGCCTACCGGGCCAGCGGATTGCTCTTCCTGTACCTGACCGAAAACGAATTTGCCGGCGGGCGTCACGAAGCGGAACTGCTCCGTGAAAATGGCCTGCCTGCCGAAATCCTGGATCGGGCCGCCCTACGCCAACGCGAACCTGCTGCGCTCGAAGCGGTCATCGGCGGGGTCGATTTCAGCAGCGACGCCTCGCTCGACCCGGCGATGTTCCTGGCCCTGCTCAAGGAGCGGATTGTCAAAGCGGGCGCAAACCTGCATGAACACGCACCCGTGACCCGCCTGGTGGCTGAAAACGGCAAAATCATCCGCGTTGTCACCCCCACGGCGGAATTTGAACCGGCCCAGGTGGTACTGGCCGCCGGGGCCTGGTCGCCACAATTGGGAAATTTGCTCGGACTGAACCTGCCCATCCAACCGGCGCGGGGTTATAGTCTGACCATGTCCGCCACCCGCATCATGCCGCAAGGGGCGCTGTTGCTTGGCGAACGAAAAATCGCGGTTACGCCAATGGGCGATAAATTGCGTTTTACCGGGCGGCTTGAAATCGGCGAAATGTCGACCGTCCCCGAACCGCGCTGGATCCAGCGCATCGAAAAAGCCGTGCGTGAATACATTCGCCTGGATGAAACCCTGGAGATCGAAGAAACCTGGGCCGGGTTGCGCCCAACGACGCCCGATGGTCTGCCCATCATCGGCTTCGCGCCCAAACAGGAAAACCTGATTCTGGCAACCGGCCATGCCATGCTGGGACTATCGCTTGGGCCAGGCACCGGGCAGGTGGTTGCGGAGTTGGCAAACGGGGTACAATCCGGGTTTGACTTGCGCGCCTTCCGCGCAGAAAGGTTCCAGGCAAAATGAAACCAAGCATGAACGTTGAAATTCTGTCCGCCCAATTCCAGGCCAACGCCAAACGCATCCAGGCCCTGGTCGAGCAAGTCAGCGAGGCGCAAGCGAGCTGGAAACCAACCCCGGAAACCTGGTCGCTGCTCGAAGTGCTCAACCACCTGTACGAGGAAGAAATGCTCGATTTTCGCACCCGACTCCAAATCCTGCTGAGCGAATCCGGGGCCGAGTGGCCGCCAATCAACCCGCAAGTCTGGGTCACAGAACGGAGCTACAACACCCGCGACCTGGCCCAATCGCTGCAAAACTTCCTGGCTGAACGCCAAAAATCCATCGAGTGGCTGGCGCAACTGGAAAACCCCAACTGGCAGGCCCGCGCAGCCACGCCCTGGGGCGGCGAAATGAGCGCCGGGGACATGTTCGCCGCCTGGGCCGCCCACGACCTGCTCCACATCCGCCAGTTGGTTGAGTTGCACTGGGCCTGGCTCAACCAGCACAGCCAGGGCTGTCAAATCGCTTACGCCGGAGACTGGTAAAAGCCCATAAAAGTGCTCGTGAAAAGCAAGCCGAGGGCGTTTCATGGCAAAACCAAATCCATTTTCAAACAGGCGCACAGTCATCCTATGAGACTGTGCGCCATTGTGGTTTAATTACGGCGATGACCACGCCCCTATCAACAAACCCCTCAGCCGAGACTTTGCACGGTTCCCAGCTCTGGCTGGCCCGCCTGGTCTGGTTACTGGTTGCAGGCCTGACAGTGATCAGCCTGGTGATTGCCTGGCCAAACATCCTGCAATTGGATGCCCACAATTTCCCTGATTTACAGGCTTTCCTCCAAAGACAGGGCCTGCCCGCCGGCTGGCTTTCCTATTACACCCTGAGTTGGCGTATTATCGGCGCCTCGGGTTTTATCCTGGCTGCGGCATTTCTGGGCTGGCGCAAGGCCAACAATCGCATGGCGTTCATCACCTCGATCACCTGTTTTGCCTTTGGGATCGGCTTTAGCTTCTGGACCTTTACCCCTGAATTCTATCGAGGCACACTGCTGGAAATCGCCAGCCCCTGGCTGCCCAATCTAAACCAGGCGGTTGGCTTCATCACAAGCCTGTTGATGCTCTACCTGTTACCCAATGGCCGTTTTCCCATCGCCTGGCTGCGCTGGCCGGCCTTGATTTGGAGCCTGTCCTGGCTGGGCGGTATTTTTTTTCCTGTTCTCAATGCCAGGAACCTGACTTATTATCCTTTCTGGTTCTTCGTAGCTTTCCAGGCCGTTTTTTATGGTCTCGGCCTGGGGGCGCAAGTGAATTATTACCGTCACTACGCCACCCCGCTCCAGCGCCAACAAATGAAATGGCTGATGATTGGCATCAGCCTGACCCTGATCGGCTACATCATCTCGCGCCTCCCCCAAATTTTCCCCGGGAATAACCCGCTCGAGAACCAAATAGCGCGCGTCTTGATCGCTGATCCGCTCTACCAGGTTCCACGGACCTTGCTGGGCTTGACGGTCATCTTTGCAATTCTGCGCTACCGGCTCTGGGATATCGATTTCGTCATCAATCGCTCGCTGGTCTATGGCGGTCTAACGCTCTTGCTAGCTGCCATTTTCGGGTTGAGTATTTACATCCTCTCGCGCCTCCTGCCAGGAGAAAACGCCTTGCTAACTGTATCCCTGGCAGCCCTGGCGGCCGGCGCCGCCTTCCAGCCCATGCGCTCCCAGCTTAAGCAACTGGTGGATAAAAAGCTGTACCACATCCAGATCAATTATCAACCTCGCACCCCGATCCTGACCCCTTCTGCCATGAAATTCACCCAGGCGGGCCTGGGAAAATATCAAAACCTGGAACTGGTTGGGCGGGGCGGAATGGCAGAGGTTTACCGCGCCCAGCACCCCACCCTGAACACCGTTGTCGCGCTAAAAATCCTGGCACCACAGCTCTCCAACCAAAGCGAATTTCGGCGCAGGTTCGAACGCGAGGCCCAGATCATGTCGGGGCTGGAACATCCACACATTGCCCGGGTTTACGATTATGGCGAGGAACACGGCACCCACTATATCGTTATGGAATTTGTCAAAGGCCAGGACCTCGGCCACTTGCTCAAAACCCGGGGACCGTTTGGGCTGGAGCAGACGATCTCCATCCTCAAGCCAATCGCTTCGGCCCTCGATTATGCCCATCAGCGCGGATTGATCCATAGGGATGTCAAAGCTTCGAATATCCTGCTCGAGCAGGAAACCGGACGGCCGGTGCTGATGGATTTTGGGATCGCCAAGCTGACCAACGAGACGGCCCTGACCGGCACGGGAGGCATGGTCGGCACCCTGGATTACATCGCACCAGAGCAAATCCAGGCGGCCGAAACGCTGGATGGCCGGGCCGACCTCTATTCCCTGAGCGTTCTGGCCTACCAGCTTTTCACCGGCGAACTGCCCTTCAAACGACAGAATGCCGGAGCTTTACTGATGGCCCACCTGACCCAGCCTGCACCTGATGCCCGTGTGCTGCGCCCCGAACTGACTTCAGCCTGCGCCCACGCCTTGATACGTGGTATGGCCAAACACCCCGCGGACCGTCCCGCCAGTGCCAGCGAGCTGATCGCCCTGCTGTCCTGACCCGCCAATGGATTACATCCGCGAACTGCGCCAGTACATTGGCCACCGTCCGATCCTGATGGTCGGCGCGGCGATCCTGGTTGTCGACAGTGAAAACCGCCTGCTGTTGATGAAACGCTCCGACAGCGGCCGCTGGGGGCCGCCGGGCGGCGCAACCGAATTGGGTGAATATGTCGAAGCAGCCGCAAAACGCGAAACGCTCGAGGAAACCGGCCTGGAAGTTGGTGAGATGGCGATGTTCGGCGTTTTTTCCGGCCCGGAACTGTATTACCAATACCCCAATGGGGATGAAGTCTACAACGTGACCATCGTTTATATCTCATCTGACTGGCGCGGCGAGGTTCAACTCGACCACGAGCATACCGAATTTCACTGGTTCCCGGCGGATGAGATTCCCCCGGCGCAGGAAATCAGCCCGCCCATCCTGCCAGTCATCGAACAATTCAAGAAACAGGCCAACGCGCATGTCACACATTCAAACCTTCTACGATGAAAATGTCCAAAACGAATGGGAAAGGCTGGGAATCCGGCATCGCACCGAGTTTGCCGTCACTTTGCGGGCGCTCAAGGAATTCCTGCCGCCCGCTCCGGCGCGCCTGGTTGACATCGGCGGCGGTCCGGGGCGCTACACCTTCGCGCTAACGGAATCCGGCTACCGGATGAGTCTGGTCGACCTGTCGCAAGCCAACCTGGCCTTTGCCCGGCAACAGGCTGCCGAAACGGGACTCCAGCCCGAGGCCATCCTGCAAGCCAACGCGCTGGATTTGAGCGCTTTCCAGGCGGAAAGTTTTGACGCGGCGCTGCTGATGGGGCCGCTCTATCATCTGCTGGCTTACGAGGAGCGCTTGCAGGCCCTGGGCGAGACCCGGCGGCTGCTCAAGCCCGGCGGGATTGTCTTTGCCTCGTTCATTTCCCGCTTTGCGGCATTCCGCGATGCCGCCGCCAAAGGACTGGCCTGGGCGCTGGAAGAACCGGAGACCAACGAAATGCTGCTGACCAGCGGCATTAATGTCGCCGCAGACGATGGTTTCACCGATGCGTATTTCGCCCACCCGGACGAGATTGTCCCCCTGGGCGAGGCCGCGGGGTTCAAAACGCTGCTGCGATTGGGCTGCGAGGGCGTTGCTTCGGGCCATGAAGCCTATATCAACTCGCTCGCTGGGCAGGATTTCGAAACCTGGCGCGAACTCAATTATCGCATCGGCAAAGACCCGGCAGCCATCGGCGCTTCGGACCACATCCTTTATATCGGGCAAAAACCCTGATCCATCTGGCAAACAAAAACCGGCCTGAGAACAGGCCGGTTTGCTTTTCTGGCTCGTTTTACTTACTCGCCGCTGATGCGGACAACTTCGGCATTAACCTGCGGCAGCAACTCGTTGATGGTATCCATGCCATCGCCGGCAGCCGACAGGTTGGAAATATCCTGCGACTCGATGGCCGCGCCATAATCATCCGCAATCTTGATCGTAGCGTCAGCCAGTTGTTCGACCAGACCGGCCAATTTGGTGTAATCTTCAGAATCCGGCTCGGGCAGGTTCTTGAGGGCCTGGCCCGCGCCGCGCACCGCAGCCAGGGCCGTTTCGGTATCGGCAACCCACTGCGGGTCAGTAAATTTGGCATTGTCGGCATTGACAATGTCCAACTGGGCGTTCAGGGAATTGGTAGCGTTGTTGAATTGGTCAATGGCGGGGTTGAGCGCATCGATATAAGCGCTGCTACAGGCGGTCAAAACAAAAACCGACAGGGTCAAGAGCGCCGGCAGTACGAATTTCTTTATCGCAAACATATCCTCTCCTTTTTCTGAATACGATATTTACCATCCAGATTATAGACTTTGCCCATGTATCTGTAAAGCGCCATTTCGCCGAATTTATGCGATAATTACACATCATCATCACTTTTTGTTGGTTCGGCGCGTCCAAATTCGTTTCACCCTCAGGAGGTACAAATGCTCGTAGACTTTTTGAAATCCATCAAAGAAGGCACCCAGGTTTATTTCATCGTTGGCGGCGTGGTTCTTGGCGGCGACCTGATGAAGGTCGACTATGAACATGAGTTTGTCCAGGTCAAAAGCGCCATCTTTCAAAACGGGTTGACGGTGCCATTCTTCATCCTGCCCTTTGCCAACCTGCAAGCCTGGGGCGTGCGGCCCAAGTAAATCTTCTGGAAAACAAAAAGGACTTCCCGGTTGGGAAGTCCTTTTTCAATCAAAAACGGGGGTTAGCGCAGCAGTTCTTCGGCCTTGGTGTAGGCGTCGAGCGCTTCTTGCAGGCGATTGGTGCGCATATAGGCGTCGCCCAGGGTTTGCCAGACAATCACATCGACCGGGTGGGTATAGGTGGCTTCCTTCAGGTCGAAGATGATTTCCTCCATGTACTTGCCTTTCTTGATCAGGCGGCTGTACTCGCTCATCGCCGATTCAAGATTGGCCTTTTCGAGCAGCAGGCGCGAGCGCTGCAGGAGCATGGCATCCTTGTCGCCGCCCAACATGCCGGTTTGACGCAGGGCCGGACGCGGGGCGGGAGGCGGCGTCGGCGCTGGACGAGTCTCCGCAACCGGGGCCGGCGGCGGGGCGGACTCTGCCGGGGCCTGGATTGGTGTTTCAGCGACCGCGGCAGCAGGCTGGGGCGTTTCCGCCACCAGCTCTGAGACGGGCGCAGCCTCCTCGGCAGGAATCCAGCCTGAGACCGGCATCGGCTCCGGCGGCAGTTCATCCGCCTTTTCATCTTTCAGCCAATCGGGCAGGTCTTCTTCCAGGTGGGGTTGGAGCGCCTCGACCGCCGGGACTGCGGGCTGCGGCAGGCTCTCTTCATCGTCAAGTGTTTTCAGCCATTCGGTAACGCCCATTTTGTCGAGGTCGGCGCTGCTGACCTGTTCAACCGCTTCAACGGTCTGCTCGAAAACTTGCATCTCGGGCTGTTCCGACTGCGGCTCATCGGAAGCAAACCAGTCGAGCACAGGCTCAGACAGGCTGACTTCTTCAACGCTTTCGGCGGCCGGGGCAGGTTCTTCAATCGGGAAAACGGGCGCTTCCGCGGCAGGTTCCGGTTCAGGCTCAAACTGGAGGGCTTCAACTTCGGCAGGCTCTGGTTCAGGCTCAAATTGGATGGGTTCAACTTCGGCAGGCTCTGGTTCAGGCTCAAATTGGATGGGTTCAACCTGAGCTGGCTCCGGCTCGGGTTCGGGCTGGGAGGTAACTTCGGCAACCCACTCGGGAGACTGGTCGAGGCGTTCTTCGGGTTTGGTCAGCAATTCTTCCGGCTTGGCGCCCTGGCCCGCAGCCAGCATCTCCAGCCATTTGAAGGCCGCATCCTGCTCATCTTCGCTGGTTCCGGGGGCCGTCACCGGGGCGGAAAGTTCGCCCAACGGGTTTCCTTCCTCGTCCACCCGCACAACCGGCGGCAAAGGTTGGGCCGGCGGTTCAGCCACAGGTTCTTCCAGCGGCAGCGGTTCTTCAACCAGTTCTGCCACTGGTTCAGCGAACAGGACAGGTTCTTCCAGGTTTGCCGCGGGAATTTCAGGTTCGCCTTCAGCTTCAGACAGCCATTCCGGTGAGTGTTCGAGGCGCTCTTCCGGTTTGGTCAGGAGTTCTTCAGGTTTGGCGCCCTGGCCGGCGGCCAGGTTCTCCAGCCATTTGAAGGATTCGTCCTGGTCGCTTTCGCTGGTGCCGGGGGCCGTCACCGGAGCAGACAACACCGTCGGCGGATTCTCAACTTCACCCACCCAGCCGGGAGCCTGTTCGAGGCGTTCTTCGGGTTTGGTCAATAATTCTTCAGGTTTGGCGCCCTGACCGGCAGCTAGGCTCTCCAGCCACTTGAAGGCATCGTCCTGCTCCAGTTCGCTGGTTCCGGGAGCGGTGACCGGCGCAGAAAGCTCGGTTAGCGCGGGTTCAGACTCAACCTCAATGGGCGGCTCGGGCACAAACTGGGGAGCTTGTGCCGGCGCAGCCGCAGCGGGGGCTGCTTCATCAACGCCGTCGACCCAATCCGGGGCCTGGTCGAGGCGTTCTTCGGGTTTGGTCAATAGTTCTTCAGGTTTTGCGCCCTGGCCAGCGGCCAGCATCTCAAGCCATTTAAAGGCTTCATCCTGTTCGCTCTCGGTCGTGCCGGGGCCGGAAATCAACGCCGACAAGGGTTCGCCATCCAGGCCCTCGCGCGGCGCGAGTTCAGGCTGAACATCAGATACAGGCGCAGGTTCTTCGGCAACAGGCGGTTCAACTGCGGCAGCCACCGCGGCCACGCCAGCCGCCGCGCCCAGACCGGCAAGCCAATCGGCATTATCGTCCGCCACAGGGGCAGATTCCTGGGCGGCGGGTTGCTGCTCACCCAAGCCGGACAGCCAATCCAGGACATCACCAGAAACCGGGGCAGATTCTTCAACAGCAGGTTGAGCGCTTTCCGCGCCCAGACCAGCCAGCCAATCAGCGTTATCGTCCGCAACTGGCGCGGCTTCCTGGGCGGCGGGTTGCTGCTCACCCAAACCGGATAACCAATCGGGCACATCGCCAGCCACCGGGGCGGATTCTTCAGCGGCGGGTTCAGCGCTTTCCGCACCCAGACCGGCCAGCCAATCAGCGTTATCGTCCGCAACTGGCGCGGCTTCCTGGGCGGCGGGTTGCTGCTCACCCAAACCGGACAACCAGTCGGGCACGTCGCCAGCCACCGGGGCGGATTCTTCAGCGGCGGGTTCAGCGCTTTCCGCGCCCAGACCGGACAGCCAATCGGCTTTATCGTCCGCAACCGGCGCGGCTTCCTGGGCGGCGGGTTGCTGCTCACCCAAACCGGATAACCAATCGGGGACATCGCCAGCCACCGGAGCAGATTCTTCGGCGGCAGGTTGAGCGCTTTCCGCGCCCAGGCCGGCCAGCCAATCAGCGTTATCGTTCGCAACCGGGGCGGATTCCTGGGCGGCAGGTTGCTGCTCGCCTAAACCGGATAACCAATCGGGAACATCGCCAGCCACAGGGGCGGATTCTTCAGCGGCGGGTTCAGCGCTTTCCGCACCCAGACCGGCCAGCCAATCAGCGTTATCGTCCACAACTGGCGCGGCTTCCTGGGCGGCGGGTTGCGGCTCACCCAAACCGGATAACCAATCGGGCACATCGCCAGCCACCGGGGCGGATTCTTCAGCGGCGGGTTCAGCGCTTTCCGCGCCCAGGCCGGACAGCCAATCTGCATTATCGTCCGCCACGGGAGCGGATTCCTGGGCGGCGGGTTGCTGTTCGCCCAAACCGGATAACCAATCGGGAACGTCGCCCGTCACAGGAGCAGATTCTTCGGCGGCAGGTTGAGCGCTTTCCGCGCCCAGACCGGACAGCCAATCGGCATTATCGTCCGCAACCGGCGCGGATTCCTGGGCGGCGGGCTGCTGCTCACCCAAACCGGATAGCCAATCGGGCACATCGTCCGTCACAGGAGCGGATTCTTCAGCCGCAGGTTGTGCGCTTTCCGCACCCAGACCGGACAGCCAATCAGCATTATCATCCGCAACTGGCGCGGATTCCTGGGCGGCGGGCTGCTGTTCGCCCAAACCAGACAACCAATCCGGCACATCGCCAGCCACAGGGGCGGATTCTTCAGCCGCAGATTGATCGGTAGCGGCAGCAGCGCCAAGGGCGGCAGAACCAGCCGCAGCGCTGATACCCGAAAGCCAGTCCAGATCGGCATCTTCTTCCTTGGCGCTTGCTCTGGAGGCTTCTTCAGCAGCAGCGCCGGGAGGCGCCATGGCCTTCAACCAATCGGGAATCTCAGCAGCAGCCAACTCCCCTGCTGTTTCTGCGGAGGGCGATTCATCAAAATCCACCGGGCCTTCCTGAAATTCACCGCTCGACGGCCCCCAGCCGGAAGACTTCATCCAATCCGGGATGTCCTCCTGGGTAGTTTCCTCCGCAGCGGGAGCCGCGGATTCGTCGGACTGCCAGGCCGCCGAGGCAGAGGCCATGCTCGGATCCCATTCCAGCCGCTCGATGGTCACAGCCGCATCCTGAACCGAGGCCACATCAAACGTGGAACCGGTTACCAGGGCGATGTATGGGTCCAGTTGTTGTAAACGTCTCTTGTAGGTGTCGACATTCGAAGCCAGGCTGGTGCCGGGCAGGATTTCGACCAAAATCCGGTTGGCATCGAAACAATAAGGGGAAACTTTCAAAATTTCGGTACAAACCTCGCTCGCTTCCAGTTTTTTCCCCGAACGGAAGTAAGCCTGGGCCATTAAAACCTTCAAATCCAGGCGCTCTTTATCATCCTGCAAAACGGTCTTGATTTCCTGAATCGCCTGCCCATATTGTGAGCCGCGAATGTACATTTTTGCGAGCGCGCCGCGGGTCAGTTGTATTTTGGGCGGTTCCAGTCCATCGCGGCGGCCGTACAAACGCCGCAGTTCGGCCTGAACCCCGCCATTGGATGGGTTGGCCTCGTAGGCGCGCTCCATGTGCCAGATGGCTTGATCCAGGTTCTTTTGCTCATCGTAAACGATGCTCATGCCGAGGTGGGATACAAAATCATCCGGCACCGAGGTCAGGACACGCTGGAAAATATCGGCAGCGTCGCTGTAGCGGCGTGCTTCAAGGTAAGCGTTCCCCAGGGCGCGATATGTCTCAAGGTGTTTGGGATACGTCTTGAGGATATGCTGGCAATGGGTAATTGCTTCATCGATGTGACCCTGGTCGATCAGGGTCTCAATTTCACGGTTATATACGCGCAAGGCAACTTTACTCATCGGCACACTCCAAATATTAGTATGCACCAAACCTGATGATTAATCAAGCAACTTATCAAAAGCGGCTCAATAAAACAGAGGCAAGGGCGCAACCGGCGTGTCACTGAATGCAAACGCATTCAAAACAATCTGGCGCATTTGTTCAACCTGGGCCTGGCTGCGGGCATGGATCGAGAAAAGGGGTTCTCCAGCCGCAACCGATTGACCAACTTTTTTGTGGATGATAAAACCAACGGCATGGTCGATCTGGTCGCCCTTTTTGGCGCGGCCCGCGCCGAGGGTGACAGCCGCCTCGCCGATGGTGCGGGCATTTACAGCGGAAACGTACCCAGCGCAAGGCGAGGTGACCACATCGACAAGGTCTGCTTGGGGGAGCTTCGTCAAATCCCTAACGAAGCTGACATCGCCGCCCTGGGCCGCCACAAGCTGGCAAAATTTTTCAAAAGCGGAGCCATCTGAAATGGCTTTTTGGGCCATGCTGCGGCCCTGTTCCAGCGTTTCGGCGCGTTTGCCCAGTAAAAGCATATGGGCAGACAGGTGCAGGCAATGTTCCATGAAATCTTCCGGGCCGCTGCCGTGCAAGGCTTCAACCGCCTCGACCACTTCCAGAGCGTTGCCGACGGCAGCGCCCAAAGGCTGGTTCATATCGGCAATCAGGGCCGTGACCTGGCGTCCGGCCAGTTGACCGATGGCGGTCATGGCATCGGCCAGTTGACGGGCCGCCGCCACAGTGGGCATAAAAGCGCCATTGCCGGTTTTGACATCCAGGACAATGGCCTGCGCGCCCGCAGCCAGTTTTTTGCTCATAATCGAGGAGGCAATCAACGGGGTAGAATCGACCGTGCCGGTGACATCCCGCAGGGCATAGAGTTTGCCGTCTGCCGGAGCCAAATCGAGGGATTGGCCGGTCAGCACAATCCCGATGCTGCGAAGCTGCGATTTGAATTCGTCGGTGGTTAAATCGACCCGATAGCCGGGGATCGATTCGAGTTTGTCGAGGGTGCCGCCGCTGAATCCCAAGCCACGGCCAGACATCTTGCCGCAGGGCAGGCCGCAGGCCGCCACAATCGGCAAAACTGACAGGGTGGTTTTGTCGCCCACGCCGCCGGATGAATGTTTATCGACTGCAATATCGACCACATCTGAAAGATCGAGCATGGCTCCCGAATTGGCCATCGCCAGGGTCAAGGCGGTGGTTTCGCGCGCCGACATGCCGTTGAGCAAAACAGCCATCGCCCAGGCCGAAACCTGGTAATCAGGAATCGAACCATTGGTAAATTCGCGCACGAAAAATTCAATTTCAGCGTCGGTTAGTTCATGCCTGTCGCGTTTTTTGATGATGATATCTACAGCACGCATGTTTGCTCCAAATCGGTTTGTTTATTTTAACGCATTTCAATCGAAACAAGGTTTTTCG
Organism: Chloroflexota bacterium; assembly: GCA_023459215.1. Classification (GTDB taxonomy): domain Bacteria; phylum Chloroflexota; class Anaerolineae; order Anaerolineales; family Villigracilaceae; genus UBA8950. The sequence goes on from JAEWVF010000107.1 coordinate 18,673, forward strand.
CATATAAATGCAAGGAAAAACCCGCTTTTAACGATGCCTGCGGACCGCAATCATGGTGATATCGTCCGAAGCAGGCAGCGCGCCCATGAACTGGTTGACATCCTCTTCGATTGCTTCGAGCAAGGCAAACGCGGACGATTTGCGCGCTTTGCGCAGAATGGAGAAAAGGCGCTCATCGCCAAAAATCTCACCTTCCGGATTAAAGGCTTCAGTAACGCCGTCCGTATACAGCACCAGCGAATCGCCGCGGGCCAGATCGATCACCCGCTCACCCATCTCGATGCCCTCTACCACGCCCAGCGCCATGCCGGTGCGGGACAAAATCTCCAGTTCGGGCTTGCGCTTGTCATTCCGCACCCAGACCGGCGGGTTATGACCGGCATTGGCATAGGTAAAGGTGCCGTTAATCTCGTCGATCACACCATAAACCGCAGTCACAAACATGCCCTGCTGGCAATCGGGATATAGCAATTCATTCACCCGGCGCAGCGCTTCAGCGGGCGAATCCGTTTGCAAAACGGCCGCCCGGATCAGGGTGCGGGTGAGGGCCATGAACAGGGCCGCGGGGATGCCCTTATCGGCAATATCCGCAATGAACAGGCCGATCCGGCCATTGGGCAGGTCAAAGACATCATAAAAATCGCCGCCGACCTGGCGGGCAGTGCGCCAGCGGGCCGACAGTTCCCAGTTGGGATGTTCCGGCAGGGATTCGGGAATGAAAGTTTCCTGAATCTGGCGGGCAAACTGGACTTCGGTTTCAAGGCGTTCCCTGGCGACCGTTTCCCGCTGGAACAAATCGTTCTGGATGGCCAGGGCGATTTGCTGGGCAACCCCGGTCAGGATTTCGATGCGCCGGTTGCGGAAACGCCGCCCGCCCAGGGCTTCTTCCGCCAGCAGCACCCCAAAGATTTCGCCTTTGACCAATAGCGGGAACGACATCAGCAGGCGGTCTTCACTGTAATGAAGCTCTTCGGCGGCTTCGTCCAGGCTCGGCACAAGGCTAAGCCAGTTTTCGACCCCACGGTGGGCCTCGTTGCACAAGGCCGGCTGTCCCGCCGTCAGCGCAGCAGAAAGCAGCGGAAATTCGTCGACAGACAGGCTACGCCAGAGCAGCGGCAGCGCTTCTTCGGGCAGGTTATAGGCCTGGGCCGGATGGAAACTGAGCGATTCTTCATCCCAGGTGTAGATGGCCGCGCGCTCGACGCCGACCAGGATCGGCAGGATGCGCACAATCGTCCCGAGAATTTCATCCAGCTCGGACAGGGATACAACCGCCTGGGCAACCTGCAACAAAGCCGCCGAAGCGTAGGCCTGCTCCTGGGCGGAATCGTACAGACGGGCATTTTCAATCGCCACCGCCGCATAACTGGCGAAGGTGGTGGTCATAGCGTGGGCTTCATGACCGTAACGACCAGGGGTGTGATGGGCAAGCGTCAGGATGCCCAGCGCCTGGTCGCCAATCCGCAAGGGAGCAGCAATCGAGGAATAATCATCGGCAAAACCGCCAACCACGCCAGACGGCCCCATCGGTTCCCCCGGACGGCGGACAATTGGCTGGCGAGCCAGCAAGGCCCGCGCCAGGGCAGCCCCAGCCTCCGGCGAAACATAACGGGCCGTATTCAAGTCCGCTGCGCTGGCGCCATGTACCGCCGCGCAGTAAATATCATCCTGATCCAGCAGCCAGATTGCAGCAATATCCGAGGGCAGGTTGCGCTCCAGTTCAGTCAGGGTTGCATCCAAAACCTGCTCGAGGCTGGCGTTGGCCGAAAGCAGCACCGCCACTTCGCGCAGGCTATCGGCAACCTGCCGCCGCCATTGTTCGGAGCGATACAGGTCGGCATTGCGGACGGCCGCCGCAATCGCATCGGCCAGGGCTTCGAACAGGATGCGATCATCCTGATTAAAAGCGTCCAACTGGTCGCTTTGGATATCCAGCACACCATAAACCTGACCGTTGAAGATGAGCGGCATGGTCAGTTCAGAACGGGTGTTGGCCGGCGGCAACGGTGAAGGCCGGTAGCGCGGCTCCGTGGAAACATCATTGACCAGCAGCATCTCGCCCGTGCGGGCCACATACGGGACCAGCCCATCGGGGTCGTCCAGGTTCAGCATGTACCCTTCCAGGGCGGCAGAACGCGCACCGGACCCGGCTTCATAGTGAATCTGACGCCGGTTGGGATGAACCGTAAACAGATGAACATACGGATAGTCGAAGCGGTGCTGGATGATTTGGGCGACTTCCTGCATCAATTCGCGCAAGTTCAGGAACGAGGTAATCTGGCGGCTGACTTCGGCAACCGCTTTGAGCTGTTCGGCGCGGCGATGCAAGACCCCGTACAGGTTCGCGCCTTCAACCGCGACCGCAATCGTATCGGCCAGGGCGCGCAGGACGAGCAAATCATAGGGGTGGAAAGCGCCCGGTTTATCGCTCTGGATGTCCAGCACACCAAGCACCCGCGATTCGACCTTGAGCGGCAAAACCACCTCGGAGCGGGTTTCGGGCAGGCTCTCGAAATGACGGTAACGAGGCTCCTCGCGGATGTCATTGGCAATCAGTTCTTCGCCGTACTGGGCGACATGGCCGATCAGACCCTGGCCCAGGTCGACCTGCAAGACCGGGGCGGTAGCGCGGCCTTTGCGGCGGGTAGCGCCGCCCGCGCTGGCCCGGAAGCGCAGGCGCGGCGCGTTCGGCTCACGGGTAAAAATCGCAACATAATAATAGCGAAACGTATTCTGGATTAAACGGACAACTTTTAATGCCAATTCATCCAGGTCAGATTGGTTGGCGATTTGAGCGCTGACCGTCCGCACCAGGTTGAGTTGGCCGAGACGCCATCGTTCAACGGTGACGCGGTGCCAGGCGATCAAGGCCACCGAAGCCGCCCGCGCCAGCCCCTCGAGAATATCCACCTCGCGCTGGCGGAACGGGCCGCCCTGAGCGCGCCGCAGGGCAATCACCCCGAGGGTGGCATCCTCGTGACGCAGGGAAACAGCCACCGCCGGGGAGCCATCCTTTTCCCCGCGCACCAGATCAGCCGATCCCAGGGCCGTCATCATCAATTCAAAAGGAGGCTTTTCCTGAAAAACTTCCTCGACCCAATCAGGCAGGCGAAAAATTTCCTGATCCAGCCATAAATCCACCTGGGATTTTTCAAAAATCCGCCGGGCCGTCTCCAGGATGGTATCGCGCTGTTCGGCAAACGTGGTCGCGCCCAAAATCCGCTCACCCAGCCCAAACAGTTCACGCCAGCCCGAGCGGGACTGACGCCGCCGCGGCGAGGGCTGGAGGGGGGTCGCGCAATTTTTGACCAGGGTCAGGGTATTGCTGCCGTCCGGGGAAAAGTCGAAGCGCACATCATCCATCAATTTGTGCATGAAGAAAAGGCCCAGCCCGCCGATAGCGCGGTCTTCCAGGCTCGCATCCAGGTCTGGCTCGGCAACCGTATCGGGGGCGAATGGCTGGCCCCAGTCCCGCAAGACAATGGTTAGTTTTTCCGCTTCGACCTTGGCAAAAACTTCAATGACACCGTCCGCAACCCCCTCATAGGCATGCTCGATGATGTTGGAAGCCGCCTCGTCCACCGCAAGCTGGATGTTGTAGACATCCTTTTCGTCAAAGCCAATCTGACGGGCAGCCTGGGCGGCGAACTCACGGATTTCATCAAGCGATTCAAACTGGGCCGGGAAAGTTTTAAGAAGCATGGGCAGTTATCGACCAGGAAGGATGTGATAAAAATACAAACCGCCCCAACCTGCTGGTGAGGGCGGCCTGTTGACAGGAATCAATGCGATTTGAGTGAAAAGAAAAAAGGCCAATCGGCGCAAGGATGCCCCGCTCATCCCTCACCAGGCTGCTCGCTTAGAAATTCCCTACCGCAGAGGTGACATCCGCATGGATCTGGAACAGGGAAGTAAAGCCTGCCAATTCAAGCGCCGCATTAATATTGGCGGGAACGTTCGCAAAAACAACCTCACCGCGATTGTAGCGTTTGCAATTGCGCTGGGCCGCAATCAGGGCGCGGAAACCGGCGCTGGACATGTATTCAAGGCCGGCCATGTCAATCACAATTTTAAAGCGCCCATCATTGACAATCGTATCAAGGGCTTCAGCCAACCTTGGCGCAGTGGCGCTGTCGACACGACCCGTTATCGTAAGCAGGTCACAGTGTTTAAATTGCTGGGTTGTGACTTCCATTCAGCCTCCATACTCGGATGTAAAGTTTGGTGAGATTTCACCGCTAATTCACGGCTAGTTTTTATTATAACCCGTTCCGTCTGAGAATTGCATTTTTCACGGAGCGGAATTGCCTAACTCCAGAACCGGCGCTTTCGCCAAAATCAGAAGCCCAGGCCGAAATATTCACCGCCAAGCTTGAAACCAAAGGCTTCCAGGCGCGGGTTGAACACCGGGCGGATGCCAGTCGGGCGCAGTTCGCCTTTGATCTTTCCGTCCGGGCCAACGCCGCTCTGGTGGAATTTGTAAATATCGGTCAGGGTAACCACATCGCCTTCCATGCCGACCACCTCAGTGATCTGGATGGCCTTTCGGGTTCCATCCGGCAGGCGGCTCATATGGACGATCAAATCGAGGGCCGAGGAAATCTGTCGGCGCAGGGCCATGACCGGCAAATCGATGCCCGACATCAGGGCGGTTGTCTCGAGCCGCGCAATCGCATCACGCGGCGTATTGGCGTGGATGGTGGTCAGGGAACCGGAATGGCCGGTGTTCATCGCCTGGAGCATGTCGAGGGTTTCGCCGCCGCGCACTTCGCCGACCACCAGCCGGTCGGGACGCATACGCAGGGCATTGCGCACCAGGTCGCGGATGCTGACCGCGCCCGCGCCATCCACGTTGGGCAGTTTGGTTTCCATGCGAATGACGTGGCGCTGGCTCATCTGCAACTCAACCGCATCTTCAATGGTAACAATCCGCTCCCGCTCAGGGATATAGGTTGAAAGCACATTCAGCATGGTGCTTTTGCCCGAACTGGTATTGCCGGAAATCAGGATATTCATGCGCGAAACAACACACGCCTGCAAAAATTTCGCCATGTAAGGCGTTAAGGTGCCCAGGGCGATTAAATCCTCGCTGGTCATTTTGTTGCGCAGGAATTTGCGGATGGTGATGATCGGCCCATTGACCGAAACCGGGCGGATGGCCACGTTCACGCGCGAACCGTCCGGCAGGCGCGCATCGGCGGTGGGATTATCGTAATCGACCCGGCGGCCAAGCGGCAGCAGGATGCGGTCGATGATTTGCATCACATGACTTTCGTTTTCGAAGTGAATATCCGTTTCCCACAATTCCCCGTTTCGTTCGATAAAAACCAGGTCCGGCCCATTGACCATGATTTCGTTGATCTGCTCATCCTGGAGCAGCCACTCAATCGGGCCATAGCCCACCAAATCGGCCAGGGCGCTGGCAACCAACGGCTCGCGCACTTCAGCGGGCATGTTTTGCGCACCCATCGAAATCAGCGCGGCCTCCAGGTGCTTTTGGACATTGTCGCGGCTGGAGGCCTGCGGCCCGGAAATTTTCTGCAGTTCAGGCGTCACAATCTCGAGCAAGCGTTTCTTGGCCTGCTGCACCCGGCCTTCGAGAAGGATTGGCGGTAATACGGAGACAAAATGTTCAACCATGCCGGCCTCCCAGGGTTGAGAAATCCCTTGTTGTCTTTATTGTACACCTGCCGCCAGCAATTCCAGATCTGAAATGAGCTTTCTCCCATCCCCCCTACCCCCCTTCCCGCTGGGAAGGGGGAAAACCCGCGAAATAGCCTATTTGGACGGCATATGTGCCGCCCAAATAGGCTATTTCGCGGAAATCTCCCCGCCCCTTGAGGGGCGGGGCCGGGGGTGGGGTGATTTTCCCATATTGGGAAGTGCCTCTATTTTTCAGAGCTGGAATGGCTAACCTGCCACCCGAAATGTTGACACATCCCCTCAATTCGGGTATGCTTGCGCCTTGTCCGGGCAGGCCCGGCGCGGCGGGACTTTGTGAACCTCGTCAGGTCCGAGAGGAAGCAGCGATAAACGAACGTTCCCGGGTGCCGCCGGTATCCTGCTCGGATATTTTTATTTAAGCAAGTCCCGAGCGGAGGGCGTAGCCCAAAGTCGAGGGACGGTTTTAGCAAAACCGCCTTTCGACTACACTCCTCGTTACACTCGTTGCTCCGCTCAAGGCTTGAGATTACCCGCTCTTCCCCAACATCTCATCGCTCAACTCATCCAACCGCAGGCTGATGACCTGGCTGGTGGTATCGCGGCCCTTGGTGATGCCGTAAATCACATCCGCCGCCTGGACGGTGTTACGGTTATGAGTGACGATAATGAACTGCGTCTGCTTGCCCAGTTCACTCAGCAGATCGCGGAAGCGGCCCACGTTGGCCTCGTCGAGCATCGCATCGACTTCGTCCATGACACACAGCGGGGTGGGCGAAACCTTCAGCAACGCAAAAACCAGCGAAATCGCCGTTAGCGAGCGCTCACCACCCGAGAGCAACGATAGACCCTGCTCACGACGGCCAGGCAAGCGAGCCTCGATGTCGATGCCGGTATCGGTCAGGTTGTCCGGATCGGTTAACACCAGGCGCGCCGAACCGCCGCCAAACAGGCGGGTAAAAATCGATTTGAATTCAACCGCCACCTGCTCAAAGGTTTTGATAAATTCGCGGCGGGTCAATTCATCCAATTCTGCAATCACTTCGCGCAAATCGATCTCGGCCTGTTTCAAGTCTTCGACCTGGGTGGTCATAAAGTCGTAACGTTCACGCACCGACTCGAATTCCTGCTGGGCATCCATGTTGACCGCACCCATGCGCCGCAACTGGGCGCGCTTCTGGTTCAGGCTCTCATCCAGGTCGGGGGCCAGTTCGGTGATGACCGGCAATTGCTCGACCATCTCGCCGAGCGGGAGCGGAACCGGGCCGGAAACGTCGATGTGGTAATCGAACTGCACCAGGCCAAAATCTTCTTCGATCCGGCGGCGCAGGCTTTCGAGCGCCTCCTGTTTGCGGTTCAGGTCAATCTGGGCCTGCGAGTTATAGCGCTCGACCTGGGCCAACGCCCGCTGGGCATCCGCTTCGCGGCTTTGCAGGTCGGTTTCTTCCTTCTCGGCTTCAGCCAGAGCCACTTCAGCCGGCTCGATCTTGATGCTAAAGGCTTCAATCTGGGTCTGCAATTCGCCTTCCTGCTTGTGCAGGGAATCCTTCTCGGCTTCCAAACGCACAAAAGCCGCATCGACTTCCTCCACCCGGCGGCGGGCGGCCTGAATGCGCCCCTGCACCGCCTGGATGGCCTGCTCGCGCTCAGTGCGGCGCGTGCGCCCATCCGAAACGGTGCGGTCTGAAACCTGCACCCGTGTGCCCCAGTAGGTCACCTGCGACTGCAATTCATCCAGCGCCAGGGCGGCCATTTCACCGTTCAGGCTGCGCATCTTGACCTGGGCCTCATCCAGCTTTTCTTCGACTTCATCCAACTCGGCATTGGCGCGGCTGGAATCTTTTTCCGATTGGGCCAGTTCCGATTTCAGCGTATCCTTTTGCCCGGCCTGCCAGTCGCGCTGGCGGCGGGCGCTTTCAGCCGATAGCCCGGCCTGCTGCTCCTCGCGGGTGGTCTCGCCCAGGCGTTTGCGCGCCTCGCCGAGTTTCGCTTCACGCGCTGAAATCTCTTTCTGCGCGGCGGAAATCTCAGCCGTCAGACGGTTCAGGGTCTCGTAGAGCGACTCAAGGCCGGTGTTGGCCCGGTTCAGGCCTTCGACCAGTTCCCGTTTTTCGCGAGTCCGGCCCAGGGTGGCGGCGCGCGTCTCCTTGCCAGCCTGGATCAAACCGTCCGGGCGGAAAACCTCGCCCTTGAGCGTCACCAGACGCATCCCGGGCAGAACATCCCGCAAACGTTTGGCGGCGGCGCGGTCGCGCACCAGCACAGTTTTGCCCAACAGGGCATCCAGCGCGGGGCGCAGTTCATCAGTTGTTTGGATAAAGGCTGCGGCGGGGCCGAGGATGTCCCCGTCAGCAGGGAGCTTGACTACACGCTCGCCGCTGACCGTTTCGACGGGCAGCAGGAGCGTTCGACCCGTTTGCTTTTGTTCCAGATATTCGAGGGCCGCTTCCACGCCCCCGGCGTTTTCAAAGACAACCGCATCCAGGCCATCTCCCAGGGCGGCGGCGATGGCGGTCTCGTACTCGGCAGGCACTTCGAGCGCGGCGGAGAATGCGCCCTTGGCGCCCTGCAACTTGGCCTGGAGCAGCGCGCGCGCGCCCTCGGCATAGCCGGTCAGCGAGGCTTCGGCCTTTTCGAGCACATCCAGTTGGGCCTTCAGGCGGGCCTGCTCGGCCTGACGCTGGTTGCGCTCATCGAGCAAGGTGCGCCGTTCCGTTTCCTGTTCGGATAGCGTTTTGCGCAAGGCCGCCAAACCGGCCTCGATCTCCTGGACAGTTTTCTCAGCCTCGGCCCGCGCCTTTTGGGCCGACTGGTGCTTTTTGTCAGCATCTTTGGCGGTTTGTTCGGCAGTCGCAATGGCGACATCGGCCTGTTGCAGCTTTTGGCGCTGCGAATCGATGCGGTTCTTAAGTTCGTTCAGGCGCGCGCTGAGTTGGGCGCGGCGCGAGTTGAGCTGGTTCAGTTCCTGGCGGGCGGTCTGGATTTTCTGCTCGGCCTTGGCGCGTTCCAACTGGCGCGCCATCAGGGCGGCTTTGGCTTCGGCTTCCTGATTTTTGGCCTCGGCGGCCTCCGCCTGGATGCGTTCCAGTTCGGCCTCGGCTTCGGCCAGGCGTTCGCGGGCAATCCGTTCCTCGTCGGCCAGGCGCTCCTGCTCGCTGATGGCATTCTGGCGGCTCTCGGTCAGCGAACGGCGGCGTTCTTCGAGCACGGCCAGGCTGCGGCTGACCGCCTCGCGCTGGTTGTGCAATCCCGCCGATTCGCGGTGCCATTCGTTCAGTTGGGCGCGCAGTTCGAGCAGCCGCTGGCGGGTGGAGTTGAATCCGTCAGCCAGGGAGGCGTAGTTGCGGCGGGCCTCGTTCAGGCGGCGTTCCTGCTCGTGGGCAATCTCGCGCACTTCCGAGAGTTCCTTCTGGGCGCGATGCCAGTGGTAGCCATACCACTCACGCAGGACCAGCTTCAGGTCAGCCTGAACTTGCATGTATTCCTGGGCGCGTTTGGCCTGGCGCTCAAGCAGGCGTAGGCGCGGTTCCAACTCCGCCAGGATGTCGAGCACACGCTCAAGGTTACGCTGGGTATTTTCGAGGCGGCGCAGGGCCTCCTCGCGGCGTGAGCGGTACAGGCCAATCCCGGCGGCTTCCTCGAACAGGCGGCGACGCTCATCGGCTTTGAGGGCCAGCGAGGCATCGACCATGCCCTGGCCGAGGATGGTATACGTCCGCTCGGAGAGGCCGGATTGGGCCAGCAATTCGTTGATATCCTTCAAGCGCACCGACTGGCCGTTGAGCAGGTACTCGTTGCGCCCGTCGCGGTAGGCGCGGCGGGTGACAGCCACTTCGCTGAAATCGACCGGCAGCCAGCCGATGCTGTTGTCAAAGGTAATCGTCACCGCAGCCATACCGGCCCGCGGACGCTGCTCGGAGCCGGAGAAAATCATGTCTTCGGTCTTTTTGGCGCGCAACAGGTTATGCGATTGTTCACCGAGCACCCAGCGCAGAGAATCGGCAATATTCGATTTGCCTGAGCCGTTCGGCCCGACAATCGAGGTGATGCCATCGGCAAACTCAAAATGGGTGCGCGAGGCGAAGGTTTTGTATCCGTGTAATTCGAGAGATTTGAGACGAAGGGGCATTTTATTTAAGGCAGAATGATGAATGCAGATTAATTCCCGCTCGGGTCAGAATTCATGTCGATGTTGTTGAGAGCGTTCTGGGCGGCGGATTGGCTGGCGTCCTTTTTGCTGGTGCCCGAGCCGGAGCCGAATAGTTTACCATCGATATGCACATCCACCAGGAAGGTTTTGGCGTGATCCGGGCCTTCGGATGCGGCAAAAACATACTTGGGGATGCCCAGGCCCTGGCGCTGCGACCATTCCTGCAAGCGCGATTTCGGATCGACGGTCAACTCGGGTATTTCGTTCGAAAATTCATCCGCGAGAGGCTCGATCAAGGGCAGGACAAAGTCGCGGGCCGATTCCAGGCCCTTGTGCTGGTAAATTGCCCCAACCAGGGCTTCGAACGCGCCGCACAGCAGCGGCTCGCGGTCGCGGCCTCCGCCTTGCAGTTCGCCGCGTCCCAGGCGCAGGGCATTGCCCAGGCCCAGGTTACGCGCCAGGCGGGCCAGGCTTTCGGTGCGGACAAGCGCCGAGCGCATACGGGTCATTTCCCCTTCACGCATCTCGACAAAATGCTGGTAAACATAAGCGCCAACCAGGAAATCCAGGACGGCATCCCCCAAAAATTCCAGCCGTTCGTTGTCATCGCCAGCATTGCCATGTTCATTGACGTAAGAGCTGTGAGTCAGGGCGCGCGTTAACAGTCTCAGGTCGTCAAAGGGCAAATGCAGGCGCTGGGCCAAAGCTGCCGGGCTTTCCAACCCGGCCCGTTCGGTAAGCGGTTCTTCGAACGTCATTTGATCCTCTCCCGGAACTCAGGGAGCGCGAGCCATTGCATACGCAATGGCTCGAGGCCACGTAGTTCCACTTTGTGTCTTTTGAAAGCCGAATGCTTTCAGGCTGACATTTTACACGATATTTGGGGGCAGCGCCTTACAAAAATCAGGCCCGCTGCGGTTTATGCTTCCTGCGCGCCGGCTTCAGCCACAGACCGTAATAGGCCAGGCCGGCAATCGCCACGTACATGACCGTTTTGGGAATCATCAACATGCCCAATAGCGGATACTCACGCGCAAAGAAAATAACCGGGGTATAGAACAGGTACGAGAAGAAGATGCAATAAGCGATCCAGCGAAAAAGGCGATCGCTGCTTTTGATGGCATCGCGCAGGAACAGGAACAGCACTCCCAGGCCGAGAAAAATCAGGAAGGCATTGCGGAACGGCCCCCAGAACTCAGGCGGAACGGGGCTGCCCCACTCGTTTTGCGGGAAAGCCATGACCAGCAGGCGGATCGGCACCGAACCCAACAGCAGATACTCGAACCAACCAAATTCAGCCTGGTTGCGCTCACGCCAAACGTAAAGCATGATGACATAGAAAAACGTGACCGTGACCGCCGTTGCCAGCGCGCCCAGGCCCACCAGCAAGCTGTTCTGTTCGAGGCCGCCCATCCAGTAGGCCAGGACGCGGAAGCCAACGTGGCCGGTATCGCCCACCGCCAGCAAAACAAAAGCCCAACGGAACAAATTCGCCAGCCGGCGATGGTTTTTGTCCACCCCGGCCAGGCGGCGCGTCATCAGGATAACCATTCCCCAGACCACCGCCAGGTAGAGAACATTGAAGCCAATTTCGACCATGGTGCGCAGTTCTTCAGACATGCAGACTCCTATGAATGTGGATTGTTGGTCAAGGCGCAGCAAACACGCCAAAATGGTTAGCAACCGGTCGTTCGCGGCCCCACAGGAAGTTGATCGGCGAGTTCATCACCCGGTACTCACCCGTTGCCGGGTCCTGAATAACCATTGTGGATGAGCCGCCGCCGTCCAGATTGATGGCGTTGTCGCCGCCATAGAAAAGCATCAGTTCGGCCATTTCCTGCACCGTGACGCCTTCGCTGTAAAACGGCTGGCGGCCATCGACCACGATCAGAATCAGGCGTGTGCCGCCGCCATCCAGGCCGATGGCAGTGCGCGGCGCAGTGCGGGTGTCGTTCAGGTCAGGCACCGGCTGCTTGTCCTTGACCAGCCAACTCATGCCCGAAATCGCCATGTGCACCTTGCGAATGGACACGCCGAAAGAGACTTCCTTGCGATCGCTGATGAACAGGGTCGGTCCGTTGCGCACATACTCGCCATACTGGAGGCGATTGGAAGAGGCCAAGCCATGCGGTTTGACCGGGTCGCCCACCCGCGGATAGTAGTCCCAGGGTGTGTTGGCCCACCAGGGCGTGAAACCGTCGCCGTTAATCGCCACCTGCACGCCGAATTCGCGCGCAAACTGTGAGGTGGTGCGGGCATCGAGCGGGTTTTCAGTTTCCCGTCCGCGCCGGTCAGGCGGGGTGACAAACACATCCACATTACCATACTTCAAATCGACCGTCACAATGTGGGCAACCATCGTACGCGGCAGGTAATGCACCCGCCGGTAATAAACAATACCCGGATAAAGCTCCTCGCGCATCTCGACCATCGCCGGGCGGCTGGCATAGTAGATATAAACGAACAAGCCAAAACAGGCTATCAGGAAGAGGAAAATCCACCAATAACGTTTCATGGCCGTATTCTAACCCGAAAAAGTTTTATAATTGTGAAAACATTCACATTCAGGCAGACAAAGATGATCAAAAACCAGTGGTACGTTATCCTTGAATCAAACGAAATCAAGCCCGGCAAACCCATCGGCGTAACGCGCATGGGCGAGAAAATGGTCGCCTGGCGCGACAGCGCGGGCAAAGCCGCCGTGATGAGCGACCTGTGCCCGCACCGCGGAGTAGCGCTCTCCATCGGGGCGGTTAAGGGCGATTGCATCCAGTGCCCGTTCCACGGATTTGAGTACGATACCAGCGGCGCGTGCACCTACATCCCAGCCAACGGCAAAAACAGCGAGCCGCCCAAGGCAATGAAAGTCCGCGCCTATGAGACCCGCGAAGCGCACGGTTTCGTTTACATCTGGTGGGGGGAGCCGCGCGAAAGCTACCCGGCGCTGCCCTTTTTCGATGCCATCGGCGCAGATTTCGTTTATTCCACCCTGCGCGACCCGTGGGCAACCCACTACTCACGCGCCATCGAAAACCAACTGGATGTCGTCCACCTGCCTTTTGTCCACCACAATACCATCGGGCGCGGACAGAAGCTGCTGGTCAACGGCCCGCTGACGAGGATCAGCCACCCACGCGAAGGCCAAACCCTGCTCGACCTGTGGGTCTTCAACGAGCGCGACGAAGGCCAAAAACCGCGCCGGGCGGCGGAACTGCCCGAACCGCAGCGACACCCCTTCCTGCAATTCATTTACCCCAACCTGTGGCACAACTGGATCGCAGATGGCATCCGCGTGCTGGTTGCTTTTGCGCCGGTCGATGATGAAAATACGCTGATGTACCTGCGCTATTATCACAAGGTAAAAACCCCAATCCTGCGCCAGGTCAACGAATTTTTCGGCAATATTGGCAACTTTATCATCGAGCGCCAGGACCGCCCGGTGGTGATTACCCAGCGTCCGCCGCGCGCCGACCTGGATATTGGCGAGAAGTTGATCCCCGGCGATGGGCCAATCATCACCTATCGCAAAATCCGGCGCGAGTTGATCGAGGCCAGTCAAGGCAAAGGATAGCAAAAAACGCCCCAGTCGGGGCGTTTTCATTGGAGAGCAGCGCGTTATTTGAGTTTCCAGGCCGCAACCGCCGCCTGGCCCAGGGCCAGCCCGCCATCGTTGGCCGGGATTTTGTGGTGGATGTACACCTGGAAACCCGCTTTTTGCAGCAGGGGGATGGTTTTCAAGAGCAAGGTGACGTTTTGCCAGACTCCGCCGCTCAGGGCGACTTTGGAAACGCCCGTTTCCACCCGCAGGCTGGCGCAAACATCCCGCACCAGGTGCGCCAGGCTGTTATGGAAACGCGCCGAAACCTGGCGGACGGGTTTGCCCGCGCGCACATCCGCCAGCAGGGCAGCGACGAGCGGGGCGGGATCGACCTGCCCGGCGGCGAATTCGAACGGGTACAGGCCGGTTTCGTCCGGGTCGGCCAGGGATTCGAACTCAACAGCCGCCTGGGCGGGGTAGTTGGCCTGTTGGCGCACCCCACTCAGGGCGGCGACGGCGGCAAACAAATGGCCGACACTCGAAGTCAGCGGAGCGCTTTCGAGGCCGGGTTGGGTTTCCGCGGCCAGGCCAAGGGCGTGGAGCAGGCCGAGGGCCGCGCGCGACGGGCTGAGGCTGGCCGCGTCAGCCCCGCCTGGGAGCGGGAAATAGCGTAGGTGCGCCATCCGCCTGGAAACGGCATAATCCGCCAGCAGGAATTCCCCGCCCCAAATCGCGCCATCCTGGCCATAACTGCTGCCGCCAAAAGCGACTCCCAGCAGCGGTTCGGAGCCGTCCAGGCCGTGTTCGGCCATCAGGGCGGCGAGGTGGGCGTGCTGGTGCTGGACGGGGACCAGCGCCAGCGATTCGCGTTCGGCGCGTTCGTGGGCATAGCGGCTCGACAGGTAATCGGGATGCAGGTCGCAGGCCAACGCCGCCGGTTGGCGGCCCAAAAGTTTCTCGAAATGGGCAACGCCGTGGGCAAAAGATTGCCAGGTTTCGTCGTTGTCCAGGTCGCCGATGTGCTGGCTGGGATAGGCGCTGCCGCCATCGGTCAGGCAGAAGGTGTTGTTCCACTGCGCGCCCACGGCCAGAACAGGGACGGAGCGCCAGGGCAACTGGATGGGCGTCGGGACATAGCCGCGTGAGCGGCGGATGGGATAAACGCCCAGGTCGGGCAGGATGCGCATGACCGAATCGTCGGCCCGGATGTGGATGTCGCGGTCGTGCATCAGGAAGGCATCCGCCAGACTGGACAGGTGCTGGCGGGCCTCGACATTGTCGGTACAAATCGGCTCACCGGCCAGGTTGGCATCGGTCATCACCAGTGGACGGGCGTGAGCATTGGGCGGATCGGCAAACAGCAGGTAATGCAGCGGGGTATAGGGCAGCATGATCCCGAGTTGTTCCTGACCGGGCGCGACCTGTTCGACAATGGTCGATTCGGGCCGACGGCGCAGCAGCACAATCGGGCGGGCCGGGGATTCGAGCAGGACGCGTTCGTCGGGACTGATGTAACAATGCTGTTCGACGGCGGCCAGGTTGGGCAGCATCAGGGCAAAGGGTTTTTCGGTATGCAGTTTGCGCCGGCGCAGTTCGGCGACGGCTTCGGGGTTGAGGGCGTCGCAGGCCAGGTGGAAACCGCCCAGGCCTTTGATGGCCACAATCCGGCCTTCGCGCAGCAGGCGCTGGCAGGCCAGGATGGCTTCGTCTCCGAGGGTGTAACTGCCGATGTTGGCCCGCCCGGAGGGGGATTCAGGGCGCTTGGTCTCCAGCCAGACGCGCGGGCCGCACTCGGGACAGGCAATCGAGGCGGCCTGGAAGCGCCGTCCGTCCGGGTTGGTGACTTCGGCGCGGCAATCGGCGCACAACGGGAAGAAGGCCAGGGTTGTCCTGGCCCGTTCGTAGGGCAGTTCCTTGATGCCGGTAAAGTGCGGCCCGCAATGGACGCAATCGATAAACGGATAACGATGGCGGCGGTTTTTCGGGTCGAATAATTCGCGCAGGCAGTCCGGGCAGATGCTGGCATCGGGCCAATCGACCACGGAGACAGGGGCCGGCGCAGGCGCGGACTCGAGTTCGAAGCGACGGTAGCCGGCCGGGGCGTGCGGGGTGACATCCAGTTGTTCGAGGTGCAGTGGCGGCGGGGCGTCGGCGCGCACGCGGCGGACAAATTCGTCCAAGGCAAGGTCGTCCCCCTCCAGTTCGATATCCAGCCCGGCCTGGCTATTGCGCAGCCAGCCGGTCAGGCCCAGGCCGGTGGCCAGGTCATAGACAAAAGGCCGGAGTTCGACCTCCTGCTGTTCGGCGATGCCGTTGATGTGGATGGAGAGGGCGTTCATTGGATGAGGAAAGAGGAAAGTAGAAAGTGGGTAGGGTGAAGCATCTGTCTGGTGAGGTTCTTATGCCAAAAATGTATTCGCTTTATAACAAGCACTCGATAAGCCTAAGCAAGTAGGCCCCACCCTAATCCAAATATCTATTGTGAACATTGTATTGTTTCGGTCTCAAAAAACTTTTACTTTCTTAAAATTTCCCGAATTTCGTTAAGGCTATAAGGCGGCTTTCTCATGTGTAACATTGCGTGGCAATTGGGGCAAACTGGACATAGATCATTAACAGGATCAACTTTATATTCCGAACCAATTTCAGCTAAAGGCTTTATATGGTGAACATGAATAAAACCTTTGCCAATCTCGCCATATTTTTCTTCGAAAACAAAGTCACAAACAATACATTTTGCACCGTAATGCTCAATGCAAACATTCCGGGCTTGTGTATTGCGCTCATAAGCATTCACCGCGATTGACTTTAATGCACCTTCATAAAACTCTTGAGGCTCATCTACTTGTTCTGGCAATAAACCCAAACTTGGCTTGCTTTCGGTAAAAACCATATCCAAAATCTCAGATCTAAAATTTACATCAACCGCCATTTTATACATAAGCGGCTCGTGAGACTTTCGATATGGCGAAGATTTAGCTCGTTTTACTTCTGCCAAAAGTGCATCGGTCCAACTTTGATACATCTGTTCCGATGTATCTAACAAATAAAGTAATTCTGGAAAATTGCTAAAGTGCAAGAAATAAGGCGGTTCTGAAAATTCACCACGTAAATTCTTAAATTGTCCATGCCTGTTCAAATCGGGATTATTCTGTAATTGGGTAATTTCAGTAGCAAGTTCATTTAAAATTAATCCAACAAAAAGCCTTACCTGCTCATTTTCTTTCTTTTTACGCAAGGCAATAACATAGCGATTATTAATCGTGACTGGAAAATGCCAACCAATACTGTTTGGCGATAAAGACATCACAAGCCGAGAGTTATCGTTGTCTAATCCTGTTATTTCAAGAATTCGTTTCACTAACTCAAAGTATAAATTGATCCACTCCCGACTTTGGGCATATCCTACTCGCTTAACGAGCAAGTTAATCTTGTCATTATCTAATGGCATATTCTGATCCCGTTGTTTAAAAACCATAAGAAGTCATTCGCTATTAAACGCTATTTATATTTTCCATTGCTTTGATATTTTCGCACATCAGTAATTAAAAACTCTAGCATTTCAAAATGGTGTAATTTACTAGATTCATTTCCAACGCTTTTTCGAATTTCCAACAACATTTTTCCTAGCAAACTCATAAACTCTTTAGTGTTTTGTTCTTTTTGAAATTTATCAGGATCGTTTTGTTGTTGGTTTAGTTTGCCAGCGTAAAAAAATTGCATGAGATTATTTAATGCACGAACAACATCATCTGAGCCCATTAAAGACAATTTAAAAACCGTTTGTTTATATGCCAAGGATTGCATCTTTTCGCCAGCTACTTCTGCATGGCTTTTTCCACGAAAATCCTTGGTTCTAGGCAAACCATCATCTTTCGTAAAAACCAGGATGAAGGGTTCAAGAATGTCATTATATATTTTTATTCTGTCATCCCTAAGCTTTTCTTCTAATTCACGGGTTTTGTTATACCTGTTCCCAATAACCCATCCCACACCGGAAAGCACCAAAACCAGTATTGGTGTAATGATAGAACCTATAGCCGTAACCAAGGGCAATAACAGATTGAGTTTTTCAGTGTCCATTCTGAATGGTTTCCTTTTCTGCTATTTTATGAAGAAAGCCACCCGACTACTTCCCAATCTGCGCTTCCAGCCAAGCCAGCCAGGCATCCAGCCCCTCGCCGGAGGTGCAGGACAGGTTGAACTGGGTGACGCCGGGGTTGAGGGCGGCCACGCCCTGGCTAAAAAATTCCATACGGAAGGGCACGTAGGGCAGCAAATCGATCTTGTTCAGCACCAGCACATCCGCGCCGCGATACATCGAGGGGTATTTGTGCGGCTTGTCGTCGCCTTCAGGGATGGAGGCCACGATCACATTTTTGTGCGTCCCCAGGCGGAACTCCGCCGGGCAGATCAGGTTGCCGACGTTTTCAACAATCAGCAGGTCAAGGCTTTCCAGTTGAACCTGGTCGAGGGCCGGTTGCAGCATGACCGCGTCCAGGTGACAGTCGCCGCCGGTGTTGATCTGGACCGCGATAGCGCCCGCGGCGGCGGCCCGGTCGGCGTCCAGGCTGGTCAGGATATCGCCGTTAATCATGCCAATCCGATATTTCGGGCTGAGGGCGCGCACCGTGCGCTCAATCAACGAGGTTTTGCCTGCGCCGGGCGATGCCATCACGTTAATCGAGAAAACGCCCGCCGCATCGATGCGGGCGCGGTTTTCCTGGGCCAGTTTATCGTTGGCCGAAAGGATTTTTTCAACAACAGGGATGCGTTGGGGCATGGATGACTCCGGGTGAAAAAATGGGGGTTCCGCCGTTACCGTTATGGTAAAACGACAGGCAGGCTTAATCTGACAGGGCCGGGATGCTTATGTTTCGATTTCAATCGAATCCAGCCGAAACTCCTCGCCCTTGAACACCTTCAGACGCGTGCCGTGACAGGTGGGACAGAGCAGGTCGCGCGAATCGGGCTGGTAGGTTTTGCCGCAATCGAGACAAACCAGTTCGGTCGGGATGCGCTCGAAGTGTAGAACAGCGCCCTTGGCAATGGTCCCGTCGCTGATCATGTCCCAGTAAAACTGGACCGAATCATCGACCACGCTTGACCACTGTCCCATGACAATGTGCAGGTCGGTAATTTTTTTCGCCTGCTGGCTTTCGGCGTGGCGCAGGGCAATTTCGAGAATCGATTCGGTGACGGCAAGTTCATGCATGGCAAACATATCTTATAAGAAAACTCCGAATTATCAGAGTGACGAATGTAATCTTTTCGGCGCGTCAAAAGAGGGAGATTGGAAGGTGCAAACAAAAAACGCGCCAGTTATGGCGCGTTTTGAACGACAAACATGTTTTTCTACGATTTCCAGGTGGTATGCGCTTCAAATCCCGGGCGCGAGACCGGCGGGGGCGGATTCTCCGGATAGCCGAGATAGATCAGGCCGAGCAGGTGCTGGTCGGGTTCCAGGCCCAGCCAGGCTTTCACGCGATCGTCCAGGGCCGCCGCGCCGGTGCGCCAGATTGCGCCCAATCCCAGGGCGGTGGCCGCCAGCAGGATGTTCTGGCAGGCCGCCGCCACCGCGGCAATATTCTCGATCTCGCTGACCTTTGGCTCGGACGGTTTCTCGACCGCGACCGCCAGCAGCACCGGCGCGCGCAGCGGTTTGGCGCGTTCCTTCGCCAGCGCTTCCGGCGGCAGGGATGGATTCCCCGCCAGCAGGGATTGGGCCAGCACCTCGCCCAGTTCTTCCCGCGCTGCGCCGCTGATGACCACAAAACGCCACGGGCGCACCTTGTAATGGTTGGGGGCCTGCACCGCCGCCGAGAGCAAACGCTCGATCAACTCCGGCGCAACCGGGTCCGGCTTGACCTTGCCAATCGATTGACGCGCAAAAATCGCTTCGAACAGTTCCATCTTCGAACCTATTCCTGTAATCAGGCCAGGCCAACTTCCTTGTTGAATTCGACAATCAAGGCATCAATCTCGTCAGCCTGCTTCTGGAAACCGGTCCAGAAGTCATCTTTGTACCACATATCCTGGATTTCTTCATAGGTTTTACCCTGCTGCTCGACCCAGGTGTAATACTTCAGGTTGTGTACCCGGCGGCGGTCGGTGTAACGCAGTTCGAGCATATTGTCGGTCGATTGCCCAGCCAGCCAGCGGGCAAAATCTGCGGAGGCGTCCCGCTCGCTATACGCGCCCATCTCCGCGTGCATTTCGTGCAGGCGGCTCTGGTACAACTCCATCGAATCGGTCGCAATGGTTAGGACGATGTCATGCTCGCCCATTTCATAGTACTTCGCCATCTTGATGGCGGTCAGCACATTGGAAATGCCCGAGAAACCGAGCAAGCTCAACTGCTCAATCGTCACCGCCGGGACGCCAATCGAGGCCAGGTATTGCTGGCCAACCGGCTCGTTGAACAGGCGCGCCAGGTTGACGACGGCATTATCATCGATGGCTACCACCAGGTCGGTGTTCTTGGTATTGTGCACCCACGGAACATGCTTGTCGCCGATGCCCTCGATGCGGTGCGCGCCAAATCCGTTTTCGAGCAGGGTCGGGCATTGCAGGGCTTCGCTGGCCGCAATCTTGCTTTCAGGGAACAACTGCTTCATGTAGTCGCCGCTGGCAATCGTCCCGGCAGAGCCGGTGGCGCTGGTCATGCCGCGATAGCGGTCGCCGGGGCGCATCGCAACCTTGAGCACTTCTTCCATGGCGTGCCCGGTGACTTCATAATGCCACAGGTAGTTGCCAAACTCCTGGAACTGGTCGAAAATCATCAAATCCTGGCCCGAATTGCGCAGTTCCCAGCACTTGTCGAAGATTTCCTTCACATTCGATTCCGAACCGGGCGTTTTGATGGTTTCACCCGCCACCTTGGCCAGCCACTCGAAGCGTTCCTTCGACATACCTTCCGGCAGGATGGCAATCGAATCGCAGGCCAGCAGGGCTGAATCGTACGCGCCGCCGCGGCAGTAGTTGCCGGTCGAGGGCCAGACCGCTTTCTGGCTGGTCGGGTCGAACTGCCCGGTCACCAGGCGCGGGACGAGGCACGAAAAAGCCGCCCCGACCTTGTGCGCCCCGGTCGGGAACCATTTGCCCACCAGGGCAATGATTCGCGCCGAAACACCCGTCAGCGCCGGGGGCAGTTCGATGAAATTGACCCCGCCAAAACCGCCGCCGCTGGCTTTCGGTTCGTTTTTCCAGGTGATGCGGAACAAGTTGCGCGGGTGGAGATCCCACAGCCCGATGCTGGCGAGTTCTGCCTTCATCTTGGCCGGAATTTTGGACGGGTCCTTCATCTGTGCGTAAGTCGGGATGATGATGTTCCGCTCCTTCGCGCGTTGAATGGCGCGTTTGCGGCGATCCGGATAAATGGTCAGGTCGATTTTAGACATTTTGAACACTCCTGGTGAAAAGGGGAGAAAGTTGTCAGACAAATCTATTATACCCGTCCCGTCAAGAAATGTGCGCCCTTTCTGCCGGGCTATGATAAACTGAAAACATCCCAATCGGAGCAACCTGCATGGAATATTCCTTTCCCCGCTACCTGCTGGCCAAACAAAGCGTCGATGACCGCGCCCTGAACCGGGTCGTGCTCGCTGACCTGAGCACTGCGCTGCAAGATGCTGCCTCAGGACAGCCCCTGCGCGTGATCGAAGTCGGGGCTGGCATTGGCACCATGCTGGCGCGTCTGCTGCGCTGGAAAATGCTGCCCGCCCAGGTCGAATACACGCTCGTCGATGAAATGGCAGAAAACATCGCCTTTGCCCGCACCTGGCTGCCAGACTGGGGTGCGCAAAATGGCTATACGGTGGAAACCAATCCAGAAGGGTTCCGCTTTTCCGCGCCAAAATCCGCACTCCAAATCCGCTTTGCGCAGATGGATATCTTCGACTTTATCCGCGCCCAGGCCGGATTCCGTTATGATGTACTGATTGCGCACGCCTTTCTCGACCTGCTCGCCATGCCCGAGAGCTTGCTCTCGTTATTTCAACTGCTCAAACCCGCCGGGCTGGCCTGGCTGACAATCAACTTCGACGGCGTGACCAGCCTCGAACCGGCGCTGGACCCGGCCCTGGATGCGCATATCGAGCGGCTTTACCACCAGAGTATGGATTCCCGTCCAACCGGCGGCGACAGTCAGGCCGGACGCCACCTGTTCCAGCACCTGCAACAAGCCGGGGCCGAGATCGCCTCCGCCGGAGCCTCCGACTGGGTCGTTTACCCGCAGCGCGGCCAGTATCCCGCTGACGAGGCTTACTTCCTGCACTTCATCCTGCACTTTTTCGAAACATCGCTCAAAAATCACCCCGACCTGGATGCCGCCCGCTTCTCGAGCTGGCTGGCCCAGCGCCGCGCCCAGGTTGAACGCGCCGAACTGGTTTACATCGCCCACCAGATGGATTTTCTGGTAAAAATGAAGCAACCCGCCGAAGACCTGGCGCGTAAATAGGATAATCTTGCAAGGAGCATGACCATGATGGTTTATACCTATGAAATTGAAGGCCTGACCCTGCGGACAGGCGATATTATCTGCACCATGAACGGCAAACCCGACATCCTGCCGGGCGAGTTTTGGCGTCTGGTTGGGCGTCTGGTGCCCGGCGATGTCGACCACGTCGCCGTTTTTATCGGCCCTGAAGGCCGCTGCGTCGAATCAGGTACCCGCGGCGTCATCACCTTCGAAGTGCCGGGCAACCACTGGGATACCGAAGTTATGGCCCGCGAGCGCGGCCTGTTGTTTGATACGTTCTACGGGGTGGCCGCCCCACTGGATGGACTGGGACTCTCGGAACAGGAAGAATACGATATGCGCAAAGCCGTGGCCGATTACTGCCTGCGCCAGGTTGGCAAACCCTACAACCTGAACTTCCTCAACCCTGAAACGGAAGAATCTTTTTATTGCAGCCAGTTGGTATACAAGGCCTATCTGCAAGTCGGCGTCGACCTGAACACCGGCCTGGCCATGGAACAACTGCCCGGCACGAACCAAATTGTTTATCCACAGGAAGTCTGGGATGGCAGTTCCCACCGCTTGCGCCCCGGGCTAATCCTGCCTGGCTGATTTCAGCGCAATAAAAAACAGACGGAGAACAAACTCCGTCTGTTTTCGTTTAAGCGGGTATCGTTTAATCGCGGCTGCGTCCGCCAACCAGGCTGACGTAGTACAGCAGTTGCAGCACCGCAGTCACCAGGCCGGCGACGTAGGTCAGGGCGGCGGCGTTGAGCACGCTGTTGACCCCGTTCATCTCTTCCTGACCCGAGATGATGCCCGAATCGGCCAGCAAACGCTTGGCGCGGGCCGAAGCGTCAAACTCGACCGGCAGGGTCGCCAGGGCAAAAACCGCGCCCGCCGAGAAAGCGATCACGCCGATCCAGGCCAGTTGGGTCAGGCCTAGGAACAACCCAATCAGGATCAAAATCCAGCCCAGGTTCGAGCCGATATTGACCGCCGGCACCAGGGCGGCGCGCAGGCGCAGGGGAAAGTAATTTTCTTCATCCTGCATGGCGTGTCCCAGTTCGTGGGCGGCAATCGCCAGGGCCGCGACCGAGGGCACGTTGGCCACCCCCTGCGACAGGCGCAAAACCTTATCGCGCGGATCGTAATGGTCGGTCATCTCCCCGGCAATCCCTTCCACGCGCACGCCATACAGGCCGCCAGCAGAAATCAAACGCTGGGTGGCCTGGGCCCCGGTCAGGCCGGAACGGGCGCGCACCTGGCTCCACTTGTTATAAGATGATTTGACATACCAGGATGTCAGGGCCATCAAGATGAAGGCCGGGATCATGTAAATCAGGTAGTTGATATCGAAAAACATATTTACCTCCGTTTTTCAATCACAGTTACAAAACGATCAATCTTTTGTACGCAAGAAACTTTATTCTGTTGCGGTACCGCTAATCAATTGTTCCAAAACTTCAATGGCCTTATCCAGTTGCGGATCGAGTTGGGCATTGAAATCTTCCTCGGTCAGCTCGACTTCAAAATCAGGGGTCAGGCCGACTTCATGGATGGTGCGTTCCTTGGGCGTTAACCATTTGGCGACCGTGACACGCACCGCGCCCTGGTTATCCGACAGCGGCGACCAGATTTGCACCGATCCCTTGCCGAAAGTGGTCATCCCAACCAGTTGGCCACGCTCGTAATCCTGGATTGCGCCAGCGACAATTTCAGAAGCCGAGGCGGTACCCTCGTTCACCAGCACCACCAGTGGAATCTCGGTCGCCAGGCCGCCCGCTTGGGCCTCGTAGGTGTCCCGTGTGCCGTCGCCATAGCGCTCGATCAGCACCACCCCTTCCGGGATGAACTGCGAAACAACCTGCACCGCCGTCTGCAAGTAACCACCGCCATTGTTGCGCATGTCCAAAATCAGGCCGCGCGGTTCCTGGCCCATAATATCGTTTAAGGCATCGCGCAGTTCACTGCTGGTGGTATCGCCAAAGGTGTTAATTTTGACATAGCCAACCCCGTTTTCAAGCATCTCATGCTCAACACTGGCGACAACAATCTGGGCGCGGGTGATTTCAACTTCCAGCGGTTCTTCCTCGCCTTCACGGACAATGGTCAGCTTGACCACCGAGCCTGCCGGGCCAAGCACTCGTCGGCGGGCCAGTTCGGGGGTGATGCCGGTCATGTCCTCGCCATCGATGGCAATAATCTTGTCGCCGGGGCGCAAGCCAGCCGCTTCAGCGGGAGAATCCTTGATCGGGCTGATTACCGTCAGGTACTCACCGCTGGTATCCACATAAGCGCCAATGCCCTCGTAGGTACCTTCCAGGCCGGCATTGGCATCTTCGAACTCCTGCGGATCCATAAAAGAGGTATGCTGATCGCCCAAAGCCGCCAACATCCCGCGGATGGCGCCCTGCATCAGGGCAACATCATCGACCGGCTGATCCACATATTGGGTATGAACCAGGTCCCAGGCTTCCCAGAACGGCTTGAAAAGGGTTTGCAGCTCTTCAGGCGTAGTTTCATTTGCGCCTTCCGGTGTGCTCAACGGCGCAAGCGGGAGCGTGGGCTGTACACTGACCGGGGTTTCCAAGCCGGGAATATCAAAGTTGTTCGCAAAGAATCCAAGCGCAAACCCGCCTGCAAAAACAACTACCACCAAGATGACCGCAAAGCAGCCGGCCACAACATACTGTAAGGATTTCATCGAAACGCCTCCAAATTAGCATCTTAAGGTTAGCGGAGCAGGATTAAAAGATAATGAAATATACTCTCGTTGGCGTAAGAAATGTATAAGAAAAACCTAACTTTCACGATATTTTTGGGCACTTTGAGAAAAGTAATTGACAAATCTTGGAAGTGGTGTAAAATACCATCCGCTTTAAGAATAAGCTTGCCGAAGTGGCGGAACTGGCAGACGCGCTACGTTCAGGGCGTAGTTCCCGTTCGGGAGTGAGGGTTCAAATCCCTCCTTCGGCACAAACTCTCGCATCTTGCGAGAGTTTTTGTTTTCTCCGTGATACAATAAAAATATGAAGATCGGTCGTTTCCGCATTGATTTCCGACGGTTGGGGGTAGTAGCCGGCATTGCCATCCTTTTATTTCTGATCATGGATTTCAATAATCGCATGGAAGAATTAACCCGCCTGCAAAAAGAAGCCTCCGTAGTGCGGGCGCAAGCGACTGCGGTCATCGTTACCCAACATGCCTTGCAAACACAAGTCGCATACGCCACGTCTCCCGCAGCAGTGGAAGCCTGGGCGCGCGAACAAAACCGCATGGCACAGGAAGGCGATATCGTTGTCATCCCCCTGCCGGAACCCGGCGCAACCCTGCCGCCAACGCCCGTACCAACCCCTATTCTGAATGGCCTGACCAAGTGGGATGTTTGGCTAGATTTAATGCTCGGAGAATAGTCCCGGAAGGGGCTTTTTGTTTTCAACAGCATCGGTATTCACAAATCTATAAATGCTAAGAAAAATTAGCAATATTTTATTCCCCGCGATCAGCCCCATGGAACAAGCCCGCGTTAAGCGGTCTTTGTGTTTGATTCTGCCAATTTCTGCGGCTATCTGCCTGGTGTATGGGATTATTTTCTACTGGATAAACCCCGGAGATTGGCGCTACTGGCTGATTTTTGCCGCCTGCTTCGCAACCCTGATTTGCTGGGGACTGGCGAACAGGGGCTATTTGCGTTTTTCGGCGCTGACATTTGCGCTAAGCCTTTGGGCAATCATGTCAATCAGCATTGCCTGGACCGGGGGTATGAAATCCGTTGGCCAGGCCGGCTTCCTGCTGGTAATTTTTATAGCAGGTTTATTGCTGGGCGGGCGTTACGCCTTCCTGATGATGGTTTTAAGCTTGGCCAGCATGGCCTGGATCATGCGCCTGGAAGCGCTCGGTCAAATTCCCCAGGCGCCAACACAGACACCGTTCAACGTATGGGGCGTATTTGCCATTTACATTGTTATCGGCTGGATTTTGCTATCCCTGACAATGAAAAATATGCAATCCGCGCTGACCAAAGCAGCCCGCGAACTGGACGAACGCCGCCAGACAGAACTGGCGCTCAGCGAACAGGCCAAGTACCTGGCCGCCTTGCACGAAACCACCCTGGACATTGTCAACCGGCTGGACATTAATTCCCTGCTGGAATCGATTCTCGTCCGCGCTGAAACGCTGGCAGATACCCGCAACGGATATATCGATCTCGTTCTGCCGGGTGGGTTGCTGACAAAACAACACCTGGGACACGGCGTTTTTTCAGCGTTTACAGGAACGGTTCAACCGGCAGGAATGGGGTTGAGCCACGAAGTGCTTGAAAATGGGGAAACAATCGTTGTCGATAACTACAACACCTGGGAAAAGCGGCGTGAAAACTTTGCCAACCAGGGCTTTTATGCCATCCTGGGTATCCCATTAAAATCCCAGGGAAAAGTGATCGGCGTTTTAGGGCTGGCTTATGATAGCGCGGAGTGCGCATTTACCCAAAAGCGGGTGGGGCAACTGACCCAACTGGCAGAATTGGCCACCCTGGTGCTCGACAATGCATCGCTTTACCAGGAGGCCCAGGATGAGTTGGCCGAGCGAACCCGCACCGAAATCGCTTTGCGGGAAAGCCAGGAGCGGCTCAATATGGCGCTGTCCACTGCCAATATGGGGATATGGGAGTGGGATATCGAACAGGACCGGTTTTATTGCTCTGAACGCGTTTACAGCATTTGGGGCATCGACCCGGCCACTTTCTCGCACGATTTTCACGGATTCATGCAGTTAATCCACCCCGATGATCGCGCTTCGATTTCCCAGGCCGCCGAGAAATGCCTGAAGGGCAAAGACCCGGTTTACCATGTCGAGCAGCGCGTGCTGCTCAAATCGGGCGAAATCAGTTGGATAGAAACCCAGGGCAAGGTGGATTACGATCCCGATGGCAAACCCGTGCGCATGACTGGCGCCGCCACCGACATCACCATCAGGAAGCAAAATGAACAAGCCATCCTGGATGCCAATGACCGCCTGAATTCTTATGCCAGCACCCTCGAGGAGCGTTCCGGATTATTGCTCTTGGGCGCGGAAGTTGCGCGCGCCGCCACCGCTATTCTGGATTCACGCGCACTCAGCCAGCAGGTGGTCGACCTGGTGCAAAAACAATTTGATCTGTATTATGTGGGGCTTTTCCTGATCGAAGATAATCCCGAATGGGCTGTACTGCGCGCCGGAACGGGCGAAGCGGGGCGCGCCATGCTCCTAACCGGTCATCGGCTGGAGGTGGGTGGCGCCTCGATGGTTGGATGGAGCATCTTCCACCGCAAGGCGCGGATCGCACTCGATGTGGGCGAGGACGCTGTTCGCTTTAGCAACCCGCTCCTGCCTGATACGCGCTCGGAACTGGCCCTGCCGCTGGTCAGCCGGGGCGAAGTGCTCGGGGCGCTGACCATCCAGAGTAACAAGCCATCCACGTTCAACCAGGAAAATATCGCCTCCTTCGAAACCATGGCTGATTTACTCGCCAATGCAATTTTGAATGCGCGCCTGTATGACCAGATAGAGAGGGAACTGGAAGAACGAAAACGCGCTGAAGAGAAAGTCCGGCAGCTTAACGTGGAACTCGAATCGCGGGTTAAGCGCCGAACAGCGGCCCTGCAAGCTAGCGAAGAAAAATTCCGCGCCCTGGCAGAGAACAACCCGCTGCAAATCGCGCGCTATGGCAGGGATGGGCGCTACCTGTATGTCAACCACCTGGGCGATGCGGAACGGCTTCAGGCCGCAAACGTGATCGGCAAAACCCTGCGCGAGGTATTCGGCGCGCACACCTCCATCGATTTTGCGGAGGAGAAAATCCGCCAGGTTTTCGACAGCGGCGAACCTTTAAAAACGGAATATGAATTGCGCGGGTTCGTCGGGCTGTGGTCGCTTGCGCCGGAGTTCGATCCGCACGGGAATGTTGTTTCCGTCATCTCATCCATGCTCGACATCACCGACCGCAAGGAAATGGAAGAAACGCTGCGGGTTCGCTCGGCAGAATTGCAGGCTGCCAACCGCGAGTTGGAAGCCTTCTCCTATTCCGTCTCGCACGATTTGCGCGCGCCGCTGCGCGCCATCGACGGATTCACCCGCATCCTGATGGATGATTTTGCCGAACAAATCCCTGCCGAAGGGATGACTTTCCTGAAACGAACGCGTCAGGCCGCCCAAAACATGGGTCAATTAATTGACGACCTGCTACGCCTGTCGCGCATTACCCGCGCAGAACTGACCTGCCAGCCAATCAATCTCCATGAGTTGGCCGATGAAATTTGCCAGGAATTACGCAAGTCCAATCCCGACCGCGACATTAACATCCAGATTGCCAAAAACCTGAAAGCCCAGGGCGATGAACGCCTGGTGCGGGTTGCGCTCGAAAACCTGATCAACAACGCCTGGAAATTTACAACCCAAAACCCCAATCCGCATATCGAAATCGGCAAAAAAATACAGGACGGGAGAAAACTTTTCTATGTGCGCGATAATGGGGTCGGGTTTAACATGAATTACAGCGAAAAATTATTTGGGGCTTTCCAAAGACTGCACACGGTCGATGAATTTCCAGGAACCGGCATCGGACTGGCCATCGTCAAACGCATCGTTCATAAACACGGGGGAAAAATTTGGGCGGAAAGCGAACCCGGCCAGGGAGCCACCTTCTACTTCACCCTGGAATAAAAAATCCGCAGGAGCAAATCCCGCGGATTTTTTGTACCCGTTTTGCAAAATACGGTGCTATTGCATGTGCTTGATAATCGCGTCGCCGAATTCGGAGCATTTCAATAGGGTGGCGCCTTCCATCAAGCGTTCAAAATCGTAGGTAACGGTCTTGGCCGCAATCGCGCCTTCCATGCCTTTGACAATCAGGTCGGCGGCTTCGCCCCAGCCCATGTAGCGCAGCATCATCTCGCCGGAGAGAATGACCGAGCCGGGATTGACCTTATCGAGGTCGGCGTACTTGGGCGCAGTGCCGTGGGTTGCCTCGAAGATGGCGTGGCCGGTCTCGTAGTTGATGTTTGCGCCGGGCGCGATGCCGATGCCGCCCACCTGGGCCGCCAGCGCATCCGAAAGGTAATCGCCGTTCAGGTTCAGGGTGGCAATCACGTCGTAATCGCGCGGACGAATCAGCACAAATTGCAGGGTCACATCAGCAATCGAGTCCTTGATAAGCAGCTTGCCCTTCCATTTGCCGTCGCCGTGGGTATCCCACAGTTTCAGGGCATCTTCAACCTCAGCCTTGATTTCAGCCTGCTGGTCAGGCGACATCATTTCGAAGCCGGGATCGACCATCTGGGCGTTCTCGGCCACCGTCAGGTTGGGATTCTTCTCTTTATTGCCCAAAATCCAGCTTTCGCGTTCGGTCACAATCTGCTCGCGGAATTCGCGTTTGGACAGGGTGTAACCCCAGTCCTTGAATGCGCCTTCGGTGAACTTCATGATGTTGCCCTTGTGCACAAAGTTGATGCTCTTGCGCTTGTTTTCCAGCGACCATTGGATGGCCGCGCGCACCAGGCGCTCGGTGCCTTCGACCGAAACCGGCTTGAAACCAATACCGGCGGTCTCCGGGAAACGCATCTTGGCGTATTCCTTGGGGAAGGCATCCTTGAACAGGGCCTTGAACTTCTGGTTGTCTTCAGTGCCATACTTGAACTCGATGCCGGTATAAATATCTTCCGTATTTTCGCGGAAGATAACCATATCGACATATTCCGGATGCTTGACCGGCGACGGGACGCCGTTGTAATAGCGCACCGGACGCAGGCAGACATACAGGTCGAGCAATTTGCGCAGGGCCACGTTCAGCGAACGGATACCGCCGCCAATCGGCGTGGTCAGGGGGCCTTTGATGCCGACCAGGAATTCCTTAAATGCCTCGGTGGTTTCCTCGGGCAGCCAGCTCTGGAGAAGTTTGAACGACTTCTCGCCAGCATAAACTTCCATCCAGTGGATTTTGCGCTTGCCGCCGTAGGCTTTCTCGACCGCGGCATCGAAAACGCGCACCGAAGCCCGCCAAATATCGCGCCCGGTGCCGTCTCCCTCGACAAACGGGATAATAGGATTGTCAGGAACGTTCAATTTG
This sequence comes from Chloroflexota bacterium, assembly GCA_023459215.1. GTDB lineage: Bacteria > Chloroflexota > Anaerolineae > Anaerolineales > Villigracilaceae > UBA8950. The sequence goes on from JAEWVF010000107.1 coordinate 48,584, forward strand.
CCGTCCCGAATGCTGATCTTGGCCCCGCCCTCCGGGACTTTTACGTTGGTGTATGCCATTTTTGTCTCTCCTTTGGTGATTTCCTGCTTTTGCCGAATCGCTCACGCCAAAATCCCGGCTTGGGTGCTTCGGCAACGCTCAGTAAACAAATTATACCCGCCGTATGGGTAAACACTGCGATTTTCTCCGGCCAAAACCGATAAAGCTGCCCGGATTTATTTGCGTTCGACCTCCACCCAGATTTGTTCGCCGTCAGTTGAGATGTCGATCCGGCCGTTGCGGTCGGTGCGCAAAACCGTCTTTTCGCTCAATAGATCGACCAACTCGGAGTCAGGCAGGCCGTTCGGGTCGTCCCCGGCCACCGACAGAACGTAAAGACTCGGCGAAAGGTTGAGCAGCCATTCGGGTGGGTTGGCCGGGGCGTAACCACTCTCCGAAAGCAGCAGGACGGTCGGGGAGCCAATCTCACGGCCATAATTCAGGCGCTCGAACGATTCGAATTTGACGCCGAGCGGCAAAATCGCGCGGAAAACCTGCCACTCGACCAAAATGATCATGCCGCGGGCGGAGGAATCCAACACCCGCAGGCGCGCGCCGTCGCCCAGGTCAAGTTCGGTGCCTGTGCGGGCCTGCTCATAGGGAATGGCGCGCTCCAAAACCCACTCGTTCACCCGCTGGGCCGAGTAGGAACCCATCGTATCGCCCGCCCAAAGCACAGACTGCGGGATGAAACGCTCCAGGGTCGTTGGCAGGGAGGCCATCTGATTCTCCTGCGGGGCAGCCACCAGCAAATAATCGAGGTCCCGGCGGAAGGGCGGCAGGATACGCCCGATTTGGTCAGAGAGACGCGAGGGGCTGGGGCCGCCGTTAATCAGGATGTGCTTTCCCGAAGTAGTCTGAATCAGAATGGCGTCACCGGAGCCGACATCCAGGAAGGTCAGGTGCAGGCGGCCATCGGGCACGGCAAAGGCCAGCCGCCAGGCCAGGTAAGCCAGGATGGCCAGGGTCGTCAGCACGGCAGCGGGACTCAAAACCTTTTTCGCCCTCTCGCGAAACGGCTGCCCGCCAAAGGTGAGCGCGAGCATGAGTCCGTAAATCCCGAGCAGGAAGAGCAGATTGAATTCCCCCAGCGTTACCACCCCTTGGGGAAAATCGAGCCGCTCGACGATGCGGATGGTATAGGCCGGGAAGGGCCAGGCAAAGAAAACCAGCAACTTCCCAAGCGGCAGGTAAATATGGCTGGCCAGGACTGCCAGGCCGCCCAAAATCATGACCGGCGGCTGGGCCGGCAGGATGAGCGGATTGACGACAATGGACGAAAGCGAAATACGCTGGAAATGATAGGCGATGACCGGCAGGGTGGTGGCCTGGGCCGCCAGGGTCAGCAGGAAGTAATCGGAGAAGGGGCCGATGACACGCTCGACCACGCTTACCGGCAGGAAACGGCGCAGGCGGGCCGCCGCCCAATCCTGAAGCGGTTGGGCATATAACACCAGGCCGAGGGTGGCAGCAAAGGAAAGCTGGAAGCCCACATTTTGCAAAACAAACGGGTCGTACAAAGCCATGCCTGCCGCAACCAGCGCCAGGGCGTTCAGCGCCAACGTCCGCCGCCCTGCTTGCAAGGCGACAATCGACAGGATGCCCATGATGGCCGCGCGCACCACCGAGGGTTCAGCCCCGACCAACAGGGTATAACCGGCAATGCCAAAGATGGCCAACACCGAGCCAATTGTTTTGCCAAAAATGCGGCCAAAAATCGAGACCAGCAGCGCGGCAATAATGGCAATGTTGAACCCCGAAATGGCGATAATGTGGGAGGTGCCGGTGTTTTTGAAAGACTGCTGGAGCTCCGGCGACATGCCATCATCATCGCCCAGCAAAATACCGTGCAACAACGAGGCTTCCGGTTCGGGGAACAACAGGTAAATGCGCTGCGACAGGCTGTGCTTGAGCCGGTACATCAGCGCCCAGAAAGGATTGGTTTCTCCGGCCTGGGGCAGCAGAGTCACGCGCGAAGCGCTCATCGTGCTGTAAATACCGCTCAAGGATAAATAATCACGGTACGAAAAAACTTCGTTTTCGGATGGGGTCAGGATGTCGCCGCGAATCCGGACCAGGTTGCCATAGTGCAGGTCTTCGGCATAACGGGCGCGGACAAGCAGCAGACCGCTAATGGGAATGTCGCCATCGCCAAAATCGACCGTGTGGACTTTGACGCGCAAGTTCTGGTAAGTGTCGCGCACATCCGGCGGCTCGGTCAAAGAACCGGTTACCCAAACGGTGCGCGGGAAATCGTTGTAATAGGCGATGCTTTCGGGGGTGATTTGCGGCTGGGCAAACTGGTAACGCGCCGCCCCGGCAAAAAGGAAAAACGGCAGGATTGCCAGCAGGAAAACGCTGTTTTTGAGCAACAAGCGCAGGATGATTCCCGCCAGCAAGCCGACGCCAGCCAGCGCCAGCCAAAACCGGACAGGCAAAACCACCTGCCCGGCCAGGACAATCCCGGCCAGGAAGGCAAGCGCGACCCATAAAAGATTAAGATTGGCGAGGCTGTCCAGGCTGGTTTTCATGGTAGCCCGATTGTACTGTAAATATGGCTACTGCCGCCAGCGCCATTCCAGCGCCGAAGATAAACGGCGCGGCAGGGCCGAATCCGGGCCAGTTACCAAGTCCCTGCCAGAGCAGGCCGGCAATCAGCGAGGCCGGGAAGGCCGAAAGCGCCAGGGCGGCATGATACAGGCCATAGGCCCGTCCGCGCATTTGGTCGGGGACCAGGTCTGCCACAAAGGCTTTGGCCGCGCCTTCGGTCAGGGCGTAGTAAAGCCCGTACAACCCGAACAAGGCCCAAACCTGCGCGCCGGTGTTTGCCAGCGAAAATCCGAAATAAACCAGGGCATAGAAAATCCAGCCGGTAAGAATCAGCTTGCGGCGGCCCAACTTATCGGAGAGCGCCCCCAGCGGGCCGGAGAGCACAGTGTAAACCGCATTAAAAGTCAACAGCATGCCCATCACCTGCAACAGCGACAGGCCGCGCTCCTGGCCGCGCAAAATGATGAACGAATCGGACGAATTGCCGAGGGTAAAAAAGATCGAGGCCAGCAAAAAGAGCTTGAAACGCTTGTCGAAACCGGCCAGGCTGAAGGTTGGCAGGTTGGCTTTTTTCGCCACCTGCACTTCGCGGGCAAAAAAGGCCAGCACCAGCACCGCCAGCAGGGCCGGGATAAACGAAATCAGCACAATCGTTTGGAAGGTGGCGCGGGTCAGCAGGGTTGCGCCCTGCTGGGTCAGGTAAATGACCAGCGCGGCAATCGCCAAACCGACGAAGGCTCCGGCAGTGTCGCCCGCGCGGTGCAGGCCAAAGGCCAGGCCGCGCTGTTTTTCGTCGATACTGCCCGCCAGCAAGGCATCCCGCGGCGCAGTGCGGATGCCCTTGCCAACCCGATCGACAAACCGCACACCAAGCACCCAGCCCCAGGCATTGGCAAAATACAGAAAAGGCTTGGCAAAAGTCGAAAGGCCATAGCCAACAACCGTCAGCCACTTGCGCTTGCCGATCTTGTCCGAAAGCGCCCCCGAATAGAGCTTCAACAGGCTGGCCGTCGATTCGGCAATGCCGTCGATCAGGCCAATCAGGGCTGTGCCAACTCCCAAAACATTGCTCAGGAAAAGCGGCATCAGGTTGGCTATCATCTCTGAAGAAATATCGGTCAGGAATGATGTAGCGGTCAGCACCCAGACGTTGCGCGGCAATTGCAATTTTTTCATGGCTCACCTGTGATGGAATTTGAGAGTTGATTGAAAGTGATTCTACTCCCAATCATGATATATTCCTTGCCAGTTCAGCAACCCCCAAGAGAAACTCATGACAGACCACAGAAAAATTCTCGTTAGCGGCCCAACCGGCTACATTGGCGGACGATTAATCCCGCGCCTGCTCGAATCGGGCTATGCGGTGCGCGTCCTGGTGCGCGACCCATCCCGGCTGGGCGGGCGCACCTGGCTCGATCAAGTGGAAGTGGTGCAGGGCGATGCGCTCGACCCCGCCAGCCTGGCTGCCGCGCTACAGGGCATTTCAATCGCCTATTACCTGATCCATGGCCGCCAGGGCGGGAAAATCAGCGCCGAACGCGATATGACCGCCGCACGCAATTTTGCTCGCGCCGCGGACGAAGCCAACCTCGAACGCATCATCTACCTGGGCGAATTGGTCGACCCAACCGAAAAACTGTCCCCCTACCTGCGCTCGCGCCATGAGACCGGTTATATCCTGCGCCAGGGCCGCGTTCCCGTGACCGAGTTCCGGGCGGGCATGATTATCGGCTCGGGCAGCGCTCTGTTCGAAATGGTGCGTTATCTGGCCGAATTGCAGCCGGTGTTCGTTTGTCCGAGTTGGTTTTTCTCCCAAGCCCAGCCAATAGCCATCCGCGATGCGCTCAGCTACCTGGTTGCGGCGCTCGAGACGCCCGAAAGCGTCGGCAAGCTGATTGAAATCGGCGGCGCAACCCAACTAACCTACGCCGACATGCTGCTGGGTTATTCACAGGAACGCGGATTCAAGCGCTGGCTGATTCCCACCCCGGTCTATGCCCCGCACCTTTCGGCCTACTGGGTACACATGGTCACCCCGGTCTCGTACCAGACCGTCCTGCCGCTGATCGAGGGGCTGCACATCGAAAGCCTGGTCCGCGATGATTTGGCGAAGAAACTTTTCCCGCAGATCGAGCCGCTCGACTTCCAGACCGCTGTCCGTTATGCGCTGGCAAAAATCGAAAGCGGCGAGGTCGAAACATCCTGGAGCGACGCGCTCGTCACCAGCGCCGGGGATGTGAAACCCTACCAGTTCAAGCTGGAAGAGGGCATGTTCATGGAAAAACGGCAGGCTCTGACCGAGCTGCCCGCCCAGGCCATCTTCCGCTCGTTCACCGGCATCGGCGGCGAGCGCGGCTGGATGTACATGGACTGGGCCTGGGCGATTCGCGGCTGGATGGACAAAGCCGTCGGCGGGGTCGGCCTGCGGCGCGGACGGCGTCACCCGGACGATATCCGCGCCGGGGAATCGCTCGATTTCTGGCGGGTCGAAACGCTCACACCCGGTCAGTGTATGCGCTTGCGGGCCGAAATGAAAGTGCCGGGCAAGGCCTGGCTCGAATTCCAGGTAACGCCGCAAGCAAACGATAAAAATCTTTTTGTGCAGACCGCCTACTTCGCCCCGCGCGGCCTGTTCGGTTATCTTTACTGGTATGCCATGTGGCCCGCCCACCGTTTTATTTTTGACGGCATGTTACGCAGGCTGGTGGAGAGGGCAGAAGAAATCAGTAAACAGTAATCCACTCCTGAGCGGAGCAACGAACAATAGTGAGGAGCGCAGTCGAAGGATGTTTCTTGCTACAACCGCCCTTCGACTACGGGCTACGCCCTGCGCTCAGGACTTGATTAATCATTTTTTACAGGTACTCCCTTGACCAAATCACCCAACCCCCTCATCCTGATCGGCGGCGCGACCGGTTATATCGCCAGCCGGCTGATTCCGCGCCTGCTCGAGGCGGGCTATCGCGTGCGCTGCCTGGCGCGCAACCCGGAACGGCTGCGGGCGCGGGATTGGTTCGAACGGGTGGAATTGGTGGCCGGGGATGTGACCCGCGCTGAAAGTCTGCACCATGCCATGAGCGGCGTCAGCACCGCCTTTTACCTGATTCACAGCATGGCAGCCGGGCATGGCTACCATCGCCTCGACCTGGAATCGGCGCGCAATTTCGCCGGGGCAGCCAAAAAAGCCGGGGTGGAGCACATCATTTACGTTGGCGGATTGGCCAACCCGCACGACAAACTGGCCCTGCACCTGCTCTCGCGCATCGAGACCGGTGTGGCCCTGCGCGAAGCAGGCGTGCCCGTTACCGAGTTCCGCGCCGGGGTGATTGCCGGACCGGGCAGCGTTTCATTTGAGATGATCCGCTTCATCGCCGAGCAGCTCCCGCTGATGGTTGGGCCAGGTTGGCTTAAGCATCGCTCACAACCCATCGCCACCAGCGACATCATCGAGTACCTGCTGGCCGCCCTGGCCACGCCCGAATGTCGCGGTGAAATCGTCGAACTGGGCTGTGAAAAACAACGCAGCTATATCGAAATCATGCAGGAATACGCCCAAATCCGCGGACTGAAGCGCAAGACCCTGCTGCTGCCGTTTATCCCGCCCATATTGATGGCATTGATGATCGACAAATTGACTCCGGTCGAGTTCTCATACGCTTTGCCGCTGGTCGAGGGACTCCAAAACGACAGCCTGGTGCTGGAGCCGACCGCCCGAAGCCTGTTCCCACAGATCGAGCCGCTGGATTACGCCGAGGCGGTACGCCAGGCGTTGGCCGATCTCGATCCGCGACGGATCGAGCGCACCTGGCTGGATTCCGGGCGGGAGCATGTGCGCCTGAAGAACGAGGGTTTTTTGATCGATTATCGTATTACGCGGACTCCAATATCTCCCAACGTTGGAAGCACCCAATATCGGGAGATATTGGAGTCGAAAAACCTTCCGCTGGTGAGCGGCTGGGAAACGGTCGCCCAGGCTGAGGGAGGAACGCTCTTGCTCAAAGCGCAGGGAAAGCTGCCCGGGCAGTTATGGTTCGAGCGCCGCAACACGCCGGAGGGCAAGACATCCAGCACGCTGTTCTTCGCCCCGCGCGGGCTGCCGGGCTTCTTTTACTGGCATATGCTTTTAATATTGAAACCCGCGGGTTTTGTGCTTTAATGAGCAAAACTACATTGGCGGAGGCCTCATGGCAGGCATGTTGCAAGATGCGATCCACCTGATCAAGCAGGGGAAAAAACACGAAGCGCGCGGAATGCTCGAGGTTTTACTGCGCACCAACCCAAAAGAGATTGCCAACTGGCTCTGGTACGCAGAAACGCTCGAGACGCCTGAAAAACGCATCAAGGTGCTGGAGTTGTGCCTGAAGGCCAACCCCGGCAGCCCGCAAGTGGAAAAGGCGCTGTCGATTTTACAAGCGCAGCTTGCGGCGCCCCCGCAGACGCCCGCTTTCGATTTCAACGCGCAAATGGGTGCGCCCGAACCACAGGGCGAAGCCTTCACCTGGGAGGAACAGCCCCCCTCCCGCCCGGCGACAGTATGGGAAGAAGAACTCAGGGAAGAAGCGCCGACCCAAATCGATTGGGATGAAGCGCCGAAATCGACCATCGATTGGGACGCCATCGAACAGCAGCAAGCGCCCAAAACCGCGCCCGTCTGGGAATATCAACCCAGCCCGCAGGAAACCCAGCCGGAGGCCGAACCACCGCATCCATCATACTCCTTTTTCGATGTCTGGCTGACAGCGCTGACCAGCAGCAACGAGCGCGAGTACCAGGCATTGTTGCTGGACCCTCGCGCCGGTCAGGGCCGCGCTTATGAGTGGATGGCTTATATCGGGCTGATCTCAGGCTTGCTCCTGCCCGTTATCGTGTTGACCAGCGGCGCTTTTAACCAACCCGAATTCCAACAGGCGGTGGGGGCAGTTGACCAAACCTTGCTGCTGGTCATCATGGGTGGAGCCGGGGCAATTCTAGCCTGTATTTTTTCAGTATTGGGCCTGATGATTAATGGCGGGATTCAGTTTTTGATTGCCAAGGCCCTGGGCGGCGGCGGAACCTATTCCCGCACCGTGTATTCCCTGGGTGCATACCTGGCCCCGATGACCCTGATCTCAATGATTATCACTGCTATTCCCTTTGTCAATTGCCTGTCGATTATTATCAGCATTTACAGCATTGTGTTAAATGTGCGCGCGCTAAAAGCGGCCCATTATATGGATACCTCGCGGGCGGTAATGGTCGTCTTCCTGCCCAGTATTCTCCTTCTTATCGTTGGCTGTCTGGCCGCCCTGTTTTTAGCTCCGATGCTGGGCAATGCACTCCCAAGTCTGCCCTGAATCCGGCTATTGACGGATGCCCCTGAACGGCATACAATCCTGCCGACCAATTGAATAAGCAAATGCTTGCGGCGAAGCCGGTGCAAATCCGGCGCTGTCGCGCAACTGTAAGTTCCGCAAGGAACAAGCCAGGTCGCCCGCAGCCTTTGTCTGTTTACCACTCTCTCGCGAAAGGAGGTGGGAACGGCGATTTTTCCCAGATTTGCCATCCCTGCCTCCCCTGACCGCTAACGCGGCAGGGGATTTTGATTTGTTTTTGCTGACAAAAAACTTTTTACCACGACGGCAAGAACGGAACACGACGGAAAAGCTATTTTGGGTTTCCTTTGTGACACTTTGTGACCTTTGTGGTTTAAGCTTTTGATCTCCACCCTTCAGACCATATCTCCAAGGAGAATTCACCCATGTTTCGTAAAACCACCTTTGCCTTACTGGCATTGACCCTGCTGCTGACCGCCTGCGCCCCGGCGGTTGTCGCAACCCCGCAAGCGACTGAAATCCCGGCGACCGAGGCCCCTTCCCTGTTTCCGGCAACGCCTGAAACCGAAAACATTTCCCTGACCGACGGACTGGGCCGCCAGGTAATCCTGGCCCAACCGGCCCAAAAAGTTGTTTCGCTGGCTCCTTCCAACACCGAAATCCTGTTCGCCATCGGCGCGGGCGGACAAACAGTTGGCCGCGACCTGTTCTCGGACTATCCCGCCGAAGCCCAATCCCTGCCCGATATTGGCGGCTCGATGGGCGAATACAACCTGGAGGCGATTGTCGCCCTGCAGCCCGACCTGGTGCTGGCGGCTGAAATCAACCCTTCCGAACTGGTCAAATCGCTCGAAGACCTGGGCCTGACAGTTTTCTACCTGAAAAACCCGGCCACCCTCGAAGAAATGTACGCCAACCTTGAAACCGTCGCCCAACTGACCGGGCGCGAGACCGAAGCCGCCGCACTGGTCGAGTCGCTCAAGGCGCGCGTTGCCGCCGTGGACGAGAAAATCGCCCCCATCAGCTCGCGCTTCAGCGTTTTCTATGAAATCGACGCCAGCAACCCGGCCCAGCCCTACACCGCCGGCAAGGGAACCTTCATCACCTTGCTGCTCGAACGCGCCGGTGGCTATAACATCGCCGCCGAACTGGACGGGTATCCGCAGTTGAGCATCGAGCAGATTGTGGCCGACGACCCGCAAGTCATCATCCTGGGCGACTCGATGTGGGGCGTAACGGTCGAATCGGTCGGTCAGCGCCCCGGCTGGGAAAACCTGAGCGCCGTCAAGAACGGACAGGTTTTGCCCTTCGACGATAACCTGGTCAGCCGTCCCGGTCCGCGCCTGGTGGACGGGCTGGAGCAGTTGGCGAAATTGCTCAGGCCGGAATTGTTTGAGTAAAAGCGATAATCGATAATTCGAGATTCGTTATTCGATGTTCGAGTATCGAATTATCGATTATCTCTCACCCATGCGCCCTTACCTGCTGACCCTCCTCGCCCTCGCTGTGGCCTTGCTCCTGAGCATCGCCATCGGTTCGGTATTCATCCCGCCTGCTGATTTGTGGGCGGCGCTAACGGGTTCGGGCGCAAACGGCACTTTCGACACCATTCTGTGGGATATCCGCCTGCCGCGCACCGCCCTGATTTTGCTGGTCGGGGCGGCGCTTTCGGGCAGCGGCGCAGCCTACCAGGGTTTGTTCCGCAATCCGCTGGCCGACCCGTACTTAATCGGCGTCGCCTCCGGGGCCGGGCTGGGCGCGGTACTGGCGATGTCGGTGCAGTGGCCGTATGGCCTGGTCGGGCTGATGGCGGTCCCGCTGGCAGCTTTTGCCGCCGGGCTGTTGACCGTCCTGCTCGTGTACAGCATCGCCCGCGTCGGCGGGACCGTCCCCACCACCACGCTGATTCTCTCCGGGGTCGCCATCTCGTCCTTCGCCACCTCGCTGACCTCCTTCCTGATGCTGCGCTCGAGCGGCGAACTGCGCCGCGCCCTGGGCTGGCTGCTGGGCGGCGTCAGCCTGGGCGGTTGGGATGCCGTCCTGGCCCTGATTCCCTTCCTGGCAATCGGCCTTACCGCCCTGACCCTGAGCGGCCACGCCCTCAACTTGCTCCAATTCGGCGATGAACAGGCCACCCAACTCGGTCTCGATACGCGCCACGCCAAACTGGTCATCGTCATCGCAGCCTCGCTGACCACCGCCGCCGCGGTCGCCTTCGCCGGCATCATCGGCTTTGTCGGCCTGGTCATCCCGCACATCATGCGCTTCTGGTGGGGCGCCGACTATCGCCGCATCATCCCACTCAGCATCCTGGGCGGCGGCGCGGCCCTGTTGCTGGCCGATGTGCTGGCGCGGGTTGTCATCGCCCCGCAGGAACTGCCACTCGGCATCGTCACCGCCCTGGCCGGCGCACCCTTCTTCCTGTGGATTTTGCGCCGCGCCAAAATGGGAGGAACCTGGTAATGCTCGAAGCCAAAAACCTGTCGGCGGCCTATCACGGCCAGCCTGTGCTCAAAAATATCAGCTTCGGGATGCAAAAAGGGGAGATTCTCGCGCTGGTTGGGCCGAACGGCTCCGGTAAATCGACCCTGATCCGCGCCCTGAGCGGGATCCTGCCCGCTTCGAGCGGGACGATTCACCTGTCTGGCCGTTTGATGAGCGGATTCAGCCCTGCCGAGCGCGCCCGTCAAATTGCCGTCGTCCCGCAGGGAATCCAGTTGCCCCCGGCCTACACCGCCCTCGAGACGGTTCTCTTCGGGCGGACGCCTTATCTCAATTTCCTCGGCCAGCTCTCTGCGGACGATGAACGCATCGCCCAGGAAGCGCTCGCCCGCGTGGATGCCAGCCCCCTCTCCGGGCGGCGCGTGGGGGAACTCTCGGGCGGAGAACAACAACGCGTCCTGCTGGCGCGCGCCCTGGCCCAGTCCACCCCAATCCTGCTGCTCGATGAACCGACCAGCCACCTCGACATCCAGCACCAAATGACCCTGATGGAGTTGGTTCACAAATCGGCCCGCGAGTGCGAGCTGACGGTGCTGGTGGCCCTGCACGACCTGAACCTGGCCGCGCGCTACGCCAACCGGCTGGCCCTGCTCGAAAACGGCGAACTGCACGCCATCGGCAAACCGGACGAAATCCTGACCCAGGAAACCATCTCGCGCGTCTACGGCTGGCCGGTGCAAATCGTCCCGCACCCGTTCCACGGCACGCCGCTGGTGCTGCCGAGGTAGTGACAACCATCCCGGCAAAGGGGGATGGATGACAGGTTGTTTGACTTGCTCTTGCGTGTAAACTGTTTTCATCACAACCCACAGGAGCCAGCCATGAAACGCATCCCTGCCGGAATTTGGGCTTACCTGATTGTCCTGCTCAATTTTGGTTTCT
>JAEWVF010000108.1 GCA_023459215.1 Chloroflexota bacterium
CCCCGGCATCGATCTTGCCCGCAAGAATGGATGCATTGACATCGTCCGAACCATCGAAACCAACCACAAACACATCACTCATTCCAGCCGCATCGAGCGCAGCCTGCGCGCCAAGCGCCATGGTGTCGTTACCGCAAATCACACCCTTGATGTCGGGGTTCGCCTGGAGCAGGCTTTCCATGACATCAAAGGCTTCGGTCTGGCTCCAGTTGGCAGTCTGTTGAGCAACCATCTCCATACCAGGCAAGGCATCGAGCACATCGTGATAACCCTGCGAGCGGACATGGGCATTGGTGTCGGTATCGCGCCCGGTCAGTTCGATGTACTTGCCTTCTTCACCCATCAGGCGGGCGAACTCTTCAGCCACCAGCGTTGCACCCTGGTAGTTATTCGAAACGATCTGGGACACCGCCACACCTTCCTTATTGATCTCGCGATCCACCAGGAAAGAGGGGATACCGGCATCCTTGGCCTTCTGGATGGCCGCCACCGTAGCGTCTGCGCCAGCGTTATCGAGGATGATGGCCTTTGCGCCCTTGCCGATACAGCTTTCGATCAGCTCAAGCTGCTTGTTGGCATCGTCGTTGTGGACGAGCTTGAGTGTCTCATAGCCAAGTTCTTCGGCTTTTTTGGCAGCGATTTCCTGCATCGAGCCAAAGAAGGGATTCTCAACACCAGGCACGATGACACAGATCAGACCGCCCTCTTCGGCAACCGGCTCAGAAACCGGCGACTCTTCCGGCGCAACAGGCTGGCAGGCAACCAATAACATTACCAGGGTAGCAATCATGCTAAAAAAAACAACCAACTTCTTATTCATATTCTTCTCCTTCATATTAGGTTGAGGACGAATGTTTTTCAAGACAGATTTATAGTTCTTTCAGTACCTTCTTTTCGGTATAAGGCTCCTTTCCGAGAACTTTGCCTCAAATTTTTCAACGAGGTTTATTTCATTTCCTGTTGTTCCTGCAGCGCAATTCGTTCCTGCATTCGCGCCTGAACCTGGTCAATAATGACGGCGAATACAATGACAGCACCCTTGATTACCTGTTGCCAGAAGGAGGAAACACCCATCATCACCAAGCCATCACCCAGTACACCGATAACGAAAGCGCCAATCAATGTGCCTCCCATGCTCCCGCGTCCGCCAGCCAGGGATGTGCCGCCCAAGACAACCGCTGCGATTGCGGTTAACTCGTAACTGTCGCCTGTCATTGGGTGAGCAGCAACCAATTGCGAGGCAACAATCAGGCCCACCAACGCCGAGCAAAAACCGCTGATGCTGTAAACGATGATCTTTGTGCGGGCAACGCGTACGCCCGAAAGCTCTGCCGCGCGTTCGTTTCCGCCAATTGCATACACATGACGCCCAAACGGTAAACGAGTAGTGATGATATACGCCACAACAGTGAGAATAACCATCAGCCAGATCGAGTAATTGACCCCGAGGAAATCGCCCGCGCCCAGAATCTCGAAACCGGTATTCCCATATTCGGGACGCCCGACCAGGTTTGGAAAGGTGTAGCCGTTATTCCGTAAACCAGCAATCCCGCGCGCCACGTACAACATCCCCAACGTAGCGATGAAGGGAGCAACGTTAAAACGTGTAATGATATAACCGCTGATGGTGCCCATCAGAGTTCCCAGCACTAGCGAGAGCACAACAATCATCCAGGTATGGGGGTAAATGATGATGCCAAATTGCGGCAAAATGATGCCCTCATTGATCAGGCCTCCGGCAATCATGGCAACCATGCCCACAATCGAGCCTACAGACAGGTCAATGCCACCGGTCAGAACAACAAACGTCATGCCAATCGCCAACAGCGCATTGATCGCTACATGCTTGGACATGATTACGATGTTATCTGTGGTCATAAACTGGGGCGATAGGGATGTAAAAACAACTGTGACCAGGATCAGGGCAATAAAGGCTCGTCCGCGCAACAGAAATTGCTGAACATCTGTCTTTGTGATACTACGCTTCTGCCTCTGCGCTGGCATACGATTACTTTCCTGCTGCATAATGATTACCTCCGTTTGATGGGCCGTGACCGATGGCTGAGGCCTCGACCAGTTTTTCTTCCGTAGCATCTCGATGGGTAAATTCACCCGTAATTGCACCCTTTGACATAACCAGAATACGATCGGACATTGCCAAGACTTCCTTTAACTCCGATGAGACAAAAATTACTCCATACTTCTGCTCTGCCAGGCGATTCATAATCTCAAAAATTTCCGACTTCGCGCCAACATCGATGCCGCGGGTTGGTTCATCGAGCAATAAAACTTTGGGGTGAGTGAGCAAACCCTTTGCCACCACCACCTTTTGCTGGTTGCCGCCACTGAGCGCGGTAATTGGCTGAAGCGGATTCGCCACACGAACAGACAATTCCTTGATCTGCTGATCCGTGGCAGATTTTTCCTGACTACGCGCAAGAAAAATTCCGCGCAAGTATTTTTTTAGACTTGCAAGCAGCATGTTATCCATTACAGAAAGCGTTTGCACCAGACCATGACGCTGACGATCTTCCGGAACAAGCACAAAACCCGCCTCGATACGCTCAGAAATTGTGCTCGCCGAAACAGGTTTCCCTTTTAGTTGGATATTTCCCGTAGCGAGGGGCCGTGCGCCGGCAAGGCAATCCACCAGATCAGAACGCCCCGCCCCCATCAACCCGTAAAAGCCAAGGATTTCACCTTCACGCAATTCAAAAGAAATATGGTTAAGCAGGTATCCGCCGCCGGCGCGTGGCAAGGTCATATTGTCTACTTTAAGCAACACATCGCCCAATTCGCGTTCCCGACGGGTAAACAAAGCAGCCGGATTGCGTCCCACCATCTTTTCAATCAGCCAGGACACATTAACATTCCTGGTTTCTTCTTCAGCAACCTTGCGCCCATCCCGCAGGATGGTGATGTAATCGCCAATTTGCAAAAGTTCTTCCAGCTTGTGCGAAATATAAATAATGGAAACACCATGCGATTGAAGCTCGCGAATAATGCGGAACAGCACCTCGACTTCAGCAGCACTCAAAGCCGAGGTTGGCTCATCCATAATCAAAATGCGCACATCCTGGGCCAGAGCCTTGGCAATCTCCACAATCTGCTGTTCGCCAATCCGCAGATTGCCCAACAATTCATCTGGATCGATCTGTTGTTCAAGACGCTCAATCAACTCGCGGACGCGTTCCTTTTGGGATTTATGAGCAATCAATCCGTTTTGGGTGGTTTCGCGCGCCAGGAAAATATTGTCGACAACGCTCAAGTTGGCGCACAGATTTAATTCCTGATAGATAATTCCAATTCCCAGCCGGTTGGCATCGAGAGGGGAATGCAGTTGGATTTCATGACCATCGAGCAGGATTCTTCCGTGCGTAGGCCGTTCAACCCCTGCCAGGATTTTCATCAGCGTGGATTTCCCCGCGCCGTTTTCGCCAATAAGCACATTGACCTTGCCCTTACGGACGTGAAATGAAACATCCTCGAGCGCCACTGTGCCAGGAAAAACCTTGGTGATTTTCTCGGCCGTCAGGATAATTTCATCTTTCATCGCAAATTCCGCATTAGAAACAGGGGTTAGTTCTGGCATGAGTCAGTCTCCCAGCTCGATTTCAACTGGCACAATGCGGATTTCTTTCAGGTCGATTTGAATGATGTTGAAAGTACGGATATTAAACGCGCCCTTGAAGGTAATCGTTTTGCCAATCAGATTATCCTTGTCAAGGTCGCCGAGCACGGTAGATAGAATGCGTTTGTTAATCTCGGAAGCCGCTTTACCATATTCGGTTTGCTCTTTGAAATCGCCAAAACTGATGAAGCCAACCGCATCCCGCACGGATGTCTCGTCGCTTGGGATGCGAGAACCAATATAGAGTAGAACCTTGATCGGCCCATCGTAACCATCAAGAGCAACCTCTGCCGTTCCAAGGCTAGTCTCAGCATTGACAGCAACAATCTTGCCGCTCCCCCGCACCATGTAAACGTGCGATTCACCAACCGTGATCAAACCATACTGTTTGGCAATAGCGATCAACTCATCCTTGGGAGCCGTTCCGTCAGCCCCAGGTTCCATTTCTAAAAGAACTTTTTGTAGTTCAACCGCCTTTTCATTGAAGGTTGGGAGCAATTGGGTATCCCAAACCCCATTCACATAAGCAACCGGGTCAAAAGCCTCGCTTTGGACGGCTTTTTCGGCATCTTCAATCTTGACCACGGTGAAACCGTAACGCGCCGAAAAGAGCAAGACTAGAAAAGCTGCCACACCAATGCTGATCGAGATTATTTTTTGTTTCATGCCCTCATCCTTATCTGGGTTGGTATAAAACCTGCTGTACTGCAGCCTGCCAGCCATCAAATAGATATTCAGCGCGCGCGACAGGCATGGCTGCGCAATATTCAACATATCCAGATGGCAGGTTTTGCAAATCTTCCAAAGATTTATAGATTTTCAGCCCAAGCCAGCCGCTAAAGACAGCGCCCAAAGCCGACAACTCGGGGGTTTGCGCAGCTTGTACTTTCAATTGGTTCAGATCTGCTACAAATTGCATCAAGAAAGCATTACGAACCGCCCCACCGTCAGCGTGAACTGTTTCAAGTTTGATACCCGCGTCTTCGCCCATGGCTTTCAACACATCAGTGACGATGTAGCCTGTCGACTCCAGGGCGGCACGCACTACATGGGCGCGGGTGGTTGAGGGCGTCATCCCCAGGATAGCGGCACGGACATCGGCGCGCCAATAAGGAGCGCTTAAGCCAACGAAGGCGGGGATAAAATAAACGCCGCCACTGTCGGAAACCGACTGCGCCAGCGTTTCTGTTTCGGCGGGAGTAGCAATCAACTGCAATTGGTCACGCAACCAAGCAATGGTGGCTCCTGTGAAGTTGATGATGCCTTCAAAAGCATAGGTTGGCTGTCCCTGCCAGACCCAGCCCAGCGCGGTCAGTGTGCTGTGGGCGGAAAGGCGCTTTTCGTGTCCGATATTCAGCAGGATGGAGGACCCTGTTCCAAAAGTGACCTTGGCGCTGCCTGGTGTAAAACAACGCTGGGCAAACAAAGCCGCTTGCGAATCACCCATGACTCCATAAATGGGAATGCGTCGCTCAAGGCTGCCTCCCAGATCGGTATCGCCGAACCAATCGGCGCTTTCGCGTATCTCAGGCAGCCGGCCAAATTCCACATCAAAAGCAGTACATAATTCCTGACTCCAGGCCAGTTTGCCAAGATCATAGAACAACGTGCGCGAAGCATTGGTGTGATCGGTGGCATAAACCTGGCCACTGGTCAGGCGGTAAAGCAGGTAAGTATCAATAGTTCCAAATAAAGCCGAGCCATCTTTGAGGCGGGCGGATAAGTCGGGATGGGCATCCAGCAGCCAGCGCAGTTTACTAGCTGGGAAGTAGGTGTCGATTTTCAGCCCCGTCAGTTCGTGGACAAGCGCTTCCTGACCGACTCTGATCATTGCCTGACAAATCTCATCCCCCCGGCGGCATTGCCAGACAATCGCATTACATAAGGGCTGCCCGGTCAGGCGGTCGAACAGAACAAACGTCTCGCGCTGGTTGGTTAGACTGAGGGATATCAAGTGATTCTGTTGACCGGCATGACGCGCCAACAAATTGGAGACCGCCTGCACAGTATTTCGATAAATCTCTTCAGCATCATGCTCCACCCAACCTGGGCGCGGATAAATCTGGCGATGCGAGAGTGCTTCCTGATCCAAAAGAGAGCCATCGGCCGAGAATAACAATGCCTTAGTAGCTGAGGTGCTCTGATCAACGGCAAGAAACAAACCAGAATGTTGATTCATGCTGCTTCCTTCTCCAAAAGATACAGGGCTGCCTGGGCAAGTCCCTGCGCTGAAATCCCATAATGATTGAAAATTTCGCCCTGACTGCCGATAACTGTATGTTCATCGGGAATTCCGATGATATGAAGCGGGCGAAAAATACCAGCTTGCATCAAGAAAGAGGCCACCCGGCTGCCCAAGCCACCATTCACACTATGTTCTTCAACTGTAATAATAGCCTTGGAACGGCTTACAACTCGCTCAATTGTCTCCTCATCAAACGGACGCAAACTGTGAACACTAAGTACACAACTTTTCAATCCTTGCCCTGCCAGGAGTTGACTGGCCGAAAAAGCCGGGGCAACGGTTTCTCCAATAGCAAGGAAAGCAATCTCATAGTGCTCCTGCTCTGGGGTAAGCTGGATAGCCTTTCCAATCTCAAAATGTGCATCCGGGGCATGCAAAATGGGCATGGCCTTTTTGCCAAAGCGAATATAAATCGGGCGTGGATGATTCACGGCAGCGCGAATCGCCTGGGCTGTCTCAAAATTATCTGCCGGCGCAACAATATCAATATTATTAATGGCTTGCAAGACGGCAAAGTCATGCAGGGAATGATGCGTTGTGCCCAAGGCTCCATAACTCACCCCAGCGCTGATGCCGATCACTTTAACGGGATGATCGGAGTAGGCCACATCGTTTTTAATCTGCTCCAAAGCACGTGCGGTCAGGAAACAGGCCGGGGAAACGGCGAAAACTTTCTTCCCCATCGAGGCCAGACCAGCGGAAATCCCAACCAAGTTTTGTTCAGCGATCCCGATCTCAACCAGTTGGTCAGGATATTTTTCTGCAAATGGGGTTACCCGGCCAGAACCGCGTGAGTCGCTTGTGGCAATCAAAATATCGTGATTACTGGCTGCCAACTCGATGAGCGTATTAGCAAAAACATCCAGGTTAGCCATTCCAAGGGGAGCTTTATTCGAGTCCATCAACCGCCTCCAAATCTTTTTCAGCCAACCCCAATTCACGCAAGGCGGTCTCAAATTCTGTTTCTGTGGGAACCTTGTGATGCCAGGGTGCCTTGTCCTCGATAAAACTGATTCCTTTGCCCTTCTTTGTATGAGCCAATATCAAATTTGGTTTATCTTTTTCAAATGGTAATTGATCGAATAAGTTAATCAAGGCGGGAATATCGTTGCCATCGACATGACGAACCGCGTACCCAAAAGCCTTGAATTTGTCTTCCAGTGGTTCCAGCGCCATGACATCCTCAGTCCTGCCACTGATTTGCAGTGTATTGCGATCAATGATGGCTACAAGGTTGTCCAGTTTGTAGTGCGCAGCGCTGGTCGAGGCCTCCCAAACAGACCCTTCAGCCAACTCGCCATCGCCCATAATTGTAAAAACCCGATGATCCTGACCATCTTTTTTTGTAGCCAGGGCCATCCCCACAGCCAAGGCCAGTCCATGCCCTAGTGCGCCAGTATTTTGCTCAATACCAGGAATGTCACGGGTTGGGTGTCCTGCAAAGTGGGAACCATATTTCCCTACACTTTCCAACGCATCCCATGAGAAAAACCCCTTATCCGCCAGGACAGCATACAAAGCTTCTACTGCATGGCCTTTGCTATGAATATAGTGGTCTCGTTTTGTCTGCTGGAAATTGTCCGGGGTGATGTTCATGACATGGTTATACAGGACATTCAAGAGGTCCACGCATGAAAGACTGCCGCCAATGTGTCCAGCCTTGGCAGAATAGATCAGCTTCAAGAGAGTCTTACGATAAAGAAGCGATTTGGCCTGAAGTTCTCTGTAATAGTCGGGGTTATGCAGGATATTAGTCATCATCTTCTCTGAATAATTATTCATTAGTGTGATAAAATTCATCATCGCTATCATACAGCAGCAACCTGAATATATCAACATTAACTGAATAAATATTCATATTTCCGAAAACTCAAAAAATTGGAGTTCAACATGCCCCGCATTGACGAATTACGTCTGATTGCCCGTGTCGCCCGAATGTATTACGAATGGGACATGCGCCAGTCAGAAATTGCCAACCAACTCGACCTATCCCAGGCAACTGTCTCACGTTTATTAAATCGATCCAAAGAAGAGGGAATTATCCGTATATCTGTCAACCTGCCAAACGGAGTTTATACCGAATTGGAGGAGGCTTTGGTCAAAAAATATGGCTTACGTGACGCCATCGTTGTTGACAGCCTGGAAGATAACGAGAAACTGATCCAGCGCGACCTCGGAACGGCAACCGCTTACTATCTCGAAACAGCCATCCGCCCCAATGAAATTATCGGGATTTCATCCTGGAGCGCAACTTTATTAGCACTGGTGGACGCTTTGCATATGTTGCCCAAAAAACCTGGTGTAAAGGTGGTTCAAATCCTGGGCGGGGTGGGCAATCCTGGCGTAGAGGCCCATGCCACCCGATTGACCTCACGCATGGCGCAATTGGTTAATGGAGAGGCCGTTTACCTGCCCGTTGCCGGGATATTAGCTACAGAAGCGGCGCGGGATGTGCTGGTGGCAGATGAAGTGACCCTACAAGCCATAAGGTTGTTCGATCAGGTTACAACAGCCCTGGTCGGCATTGGGGCAATCGATCCATCTCCCCTCCTGGCGCAAAGCGGTAATATCTTTTCCCCTCAAGAACTCAATTTGTTGCGGCAAAAAAAGGCCGTTGGTGATATTCTGCTGCGTTTCTTCGATCAAAATGGTGAGTTGGTTGAGACGGGCCTGGAAAAGCGAGTTATCTCAATGAACCTGGATCAGTTAAGTAAAGTCAACAGGGCCATTGGCGTAGCCGGCGGATTACGCAAATATGCCAGCATCCTAGGGGCATTGCGTGGTCATTGGATCAATATTCTGGTTACGGATCATTTCACCGCTGAACGGCTGTTGAAAGAATGATCATCAAGTATTATCGGCGTACAGGCCAGAACGTCAAATTAAACCATGCACTCTCTCTTGTCCCCTGTTGCATAGCGGGCTGCCAGATGAGCACAAACCATCGAGGCAGCGATCTGTTTTTCTGGTATCAAACAAAGATGAACATGGCGCTGAAAACAAAAACGCCCATCACTGGACGCCTTTTTGGGGCAAAATCTTCAAAAAATCTCATATAACCTACATAAAAAGCAGAACTCCCGAGAGAATTGAGTTCTCTCGGGAGTTCTGTCCTGCCGGATTTACTTCGATCCGGCCCCGACGGGGGTGGGGCACTACTCCAAGTAAATTTGGGGGGACAGGATTACCCTGGAATTGGTTTGTTGTTGTAAAAGAACTTCAATAGACACTCAAATCTGTCTCCTGCATTTTACATCATATCAAGTAACTCTACAATAAAACAGCAATTAAAAATTTGGGGCAAAACGTCGATATTAGCGGTGCCAAACCCAAAAGTCTGTCTGAATTGGTATACCTTCTTCCAGAACTTGTCGAAAACGATTCGAATTTTGGGCGATCAGAACGGGTTGCAACAGGTTTTTATCAACCTGATCAACAACGCTGTCAAATTTTCCCCGCGAGGCCTCTCGGTGGAAATCAATGTCAACATCGAAGCACATATGATCCGCACCGTTATCGTCGACCACGGGATGGGTATTCCGCCCGATTACCTGCCCCACCGGTGCGAACGGTTTTTCCGGGGCAAAAACGTTACCCTAGCCGAAATCCCCGGCAGCGGGTTTGGCCTGCATATTGCTAAATCGATTGTCCAAGAGATGAGAGGAACCCTAGAAGTCGAGAGTGTCCTTCAAAAAGGCACCACCATCACCGTTACACTCTGCCGCCCAGCCCATACCGGAAAATTTAAAAACAAACGAAACGCCTCGATGATAACATTCGAGGCGTTTCGTTTTGCGCCGCAAATGTTATTAGAGCGCGATATGTCTAGGCAAGCGCCCAAAAGGGGGCAAGTATCAATTGTGTATTGTTTTTTGAGAGGTATTCTTGCTCTCCCTTTTTAGCAGAATAGGGCTTTGAATTAGTAAGGCTTTATCCAATAGGGACAGCCGGGTTATCCCACCATTTAGAGAGCTGCGCTTCGGAGCGCTTTGGCTGGTCACGGTAATGGGAAACATCGTTGAATAACATCAAACGCGCTCGCACCGGGTCTTTAAAATCAAGCACGTTCAGACAAGCCGGGGATTGGTCGAGACGGTCGCGATAGCCACGCGCGTCAAAGCCGAGCAGGCTGCTGATAAGCAGGCGCAGGGTGGCCTTGTGCGAGACAACCAGTACATTTTGACCGCGATGTTCAATCACAATCTGACGAATTATAGGCAAAGCCCGGGCAATAACATTCACCCCGGCCTCGCCGCCATCCGGCGCGAAAGTGAAGGGGTCTTCCTCCCAGGAGGCGTATTCTTCGCTGAACTGTGTCTCAACATCGGCCCGGCGCATTTCTTCCCAATGGCCGTGATTGATTTCGCGCAGTCCATCGCGCTGGATCAAGGGCAGGTTATGGGGCCGGGCGAGATAGGTGGCAGTCTGAATGGTGCGCGTCATCGGGCTGCAATACACCGCCGCAATGGGGTCATCAGCGAGACGCTCGGCCAGTTTTTGGGCCTGGAGCTTGCCCTCGTCCGAGAGTTCCACATCCACGGCTCCGGCAAAGCGATCTTCCGAGCTAAGTTGGGTCGCGCCATGTCGCACAAGGAAGATGCGGGTGGTCGGTTGGGCGCTCATGGTTGCTCGCTGGCAATACCAAGCGTATGCTCAAGGTGTGCCACAAACCAGGTGACCACAGTTTTGGTAACGCCGGGGCGTGCACCAAACATCAGCTTACGCTCAACAGCATCCAGTGGAAAAGCATCCACAACTACCAGACAATTTTCACCATCCGCACGCACTTCACAGGAAAGCTGAGTGCGCTCACCGAGAGTTTTGCCAAAAATAACTTTGGGGAAACGCGCTTCCACCCGGAACTTCTCCGGCACGGAGGTAATAACCTTACCTTCCATTTTCTCGGTGACTTTGAGCGCTGCCTGATAGGCGCTTTGGGCATCTTTCGGATAGGATTTTTCAAAATGCTGTTCGAATGGCATAGGAACCTCGCTTTTACTTCTTCAATCTTTCCACTTTTTCAACGGTGATAAACAACCCGTCAGAACGGACAATCCGCACCATGCTCCCAGCGGGAATAGGTTCATCGCTGCGGGCATTCCAAAATTCGCCTTCAATTTCCACCTGGCCGGGTTCGAATTTTTCGATGGCAGTATGGGCGGTGCCGACTAGCCCAATAATGGAATCGGGATTATCGCTAAGGCTTCGTGGACGGGCATCGCGGGCGCGCAGGAACAAGATCCAGATGGCCCTGCTGCAGATAATAATAATCAGCCCATCGAAGGGGATGCGCATCAAATTACCTTCTTCATCCCAGAAGGTGAGAAACACTCCAATGGCAAGCATCAGGATGGAAATGATGGCCAGGAATGAGTAAGATCGGGGTTGGCGAACCGCCACAAAAAACGGCACCGGACTGAGCGCCACCACCATCAGAGCCCAAGGGTTGGCTCTCAGCTGAGAAATCTCAAACCCGGCAACAGCCAAACATACCACCATCCCCACCTTGAGCAGGATGGATTTTGGAGCAGCGGCAGTGGAGATCATAAACATGACCGCCGCAATAATGAGCATAAAAGCGACAGCAGGGTTAATCAGATAAGCTATCAAATTCACTCTCCAGCCAAAGTACCCGACACCGCATCAGGTGAGCATACTCAGAGCAGGAAACACATTATCCAACATCCCCAATCCGCTTGGGATTCAGCTTTAATAGGCAACATCCAAGCGTTCGTATTCAACCTGACCCAGCAGTTTTTCGATGAGTTTCTGCGAACCAACCTCAGTACCGCTCAAGCTGGCGGTAGCCGCGCCGCTGGCAACACCCCAGCCAAGAGATTCCTTCAACGACAAGCCACGCATCAAAGAACAAACCAACCCGCCAACCATTGAATCGCCCGCACCAATCGGGTTTTTCTCTTTGATTTTCGGGCTGTGAGTCAACCAGGTACCTTCAGCGGTTTGGAGCAACGCCCCGGCTTTACCCATCGAGATGACCACATTTTGCGCGCCCATTCGGCGCAGTTCAGCGGCGACAACCGCGATTTCAGCAGAGGTATCCACCGGCATTTTGGTCAGAGCATGGGCTTCCTCAGCATTTGGTTTGACCAGGTAGGGTTTTTCAGCGCAACCCAGGCGCAGCGATTCACCGGTGGTATCCAGCAGGGTCATGGAACCATGCTCATTGAGCACGCACACGATCCGGGCGTAAAAATCATCCGCACAACCGGGGGGCAGACTGCCAGCTAGCACCCACCAGTCACCAGGCTGGGCCAGGACTGCAATCCTGTCGAGCAGCTCCTGCTGTTTGGCGGCGTCCACCTGCGGGCCTTTTTCGTTAACCTTGATGTAGTGCCCGCCGCTCTGGGTGACGATGCTGATGTTGGTACGCGTTTCGCCAGGAACCCAGACAAATTCGGTGCCGATGCCGAGCGATTGCAGACCGCTTTGCAGCATTTCACCGGCCTTACCGCCCAGAAAACCGACAGCAGTGCTGTCTGCTCCCAGGCGTTTCAGCAGACGAGAAACGTTGAAGCCCTTGCCACCAAAATCGACGCGCGAATCGCTGGCGCGCAGCACGGAGTCAAATTCCACGAGCGGAACGGTCAGCTCGCGGTCAACAGCGGGATTGAGAGTGAGAGTGTAAATCATAGATTTTCCTAGATGTCATTGCAAAGAGCGTTCTTTGCGACGAAGCAATCTCCCCACGAAAGGAGACCGCCGCGCTCGCAAAGAACGTTCGCTCGCGGTGACATGCTACTCAGGCTTCTGCCACAACTTTTCGATGAGCACTTCCTCGGCCTCGTTGGTCCACATCAGGTTTTCGCCGAGCTTGGCAGCCACATCTGGCAATTTTTCTTGCAACTCTTTGAGACCCATCAGTGGCAGGCCGGTAATTTGTGGAAAGATAACCACCTTGCCAGGATATTTGCCATCCATAACGGCCTGTAATCCCTCAGCAGCGGTTTCCAGCCCACCGATGGCAGCAACCGAACGCCCAGGGGAGAGCGTCCCAGCAACGCGGCGTTCCATAACGAGCGCCTGGTCGTCGATGGTCAGGCCGGAGGTGCCGGTGTACTGGGCATTCGAGAGATAAACGTTACTCAAATTGACTTTGCCCATGGTGCCGTTGGGAACGCCCGCAAAGAGCACCAGCATCCCATCGGCTTTCATAACGGTGTCGGCTTCTTCCATTAATTTGGCAACCGGCACGCTGACAACAACATCATCCGCACCCTGGCCGTGGGTGGCTTCCATCACGAAATCGTAGAAGGATTTTAGGGAAGTGTTCGGGTTGAAGAACAGGATGGTGCGGCCATGTTGTTTGGCCAGCGGTCCAAACATCTCATCCAGGGTTTGCAGGCGTTCATCGCTGATTTCGGTGGCGATGACCAATTTTGGGCCATCGGGCTTTTCAAGTGAACGTTGAACGTGCATCTGTCCCATCGGGCCGCCCGCGCCAACAAAAACGGTGGTACCGCCTTCACGAAGTTCGCAGCGGTTGCGAACTTCGCCGTAAGACGCGGCAATGTCGAGAGTGTTGGTGCCGACAAAAGCAATGTAATCGTAGTGCAAGCGCCCCAAATCGACAGTGGTGAGGTTATCGAGCGGTTGGGTACCAACCAGGTTGCAGGTTCCGCGACGGGCAATAAAGCGCGCAATCGTGCCGACCGCATCGGCAGAAACCGGGTTCAGAACGATGATGTCATCGAAGCCGGCACCATTCGTCAGTTCCTGGCTGAGAGCTTCGTACTCGCTGACGGCAAGCCCATTGCGCACGATGATCTTTGCCCGGGTGGCCGTGGCAATCTGTTTTACGGAATCCGGCACATCGGTCAGGATGATGGCCGCAGGAGCCAGGCCGTTCGAATAGGTAAATTCGGTTGCATCACCCGGCTGGCCCACGATCCAGAGCATCCCGCCCGCTTTTGGAGAAAGGCGGCGGCGCTGTGTGTAGGCAGCCATGACACAACCCCAGGGTTCGAGCAGGGACGATTCTGCGTAGCCCATATTGTCAGCAACGGGTAACAGGCAGGCACCTTCATCGGTTTCGAGAACTTCCGGGCCGATAAGGTGATATTGAATAAGCCCGCCCGGAACAGTATAGCCATATGCAGTGCTCTTGCCCTGCTGATAGATATCGGGCTGAACGGCGAGACGCTGACCAACCTGGTATTTACCAGTCAGTTTTTTGCCAACTTTTATGATGGTCAGCGAAACTTCATGACCCAGGCGGGTCGGCTCAACGGTCATATCACGGTTGTAAAGCTTGGGATGATTGCGGCCCTGCTTAAGTACCTTCAGGTCCGAGAAGCAGATGCCGACGCTGTCGATACGCACCAATAATTGATCATCGCCAGGCTCGATGGGAACGGGAAATGTTTCGGGCTGGCCATCTTTGCCCATGCTTTCAAAACCGGCACCGTAGAGATTCCAGGCCAGCGTTTGCTGGGGAAGTTGGTAATTAAGGGAACGATAGGATTGGTATTTGGTACCCATAGGGTTGTTTCCTTTCGAGTGATATATGTCATTGCGAAGTATCGGTTTTTCGCCGCTGAAGTAATCTCCAATTGAACGATAGGTAGTTACCGAGCGGGGGTTGCCACGCCGCCGAAAGAACATCGGCGGCTCGCAACGACACCGTTTGTTAGAGAATTAGTTGAAATGCATTTTGACCAGATTGCGCACTTCCTGAGCAGATGAGCACTCAAGAGCCTTTTGCGCAAGTGGTTGAAGTTCAGCCAATCGCAGGCCACGCACCTGGGCCTTGACAGTTGGAACTGAGGGAATGCTGACACTGAGTTCGTCGATACCCAGTCCAAGCAAGATCGGTACCGCGATTGGATCAGAGCCGAGTTCGCCACAAAGATCGGCACGTTTACCATGTTTATGAGCAGACTCGATGGTGTGGGCAATCAGCCGCAATACGGCAGGATGCAAGCCATCGTGCTTGGCTGCCAAAGTCGAGTTACCCCGATCAACAGCCAGTGTGTACTGGGTCAAATCGTTGGTACCGATAGAGAAAAAATCGATTTCGGGGGCCAGTTTATCGGCCAGCAGCGCAGCGGAGGGAACTTCGACCATGATGCCGAACTGGATTTCAGGCAATCCCAATTCCTGGCGCAATTCATCAATCAAGGCACGCGCTTGGCGAATTTCGCCCACATCACTGATCATCGGGAACATAATCCGCAGGTTGCCGTGTCGCGATGCGCGCAGGATGGCACGCAACTGCTCGCGGAACAAATCTGGACGGTTCAGGCATAGGCGAATGCCACGCTCACCGAGAAAAGGGTTCATCTCTGGCTTGAGATGGATGTACGGAAGCGGTTTATCGCCGCCAATATCAAGGGTACGGAGAATGACCGGGCGTTCTTGCATCGTCTCGGCAATAGCGCGATAAACATTGAACTGCTCCTCCTCGCTGGGAGCGGAGGTACGCTCCAAAAAGAGAAATTCCGTACGCAACAATCCAATCCCATCCGCGCTCATTTTCATTGCCTCGGCGGCATCCCCTACCGAACCGGCGTTGGCGGTAACGTCGATACGATGACCATCTGCTGTTACAGCAGGAAGGGCAGCCTGCTCAACGGCAAAACGGCGATACTCCAGCCAGCGCTTCTGCACCTGGGCGGCACGATTGAGCACATCCGGGGCCGGGTTGGCAGTCAAAGTGCCGTCGTTGCCATTCAGAATAACTGGCGTTTCATCAGCCAGATCCAACATGACTTCATCAACACCAACAATGGCGGGCAAGCCAAGCGCGCGAGCTAAAATGGCAATATGCGAAGTTGGTCCGCCTTCAACAATGCCAAATCCAAGCACCCGTTCCGGATCGAAGGAGGCAGTATCGGAAGGGGAAAGTTCGCGGGCGACAATAATCACCGGTTTGGCAGGTAATACCACTCCTTTTTCGCTCAACCCGAGCATCAAGCGCAACACACGCCGACCAACATCGCGCAAGTCGGCTGCACGCGCCGAGAGAAGCGGGTTCTTGAGCGCTGCGATCGCTTCGGCACGCTCCGCAATCGCAGCTTTCCAGGTTTGGATCGGGTTTTGACCGGCCTTGATCTGCGCATTGACCACATCCATCAGATCAGGATCATCCAACAATTCAGCATGGGCCTCAAAAATTGCAGCTTCCGCACCCAGTTTTTTATCGCTCATCATCTGCTGCAGGAGAATCAACTGTTCCCTGGCCTGCTTGAGGGCATCATCAAGAGAAAGCTTGGCCTCACCAGAAACCGCGTCAAAATTTTCATGCTCGAAATGAAAAATTGGGCCAACCGCAATCCCGGGAGCAGCGCCAATTCCTTTAATCACGCCAGGGTCGGCTGAGGCAGGTTCGTCCCTTGAGACAACCGGAGCAGTTTGCGGGGCATCAGGCATGGCGTGCGCGCCATTATCGCCAAGTCCCGCCTGGATGGCCGATTTCAATTCGCGCAGAGCGATATCTTCGTCCTCGCCATCCACCTGGAGCATGATGTGCGCGCCGCTGACAACACCAAGTGTCAGCACAGAAACCATGCTCTTGGCATTGGCCCGTTTGCTTTCGTTAAACAGGGAGATTTCCGATTTAAATTTCTTGGCCAGATTAACCAGGACCTTAGCCGGTCGAGCGTGCAGGCCGGTGGGGTTTTGGATAACCAATTCGATTTGTTTCATGGCAGGCTCTGTTTTCTGCAAAAGTTTATAAATGTTGACAAATTGAATTTCACAGGCAAGATGCTACTTAAAAATCCGGGCTTGTCTTATAGCTCAGTGGAAAAAATTTCCCGGCCATCAACAAGCGCTTCAATGAGCTTATCAAAAACAGGATCATTCAGAAGTTGAGAAAAAGTCAAAATGACAGCATTGGGCGCTTTTAGACGAATAATTTTGACAAGCGTTTTGTGGGCAATGACCACCTGGGCATCTCCAGGTACCTCAATGGCAGGTTTGGGTATGACCGCAATGTTGATTTTTGCGGCACTCAAGCGTTTTCGCAGCCAACTCGCGCTCATCAAACTGGAACTCATGCCCGCTTCACATGCAAAATAGATGGTGTTGACCTGGCTGGCCGGGATGGACATTGGCATTTCTGCACCCTATCGTGACCGTTTTTATCTCAAAATTAGTTTGCGCTCAAATATTTGACGATTACATCTGGGTCGGTTGTCTTTAGTAACTCGGCTAGGTTGTCATCGTCATCGATTACCTCAGCCAGATTTGCAAGCACCCCGACATGCTCATCCGATGATGCAGCAATTCCAATCACCAGATAAACTTTTTCGTCATCGTCCCATTGCACACCATCTTTCAGTTGCAACACGGAGATGCCCGTTTTCAAAACATGTTCACGGTTTTCATATATGCCGTGCGGAATAGCAACCCCATTGCCCAGACAAGTAGACATTGATTCTTCACGGGTTAACATGCCATCCACATAAGCAGGTAAAACACAACCAGATTGAACCAACAATTCACCCGCCTTACGAATAGCATCCGCTTTGTTGATAGCGTTGGATTGCAGTTCAATGCGGTTCTTGGAGATGATGGGCATAGTTTGCATCCTGACTACACTTATCCAGAGCAGAAGCATAAAATCGCATACCTGCCTTGGCTTGGGTACTAGAGAAAAACGCCGATTGGCGAAATTTACGATTCTGTGGAAAGAATCTCTGTTTTATCAACAAGAGCTTTTACGAGCTTGTCGAATACGGGATCATTCAAAAAATGGTTGAAAGCAACAACGACGGCATTGGGCGCTTTAGCACAGGCTGTTTTAGCCAATCCCTTGTGGACAACTACCACCTGGGCATCGGCAGGAATTTCACGGGCCGGCTTGTGGACAACAGTGACATCGGTTACCTGTGCAGCTTTTAATTTCTTTTTCAAGGAGTTAACACTCATCAGGCTGGAACCCATACCAGCTTCACAGGCAAAAATAATGGTTTTAACGCTTGCAGCTGAAATCGATTGCGTCATTTTTCTTCTCCTTGCGGTGTCGAATACAGGGTGCAGGTGCGACAGCGGGTATAATAGCTGTCAAGAGGAAGCTGCCGCACCTGCGAAATCGCCAGACCAGGCCAGTTTTGGTTTAGTCCTAACCTAACCCAGGAACAGTACCAGTTACGGCAACTTCTTCTTCTTCGGTCTCTTTGACCGGGTTGATGCGCAGAATGAAAGCGCCTACCAGGAAGGAAACCACTGCGCCGATCAGAACACCTGTGAGCACCTGGAAGTGCTGTCCGGGCGGGATAACGGCCAGGTAAGCAAAGATCGAACCGGGGGATGGGGTAGCAACAAGGCCAGCACCAGAGATAACAAACCACAGGTCAGCAGCCATGCCGCCGGCAATCATCGCCAAAACCATGATCGGATGAGCAAGAACATAGGGGAAGTAAATCTCGTGGATGCCGCCCAGGAAATGGATAATCATCGAACCAGGGGAAGATTCCTTGAGCATACCTTTGCCGGCAAAATAGAAAGCTACCAGCAGGCCAAGACCAGGGCCAGGGTTGGTTTCGAGCAGGAAATGAATGGCGCGGCCAGTTTCCTGAGATGCAGCCACACCCAGCGGGCCTAAAACACCATGGTTGAGGGCATTATTCAGGAATAAAATTTTGGCGGGTTCAATGACGATGGCAGCCAGGGGCAGCAGGCGGGCATCCACGAGCCAACCAACAACAGCACCAGCAGCATCACTGAACGCTGATACAACCGGACCAACGACAATGTTGCCAAACAGCACCAACACAATGGCCAGGATACCAGCCGAGAAATTGTTGATGAGCATTTCGAAGCCAACAGGGATTTTTTCTTCGAGAATTTCATCGATCTTCTTGATGCACCAGCCGCCAAGCGGACCCATGAGCATACCGCCCAGGAACATGGGAATATCCGCCCCAACAACAACACCCATGGTGGCCGCTGCGCCGACTACACCGCCGCGATGACCGTGGACCATCTTACCGCCCGTATAACCGATCAAAACCGGAAGCAAATAAACGATCATCGGGCCCACCAGCTTGGCAAATGTCTCATTTGGGATCCAGCCGGTGGGGATGAACAGCGCCGTGATCAAACCCCAAGCGATGAACGCGCCGATGTTGGGGATGACCATTCCGGCCAGGAAACCACCCAATTGTTGCAATTTCTCTTTCATTTACGTACTCCTTTCAGGATTTTGTTTTGCCTGCTGGGCAGGCCTTCTGCGAATTTTCGGGCGACGCTAAGCAGGTCGCACGCATTACAAGGTAACGGTTGGACGTTACCGGGCAACCAGGACAAGGTTCAACTCAAGAATCGGGTAATGGCTTCAATATCTTCCGGCATCAACAGCGGATGAACCCGGATTGTTTTGTTGTTCGCCGCATATTGCCGCGGCAACGGAACGGTGGTCAGGATTAGATCGGCAGAAGCCACCAGCGCGGGAGTCATATCGCGAAGCGAGATTACTTCCAACGCATTGAGATAGGGGAAACGAGCATTGAGGCGCGCCACCAACAATTGGGCAGTTGCCATCCCGCTCGGACAGACAACTATCACACGCTCAAATTTATACATACGGTTGCGGATAAAAGCAGCTCTCAAGAGCACAATCAGATTATTAATTTCACCGGGTGGCAAGACAAACCCGGTTTGTTCCTGCACCATTTGAGCAATCCGCTGTCCAATTTCATGCTCAAGTTCATATTCCTCGGGCAAGCTGGCATTGTTCAACGCTACCGGAAACCAAAGGTTAAAACGCTTGCGGAAACAGGCCGGAATGATGTTATTAAGCAACCCATTCTGCAGGGTGCGGTCATATTTCATCTTGGGGATGCCATAAGATTGGCTGATAACATCCATCATGCTGCCAATCATCGTTGAAAACTCGTTGTTCCGCTCCAACTCGCCCGGCAAAATCTCATTGCGCGGGGCGGCTAACATTTCCATGGCCACCCCAGCGACATCCGAGGCTGTCCAGACGATGTTCAGGTCGCGCCCCATGTGGCGGGCCACATAGCTGGCAACCGGCCAGATCGTTGCGGTCTGCAACCAATTGAAGAGTTGCGGGTCCACTTCGATGCGGCGACCTTCCTGCAAACGGCAGTCCATCAAGGCAAAAATCAGAGCAAGGTGCAAAACCGCATCATCAGTAAAGCGCCCGCCTAGTTGCTCTTCTGATTTGGCAACCAGCCCAATCGCCCGGCGCATGCGAATCTTGGAGAGCCAGTAACTAACCTGCTCAACCAACGGCAGCAAAGCAGTATCACCCTGTAGATTGAAAATCAACCCATCAGCGTGACTGATCTCGGTCACCGGTTCACTGCTAAAAGGCGTTTCACTCCATAGCACTTTTGCGAGGGCTTGTTGGCAGTCCCGCTCCGCACCGCTAACCTGAATGCCAAAATGCGGCTTACGCACCAGAGCGAGGTTCTGTTCAACAAACCAGGCTTCAAGCTCGTCCATATCCTTGAGCAAGGTCACCCGCGAAACCTGCGTCAGTTGCTCCAATTGCGAAAGGATGAACGGCTCCGCGCGGGTTAATAAAAACAACGCCAGCAATTGCTGACGCTGTTTGACAGATAAAACAATCTGAACGCCGGAAACCAGGCTTATTTCTTTCTTCATGCTGCGAATCTGTTCCGGGGAAAGGTTCAGGCAAAATCCCGTCCCTGGAACATTCACCAAATCATGACCATGTTGCTGTAACCAGTATTTCACACCCTGAAGGCTATAGTTTACCTGGCGCGGTGTAATGTGCAATAGCCCGGAAAGCTCCATTGCGCCAATCGGCCGACCGGCATCAAGAAGTACCTTCAAAATATCGCGTTGGCGGGTGGTCAGGATCATCATTCTGGCACAGGCTCTTTTCCGTGAATCGGAGAGTACAACGTGACTATATTTTAGGTTAATAATTTATTAATTCTTAACGATTTAGCGCATTTTTTGTGCATCAACACACAACAAAAGTATACTATTCCCTCATAATCTTCTTCCAGTATCCATCTCAGGCAGACTCGGAAAATGAAACAAAACGAACCAGGGAAGGAAATCCCGCTTAATATGGCGGAGTTTCCTTCCCTGGTTCGTTAAAATGATGTACTGGTGGAAAGCTGTCAGCTTACGGATTTCCTAAAAGCTTTAACGCAGGGAGCGGTTGGCTGTTGTAATCGAACAAGGCCTGGTTCTTCCAATTGCTCCTGTATGGAGGCTGAGCTGGTTTCCAGTCAACGTAGGCAATGGGGACAGGTTGCATCCGGCGAAGAACACCGTTGCCATGCCAGTTAGGAACAGCACGGACAATGCTCATGATATCGGATAATATTTTGGCCTGTCCTGCCGAAGTGAATAGATAATCTGGCTGTTCCTGCGCCGTGACGACAGGCTCTGTTATCTTTATATTCTGGCATGTTTAATCAGGATAAATCAGCCCAGAGATGGGTTTGGAGGTGACAAATGATTTTAGCTGACTTACCATCCACGATTCCCATCTCCAATGAACAGTTTGAATTTTAATATCGGTGAATTGTTGAGAACATTCTCTTTGAGCGAATTCAGCACTTCGACAAAAGAAAAACTGGCATCGCCCGATAAATTTGAACTCAGGTAAATGCCATTTGTCCCCGAATTGATGATTTGAATATGCTCAAAAGTTGCCCCGGTCATCGGCGATGGGCCAGCCAATTCAATACCTGCGAAGGTGGAGCTCTCAATCAGCAAATCGCTCACCTTCAGCCCACCGATTTCACCCTGCTGCGCCCAAATTTTGAGCGCCCCATGCTGCTGGCGAAACATTGGCCCACCAGCGCGGATGAGCGAGTTGCGCGCCACAACTGTATTGCCTTCAAACGGGTTTGAGTTAAACTGGGCCGCAATCAGAATGCCCGGATACGTGACCACATCGAAGCACATGTTATTCTCGATGTGATTGTCCTTCCCGCCATAAATCGCCAGGCAGTTGGCCCTCCAGGGAACCTGAATGGTATTAAAGCGGAAAACATTGCCGGTATTGACCGGATCGCCCTTCGGCGACCACGAAGCCAGGGCATCATCGCCGGTGTTGCGGAAGTGGGAATTTTCCACCACCGAATGACTGGTCCCGTTGCAGAAATTAATCCCATCGGCAAACAAGTTACGGAAGCGGCTGTTGCGAATCACCAGACCATTCGTCCCGCCGCTGACCCAAAAACCAACCTTAATATGCTCGACCCAGATATTTTCGAGCGAAGAACCCATTCCGGCGCTGCCATTAAAGCCATTTTCGGGGCTTTTATCGTCGCGGGTGATGGTTTCGCCCAGGATGGCGAAATCGGCGAAGCGGCAGTTATTCCCGATACAGTTGAAGCGCGCATATTTCCCGCGGATGGTGGAATACCACATCCCCGCGCCCTGAATCGTGACATCGGAAACATCGAACCCGTGAATTTCACTCACGAACATCCCGGCCGGAATCCAGACTCCCGTTTTAGCGGCCTTCGCCTTGGCGATACACTGCTGGATGGCGTTCCCGGCATCTTTACCGCTATTTGGTTCCGCGCCGCACGCCTCGATGGAGATAAACCCTTCGGGCATGTTTTTGGGCGAGGCCACCTGCTCCAAATCGACCAGGTCAACCACGTAATATTCGGCGCTGTCGTCGGCATCTTTTTGCAGCTTGACCGTTGCGCCTGCCTGAATGTCGCCCACCAGCGCCCTGGCTTCATCATAAAAATGATGCGCGCCGCCTGCTTTGGGAACGTTAAAAGTCAACTCCTCGCCGCCATACGACCAGGCATATTTGGATGTCAATTGGATTTTCTGGCGGAAGATATTATCCACGTACAGGCTGAGCGTAGCTTCCAGCCCCTGGCCATCTTCCGAATCAGGGATGACGTAACGCACCACCACTGAGTTGGCGGCGGACGTTGACTGGAATTGAACGTAATCCCCGGCATGGTTCAACTTGACCGCGCTGCGCCCCGATGATTCGGATGCAATGCTGCCAAACGTCCGGTCGGGAGCAAGAATCTCCCCGTTGGTTTGGGTCATTTCAGCTTCATATTCGATCCACGGGACAATTGCGCCCCGGCTTTCGGGTGGATTGGGCGGGGTAGGGATGGTTGCAGAGGCTACGGGGGAAGAATCAGTGAGGGACATGTTATTCATTGGTTCCAAAACCCAGCGGGCGTTGTCAGCCTCGATGGAGACTCGTTCATAGCGCACCAGTCCATCTTTGACATACAACACCTGCCAGTTATGCCAGACATTGCGGATGATGACCGGGCCAGCGGCCGGGTCGCCTTCCAGGCTCCAGCGTGGGCTCATCCAGTCAGGCTGGATGGGGATGATTTCAACCTCGGCCTTAAGATTTTCAATGGCGAGATAGTGGCCGCTGGATTGGTTTTGCAGGCGTTGGCTACCCTGGTAGGTTTCCAGCCCCCACAGGGCAGCCGGTGCGGACGGGTCCTGGGTTAGCACAGCCAAGCCATCTTGCTCGGCAAGGTAGGTTCCACTTTCGACGTTTTGGATGCGAACCAGGGGCATGTCCGAGGCAGAGGTGTTCTCGGTTGTGGCGGTGGCCGGCGGCAGCGCGGAGGGGGTCTTGGCTGGTGTTGGGGATGTGCCAAGGGCTGTAGTCAAGCCCTCCTGCGTGGGCAGAGTCTGCGGCCCGGCACATCCCGTTAACCAAAGGAGAGAGAAAATGGCAAAAGCAACCACGCGCGTCATCAGAAGGTCAATCCGCCTTTCATGTAACGCTGCAAGAAAACAGCAGCCAGCAGGGGCGGGAGCATGGCAATAAACGAGCCAGCCATGTGCAAATTCATCGGGAAGGAACGAGTCAGATTGAACAGGCGTACCGAGGCAGTTTGCAATTCAGCATCACGCAGAACAAGTAGAGGCAACAGAAAATCGCCCCACAGACCGATGAAAGAAAGCAGACCCAGGACGAGCATGATGGAGGTGGAGAGCGGAATAGTAAATTGGAAAAACATGCGCGAGTCGCTGGCACCATCAAGCTGGGCAGCTTCGTAAATTTCTTTGGGAATAGAATCGAAAGCCGTTTTGAGTACCAAAATCATAAAAGGATTAACCGCATACGGCAGCCACAAGCCCCAGTAAGAGTTGATCAGGCTGGTATTTAAAATGGGCAGCTTGGCAATCGTGATATAGAGCGGCACGATATAGGCGATGCGAGGCACAGTCATGGTGATAAGGATTAACACCATCATAACGCTCGAGCCAATCGGCTTGAGCCGTGAGAGAAAATAGGCGGTCAGCGATGAAACTATTAATTGCAAAACTACACCACCTCCCGCAACGATGATCGTATTGCCAAACATACGCGTCATGTTAAATCGTTTCCAGGCATCGAGGTAGTTATTCCAGTTTGGGGCAGCTGGCCACAGGTTAAGGCCAGGTTTGTAGATTTCAGTGCTCGATTTCAAGCCAGCGGTGAAGGAAAAGAAGAAAGGAAAAACCACGACAAGGGTGGTCAAGACCAGGATTACGAAAAACAGGCCCAGCACAAATTTTCCGCCAAAGGAACGGGCTTCCACGTCAGACATGATGCCGCGATTGTAGGTGCTCATTATTGCTCCTTACCCTTGTTGTTCGCGGCGGCGCGACAACCAGACATAAATAACGGAAAATGCAGAAAGAATAACCAACAGCGAAACGCTCCAGGCCGAGGCCAGGCCAAAATCACTGCGCTCAAATGCGGTCCGATAAAGTTCCAGAACCGGAGTTACGGAGGCATTGGCCGGGCCTCCGGATGTCAGGATAAATGGCTCGGTAAAAACCTGTCCAACAGCGATGATTTGCAAGATAAGCATAATTTGCATGCGTGAACCAAGCAGAGGTAGGGTGATGTACCAGATGCGCTGCCAGACATTGAAGCCATCCAACTCGGCAGCTTCGTAAATTTCAGTGGGAATTTCTTGCAATGCGGAAATATAAATCAGCACACTGCCGCCCGCTCCCAGCCAAGTCATGATGATTACCATTGCCGGTTTGACCAGATCAGGATTTTGCAGCCAAAGCTGGGCTGAAAATCCCGCAGCCTTCAACAAGCTGTTGAGGATACCGCCATCTGGCGCGTAAATCTGCCGCCAAACGAGCAACGCCACGGCAACAGGGATCAGCGATGGTAGATAAACTATCGTTTGGAAAAACTTTCCCATGCCACGCATTTCATTGACCATTAGCGCCAGCATGATGGGAATCATGAATCCCATCACAATACTTAATAACATGAAGATGCCAATATTTTTCCAGGCCGTCAAGAAAAGCGGATTGCCAAACATGCGCACATAGTTATCGAGGCCAATCCATTCGGCAGGTTTTGCCAGGCTGACTTTCTGAAAACTGTAGAGAACGGTTGTCACAATGGGGTAAAAAGTCATCCAAGAAAAAACCAGCAAAGCCGGCAGGATATAAACATACGAAAAAATTTGCTTCCGCCAAAAATAAGCTGTGCGCTTCTGTTTTCGCCTTAAGTCGGCCTGAATTGTCATCTGGGAACTCCTTGCATCGACAGGTGACACTGCTGGGCAATGCCACCTGTCGATGAGTGAACGATAAGGTTTTACTTGAGCAAATCGAGCACGTTGGTCTGGAAAGTTTCAGCGGTTTCTTGCAGAACAGCCGCAGGATCAGAAGCCTGATCTGCAACAACGGTGCTTACGGCCGCGCCAAGGGCAGAGTAGTATTCCTGGCCAGCAACAAGCGGTTCGGGCTGCATGGTAGCCTGGCCAGAGGTAATCGCATCCAGGAAGAGAGCGTAATTTTCAACCGGCATGTTGGCGTATTGAGCCTCAAGCGCCTGGAGTGCAACCTGGTAATCGCCAACATAAAGCGGGAGCACCGGTGAGCCGACTACAACAGTGGGGTTGCTCTTGCCCGATTCGTAATTGGCAATAATTTCGTTCGGGTCGAACTGGGTAAACATGCGCCAGTAGAAAGCAGCTTCAGCTTGTCCAGCAGTGGCTTTGGCGCTGATCATGGCGATGTTACCGCCCACCAGCGAAACACTCTTACCACCAGGGCCAGCAGGCAGCGGGGCAAAGCCAAAGTCAGCAATCGGAGCATCGGGGTAGGTTTGGCGAATCCAGGTGTACTGATCACCAGCCATCACCACCATCGCTGCGCGGCCGGTGGCAATCGCTTCACCATTGGTCGGCCAGGACAGGTTTTCGAGCGGCAGGAGATCATATTTCCAGCGCAAATCATGGGCAAACTTCAGCGCGTCGAGCATAGCGCCTTCGGCAAAGCCAGCCTTGTAAGCACCTGGAGTTCCAGTGACGATATCGGAATTCTTCAAACCGAAGTTATAGGCAATAGTGGTCATATGCCAGCCAGCCGCACCACTGCCATCGGTGATGAAGGAGAAGCCCGCCACACCAGCATCACGATTGGTCAGCTTCTGGGCCATTTCAGCCAACTCATTCCAGGTGGTGGGAGGCGCATCGTAACCAGCATCCTTGAGCATCTTAATATTGTATGCTAGGCCCATTGCATAGGCAAAGCGTGGCAAGCCGTAAACTTTGCCATCCTTGGTTGAAATGGCGAGAATATCGGGATTGAAGACAGTATCAAGCTTCTGAGCCTTGACCAATTCAGTCATATCATAGGCCACACCCTGCTCAATCATCTTGCCAGGATCAGTCAGATAGACTTCAAAAAGAGTCGGAACCTGGTCGCCCGCAACCAAAGCAGCAAACGAATCGGGAGCATAGGCATAATCCGTGCCAATAATGGTCACGTTCGGGTACTTCTCTTGGAAACGCTTCACCTGAGCTTCCCAGGCAGCAACTGCTTCCGGCTGTGAATCGGCAGGTTTTTGTACAACAGTGATTTCAACCGGTTGGCCACCAGCGATCTGGTCGGGGAACGCAACAACAGCGGGCAAAGGCCCTTCAGCCTGAGCCGGTTCTTCTTCGGCAGCGGGCGCTTCTGCAACAGGCGCTTCAACTACCGGAGCATCCGCTACTGGGGCTTCGCTTACAGCAGGCGCGCCACAGGCACTCAACACCAACGCGAACAGCATAACCAGGTTGAACAAAACAAACGATTTGGCTTTCATGGGAATTTCTTCTCCTTTTTGAGATTTGACACAAGGGTCAGCGGTAAAAGCGTTCCAGGCACAGATTTAATTTTGGACGCTCTATTCTGACTAAAGTATATGGTCGAAATTTCAGACGTGGTCTAAAGATAGTCTAATTATAGTTGAACGTTCAACAAAAGTGTGATAAGATTTAAGTCATGGAAACGGTATTCAAACGTAATGAAACAATGACTGGCCCCTGGAGCGATGAACACGTTAAGGCCCTGCTACGTTTTCCTCGCTTTCCTTCCCGCCTGATCCAACAAGAATTATTTCAAACCTGGATCGGACAGCGAGGCGGTCTAAAGGCCATCTTTTCCTATCTACAAGCCTATCCATTTGCGCCCACACAGCGCCGCATTCTCGAAGTAATTCTCTCCAACCCTGAAGCCGTGGCGGATGTGTACGCTGATCGTCTCAATATCAGCCGCGCAACCTATTTTTATCAGCTACGCGAATTTGTTCCAGCCATTACTCAAGCTCTCAACCATTGGGAAATTGAATCTACAGTTCCAATCGTCGAAATCCCCCCGACCATTCCAGTCCCGCTCACCAGGCTGGTTGGGGCAGAAGCCACCTTACAAACTCTTTGGCACCTGATGATGGGCGACAATCTGCGCTTGTTAATCCTGCTTGGCCCCGGCGGCATTGGAAAAACACGTCTGGCTCTCGAACTCGCCCATCGCTATCCTGGCGAAGCCGGTTTCGTCGATCTTTCCAACCTGAATGATTACACAAAGGTCACCTCAGCCATTGCAGCATCGCTAGGGATAAAAGATGGGAGCGATGTCGGGATAAAAAACTGGCTGCGGCCCCGTAAATTATTGCTTGTCCTCGACAATTTCGAACAAATCATCCCCGCCCGCAGCCTGATTCCCAATTTACTGGCCGCCGCTCCCCGCTTAAAAATCATTGTCACCAGCCGTAGCGCGCTCCATCTTTATGGAGAGCATGAATTTATCGTTCCTCCGCTGACACTAGCCGATATCGAAACCGTCAAAGGCCAACAGCTTTGGGCACAATCTCCAGCAGTCTCTCTTTTTGTTCAGCGTGCTCAAGCTGTTTGTCCAAGCTTTGTGCTTAACAATGAAAATGTTGAAGCGGTTACAGAACTTTGTTTGCGCACCGAAGGACTGCCGCTGGCAATTGAACTGGCCGCTTTCCAGATGAAATATTACTCTCCTCAGACCATGCTTGCCCGGCTGAAGAATGACCGATTAAATTTTCTCAGCCTTGGCCCTAAACGGATGCCGCCTCATCAACAAACCCTGCGCGCCATGCTTGATTGGAGTTTCAATCTGCTCGCAGCCGATTTGCAGGGCTTTTTTTGCCGGTTGGCAGCCATCGAAGGCAGCTTCAGTCTGGCAGAAGCCGAATCCGCTTGCTCCACCGGGCAGGCATTGACAGGGATCCCCGCCCTAATGGATCACTCTTTGCTCGAGCAGCATCCCGGCCCCGATGGCGAACCCCGCTATCAGATGCTTGGCATGGTGAGAGAATATGCACAGGAGAAACTGAATCATGCCGCATAGATTGCTCTTGCAGTTCGGTGGCAATTTCAACCAATCTTCTTGACAAAATTCATTATTCGTTAGATAATTTCGTTGAACGTTCAACAAGGATAAATCTCATGAGTGTCACCGTCATCGATGTTGCCAAAGAAGCTGGAGTTTCCCGAACCACTGTTTCAAATGTATTCAGCGGGAAAGATAAATGCTCATCAGAAACACGTGAAACCGTACTGGCTGCCGCAAAAAAACTGGGCTACAAACCAAATCTAGCAGCACGTTCCTTGATTACCAACCAGTCGCGATTAATCGGGATGATTTTGCCCTCCTACGTTGACACCAACACTCTAACAAACAGCCCTTTTTACAATATCATCATGGATAGCGTTTATTCTGTCCTGCGCGATGAAGCTTATTACGATCTGATCATTTTTTCAGTACCCTACAAGGAACGCCTGATTCAGGTCAGTGAATGGATTGATGCCCGCAATGTGGATGGAATTTTGGCAGTAGGCGAATTTGATCAGACTTTTCTGCACGACCTGAACTCCAAAGGCATCCCGGTCATGCTGATTGACAATTATTCGCGCGGAAATTACCCCAACTTCTCATACGTTACATCGGATGATGAAACTGGCGGCTACCTGGCAGCCCAACATCTGATCTCGAAGGGCTACAAAAAAATTGCCCTCTGTGCAGTTGAGTTGGAAGGGCCATTGATGCAAAAACGCTGCGCAGGTTACCGCCAGGCCATCAAAGAGGCCGGGTTAAAAGAATATACCTACGATA
Organism: Chloroflexota bacterium; assembly: GCA_023459215.1. Lineage (GTDB taxonomy): Bacteria > Chloroflexota > Anaerolineae > Anaerolineales > Villigracilaceae > UBA8950. Next base: position 29,226 of record JAEWVF010000108.1, read on the forward strand.
AACTCGGCACACCCTTCGAAGCCGGAGTACAGTTCGCCGAATTGCTTATGGCCCAGGATTTCGATGCCGCCTTCTGCACCGAAGATATGGTAGCGGTTGGAATCCTGCACGGCATGCTCAGAAAAGGAATCAAAGTTGGTCAGGAATTTGGACTGGTCGGCTTCGATAATATTCACATGGGGCAACAAGTTTTCCCATCCTTGACTACTATTGACCAGAATATCTACGAAAAGGGCGAGACAGCAACCAAAACACTGCTCAAAATTCTGAAAAAGCAGAGTTCACTTGGCAGCAGATTAACCCTGCCGGTGAATCTGGTTGCAAGAGAGACGGCGTGAGCCGCTCTTTTTTTGGCTCTACGGTTGAACGTTCAACTAATTTGTTAGTGTTATTGCGAATGAACCGCTGGTCGAGTAGGCTGCGTTCTCCCGCCGTGCACCTGCACTTGCAGCGCAGGTGCAATTGTCAAGACCTGGGGAGTGTGACAATCCTCGATTGTTTCGCTCGCTTGGCCTCGATATGCCCTTCGCTAAGAACGCTCAGGGCTACTCGACCAGCGCTCACTCGCAATGATACGGGAGCGGAATTATGGGCAAAGTTGCTGACCAATATCTTTTGATTCATCCCTGGAAAATCAGTGAGGCTGGTTTTCACTCCGACCGGAGCGAGGTCTCCGAGTCATTGTTTTCGTTGGCGAATGAGCACCAGGGCGTGCGCGGGTTCTTTGACGAGGGCTATTCAGGCAAGTCGCTGGTTGGCGCTTACCTGAACGGCATTTACGAGGAGCGCTTCACCGAAAAGATGGCCTACAAGGGCATATCGAACCGGCTGGCGTTCATGGTCAATACCGTCAACTGGCTGTATACGCAGATTGAACTAGACGGCGAGACGCTGGATTTGGCAAAATCCAAGTTTTCGGGTTTTCGGCGTGAGTTGGATTTTCGCACGGGCGAATTGACGCGCGAATTCGTCTGGGAAACCGAAGAGGGGAAGCAGGTGCGGCTGGTTTTTGGGCGACTGCTCAGTATGGAGACGAAGGAATTGGCCTGCCAGAAAATCCGTTTGACGGCGCTGAATTTTTCGGGGCGGGTGACGCTGACACTAGGGCTGGATTTTTCGGTGCCGCACCGGTCGTTTGGTGAAAACTTCTGGAACGTGGAACGCCAGGAGAACGGGGCGATGCTTGGGGTGACGAAAACCATCGGGCACCAGCTGTTTGTTGGGCAGCGGGTGGATGCATCCGCGCCGCAAACGCCGCTCGCAGCGGAGAAATTTATCGGCGCGCGCCTGGAGGTAGACCTGGTCGAGGGTCAGGAGGCAGTGGTCGGGAAGACGGTTATCCTGCACTCGGACAGGGACAACCAGCAGGCGCTGGAGGAGGCCTGGAAACGGGGACAGGCCCAAGTCGAGACATCCACGAAAAAATACACCGATGTTTTGAAAGAAAATCAGATTTATTGGGAAAACTTTTGGGCGAAGTCCGATATTGTCATCGACGGCGACGAGGAAACGCAGCAGGGTATCCGTTTTTGCATGTTCCAGATGCAGCAGACCTATCGCGGCGTGGTGGCGGGCGCGAACATCGGGGCGAAGGGGCTGACCGGCGAGGCCTACAACGGCAACGCGTTTTGGGATACCGAGACGTACTGCCTGCCGTTTTACCTGTTCAGCAACCCGGCAGCGGCCAGGGCGCTGATTGATTTCCGCTATAAAACGCTGCCGCAGGCCATGGCGCGCGCGAAGGATTTGGATTGCGCGGGCGCGTGCTACCCGGTGGCGACATCGGACGGAACGGAGAGTTGCACACTCTGGCAGCACGCCAGCCTGCAATTCCAGCCGACAACGGCGGTGGCCTATGGGCTCTGGCATTACGTGCATGTGACCGGCGATACGGCCTTTTTGCGGGCCGAAGGCGCGGAGATGCTGGCACAGATTTGTCGCTTCCTGGCGAGCCGCGGACAGTGGTCGACCAATGGAAAATTTGGCTACTACGCCGTGATGGGGCCAGACGAGTTCCAGATGATGGTCAATAACAATGCCTACACCAATACCATGGCGAAGCGGACGTTTGAATTTGCTCTGGAAGTGCTGCCCGGAACCGGTCAGGCAACACAGGCGGAGTTGGATGAGTGGCGGCGCATGGCGGCGGAGATGTTTATCCCTTACGACGCCGAAACCGGGCTGTTTGAGCAGCACGAAGGCTTTTTCAATCTGCCCCACATCGATATCGATGCCATCCAGGTCGAGGATTTCCCGCTGTATCACCACTGGTCGTATGACCGGATTTATCGCAACGACATGATTAAGCAGCCGGATGTGCTGATGTTTATGCTGCTGCACAATCAGTCGTTCACGCTGGATGAGAAGCGCGCCAATTACGATTACTACGAGCCGCGCTGTATCCACGAATCGTCGCTTTCACCCTCGGTGCATTCGATTTTGGCCGCGGAACTGGGACGCGGCGCGGAAGCCTTCGACTTTTTCCGCTTTGCGACGCGCATCGACCTGGATAATTACAACCGCAATACCCACGAGGGGATTCATACCACCTCGATTGCCGCCGCCTGGATGAACATTGTCTACGGCTTCGGCGGGATGCGCTCGGACGGCGAGATGCTGTCGTTCAATCCGTCCATCCCGGCGCACTGGAAAGGGTACAGCTTCCAGGTCACGGTTCACGGCTCGGTCATCCGCGTGGAAGTGGCACAGGGCAGAGCGGTGATTCGGGTTATTGAAGGCGAATCGGTCACGGTCAAAGTTGCCGGGCAGGTCAGAGGGATTAACCGAGACGGTGTCTCGGTTGCAATTTAGAGCATTAATCCACAGATTACTCAGATGTCGCAGATTTTAAAAACCTTTAAACACAAAGGACACAAAGTAAAACCTTATCTTTTCCTTTGTGCCCTTCGTGCCCTTTGTGTTTAGGATTTTGAATTTTGCTCTTAAAAATCTGAGTAATCTGTGAAATCTGTGGATTAAGGATTTCACATGGACTGGAACATCACCGAAACAAACCAACTGGCCCCGCAAGACCTCGACCGCCAGGGCAACAAATTCCTGATTGGCAACGGCTATATCGGCTATCGCGGCACGCTGGAGGAGTTCAACAAAGACCAGAAAACCGCCACCATCGTCTCGGGCCTGTACGACAAAATTGGTGACGCCTGGCGCGAACCGGTCAACCTGCCGAACGGCGGATTTGTCCAGGTCATTTATCAGGGCGAGCCGTTAAGCGTGCTTTCCAGCAAAGTGCTTGAGCACAGCCAAACCCTGGATATACGTGATGCGGTTCATGAAAGAAAAACGGTTTTTGAAGTTGCCGATGGAGCGAAAATCACCATCCACGCCCGCCGTTTTGCCAGCCTCGCCCGCCGACAATTGCTCTGCATCGAATACACCATCAGCGCCGACCGTGATTGCGACCTGACCCTCCAAACTGGCGTCGACGCCGATGTCTGGGACATCAACGGCCCGCACCTGCGCAACATCCAGTTCAGTGAAAACGATGGCGTTTTATCCGTCAACGCCCTCACCCGCGAAAACGCTATTTCTATCGCAGTTTCTGAAGCCATCATCATTCAAAAACCCCAATTGGACACGGAGATTAGGGAGTCGCACGGAGAAAACTCAAAAAAACTCCGTGAAATCCGTCCAATCCGTGTCCAAAAAGGTTTTCCCATCACCCTCCAAAAATTCATCTCCCACATCACCGAAGGTGAGAATCCCCTCGAAACCAGCCGCGCCCTCTGTTGTGAAGCCGCCTCCATCGGCTTCGACGACCTCCTCTCCGAGCACACCGCCCTCTGGCATTCCCGCTGGGACAACTGCGACATCCAAATCGATGGCGACCCCGCCGCGCAGCAGGCGCTCCGTTTCAGCCTCTACCACCTGCTTGCTATCGTCCCGACCCATACCGAACGCGCCTCGATTCCTGCGCGCGGCATGTCTGGCCAGATGTACAAAGGTGCGATTTTCTGGGACACCGAAATATTCATGCTCCCGTTTTTCAACCACGCTTTCCCCGCACTCTCGCGCAATCTGCTCCTCTACCGCTACCACACCCTCGACGGCGCGCGCCACAAGGCCCGCGAATACGGTTATCGCGGCGCGTTCTACGCCTGGGAGAGCCAGGACAGCGGCGACGACGCCTGCACGCTCTTCAACGTCACCGACGTGTTCACCAACCGTCCCCTGCGCACCTACTTCCGCGACCGCCAACTCCACATCAGCGCCGACATAGCCTACGCCTTCTGGCAATACTTCACCCTCACCGGCGACGCATCCATCTGGCGCGACGGCGGCGCGGAAGTCGTTTTCGAGTGCGCCCGCTTTTTCCTCTCCTGCACCTACTACAGCCCCGATAAGCGCCGCTACGAATTCCTGGATGTCACCGGCCCCGACGAGTACCACGAGCGCGTTCACAACAATGCTTTCACCAACCGCATGGCCGTTCACACCCTCGAAATCTGTCTCAAAGTCGCCGCGCACCTGCGCGCGTCAGATTCAGATTTTTATGGGAAATTGGTAGATTCTCTCAGCTTCGACTCTGACCTGACCCTCATCTCTGAACTCGTCCCCAACATTTACCAGCCGGATTCTGTCCCAGCCGGAGCCTTGATTCCGCAATTCGACGGTTATTTCGCCCTCGAAAATGTTCCGTTAAAAACCCTGCTCGAACGGAAACTGCATCCCCACGAATATCTCGGCGCTGGCAGCGGGCTCGCCACCACGACTCAAATTATCAAACAAGCCGACGTGGTGCTGACGATGTTCCTGTTCAGCGACCTTTACCCGCTCGCCACCAAATCTGCCAACTGGGAATACTACGAATCCCGTACCGAACATGGCTCCAGCCTGAGCGCCTGCTCCTACTCGCTGATCGCCGCCCAACTCGGCAAAGTGGACTGGGCCTACAAGTATTTCATGAAAACCGCCACAATCGACCTGACCGGCGAGGGCAAACAATACGTCGGCACGCTCTACATCGGCGGGACGCACCCCGCTGGCAACGGAGGCGCGTGGATGTCAGCCGTTTTTGGCCTGTGCGGCATCCACTTCGACGGTGAAAACTTCCACATTGATCCGCACCTGCCCAAACATTGGCAAAAAGTCACCATCCCGCTGATGGTTCGCGGCCAAAAACTGAAAATCACCCTCACCCGTGACTCGGTTGCCGTCAAACCGGTGGAACCGCTCGAAGCGAATTTATCCGTTTCGGTGGCTGGTTCACTCCATCTGCTGAATTCCACCGCTGAAACCACATTTTCTTGCGCCACCGCCACCGCCGGGGAATGAATCCCCCGGCTATCCTATCCCTACAAAGTCCGTTAAAACGGACTGGCTGCCGCAGCAGCCAGTCAACATAAAAAATCCGCGTTCATCCGCACAATCCGCATCCAAAAGATTTTGATTTTATTCGTGCCATTCGTGCAATTCGTGGCAAAGAGGTTTTCATGATTACTGAAATGCGCGCCGCCATTTTCGACCTTGACGGAGTCATCGTCGACACCGCCAAATATCATTATCTCGCATGGAAACGCCTCGCCAACGACCTCGGCTTCGACTTCAGCGAACACGACAACGAACGCCTGAAAGGCATCAGCCGGGTGCGCTCGCTCGAAATCCTGCTCGAAATCGGCGGCATCCACCTCGACGAAGCCGCCAAAAACGCAGCCGCCGACCGCAAAAATGCCTGGTACGTGGAATACATCTCCAACATGGAAAAATCCGAAATTCTGCCTGGCACAGCCGAATACCTGCACACCATCCGCGCGCGGGGCGTCAAAATCGCCCTGGGCAGCGCCAGCAAAAACGCCCCACTCATCCTCGACCGCCTCGGCATTACCTCCCTCTTCGACATTATCATCGACGGCAACCAAGTTAGCCAAGCCAAACCGCACCCCGAAGTCTTCCTGCGCGCCGCAAGTGAATTGGGCATTCCGCCTGCAAGTTGCATCGTCTTCGAGGATGCCAAGGCGGGAATCGAAGCTGCTCTCCACGCTGGAATGGGCGTGGTCGCGATCGGCAAACCAGAAATGCTCAACCAGGCAGACATGGTAATTGGCGGGCTATATCAACTTAATATCCTGGCACAAACTACCCCCCCCTTCTGTTGAATATCTTCACCAAAACATTGTTAATATATCTATTCCTATACATCAAAAAAATGTTCGTCAATCACCATGCTAATTGCATTTTCAAAGTGAGTGGTAAAACCGTAGCCCCCAACGGGGATACCGCAGTGGGAATATTGGTTCGTCCGGTTTGATACCTGAACTAGTTCCAGGAAAATCTTTGCGCTGGGGTATGCCGCTCCAGGCTGAGGAAGGACTGCGCCTGGCGGAGATGCAATTCCGGCGAAAACGGCGGCTGGCAGTGCAGCCAATCCAGCGCATCTTGCAGAACGGCCTGGAGCACCTCGAAATCGGGCATGGTCAGCCGCAGGCCAAAGCCGTGCACGCGGTTTTCTTTATCGATCCCAAGGGCGTCATCCGCGCCATGATTTACTACCCGCTCAGCATGGGCCGCAATTTCGATGAACTCTACCGCGCCCTGATTGCCATGCAAGCTGCGGATGCCTTCTCCATCGCCACCCCTGCCGATTGGCAACCCGACGATGATGTCATCGTCCCGACTGCTGGTTCCTGCGGTGTCGCCAAAGACCGCATGGATGGCAAAGAGCAAGATGTCACCTGCCATGACTGGTTCTTCTGCACCAAACCGATTTCCAAAGAAAAAGTCCTGAGCACAATTCTCAAGAAGTAAGTCAGGTATGCAGCAAAACGGGCGAGATTTTCAACTCGCCCGTTTTGTATTCATTAACGGAAACTGCCGGCCGTTTTAGCGATTAGTTTTATCATTCGCTTGGCCTTCACGCCAATTCATAGTAAATTAAATGAGATCGCCCCTGCTGTAACAGGAGCGATCTCATTGCAAGTCTTGCACCGTACGATAACTCTGTGGTCAGAGTGTTTTTTCATGCCTCAGCATCTCTGCTAAGACAAACCGCCTATTTTTTACCATTGGCGGCCCCGACGGGGTGGGGCACTACTCGAAGTAAATTTAGAGCGTGTTATGAACTTTTTTTGAATTTGTGTCAAATCTCATAAAGTCGTATTTCTGAACCTTAACAAAAGTCTCGAAAAGTCGCATCAGTGCCATTTCAGGTTGGCGGGCTGCGCCCAATAAAATTGTGTTCGAATCAAAAGCGGGCTGGCGAATTCGCCAGCTCGCTTTGTTCTGTAGATGCGAGATAGTATCTCGCCTTACTTACACCAATCTGGCTCCATCAGATGCCTTGCAGATGTAAATCTCCGGTTTCAGGCCGGTTTTTGCTTCGTATTGGCGGGCCAGTTCGGCGGCGAAGGCCTGGGCGGCGGATTTCTCGACCAGGTTGGCGGTGCAGCCGCCGAATCCGGCCCCGGTCAGGCGCGCGCCAAAGCAGCCCGGTAGCCCCTGGGCAATCTCAACCATCGTGTTCAACTCGGGGATTGACACTTCGTACAGGTCGCGCAAACTGGCGTGGCACTCGTTCATGATCT
>JAEWVF010000109.1 GCA_023459215.1 Chloroflexota bacterium
CCTGCCAGCCATAGCGGGCGCTGAGCAGGCGCGCAATCGTCCCGGCGGGCGCAGTGGCGTAGCCAAATCCGGCAAAGATGCAAGCGCCAAGCGTATCATAACCGGCCATGTTCAACTGGGCCGGCAGGGAGACTTTGGCCTGGCCGACCGGGTTCAAATGATCAACCTTGGCGCGGATGGTCAGTCCACAGGTATGGTCAGCGCCCTGGGGCGTGGTGGCATACGTCACGCCGGTGCCCTTGATGGCGCGCGGCTCATAGGCGCTCATGGCCTGATTCTTGACCACCGGGACGCGCTCATTGCCGTACACCTTGCCGACAATGCCCGCGCCCGCGCCCAAAATCCGTCCGAGCGGGCTACCCGCGCGGATTTCATCCATCAACTGCAAGGCTGCCGCCCCGTCGCCGAAGGCAAAAACGCCCGAATCGGCGGCCACGCCCAGGGCAGCGCCGAGTTCTATGGTGTCCAGACCGATGTCATTGGCCTGCCAATTCAGGCGTGCAATTACATCCAGATCGCCAATGCCCAGGTTCGAACCCATCAACCCGACCGTTTCATATTCAAGCGGGGAAACAATCATCTTGCCATCTTCGCCGCCAAAAATGTTCGAACAGCGGATGGTACAGCCCGCCATACAGGCGTGAGTGGTCTCGCTCTCGCCAGCGCGCTCGAGCAGTAAATCGCGCATGTATTCGCCGCTGATGGTTTCAACCTCTTCGAAAGTTCCCTGCGAGAAATTGCGCGTGGGCAGCGCGCCGAAGCCCTGGGTCATCTGCGGCATGGCCTGGGTGCCATAATCGCGATACAGCGCCGTCTGCGGATGAGACAACAGCGCAGCCGTGAAATCCTTCTGGGCCTTCTTGAAGGTCTCCGGGGCGTGGATTGGCGGCTTCTGGCCCCCGGCATTGTCAAACACGATGGCCTTTAATCCCTTGGCGGCCATAACTGCGCCCAAGCCGCCGCGGGCCGCAATCCGGCTGGGAATTTTATCCTTGTCGATATTCTGGATTCCAGCCGAGAGCATCTTCATCTCGCCGCCGGGGCCGATCAGTGAAATGGCCACCTTATCGCCATAGCGTTCGACCAGCTTGCGGGAAGTTTCATAAACCCCCAGCCCGGCCAGTTCATCGGCTTTTTCCCATTTTGCCCCAGCCAGACTCAAGACCAGCACCCAGAGTCCTTTTTGCTCGGGTGCGTTTTCAATGATCAAGGCCTTTATGCCCATCATGGACATGTGCATCCCGGTGCGGCCGCCGGCGTTGGCTTCCTTGATGCCACCCGTCAACGGCGACTTGCCGCCGATGGAGATGCGGTCGGTCGATGAAATCATGTGCCCAACCAGCAGGCCGGGGGCAAAAATGAGTTTATTGAGTGGGCCAAGCGGCTCGCAAGTCGGCGGGACTTCGTCGAGCATGATGCGCGCCAGCAGGCCGCGCCCGCCGAGTTTTTCCCAGGTTGCGGGGACAGGTTCCTGGGTCAGGGTCTGAGTTCTTACATTGATTCGCCAGATTTGCATATTTTTCGCCATCCCGTAGGGGCACGATATATCGCGCCCTTACCAAGATTTATTGAAACAACGATTTCACCGCATCGCGGAAAACCTGGGTATGATAATCCACGTCCGCTGCGCTGGTATCGGGTGAAATAAGCGCCATGTTATGAAAAGGCGTCATCAGGATGCCGCGATTGAGCATGTACAGGTGCATGTAGCGGTCGAGTTCATGGTCGATGGCCACAGCCGCCTCGCCGCCATTCCGGGGCGGACGGGGCCGGAACCAGTACTCGGAACGGTTGCCGAGCCGTTTGACAATCCAGGGTAGATTGAATTCAGCAATAACCGTTTCGACTCCGGCGGTAAATTTCTCCTGCAAGGCAATCGCTCTCTCGTAAAAAGCCGGGGTCAGGACATGCTCCAGGGTGGCTTTCATCGCTGCAATCGAAAGCGCATTCCCCGCCAGGGTCCCGCCGATGCCGCCCACGTCCGAATCGTTGACATCCAGGCGGGTAACGAACTCATCGGCTACCTGTTGGGTAAAACCGTAGACCGCCGCCGGGACTCCGCCAGCCAGCGGCTTGCCAATCGTCAGGAAATCCGGCTCCAGGCCATGCGCGGCAGTATAACCACCAGGGCCGGTACAGATTGTGTGGGTTTCATCAATGATCAGGTAAGCGCCGTACTTGCGGGTTAACTTACGCAGCTCGGCGTGGTAGCCAGGCTCCGGGTGGATGATGCCGATATTCGTCATCACCGGCTCGGCCAGCACCGCAGCCACATCCCCGGCCGATAAGGCCACCTCCAGCGCGGCGACATCGTTGAATTCAATCACCTTGGTGGTATAGATCGGGTCGACCTGCGGCCCCATGTTGTTCGGGCGCGAAATAGGCGTGCCTTCTTCGTCCAGAACGATAAAGGTTTCATCGACCGTGCCGTGGTAGCAATAGTTGTAAACCAGCACCTTGGGCCGCCCGGTGATCATACGCGCCATGCGCAAAACATGCCGGTTGGCATCGGTGGCGGTCAGGGAAAACTGCCAGAGCGGCAGGCCAAATCGGCGTTGAAGTTCCTCGCCGACCGCGATGACATCTTCATAGGGCAGCATCAGGGTGATGCCCTTGGCGGCCTGTTCGGCAATCGCCTTGAGCGTGGCTTCGGGCGCGTGGCCGGTCATCGCGCCGGTGTCGCCCAGACAGAAATCGATGTAGTGATGGCCATCCACATCGGTAAAATGCGCGCCCCTGGCCTCGCGCACGAAAACAGGAAAAGAACCTGCCCAGCGAATCATCCACAGCATCGGCACACCGCCCTGCAAAGAGTTGCGGGCGCGCTGGTACAAACGATAAGATTCGGGATGCTCGGCGTGGAATTTTTGCTCTTCCTGTCTCAGGAGAGTCTCAAGATGGGCGCGATTAAGTTCTGGCATAGGCCTCCGAAAATGTCATCCTTTGATACAATCGTGGTTGTGAAACACGCGCTAAAAACCTTCCTTGACCTTGGCACAACGATAGCGGATAGCGCCGATGAGAGAGCCGCCAAGCGGCTTTTTGTATTGGCGACCCTTAGCGGCATTGCGCTGACGGCATTGATGGGCCTGTCCCTGCTGCGGGAAAAAGAACAAGCCCTGGGCGTTCTCTTCCTTTCCTGGACTGCCTGGCACGGGCTGACCCTGATCGTGCTGAAAAACTCGCGCCGCCTGCAAGAACGCTGGGTCGCCGCCCACCTGGCCATCGGCATTGCCGCCGCCGGGATTTTGAGCTACGCGCTGGGCAATTTCATCCAAAGCGGCTTGCTCATTTACGCCCTGAGCATTCCGATCCAGGCGATGGCGTTCCTGCCAAAGCGGGTTGGCCGCTTTGCGCTTTTCCTGGGGCTGGTCATGCTGGTCGGGTTTATCATCAGGCCAACATCCGGGCCGATCCAGCAACTCCCGATTTGGATGCTCTCGGTCTGGTTCATCGCCAACCTGTTGACCAGCGGGGTCATCATTTACCTGGTGGTGATTTTCGTCTTTGCGCAGCGCGACCGCGCCCGCCAACACCTGAAAGATGAACAGATCAAGACCGACCGCTTGTTGAGCAGCATTTTTCCGGCCAAGGTGGCCTCCCAGGTCAAGAATTCCCTGCTCGACGAGAGCACCGTGCCAATGATTGCGGAGCAGTTCAACGAAGCCAGCGTGATGTTTGCCGATATGGTCAACTTCACCACCATGTCCACCCGCATGTCGCCGCGCGAACTGGTGACCATGCTCAGCGCGGTCTTTTCCCATTTCGACCGGCTGGCCGAAAAACGCGGATTGGAGAAAATTAAAATCGTCGGGGATTGCTACATCGTCGCCGCCGGGCTTCCGCAGCCGCGCCCCAATCACGCCCAGGCCCTGGCCGAGCTGGCCCTCGAAATCCAATCCTTCAGCCGGAATTCGCATTTCGGCGTACACAAAGTCAGCTTTCGCATCGGTATTCACAGCGGACCGCTCATCGCCGGGGTAATTGGACAAAAGAAAATCAGCTATGACCTGTGGGGAGACACCGTCAACATTGCCAGCCGCATGGCCAGCAAAGGCCCTGGGGCGGGTATTCAAATCACCCGTCAGGTTTACGATCTCATTAAAGACGAGTTCGTTTGCGTCCCGCGCGGAAAAGTGTTCGTAAAAGGCAAAGGCGACATGGAAACCTGGCTGCTGACCGGCAAAATCCATTCTTAAGGTGCAAACAGGCCTGCTCATCACAGCAGGCCTGTTTTTTTATTTCAGGGTTTGTTTCAGGGATGCCGTGAAAATGCCGAGCGCATCCCGGATTTGGGCATCCGTCACGTTCAAGGGCGGGATCCAGCGAATGGTCGAATCGAATGTCCCGCAGGAAAGCAGGAGCAGGCCCTGTTCCTCGGCGGCGTGGATCAGCTCCTTGACCAGGTTTTTGGCCTTTTTGTAATCGCCATCGACCTCGAACTCAGTGCCAATCATCAGTCCCAGGCCGCGCACATCGCCAATCTGCGGATATTCTTCCTGTAATTTGCGCAGCCCGGTCTGGAGTTGCAGGCCGCGGGCCGTGGCGTTTTCGAGCATCTTCTCTTCTTTCATCGCCTGGATGGTGGCAACCCCAGCCGCCATGGCAACAGCATTTCCACCGTAGGTGCCGCCGTGCGAGCCGGTCGGCCATTTTTTCATCAACTCAAGGCGGCTGAAAACACCTGAAAGCGGCAAGCCGGAAGCAATCCCCTTGGCAACGGTCATAATGTCCGGGACAATGCCGTAATGTTCCAGCGCAAACCATTTGCCGGTGCGGCCAAAGCCGCTCTGCACCTCGTCAAAAATCAGCAGGATGCCGTGCCGGTCACAGCGTTCGCGCAAACCCTGCATAAAGGAAGCCGGCGGCGGGACGTATCCGCCCTCACCCAGGACCGGCTCGATCAGGATGGCGGCAACATCGTGCGGGGCAATCTGGCTGACGAGCAGTTCATCCAGCGCCTCGAGCGCATAATGAGCAGCCTGTTCTTCTGCCATGCCGAGCTTATAGGCATACGGATACGGGGTTACGTATACCCCGGAAGGCAAAAGCTGGGCCGCGCCCTTATAGCCAGTCTTGGATGTGGTCAGGGCCATGGTCTGGCCGGTGCGCCCGTGGAAGGAGCCGGTGAAGACAATCACCGCCTGCCGTCCGGTGGCCGCGCGGGCCAGCTTGAGCGCGCCTTCGACCGCTTCCGCGCCGGAGTTGCTGAAGAAAAAACCATCCATCGCCGGGGGAACGATGGTGCGCAGTTCTTCGATCAGGCGCAGCATCGGCTGATGTACCACAATGTTGGCCTGGGCGTGCAGGAACAAACCGGCCTGCTCGCGGACGGCCGCAACCACCTTTGGGTGGCAGTGGCCGGTGTTGGTTACGCCAATTCCGCAGGTGAAATCGAGGTATTTGCGCCCATCGCTGGCATAGATGTAGCTGCCCTCGGCGCGTTCCGCCTCGATCGGGAAAATCCGCGACCAGACGGGAGACATGTGGGGGAAATTCTGTTCATAAAGTTGAGTCATGGAAATCCTCTGCAAAACGATTAGAGCAGCGCGCCTGCCCAGGCAAGGTCGAGCTTTTCCAGTTGAATTTTGGTTGGCATGCCTTCGTTCGTCCAGCCGGCCAGCCGGTAATATTCATCGAGGGCAAATTCAATTTCTTCATGGGTCAAGGCAATGCCCGCCGTTGGGCCTTCGCCCTGCAAGGCTTTGTAGAATTTCTTGGGCAGTTTATCCTGCTGGCGGTCAAACCCTTCGCGGGCATTGAAAACGCGCATCAGGTTCAAGCGGCGCTCACCCACCGCGACCAACTCGTCAACGGTGACATCCCAGCCGGTAACGGCATTGACCATGGCCGCGGTCTCAGCCGGGCCATAAAGCGTCCAGCCGGGCCCCCAAACAAACTGGCAAAGTTCAAGCGTGTCGAGCATCGAATAGAAAGCGTGGGTTTTGTAGGCAAATTTGACCTTGTCCGCCCCCAGGCTCATCGGCGGTAAACGCTCGGGCAGGCCCAGCAGGGCCAGGCGACTCATATACAGGTCTGAGGCGATGCCATCCTCGATCATCCAATCATGTTCGCTGGATTGGTGGTCGGCGCCAAAGGCATTGACCGCATAAATCAGCCCCAGCGAACGCTTGGCCTGCGGCATGTGCGCCGGCGCTTCAGCGCCCTTCGAGGTAATCAGGCACTCATCCGCGCCATTGCCCCAGGTCGCCGCAGCACGCTCGGAGCCTTGTCCCAGCAATTTGCCCAGCGGGGTCGAAGCGGTCACAATCTCATTCAAGACTTGCAGCATGGCATCCGCGTCGCCAAAGCGAAGTTCAATCCCGCCGGTCTGCTCTTTGGTAATAATCCCCTTTTCATAGCATTCCATGGCGAAGGCAATCGTCGCGCCGCAGGCAATGCTGTCGACCGCGTACATGTTCACAATCTGGTTGGCCAGCGAAATTGCCGCCAGGTCTTTTACGCCGCAATAAGAGCCAAACGTGCCGATGGTTTCATACTCAGGCCCGCCGTAATTATGGTCGACCCGATATTTACCCTCGCCCAGTTCGACCACCCGCTTGCAGCGTACTACACAGGCGTAGCAGGTATCGCGGCCCTGTTTATCCTGTTTGCCTTCCGGCGAGCCGCGCAGGTATTCCTCGTACAGTTTTTCGCCGCTGATCTCCTCGGCAGCCTCGAACGCGCCCTCGTTGTAGTTACGGGTCGGCAGCGTGCCCATCGAATGCTGCGGATTGACGACGCTGGCCGTGCCATACTTGCCCAGGCCATCCATATCCGGGTTATTTGGCATTTCCTTCGGCCCCATGCGGTTGAGCGCCGTCAGGGCTTTCTGGTCGGCAACAGTCGGTTTTTGCGTTCCGCGCACCACAATCGCCTTCAGATTTTTGGAAGCGGCCACCAGGCCCATGCCGGTGCGTCCGTTATTGCGGTTCGACATGCTGACCAGGCTGGAGAAAAGGATGCCGTTTTCCGCGCCTGGGCCGTGTTGCAGGATTTCGATTTTATCGTCGCCCAATTCCGCTTTCAAAACGGAATCGACCTCACCCGTCACCTTGCCAGCCAGATGGGAGGCGTCTTTCAACGCTGCGACGCCGTCCTTGATCCACAGGTAAACCGGTTTCGCCGCTTTTCCCTTGACGACGATCCCATCAAAACCGGCGAACTTCATCTCTGCCGGAAAGAACCCGCCGCCCTGCGAATCCCCGATCCCGCCGCTGATGGGCGACTTGGCGTTGACGTTGACCCGGCTCTGGCCGCTGATGCTGGCCCCGGTGGTGACACCTGTAAAAATAGTCAAAACGTTTCCAGGGTCAAGCGGATCAACCCCGGCCGGCATTTCCTTCAAAATATAATAAAGCCCCATGGCAGACCCGCCCATGTAGGTGCGGTAAAACTGCTCAGGGGGCGTTTCGACCGTTAGCGCGCCGCGGGTCAAATCCACGTGCAATATTCTTCCGTTATAACCGTGTGGCATGAAAAACCTCCTCGGGGAAGTAAGAAACTATCCTGATTATAAAATCTGCGTATCGAAAAGGCAATCTATCTCTTCCGAAAACAACATAAAAATAAAATTTTTTGAATGTTTTTGACAAAATTTTTCTTGTTTTTGCCGAAAGATACAATTCAGGCCACGCTTGCGACGTGGCCTGAAAAATTCTTGCGCAACAGCGGTCAATCGCCAGCCGAGGCTTCGACCGGCTCCTCGTTAAGCTTGCTCCAGCCGAGGGCATTCTTCATGCTGACCGGCTTGCCGTAGATGTCCTTCAAAATCTTCGGCGGGTCAATCTTGCCCGTTGCCAGCGAGGCAACGATAAAGACCACCACCGAAATCAGGAAAGCGGGCGCGGAGCCGATGTAAACGGCATCCCACAACGAGCAGTACAAATCGCCTTCGCAAATGGCATAAGTGCCAAATTCAGGGGCGTAGTAGTAATAATACGAGAGGAAGCCCCACGAAATCGTGCCCGAGAAAAAGGAAGCCAATGCGCCGATATGGTTGGCTTTCTTCCAATACATGCCAATCACATACGGGGCAACCATGCCGACCAGGATGCAGGTATTGGCCAGCACCGCCAGTTCGTAAATCGACTGGGCCCAGGCCGCAATCACCCAACTCAGCACGCCGCTGACAACCAGGGCCAGACGGGTTAGCAGCAATTGGGTCTTGTCGCTCAAATCAGGCTTGAACACCTTGACGATGTTCTCAGTGAACATCGTTGCGCCCGCCAGCATGGACGAGTCCGAGGTGGACATCAGCGCCGAGGCCAGCGCCGCCACGAAGAGCGCGGTCAGCACCGGATTCAGGTATTTCATCGCCATCGAAATGAGAATGAACTGGGTCTCGTCCGCCGCGATTTCAGGGCCAATCGCCGTATAGGCTGCCATGCCGATGAACGGTGAGAGCACGCCAAAAGTGATATACAGGAAAGCCGCAATGTAGGTCGACTTAACGGCAACATTTTCATTCTTGGCCGCGCAGGTGCGCTGCAAGTAATCCTGGGCCGGGATGGAACCGAGGCCAATCGCCATCCAGGCGGCGGCATAGTAGAACCAGCCCATCGTACCCTGATAGCCAAGGTAGCCTTCTTCGGCAGTCGGAGTCATCGCAAAAGGATAATCGGTATATTGCGCCCCGGCCATGCCGATAAACGCATCCAGGCCGCCGACCGCCCACAGGATGCCGCCAAAAATGATCAACAGTCCGCCCATGGTCAGGAACATCTGCATGAAATCGAGGGCGGTATCTGCCCACAGGCCGCCCGCCATGGTATAGATGGTGACAATGCCGGCCACCAGGGTCATGCCGACCAGCAAATCCCAGCCGAGCAGGGCTTGCAAAATCGCGCCACCGGCCACAATTTGGGCGGCAGTCCAGCCGAAATAGCCGATAATCTGGGCAATCGAACCCACCACCGACATGGCCGTGCCATAACGCTGCTGGAAGAAATCCATAATGGTGACATACTGGGCGCGGCGCGCCAGGCGCACAATCAGCAAGGCTGAAAGCACCAGAC
The DNA here is from genome assembly GCA_023459215.1 of Chloroflexota bacterium. Classification (GTDB taxonomy): domain Bacteria; phylum Chloroflexota; class Anaerolineae; order Anaerolineales; family Villigracilaceae; genus UBA8950. Next base: position 9,018 of record JAEWVF010000109.1, read on the forward strand.
ACATCGTTGCGCCAAACGGGTCGAAAATGACACCCTGCAAACCGTACTTGTAGGCTTCAGAACTGGAGCCCATCAAAGTTTCAGCGGCAAACCAGGTCGCCATAATGGATGGCGCAGCCATCCAAATCGGCAGACGGCGGCCCGCCAGGACATAGTCGGTGGTTGTTTCCACCTTTTTCGACGCCCAGTAACCAATCCCAAGGCGAACGATCAAGATCGCGACAATGCCCGCCACGATCAGCCAGGAATACTCATAATTATTCATTTGCAACAACCTCCCAGTGTGTGTGATGTAGGCGCGCTCACGCCCGAAAAACCGTCATCCCCCAGCCCGCAAGAGGATAGAGGATGACGTTTATACACATTACATTTCTTTTATGCCGTAGGGAAAGCCATACTCCGCCATTTTTTCCATGAACGGCACAGGCGGGAAGGCTTCCGGGCCGAGAATGCCCGCGCCCTTCCATTGGCCATGCTTGATGAGGTCCCAGCCTATCACGGCGCTGAAAGCGGTCTGGGCGACCACCGCCTGGCAGCCCCAGCGCTGCATACACTGTTCGTTGTCGGCCACCTGGTAGAGATACACCTGGCGCTCCTTGCCATCTTTTCTACCTTTGACCCAGGTTCCTGCGCAGGTCTTGCCTCTCATCCTGTCACCAAGGTGGGCCGGGTCGGGCAGGCATGCGGCGACCACGTCGCGCGGGGCAACCTGAACACCCTTGACATTGATTTTTTCCTTGTTATCCAGGCCAAGCATATGCAGCGTCTTTAGAACGCCAATGAACTGGTCGCCCAGCCCATATTTGAATGTAACCCGTTTGGCCTTGACCCAGCGCGGCACCAGCAAAACCTCTTCATGTTCCACGTTGACCACTTCGACCGGGCCAATTTCGGGGAAGTCGAACACTTCCGGCTCAGAAAACGGCGGGGTGGTGAACCAGCCTTTATCCGCTTCCCAAATCACGGGCGGATTGAGACATTCTTCGATGGTGGTCCAAATCGAAAAGTTTGGCGCAAACTCGTAGCCTTCAATCTCGATGTTAGCCCCATCGCGGATACCGACCTCGTCGATTTCGTCAAAAAGATGATCCTGGGCGTAACGGGCAAAGACATCCGCCATCCCCGGCTCGACGCCCAAACCGACCAGAGCCAGCAAACCTTTCTGCTCCCATTGCTTGTGTTTCTCGAACTGGTAATCTCCCAGCTTGATGCCAGTCAACTCATACGGACGGTTCGGGTGCGGCTCGGAGAGGGTCATGGCCATATCCATGTAATGCACACCGACGTTATAAGCCGCATCAAAAATCTGCTTATTGAAAACCGGGTCAACCGAATTCATAATCAAGTCAACCCCATATTTGCGGGCAAGTTCCTCGATCATCTCCTGTTTCGAGGCGTCTACAAATTCAACCGGGAAACGTTGCGGGTCGCCAAACTTGGCGGCGACCTCCTCGGCGCGCTTGACGTTGTAATCGGCCAGGACGATTTGTTCAACCCAGGCGCGTTCTTTTGCGATGGCAGCAATTGCCTCACCCACACCACCCACGCCGACGAGCAATACTTTCATAAAAATAGTCTCCTTATCGTTTTATACCAGCCTTTGCCGGTAGAGTCCAAACGGTTGAAACGCATTCGCCAGAAAGGGGCGACAATCGAAACAAGAAATGTCAAAACCAGTCGAATTAGAAATAAATTTCTTTGATTATTTTGAGATACACAAACGAGTTCGTTTCGCGGATGCCTTCGATTTTATACAGGCTTTCGGTCAAAAATTTCAAGAGATGATCCCGATCGCGGCAAAAAACTTCCACCATAATATCGTATGACCCCGATGAAACTACCAGGTAAACAACTTCATCCAATGCGGCGATTTTCTCGGCCACTTCCAACAGACGGCTGCCCTGCACCTGGACGCCGATCATCGCCATGGTGTTGAGACCCATACGCAAAGGGTTGGAGACCGCAACAACGTGCAGGAAGCCGGTTTCCACCAATCGATTGTAGCGCATCCGAATCATCCCCGGAGAGACATTCAACTGCTGGGCAATCTGGGCAAAGGGCATGCGCCCATCCTGGCGCAAGGATTCGATGATAAAGCGGTCAATCTCGTCCAGGCTGTCAACCGAGCGATTACCGTTTGCATTGTCCATAGAAAAATATTACTCCTTTTTGTTATCAAATTCAACAATTTTATGATTTTTTTGCACAAATAAAGCCAATTTACCCACTAAAAGATAAACCGGCCACCCGCATCGAGTGACCGGTTCTGAAAATCAAAAACGTCTTAAAACTTGACAGCAGGACAGTTCAGCCTCCAAAAATGAACGAAAACAGGGCCAAATTATAGCCCAGATTACCCTTCAGCGGCAACCGCGGCGACGGCTTCTTCCAACGCCTTCAGGCCCTGGTTGATTTCATCATAGGTGATGACCAGCGGCGGCTCGATGCGGATGGTCTGGGCGCTGGTCAGCGTTCCGGCAACCAGCACGCCTCGTTTGAAAAGGCTGGCCGCCACCTGACCGCCCAATTCGGGGGTCTGGAAGTGCTGGCCAATCAGCAGGCCTTTGCCGGTAACGCCTTTATAGATTTTTGGATACTTCTCCGCCAGGGCTTGAACCCTGGGCATGATGTAGTTGCCCTTCTCCTCTGCCGCTTCCCACAACCGGTCGCGGATCGTGACGTTGATCGCCGCAATCGCCGCAGAGCAGGCCAGCGCGCCACCGCCAGTGGTGGTAGTTTGCAGGAAGGGGTTGGGATACATGAACGGCTGGAAAATTTCTTCAGTGGTGATCACTGCGCAAATCGGCATCACACCGCCGCCCAGGGACTTCGCCACAGCAATAATGTCGGGGACCACGTTCCAGTGCTCGACGCCCCACAATTTGCCGGTGCGGCCCAGGCCGGTCTGCACTTCGTCGGCGATAAGCAGCGCACCGTATTTCTTCGTTGCGGCGCGGATGCGCGGCCAGAAATCATCCGGCGGAACGATGCCGCCCGCCTCGCCCTGGATCGGCTCCATCAAAACGGCCGCAACCCCAATCCCGACCTTATCGCAGATTTCAAGCTGCTGCTCGACCGCGGCCGCGTCACCATAAGGAACGTGATACACAGGGCCGCCGTACATCACCCCCACCGGCTGACGATAATCGGCCTTGCCCATCATCGAGAGCGAAGCCATCGTTTTGCCGTGGAAGCCTTTGACCGAAACGATGAAAGCCGGTTTCTGGGTGTAAACCTTGGCCAGCTTGATTGCGGCTTCAATCGATTCTGTGCCGCTGGCCGCAAACCAGGCATATTTTAAGTCGCCAGGGGTGATATCGGCCATCAGCTTGGCCAGCACGCCACGCAATGGGTCGATCAGTTCCTGGCTGGGCATCGGGGTGCGCAGCAATTGCGCCTGGACGGCAGCCACCACCTCGGGGTGGCTCCAACCCAGGTCCATCATGCCAAAGCCGCCCAGGAAGTCGATGTATTTGCGTCCGAGCACATCTTCGAAGGTTGCCCCGCGTCCGGTCCATTCGGTGGCCGCCCACTGCCCGGCCTGGGTCACAGATTTGCGGTAATCGAGCCAGCCCTTGTTGAAATGCTCGGCAAAGTTGTACATCGATTGTTCGATGATCCATTTACCGGTATCTTCCGGGGGGCGCTCCGGATTTTTAATGATTTCAAGCCATTTCTGGGCATATTCCTGTGCTGTACTCAAATTTTGCGGCATGAGTTCTCCTTGTTCTTAAGTTATTCGGTCATACGGTTTTTCGGTTGTCCGGTTATCTTGTTGACGTTCATACAGCCAACCGATTAACCGGACAACCGATGAACCAGACAACTTGCTTATTTATCGTATTCTTCAGGGCGCAGTTTGCGCAGAGCATCCTTGATTGGCATCCAACCCAAGAAGTGGAAGGGATTGGTATCGAGCGGCTTGCCATCCACATCGGTAATGGGCATGGGCGCATTTTGCTTTTGGGTCGCCAGCGAAACCACAATCATCACGGCCATCGAAATCAGGAAAGCAGGCAGTGAAGCGATGTAGACCGCATCCCAGAAAGCGCAATCCATGCTGACGGCGCGATCAGCCAACAGGCTCAAATCGCCGCCCGAGCAAACAATGGCGGTCGAATCGCCGCCCAGGCCAAACTGGTAGGCCACCCAGGTCAGGACTACCCAACTGCCCCAGCCGCCAATGACAGAGGCTAGCGCTCCGTAACCGTTACCCTTCTTCCAGTACATGCCAAAGATGAAGGGCGTCACCAGGCCGACCAGCAAAAGCGTCCAGGCGACCACACCCAACTCGTAGATGACTTGCGCCGTTAGGGCAAAGACAATCCCAATGAACCCGTTGATGCCCACCATGATGCGCGTCCACTTGACCTCGCTGACCGGGTCGAGTTTCTTGCCGAACAACGGGAACAAGTTCTGGGTAACGACCGAAGCGCCAGCCAGCAGGGAACTATCGGAGGTGCTCATCAAAGCCGAGGTCAGGGCGGCCATGAAAATAGCTGTCAAGATCGGCGGCACATACTGCAAAGCAGCGCTAACCAGCACATTGTCCGGGTTGTCCATGGCCGGGTTGAGCTTGAACATCATGATTCCGATCAGGGGCGACATGATGCCAAAGAACAGGTACAAAACGCCAGCCATATAGGTGCCCCAGACCGCCGTCGATTCGTTGCGAGCCGACATCGAACGCTGGAACAGGTCCTGGGTGGGAATCGATCCCAGGCCAATCGAAAGCCAGGCAGCCACCCAGTACATCCAGCCCATCGGGCCGAAATAGCCGAGGTAGCCGGCATCCCCGGCCATATCTGGCAGGAGCGTGAACGGTTTGGGGTTGTACAGCGTGGCATCGATGCTGGTCAGACCCTGCCAGCCGCCAACCTGGTAAAGAACGAAACCAAAAATCAGGGCCACGCCACCCGCGGTGAAAAACATTTGGATGAAGTCAAGCAGCGTATCGGCCAGCATCCCGCCGAGCATGGTATATCCGGTCACCCAGACCGCCACCAGGATCATGCCCGCTTCAATCGGCACACTGGGGAAGAGCGCGTTGACAATCGTCCCGGCAGCGACCATTTGCGCGCCGGTCCAAACGAAGTAGGTCATCAACTGGCCGATGGAAGCCATGATGGTCATCCACTTGCCATAGCGGCGCTCGAAGAAATCGACCACGGTCAGGTAGCGTGCGCGGCGCATCAGGCGGGTGAAGAAAAACCCGGAGATGAAGAGGCAGGCCGCGGCCCCGAACGGGTCGAAAATCACACCTTGGAAGCCGTACTGGTAACCCGAAGACGAAGCTCCCATCAACGTCTCAGCGGCAAACCAGGTCGCCATCACCGAGGCGCCAACCATATAGATGGGCAGGCTGCGCCCGGCAACGATGTAATCGGCGGCATTCGAAACCTTGCGCGAAGCCCAAATGCCGACGCCCATGCGCACGAGGAAAAACCCCACGATGAACGTCACGATCAGCCAAACATATTGATAGCCTGAAAGATCCATTGCTCTTCTCCTTTGGTGAGTTGGATTTAATGATGCAGGGGCAAAACACGAGCACCCGACCGGGCAATGCTTCGCCCCTACATGGACAGACTAAAACTTGCGGCTCCACTCCTTCGGCCAGCGCTCCACCACCACCTTCTTCTGGGTGAAGAACTCGACCGCATCCATGCCCTGGCCGTGCAGGTCGCCAAAGAACGACTCTTTCCAGCCGGAGAAGGGGAAAAACGCCATCGGGGCCGCCACGCCGATGTTGATGCCAATGTTCCCGGCATCCACCTCGTAGCGGAACTTGCGCGCCGCCGAGCCGCTGGCGGTAAACAGGCTGGCCTGGTTGCCATACGCGCCGCTGTTCGCCAGCGCAATTGCCTCGTCAATCGTGTTGACATGCATCAGCCCCAGCACCGGGCCAAAAATTTCGGTCTTCCAAATTTCACTGTCCGGCCGCATATCCATCAGGATGGTCGGGCGCACAAAGCTGCCGCCTTCATACCCGCTGATAACCGTCCCGCGCCCATCCACCGGAACCGAAGCCCCCTCGGACGCGCCCAGGCCGATCAACTGCTCGATGCGGGCTTTGCTGGCCTGATTAATCACCGCGCCCATCTGGACGCCACTATCGAGGCCGTAGCCCACCTTGCGGCTGGCCGCCGCGTCGCAAATCGCCTCGTTAAACTCGTTGCGCGCCTCACCCACCGTCACCGCCCACGAAACCGCCAAGCAACGCTGGCCGGCGCAGCCAAAAGCCGAATCGGCGATGATTTTGACCGCCATATCCATATCGGCATCAGGCAGCACCACCACCGGATTCTTCGCGCCGCCCTGGGCCTGCACGCGCTTGCCGTTGGCCGAAGCGCGGCTGTAAATGTACTTCGCCACGTTGGATGAGCCGACAAACGTAATCGCGCGGATGACCGGGTGATCCAGGATCGCGTCCACCGCTTCCTTGCCGCCGTTGACCAGGTTAATCACACCCTTCGGCAGCCCAAGCTGGTCAATCAACTTGAAAATCAACTGCATGGTCATCGGCACTTTTTCGGAGGGCTTCATAATGTAGGTATTACCGCACGCAAGCGCATACGGCAGGTACCAAAACGCAATCATGCCCGGGAAATTGAAGGGCGCAATCGTGGCGCACACCCCCACCGGCTGGCGCAGCATCAACTCGTCAATACCGGGGGCAATATCTTCGGCCACTTCGCCCTTCATCATCATCGGAATACCGCAAGCCACTTCCACATTCTCGATGGCGCGCACCATCTCGGCTTTGGCCTCGTCAAAGGTTTTGCCGCACTCGTTGGTGATGGTGCGGGCGATTTCATCATTATGCGCCTTTAAAAGGTCGCGCAGCTTGAAGAGATATTGAATCCGCTCCTGGGCGGGTGTCCGCCGCCAGGCCGGGAGCGCATCACCCGCCGCCTTGGCCGCCGCTTCAATAGCGGCGACCCCGCTGAGGGGTGTCCGTGCAATCACCGCCCCGGTGGCAGGGTTGATCACATCCACAAATTCGCTTACAGCAGGCTCAAGCCATTCGCCGTTAATGTAATTCAAAATTTTTTGCATGTTTGCCTCCGTAGGGGCACGGCGGATTAGGGAAGGTTGATTACCTCGACTTCACCGCCGTGCCCCTACATATCATTTCACGTTTTTGTCTG
>JAEWVF010000110.1 GCA_023459215.1 Chloroflexota bacterium
CCGGTTCGATGTGGCAGGGGATGAAAACCAGGATATGGTGATGGTGTTGAGGCACTCCCAAAAGAAATGGGGAGTAAACAGGCTGCCATCACTTAAACCCCAGGCGTCATCCCTTGACCCTACCACCCGACGGGTGGGAGTCTGCGCGTTTTCAGGCAGGTTTCTGGCTTGGAGTTGGTTCCGGCAAAATAGCGTTGTCTCCTCCCGCCCACCCGCGGGTAACGCACACCGTTGGGTGGCTTGGTGAGTTAGGTTTGGAATTTTTATGCGACCCGTGAAAACATTTCACAGATTAATTGCCTTGGGGCAATTGCTATTTCTTTCTTGCTGTGTTGCGTTACCACAGGTAACGGAATTAGAATCTAATGCAACACCAAGTAATTCAAGTTTAGACGGTCGAGTCACAGTGGTAGCACCGTCCTCTGTTACACTTTCTAACGCTAACATTGAAGCAACTATTGTCTTTCTGGCGCAGTATTTTGATTACATGCCCTTATTGGACAAATCTCTTATATCCCCGCACCGCATTTATTACGGTTGCATAAACTCAGACGAGGCAGGTGTAATTCTAAACTATGAGGTAGAAAGTTCTTTTGAAGCTTTTTCTCCTCGATTTAGAAATAAATTTAGTACAGCAAATTGGAACTACCAAGAAACAGGAATCTTTGAAGACGATCTGAACCATCGAATGATGTTTCTGAAAGCTTCAACCACACGACACGATTCAACCGTAATAGATATACAAGGAGAAACCCTTGAATCTCTGACAAATCCTGATCGCTTGAGTATAACGGTTACATTCTCGCATATTTCCGATTCTCTTAACTATCAAATTTTTGAAAACAACCCATCGAGCGATTGGATACGAAATTTTGAAAATAATCCATCCACGGATTGGATTTTGTCAGATCCAAAGAGTGCTCTACTTAAACTTTGCTCTGATGAGTATTGGTCTGTGTGGAATCCGTGATAAGATGCCGAGAAAATACGCCACCCACCGATTAACAGCAGTGTGTGCGACACGAAGTCGCCTAAGTAATTGTCTTGCTGGCAAATCCTGACAAGACCTGCTATCCCATTAGCAGTACCCTATGTGGTCATGTGAGACGGCAACGTCTCGATATGAAAGCCCACAAACAACGTACCCACAGTTGAGAACTGGCAGCGCACCGTGAGGCGCGCTGTAATCTTTAAGCGTCAAAAGATGCGGTTTTTTTCTCCTTTTATTCGAAAACCTGACGGATCTCCGTGCTTGGCAGGGCGCGTGTCCATGCAGTCTTGATGAAGGGACAGGGTTCAATTATATACCTCTTGAGCGTGTCACGCCTCGGACTTTGTGAAAGCCCTGTGAATTTTGGATTGCTGCTTGACAACTATAGAAACTTTGTTCTATAATATCAGCAAATAGAACAAAGTTTCTATAGTTACAGGACAGGAGGTCCCTATGAATAATAGTTTGCGGTCACGTTCCCTGGATGTCAACCTAAATCGAGCCTGGCATGGGTTCGTCGGTCAGCGCGGGAAAGCCTTCGGCTTGATGATTTTCGGCGCGCTGATTGCCTTCGAAATTTTCAACTTCAGCACCACCGAATTTGCCCTGCATGATGTCCTTGGCGATTTGAAGTTCGCCGGCATCAAGTGGGCGACCATGCTCTCCATCGCCTTCTGCGGCATCGACTTTGCCGGGATCGCGCGCATCTTCACCCCAGAGCAGGGCGCCGATGAACCCGCCGAAGTCTGGTACCTGTTTGCGGCCTGGCTGCTGGCGGCGGCCATGAACGCCACCCTGACCTGGTGGGGCGTTTCGGTGGCGATTTCCACCCACGCCAGCCAGGGCGCGGCGGTTGTCGGCGGCGATACCGTCCGCACGGTGGTGCCGGTTTTTGTGGCCATCATGGTTTGGGTCATCCGCATCCTGATCATCGGCACGTTTTCGATTGCCGGGGACCGTTTGTTCTCGATGTCCAGCCAGCGGCGTAATGTTTCCACCCAGGCGACTGTCCGCGATAACCGCCCGGCAGTGACCAACAATTACCGCCCGGCTGCCAACAACACGACCATGACCCCGCGCACTTCCTTCAACAATGGCCGCCCGGTCATCACCACCGCTTCCAATATGCGCGCCGCGCCGCCCCGCCCGGCTCCCCGCCCCGAACAACCGGTCAACAACTACCAGCCGCGCTCCGAGCCGACCTACCATAACCTTGCCAATGTCCCTGACCCTTACGAAGATCGCTAAATTTATCCCACTTTGTACAATGTACCGAGCGGACCCTCCTACCCAATTTGTGCCATGACTTCTTCACGCTCTGTCCCCCACTCCCGTAATCGCAGACAGACAGCCCAACAGTCCGGCGGCTGTCTGTCTGGTTTTCTGTTACCACCGTTAGCGGCGTTATGTGTCGGCCTCCTGCTGGCAACGCTGGCAGGAGGCCTTTCTGATTCTGGCGCTCGCGCCGAATCTGCCCTGCCGGTCAGCCAGCCTTCCCCGGCGGCAACTGGCGCAATTGCGCCGCTGTTTACTCCCGAAGTGCAATACTGGGCCGGGAATATTGTCCGCTGGGCTGCTGCGCACGGACTGGACCCCAATCTGGCGGCCACCGTGATGCAGATCGAATCCTGCGGCCACCCGGATATCCGCTCCAGCGCCGGTGCGACCGGGCTTTTCCAGGTGATGCCTTTCCATTTCAAGGCTGGCGAGGTGATGTCGAACCCGGATACCAATGCCCTGCGCGGCATGGATTATTTGCGCCGTTCGCTGGAGACGGCTTCGGGCAATGCCCGTTTGGCTTTTGCCGGCTACAACGGCGGAATCGGCGTGATCGGACGCCTGGAGTCGCGCTGGCCGGCTGAGACGATCCGCTATGCCTATTGGGGCAGCGGCATCTATGCCGACGCCAGCCAGAACCGCGCCGAAAGCGCCCGCCTGAACGAATGGCTCCAGGCCGGCGGCGCCAGTTTGTGCGCCAAGGCCCGCCAGCGACTTGGGTTAAACCCATAAAAAATGCCCCCGGTTTACCGGGGGCATTCTCTTGTTTGGGGCGTTTTAGGGAACAACTGCGCCAGATTCCTGGTTCAGGTAGTACGTATCCGTTTGCAGCAGGCTGGGATCGTTGGCGGCCTGGGCGGCTTTCATCTGCGCCTGGCGGGCCAGGTCGGTCGATTGGGCCAGCACTTTCAAAACGTATTCAGGATTGTGGAAGCCCATCGAGTTCTCAGCCGAGACGAAGTCCCAATAGAATTGCGCCTGGCGGTGCAGTTCGCGGGCTTCGGCCAGCAGGGCCTGGTCGCTGGCGGTGTTGGCGGTTGCGGCCTTGATGGCGTTGATGGCGTCGACGATGGCGTCTTCGGTGGCAATCTTGGTGTTGTAAACCTGATCCTGGATGGTGGCTACCCGGCCGGTGACGTAATCGACATCATTGTGGCACTGTCCGCAGGCGCGTTCGGGTTGCAGCAATGGGCTGCGGATGTTGTGGTCGCTGTATTTGGCCGCGCCGTCGCGGACGTAAGGCATGTGGCAATCAGCGCAGGCCACACCGGCGTTGTAATGGGTTGAACCGGCGGTGTACATCTCGTATTCGGGATGCTGGGCCTTGAGCATCGGGGTCAGGGCTTCGGGGTATTCCCAGTCCTTGAAACCGACTTCGGTGTAGTACGAGTACATTTCTTCCACTTTGGTGCCGTTCTGCCAGGGGAAGGTCAGGTATTTGCCGTCGCCCTTGAAGTAGTATTCGACGTGGCAGTTGGCGCAAACCAGCGAGCGCATTTCCTGGCGGCTGAAGGTGCGCCAGTCCTTGCCCTGGGCTTCGAGGGCTTCCTCGAGGGCCGGGTTGGTCACAATCAGGCGCATGGTTTCGGCTTCGTGGCAGTTGGCGCAGCCAATCGGGTTGTTGATGTGCTGGCCCAACTCTGAAAAGAGCATCTTGTCGTAGGCTTCCATGCCCATTTCGGCCCACAGGCCGGGGTTGTCGGACGATTTGCACGAATAACAGGTGCCCGGGGTTTTTTCATTAACGCGTTTGATCTCGCGCACATCCTGCACGGCATATTCGTGACCGCGGTCATCGTTATATTCCAGGCTGAAGCCATAGCTGGCAAACAGGATCACCTGGCGCGGGTCTTTTTCCAGGTGCGAGAATTTGCTCGACCCGCCGTAGGTGGTATCGATGACGTTGTTTTTTGTCTTGAGTAGTGAAGAATACTGGTTGGGGAAGTTGCGTCCCCATAGCTCGGAATTGGGTTCCATCGGCGCGACATCGTAGATGGTCTGGATGGCGCGCGATTCGACCGGGCGATTTTGCATGAAGACCAGCGTGCCGACCAGGGCCGCGGCCAACAACACAATCACACCGACCAGGGAAATCAGGGCATATTTGTTCATTACAACATTCTCCTCGAGATTATTTGGAAGGATACAATTCAGAATCTTGCAGGGGGGCTATGCTGGCTCCGCGCGGGCCGTGGGCTACGTTGCGGTGACATTCCCAGCACATCCGGTCGTTTTCCATCGGGCCCATCACGACCGCATCGATGGTTTTCTCGTGACAACGCTCGCAGTTGTGCTGGATGATTTCCTTTGTTTCCTCTTTGGCGCGGATGGCGTCCGGGATTTGGCCGGTGGTGAACATGTAAACATCGTGCATACCGGTTTGGCCCTTGACCACCCAATAGTTGACCAGGTTGTCATGCGGCAGGTGACAGTCTACGCATTTGACATCCCGCCCGTGGGGGGCATGGATCCAGTTTTCATAGGCGGCGTCCATCACATGACAATTGGCGCAAGTCTCCGGGTTGCTGCCCATGAAAGAAACTGCGCCGCTGATATAAACAAACGTTCCGAGGGCCATGACTGCCGCAACTGCGGCTACGACAAATAAAAATCTTTGCATCGCTCACCTGAATCTTCGCTGGAATTAATCTATCCTTAATATACAACAGATTTACCGCAAGCATTGTGATGAAAGTCACAAAAGATTAATCTGATATTAAGATAATAATACTCTAATTTTTGTTTCTTGCCAGTGAAAAAAGTCATTTTTTTGAAAACCCAAAAGAGGAGCGGATTTGTGACAGCAGCTCCCCTTTTTGGGTGTGTTTGATGTTGAGATCAGCGCTCGATTTTGAAAGCCATATCCATCTTGAAATCGGGCAGGCTGACCAGGCAGGGTTGGCCGACCTGACAGGCGACCGGGATTGGATCGAGGAAAGTACCCTGCCAGGTGTCGTAGGGCGTCACGGTATAGTTGCCGTCCAGCAGCCCGTTCAGTTCGACCTGGACTCCGCTGCGGAGGGTTTCAGATGCGCGCAGCTCGCTGATGGGCTGGCCTTGCAGGGCGAAATCCTGCACCCAGAACAAGCCGCCCTCGGCCCCGGCGACGCCCCAGCCGCGCACCTGGGCCTCGCTGCTGGCGACTTCCAGGCGTTCGGGATTGAGTCGCGCCAGCGGAATCCCCTCGACGAACTGGATGAAGCGCGCCATATCGGCTTTCATCTCCGGGGTGGGGCGTCCCCACGATCCGCCGCTGTTCCACTCCGCCGGAGTCATGGCCGCGCCCGAGGCCAGCGCCGACCAAATCGAGTGGTGGAAAAGCTCCGGGTATTCCGCCGTGCCCTGCACGCCAAACTCGCCGACCCAGTTTGGTTTTTCCTGCGCATCCCACATCGATTGCGTCCAGGAGGTAAGCACCTCGGCCGCCTGGATCGCCCCGCCGTCGAACTCATACAGGTGTACCTGGGGCGCGTCCGTCACCTGGTAGCCCGCCGACCAATCGACATCGCCGGACATGCTGGCGGTGGTCGGATGGCGGTACGGGTCGTGGGTGACAAAATAGTCGTTGACTTTCTCGTGCCAGGCGTCGGTTTGCGCGAAGGATTCTGTCCCGTTGATTTCGGAGACAATCTGCCACATGCCGATGGCTGGACTGTAACCCCAACGGGCGATGAGGTAGCGATAAAAGTTTTCCTGCCAGGCCCAGGCCTCGGCATCAGTGAAAAACTCGGGCAGGTCTACCAGTTTATTGAACCCGTTGTTGTTGGCCCAGTTTCCCCGGCCCCAGGGATGGTTGTCCCCGCGCAATTGCGGGTGGTCCCAAACGGTGAAGACCAGGTAGATGCCTTTTTTCTCGGCGTCACGCACGATGGCATCGATGGTGCTCATGTTCGAAGCGGAATAGTTGTTGTAACTGCTGTTGATCGGTGACATGCTGTACAGCGGCCACCAGACCACAAAGTTTTCACCGGCGGCAACCATGTTGCTGAACAATCCCACCCCGTTTTCAACGCTGAAGCCATCGATCAGGATGTTGAGCGCTTCGCAATAACCGTAGCCGTAAAAAGGCGAGCCATCGTGATGCACCAGGTAACGTGCGCTGTAATCCGGGTTGATCGTTTTGCCGATTTGCAGCCAGCCCTTGCGCTCAGATTCGCTGACGTTAAAGCTGCCCTCGGCGCTGGCGGATGTGCCGCGCGCGTCGCTGACGGTCAGGGCGTAGCGCCACTCGCCGGCGCTGGAGGGGCTAAAGCGCATCTTCCAGGCCCCCTGGCCGTCCCAGAAGCCGGGCACGTTCATCTGCGCTCCGTCCGGGCCGCTGAAAACACCATCCAGGCGCACCTGGCGCGCATCGTACGGATTTTCGTACTGCGCTTCGAGTTCCACGGTCATCTCAAGCGACTCGTAGCGCGGCAATTCGGCCCGATCCAGCGCGACGGATGTCAACTTCGGCAGGTCGGGCGGCGCAGTCGGCGGCGGGACAGGGGTTGCCGTTGGCGCGGGGGTGGCTGTCACCGCCGGGGCGCAGGCGGCCAGCAGCAACAGGCAGGCAGTTGCGGTTAAGAATACGCGGGAAAAGGTTCGCATGGCAGGATTCTCCTTTACTATATTTTACTAAAATTTAGCCCGTCAGCCGGGTTGAATCACCGGCGTTTAGTGTTTCTCAATTCCTTTGGACGCGGATTAAACGGCTCGGGCGGGTTGACGCGTATCTGGAGCCCCAAAAACACGGAGACACCGGGTTCGCTGAGTTTTAAGGGGCCAGTACAACGGATCGAACTCTCGGTGTCTCCGTGGTGAAAGTGAATCAAAAAAGCCCGAGATGTAAGTCTCCGGCTCTTTCTTCTTTCCACTTTCTATCTTCTATCTTTACATCGTGCTGACAATCGCCAGCAGCACCCCGCCTGCAATCACCGAGCCAAGCTGCCCGGCGGTGTTCGCGCCCATCGCATGCATCAGGATGAAGTTATCGAAATCTTCCTCCTGGGCCATTTTGGCCGAGAGCCGCCCGGCCATCGGGAAGGCGCTGATGCCGCAAGCGCCGATCAGCGGGTTGATTTTGCCGCCCGAGACGAAGGACATCAGCTTGCCGAACAAAAGCCCGGCAACGGTATCCATCACAAAGGCCAGCAGCCCCAGTCCGAGCACCAACAGCGTCCGCAACTGCCATTCGCCGGTCGCCGGGTCGAAGATGAACTTGTCGGCGGTCATGGTCGCGCCGATGGCCAGCCCCAGGAAAAGGGTGGCGATATTGATGATTTCGTTCTGGGCGGCCTTGTTCAGCCGTTCAACCACGCCCGACTCCTTGAGCAGGTTGCCGAGCATCAGGGTCGCCATCAGCGGAGCCGCGCCGGGCGCAATCAGGCTGACAATCACCGTCACCACCACCGGGAAGACAATCACCGTCGTCTGCGAGACCGGGCGCGGGGCGTAATCCATGCGAATCAGGCGTTCCTTGCGGGTCGTCATCAGGCGCATGATGGGCGGCTGGATGATCGGGATCAGGCTCATGTACGAGTAAGCCGCCACCGCAATCGGCCCGAGCAGTTCCGGGGCCAGTTTGGATGTTACGAAAATCGCCGTCGGGCCATCAATCGCACCGATGGTGCCAATCGAGGCGGCTTCGTTCAACGGGAATCCCAGCCAGATCGCCAGGATGAGCGTCCCGAAGATGCCGAACTGCCCCGCCGCGCCGAGCAAAACCATCCGGGGTTGGGCCAGCAGCGGGCGAAAGTCGATCATTGCGCCCACGCCGATGAAAATCAGCAGCGGGAACAACTCAGACTTGATGCCCGCATCGTAAATCACCTTCATGAAGCTTTCTTCGTTGTAAACCGACATGCCCAGGTTCGCCAAAATACAGCCAAACCCAATCGGCAGCAATAGCACCGGTTCGTACTCTTTCGCAATCGCCAGGTAAATCAAAGTCCCGCCGACCACGAGCATCAGCGCGTTGCCCCAGCCGAAGGAAGTAAATCCGGTCAGCAACTGCGGGAGAATTTCGCCCAGGTTCATGACTCAAACTCCACCAGCACCTGGCGGTGCGTTACCGACTGCCCGGCGCTGACCGCCACTTTGGCAATTGTTCCGCCGCGGGTGGCGCGAATGGCGTTTTTCATTTTCATCGCGTCAATGACGCACACCTGCTGGCCGCTCTGGATGATGTCGCCGGCCTTGACATTGACTTCCGTCACGGTGCCGGGCAGCGGCGCGACAACGCTGGTCCCGCTCGCCTGGCCGGAGGCCGCTCCACCCGCGGCCTGTTTGACCGTTTTCGAAGCGGAGTCAGGCTTATGTGAGTCCGCTCCCGCGGCAGCGCTGCGCCCGTTTTCGGGGGTGACTTCAAAGGTCTCGTCGCCAATCCGGGCCAGGATCGGGCGTTGATTTAAATCTTCAATTTCGACTTCGTAGGTTACATCCGCAATTTTGACTGTGTATTTCATCGTGATTTACTACCCTTCTGGTACATCTGGCGGGTGCGCATGCCCAACTGCCAGGCGCTGACGAAAGCCGTTTCGGGCATGGGGAAGTAGGCGGTTTGCTGCTGCTCCTGCTCGGCCAGCGCAATTGCCACGGCGATGGCCGCGGCTTTGGCTTTTTGGTTTTCGTTGGGCAAGATATTATCTTGTCCAACAGATTCTTCCTTCACCGGCAGCGCCGTAATCAGCGACATCATGCCCCAAAAAAGCACAATCGCGCCAAAGGTCAGCCCCATGCCGATCAGGGTAATCCAGAGTGCATCGGTCATTAGTTCCATAAAAGCTCCTGGGATGTCAGGGTTCAGGTGTCAGGTATCAGGTTTTTCCTGACACTTGGCACCTCGCACCTGACACCTGTTTAGACCGGAATATTCCCATGCTTGCGCGGCGGGGCGGGGGCGTACTTGTCGCGCAGGGCCGAAAGGGCAGCAATCAGCTTGGCGCGGGTTTCGCGCGGCTCGATGATATCGTCGATGTAACCGGCGCCGGCGGCGTAGTACGGATTGCCGAATTTTTCGCGGTACAAAGCGGCCATTTCTTTGCGCTTCTCTGCCGGGTTTTCGGCGCTGTCGATTTGCTTGCGATACAGGATGTTGGCTGCGCCTTCAGCGCCCATGACCGCAATTTCGGCGCTCGGCCAGGCGTAAGTGATGTCGGTGCCGAGGTATTTGCTCGACATGACCACATACGCGCCGCCGTAGGCCTTGCGGGTGATAACGGTCGCCTTCGGGACGGTCGCTTCCGAGTAGGCGTAGAGCAATTTTGCGCCGTGGCGGATGATGCCGCCGTGCTCTTGCGAAACGCCGGGCAGGAAGCCGGGCGAATCGACGAAAGTGACCAACGGAATGTTGAAGCAGTCGCACATGCGCACGAAGCGGGTCATCTTGTCGGCGGCGTCGATGTCGATCACACCGGCCATGACGGATGGCTCCTGGCCGATGATGCCAACGCTCTGCCCGCCCAGGCGCGCCAGCCCAACAATGGCGTTGCGCGCCCATTCGGGTTGGATTTCCAGGAAAGATTCTTTGTCGACAATTGTTTCGATGACTTCGTGCATCGAGTAGGATTGACTTGGGTCGAGCGGGACGAGACTGTTCAGTAAATCGTCCATGCGCTGGGGGTCGTCGTTGGTCTGGCGGAAGGGCGGATTTTCAACGTTATTGGATGGGAAGTAAGTCACCACGCGCCGGGTCAGGGCAATCGCTTCCGCTTCGGTGCGGGTGGCCAGGTGGGCCGTGCCGCTGACCGACATGTGAATATCGGAGCCGCCCAAGGATTCGGGGTCAACCACTTCGCCGGTCACGGCCTTGATGACTTCCGGGCCGGTCAGGAACATGAAGGATTGCTTCTCGACCATGATGATGACATCTTGCAGGGCCGGCGAATAGGCCGCGCCACCCGCGCATGGGCCGAGCATGACGCTGATTTGGGGGATGACACCCGAATACTGGGCATTGCGCCGGAAGATTTCGGCGTACCCGCCCAGGCTTTTGATGCCTTCCTGGATGCGCGCGCCGCCCGAATCGATCAGGCCGATGATCGGAGCGCCGTTGCGCAAGGCCAGGTCCATTACGCGGCAGATTTTGTGGCTCTGCATTTCGGAGAGTGTGCCGCCGTAAATGGTGAAGTCTTGCGCATAAACATAAACGGGGCGGCCTTCAATCTGTCCATAACCGGTCACCACGCCATCGCCGAGGAACTTTTCGGGCGCCATGCCCAGTTCGTCGTTGTCGCTGGTAATGAACGGCTCCAGTTCGTTGAATGTGCCGGGATCGAGCAGGGCGTCGATGCGCTCACGGGCGGTGCCTTTGCCTTTGGCGCGCTGTTTCTCTATACGGTCTTGTCCGCCACCGGCGCGGGCTTTGGCGCGCACCGAGCGGAGTTCTAAAATTCGGGGATCTTCTTCGGGCATGGGGGAATCCTTTTCGCGGAATGTGAAAGAATACACTATGAGTATAGCCGCCCTGTCATTGCCCTGCCAGTGATGCCCGTCAGCGGAAAGTCATGTTTTTTAATGCAATTTTTATGATATGTGTCAGATTAATATGATGAATTGACTTAGATGTACAATTCTTGCCTGGGGAGCAACAAAAAAACAGCGCGAATGCGCTGTTTTTTTGTTGCATTTTGAACTTTTATCCTCAAACTTTAGCGGTGAACCACAATTGAACCAAATACACGCAGGTTTTCCACCGTATCGTAGATGACATGTTCGCCGGTTTCATCGCTATACCAAATTTTGACGCGAATGGTATCCGGGTTATCCTGGTCAGCCCAAACGGTGAACTTGTAGTTACCACTGTTGTTGATTTTGCCGCTACCCTGGAATTGGGCAGTTTTTGCGGTCTGGTCAATGATCAACCAATCAAAGGATGTGGCCTTGAAGCGCAATCCGCCCAGATGGAAGATCATTTGGAATTCGCCACTGGGTGTGCTGGCATTTTTCTTGTACCCTACCAGGAAAGCTACCACCGACGAGCCTTTCTTGGTGGGCTTATCAAGGTATGCGCCCGCCGGTGAATAATACCAGCCGCCGCCGGTGGCAAATCCGCCTTTGGGGTTATAAACAAGCACGGTTGATGAAACGGCCTGGTGCGAAGCTCCATCTTTATCTGTGACGGTCAAGGTAACGGTATACAGGCCTGGAGCGTTGTAGGTGTGACCGTCTACTACGGAACCGGAACCGTTGACCTCGGTCACGCTGCCGGCTGAGGTGCTGCCATCGCCCCAATCCCAGAGAGCCGTGTGGGTGTCAAGAGTACCCGCATCGTTAAAGCTGGCATTGGCATTGACCACATTCGCGACATTGACCGGGCCAGTGGGAACGATGATGCCTGTAATGGCTGGCGCAAGATTGTTGACCGTAACAGTGGTTGAGGCGCTGGCGCTCAGGCCGCCATCGTCACTGACGCGAACAGTAACAGTCTGCGTAGTCGGGCCATCAACACCTGCAAAAGGAATGCTTTGTCCCGCGGTTTCGAAAACGCCATCGTTGTTTAGATCCCATTCATAGGTTAGTGGGTCGTTGTTCAGGTCGCTGCCGGTTGCATTGAGCGTAACATTGCCGCCTTCGTCCACGCTGTAGGACTCACCTGCGGAAACGGTGGGGGCGACATTCAAATCGAGGCCAACGACGACCGGATCGTGATCTGAAACGCGGAATTGGTCGGGCGCGTAGAGGCTGGCTTGCAGGTTGGCGGTCTTAAAATCGGTGTTGTAATCGAGCACCGAGGGTTCATCGGCGTTGATGTGGTAGTCACCCACCCCAGTTATCTGGGAAACAAGGGAAGCCGAACCCAGGGCGTGATCGAGGTAGCCCCACTGGCCATCGAACACATATGAATAGGCATCCGGGCCGAGGAAGGTTTCGATCAGGTTGGTGAACCCGGCATTTTTAATAAATGTAATCGGGTCTTCCATCGCATAGGAGTTGTAATCGCCAACCAGCAGGATGTCGGGATCGCCGGTTGCGGTCGGGTCGGAGGCCAGCCAATTCATTAGTTCGATAACTGCGTTAACGCGCACCTGGTTGCAATTCCCCTGGCCATCGCCAGCATCAGGGGCTTCGCAGGCGGAGCCTTTGCTCTTGAGGTGATTGATATTGATGATGAAACGCGCGCCAGTTGAATTCTGTTCAAAAGCCTGCGCCAGCGAAGGCCGGTTGCGGGCAGCGCCATCGCCGCCGTTGACAAAGGCCAGGTTGTTGAGGGCGGCGGTTTGTCCTACTGGGGTGACAGCGGAAGTTTTGTAGAGCATACCAACTTTGATGGCATCCGTACCGAGGGCGTTGATTTCACCAGTGTTGGTATCTACGTCGATAAAGGCATATGCGCCAGGCGCAGTTGCTTCATTTAGACGATCTACCAGGAAAGCGATCGAACTATCCGGGCCGTAGCCATCGTTTTCGATTTCGTTGATTCCGATGACATCCGCATCCAGAGCCAGGATCGCGGCCACGGTCTTGGGCCACTGGCGGTCGAATTCGGCCTGGGTATCTGCACCGCGACAATCGGTTGCACCACCACCAACACCCAGGGAGCAGTTGTCGGTGTTATCGGGCAGGCCATCGAATGTATTAAAAAAGTTGAGAAGGTTCATGCCCGCAACTTTAAGCGTGCCGCCAATTTCGGGGGCAGAATCGGGGCGCGGATTGGCAGCCACAAATTGGGCGCTACCGTTGAGGGCGTTGATCGGGCGGACGCGGTAGGCATTGCCGCTGGCGCTGTTGCCAGCCCAGGTGTAGGTCATCACGCCCACGATGCCGGTGGCCGTATCACCGCCGCGCAGGGTGTTGCTGGCGCTGAGTGGCTGTCCATCACGCCCGAACAGGATTGGATCGGGATTCTGGTTTTGGAGGGCATCATCGATGATGATACGATTCAGGTTGTTGCTGGCTTGCAACGCGATGGCAGCCGCGCCGGGAGTGGTCATATTGGTGGGCTGTTGCAAGCGAGCTTCGGAAGACATTACCACTTGGCCGAAGCGTCCCAATTGGAAATGTTCGGTAACGTAGAGCGTTTGCTGCAGGCGCACCAGCATACCTTCGTAGCGTTCGGCAAATGTATCACTTGGGAAGGGCAAGAGCACATCCACCGGTTCAACCGAAGCGGTGGAGCCGCAGTCGACTAATGATGTCACGCTGCTGATTTGGGTTTGATCCTGGAATTCGCCAGCGCTGCCGGTCACGCGCACAACCTGACCCAGGCTGACCGAGTTATTAGTGCCGTTGAACACGAAAATTCCATCTGATGTGGATTCATCCCCATCGCCATTCAGGTCTTGCAGGAAGAACCCACGCTGGGCAGGAGAAGCGCCTTCGTAATCACCGACAACTACGCCCTGGGTGGTGACCACGCCGCTGATTGTAGCTACGGTTCCATTTCCCTGGATCTGGTAGATTGGCGTGAAGGGCAAATCGCAGACCGGACCGAGGGTGTTGAAGCTGAAGCTGTAATCGGTTTCCAGCGTATCGGGCGGGTCGATCTCATCCTGGTCACTGACACTGGCAGCATTCACTGTCACCGTGCAGCTTTCACCGCTCGAGAAATCCGCATCGGGGTTGAGTACAAAACTCTGCGCATCGCCCGAAACTGTCGCACTGTGAATTCCACTGTCGCTGCAGGAGATGCTGAACCAACCTTCAGTGACATTTACTGGCTCACTGAAATTGATGGTGATGTCGCTTGAAAGAGGCACATCACTGGCAGCATTGGCCGGGATGGTGCTGGATACTGCCGGAGCGTTTTCTGTTTCACCACCTCCACAGTTGGCGGTATGCGCGCCCAGGCCATCGAAGGTATCCACAGCAAAACCTTCCCATTCGAGAGCCGGATCGAAGGCATTACTGCCGTCCGGGTCGCCAGCGCACAGGTCAGGCAGGCGGCGCAGGGTATTGTCGGCAGTGCCAGTCAGCCCGGATCCCCACTCAGTTCCGGGGTCGCTGCCCACCTGGCCGATAACATCCAATACGGTTGTGCCTTTACGCAGCACGATTGCATCATCGCCATTGAACCAGCCGGAACTGTTGGTTTGATCGGCCTGGGCCAAAATGGTTGCGTTGGCAGATGCCTGGGCAACCACATACACATCGCCATCGGCAACAGCGCCGGTCAGGTTGATGGTCAGGCTGGGGCTGGGATTGCCATTGAAATGCATCTGGATGTTGTAGCCGCCGGCAGCAAGGTCGATGGCGGCTCCGGTACCATTGTAGATTTCCAGCGCCTTGTTATTGCTGGAACCCTCAATGTACTCGGAAAAAAATAGCTCTGTTGGTGTAGCAGCACTGACAGGCTGTACAGGCAACAGAGCTGTGGCGATTGCCAGGATCAGAAATCCGGCAAATGCACGAGACAGAATTCTATTCATGGATGATTCTCCTCTGGGTGGGATTGAGAAACCGTAGCGTTGCACGGCAAGATGGCAGGCTTTTATTGTAGGCAAACCCTTACAAAAATGCAAGCTAATTAGGGTGTACTTTTGGGGGATACCAAAAACTGCCTGCTGTTTTCGCGAAAACAGCAGGCAGTTTCAGGCTGGCTGGAACGAATCAACTCCTGAGCAGGATCAATTCTCGTTGCGGTTCGCCCAGGTACTCGGCGCTGCTTTCGGTTACGAGCACATCTTCCTCCAGGCCGATATAGCCGTAGCCCGGTAAGGCCAGGCCCGGTTCAATGGTGTAAACATTCCCGGCTTCGACGCGCTGGTTGGGCTGGTCGCCATATTTTTCCCAGAGCGGCCCGAGCAGCGCGCCGCCATCGTGGGCCACGCGCCCCAACTGGTGGCCGGTGCCGTACATGTACTCGGGATAGCCTGCCGCCATGACCGTCTTCCGCGCGGCGGCATCTGCTTCTTTGCCGGCGACACCCGGTTTGAGCACCGCCCGGCAGGCTTCGACCGCCGCCCGCACTGTCTCGAAGCCGCGCTTGACCTCGGCTGGCGCGTCCGTTTCACCGGGGCGCAGGATATAAACCATGCGCTGGATATCGGAACAATATTCCTCGAACTTAACGCCGAAATCGAAATGCAGCAAATGGCCCGGCTGGATGCGGATGTCGGTTGGCCCGGCGTGCCCGACGACGGAATCCGGCCCGCTGTTGACCGCCGGATTTGAGCCTTGCGGCCAGGCGAACCCGACGCCTGCTTCCGCCATTTGGGCGTGCATAAAGGCCGCCACTTCTTTCTCCGTCATCCCAACCCGGATGTAATCAAACGTTTTGGCGAAAATCTGCCCGGTGATTTCGACCGCCCTTTTGACTTTCGCCGTTTCGGCGGCAGTTTTTCGCCCTCTGAGCGAAGAGATGACCGCCTCGGCGCTGGTCAGCCGCCCGGCGTAGGGAGTTCCCTCCAGGTAGGCTTGCAGCTTCAGGTACATGGCATGGGTCAGCCCATCGGCGTGGACGTTGTTGGGGCTGAAGTTGACTGCAATCTGCTGCGGGTCAAGCCTGGCGAGTGTTTCGCGCAGCAGGCCGCTGACGGCGGTATCGTAGGGAATGATTTCATCGTAAACACCCAGACGGCCCACTTCCTCGGCTTCGAGACGGCCAATGATGGCGATTTTGCGCCCGGAGCGGGTGAAAATCAGCGCGCTTTCCCAGGTCAGGTCGCCGGGGCCGAGGATGAAGTTCAGCACCGGGTCGCGCACCCCGCTGGTTTCGCGCACAAAGGTCAGCCACAGGTCGATTTCTTTTTCTTTGAGAATGTCGATGGCCTGGTTCGATTTTTCTTGGATGAGGGTCATGGGGGGCTCCTTTTTTATTACAATTGTCATTTCGAGCGATAGCGAGAAATCTTGTGCGATCAGGAAGATTTCTCAGTCGTTGCTACGCAACTCCTTCGAAATGACACGCAACATTATTTTATTTTCCTCGGATCTTTGATCATAAACACCAGGATGGCCGCTGTGACCAGCCCGCCAACGACCGAAATCATGAACGTGGTCTGGTAGCCGGCGGTGTCGGCGATCCAGCCGCCGAGCAGCGGGGCCAGGATGGTGGCCGGGGCGACCAGGGTGTTGGCCATGCCGATGTAAACCGGCCGTTCGGCCTCGCTGCCGAATTCGACCGTCATCGCCATGCCGATGGTCCAGAAGGCGACATTGGCCAGCCCCGATAGGATGAAGACCGGGTAGAACCAACTCAACGCGGGCGCAGCCCAGGCCAGCAGCGAACTGAGCGAAACCATAAACATGCCGAAAATCAGGATGGTGCGGTGGCCCCAACGGTCGGCCAGCCAGCCCATGCCGACATTGGCCACGGTTTGGGCGACCGTCAGGGTGGCGGTCAGCAGGCCGGCGGTGACTTCGTCCATGTTGAACTGGCGCAGGCCGTAAACGATGTAGAAGGCAAAACCCATGCTGGCAAATTGGTAGATGATGCGCATCACCAGGAACCAGGCAAAATTACGGTCGCGCTTGAGGATGGCGCCCATGCCGCTGAACGGCGATTTGCTTTCCGCCGGGATTTCTTTCAGTTCATCGACCGGTTCACGGGTGAAGCCGAGCGCAAACATCGAAAGGCCGTAGCCGAGCGAAGCCACCAGGAAGCACAGCACAAAATCGAGCGGCGAATCGAGCCAGCCGAGCAGGTAGCCGGCCGCGATGGCCGAAACGCTGATGATGATATTGGCAAAGGCCGATTGCACGCCAAAGAAAGTGCCGCGGTAATCGGAGGGGATGATCTTGGCGATCATGCTTTGCCAGGGGTTGGCGGTAAAGCCCGAGCCGAGTCCCTGCCAGATGAGCAGGACGAAGGTCAAGGGCAGAACGAGTCCCGGCCCGAGGGTGGGCAGCAGCCAGGCCAGCAGCGCCAGGCCCAAAAACGGGACGCGCTCGTGGATCGTCATCATCATCACCATGGGTTTGTAACGCCGCAGGCGCGCCACGCGGTTGGCGGTCAGCAGTTGCGGCAACTGCCAGCCGACCGAGTGGATGGCCGGAATCAGGCCGATCAGGGTGGCCGAGTCGGTCATGTTGCTGACGAAGAGCGGCAGGATCGTGCCGAAGGAACTGAACCCCCAGCCCAGGCCAAAAAAGGTGGCATCGGTCATGCTGATGATGATATTGAAACGCAGGTTTTTACGGATGAGTGCTTCGAGTGCGGACATGGGGAGGATTCTACCATCGGCCTTGATTTTGAGAAAGCGCTTACATGAATATGCTGTTATTTGTCGAATTTGTCTAGAACACTTTTGCTGGAATTTTTTAAGGTAATTGCAACTTTTGGCCTCTTGAACTGACCTTGCGTTTATGTTAGAATGACAAACGTAACCCCAATAGGTAGGGGGATTGAAAAGAGTACTCGCCATATGTGGCGGGTACAAATGTTCTAATTATGGAGAAACATTCATGCGTTGTCCGTATTGCCAGCACGACGAATCAAGGGTCATTGATACCACACGCGATAGTCACGGGGGAATTCGTCGCCGCCGCGAGTGCGAGTCTTGTGGACAGCGTTTCAGCACCTATGAACGCCCGATTTTGGCGACCCCGCTGCTGATCAAGCAGGATGGCACGCGCGAAGAGTTCGACCGCGAGAAACTGGCCCGCGGCATTCGTATTTCGTGCGCCAAACGCCCGGTTTCGGCGGCGGACATCGAACGCCTGATCGGGCAGGTCGAGGCCGAGCTGCAAAAGCTGGGCAAGGCCGAGGTTTCTTCGCGCATCGTTGGCGACATGGTTATCAACGGCCTGAAGGAATTGGACCAGATTGCGTATATCCGTTATGCGATTGTTTACCTGCGATTGGATGACCTGCACGAATTGCGCGGTGAAATCGACCGCCTTTTAGATGCCTAAACGACAGGGTCGGGTTTGGCGTTGCCCGCAATGGCCGCATTCCCGGCCCTGTTTTGTTCTCACATTGCACGACCAAAATTTATTGCACAGGAGTTAAAAATGGTTGCGAATGAAATCACTGCCCCCAAGCACGGTCTATTGCCGACCCCGCCCATCCCGGCTGATTTGCCGCCCGTTGAACTGACCGAGAATGCCCGCCAGGTGCTCGTGCGTCGTTATGTGCGCCGCGGCGATGACGGCAAGCCGGCTGAAACGGTCGAAGAGATGTTCTGGCGGGTGGCCTACCATGTTGCCAAGGTTGAAGAAGCCTGGGGCGGCGATATTGATGCGCGCGCGCGCCATTTTTATGCCCTTCTGACCAGCAAGAAATTTTTCCCCAATTCACCGACCTTTACCGGGGCCGGCACCCCGCTCGGACAGTTGGCGGCCTGTTTTGTGCTGCCCATCAGCGACGATATGGGCCGCGACGAGGCCGGCATCTTCCAGTCGCTGCGCAACGCCGCCTTGATTCAGCAGACCGGCGGCGGCAACGGATTTTCCTTCTCGCGCCTGCGCCCGGCGGGCGGATTGGTCAAATCGTCGGCGGGCCAGGCCACCGGGCCGGTCGGTTTCCTGCGCGTTTACGATCATGCTTTCGGCGAAATCGCCCAGGGCGGCACCCGGCGCGGAGCCAATATGGGCGTCCTGCGCGTCGACCACCCGGATGTGGAGGAGTTCATCGTCTCCAAGACCAGCGAAAACGCCATCACCAATTTCAATATTTCGGTGGGCATCACCGACGCTTTCATGCAAGCGGTCAAGGACGACGCCGATTGGGAACTGGTTTTCCCCGATATTTCCGCGCCGGAATACCGCACCTTCCGCGGCACGCTCGAACAGGCCCGCGAACAGGGCATCCCGGTCAAGGTTTATAAAACCGTCCGCGCGCGTGAACTGTTCGATAAAATCGTCCAGCAGGCCCACCACAACGGCGAGCCGGGCGTGCTCTTCCTGGATGCCGCCAATCGCCAGAACCCCGTCCCGCACCTGTACCCGCTCGAAAGCACAAACCCGTGCGGTGAGCAATGGCTGGGACCGTTCGAAAACTGCTGTTTAGGCTCCGTTAATTTAGCCCAGCACCTGGGCGAGGCTGGTTCCGTCGATTGGGAGACCCTGCGCGAGAGCGTGGAACTTTCCACCCGCTTCCTGGATGACGTTGTCGAGGCCAACGCCTACGTCCCGGCGGTTCCGCAACTCAAGGAAGCCGCCCACCGCGCCCGGCGCATCGGACTGGGCATCATGGGCCTGGCCGACCTGATGTACCACGTTGGCGCGCGTTACGGTTCGCCCGAAGGCCAGGAATTCGCTTCGGTGGTGATGGAATTCGTGCGCTACCATGCCATGAAAACCAGCATCGAGATGGCCGCCGAGCGCGGCCCCTTCCCGGCCATCGAAGGCTCGATCTACGATCCCGACAACCTGAAATGGCACGCGCCCAAGTCCATCGTCCCGATCAGCCAGACCTGGCAGCGCCCGGCCCTGGACTGGGAAAGCATCACCAGCGAAATCAAAAAGCACGGCATCCGCAACGCCGCCCAGACCACCGTCGCCCCGACTGGCACGATTGCCACCGTGGCCGGCTGCGAAGGCTACGGCTGCGAGCCGGTCTTCGCCCTGGCTTACATCCGGCATGTCAACGACAACGGCAAGGATTTGCAACTGACCTACGGGTCGCCCTCCTTTGAAAAAGCCCTCAGCCAGGCCGGAATCAGCCCCGAGGCGCGCCAGGCCATCTTCGAGAGCGTGATGAACCACGGCACCTGCCAGGATGTGGCCGAAGTGCCCGAGGATATCCGGCGCGTTTTTGTCACCGCCGGCGATGTGACCGCCGAGGAGCATGTGCGCATGGCGGGAGCCTTGCAGGCCTTTGTCGATAACTCGATTTCCAAGACGATTAACTTCCCCGAAGGCGCAACCGAAGCCGAGGTGGCGACCGCCTACATGCTGGCCTGGGAATTGGGCGCGAAGGGCATCACTGTCTACGTGACCGGTTCGCGCGACAAGGTCGTGCTCGAAACCAAGGCCACCCTCGAGAAGAAACAGGCCGCCGATGCGCCGGTCGAAGCGCCAAAAGCCGCCGAACGCATCATCTGGCACGAGACCAAGAAGATGCGCCCGCGCGCCCTGCGCGGCCAGACCTTCAACATCGACACGCCGCTCGGCAAGGCTTTTATCACCGTCAACGAGAACGGCGGCGACCAGCCCTTCGAGGTCTTTATCAACACCTCCAAGGCTGGCTCGGACACGGCTGCCGTTTCGGAGGCCATCGGACGCCTGATCTCGTACATCCTGCGCCTGGCCTCGCCGATTGCCCCGGTCGACCGCCTGCGCGAGGTGGTTTCGCAACTGGCCGGCATCGGCGGCGGACGCTCGCTCGGCTTCGGCCCCAACCGTGTCCGCTCCCTGCCGGATGGCGTCGGCCAGGTGCTGGACGAATACCTGACCAACAAAACCGAGCCGCACCTGACTCCCGGCTCGAACGGCAACGGCAACGGTCATCACCCGGCCGTCTCCGGGCCGCAGCCGGTCGGCAACCACATGAAGATTGGCGACCTGTGCCCCGAGTGCGGAGAAGCCGCCGTGGTCAACGAGGAAGGCTGCCGCAAGTGCTACGCCTGCGGGTTTAGTGAGTGTTAAGGATTTTTGTTGAAGGTTGAACGAGAGACTCCTGAAGTTGAAAAGGCTTCGGGAGTTTTCGTTTAATCCATCCCCTGGTTTTACGAAGAAAATGATTCCTTTGCTTTTTGGAGATTTGGAGCGAGATGATGGTTTTTTTGTTTTCGTTGTAAAATTAACTTATTGCTCATCTAGAAATGGGCTGGTAATGTAGAAATTAACAATGTGGAGAAGAAGCATGAATTTGGAAGAGGCCCGCAAAACTTTATGGCTAAAGAGCAATCTACGCCCGTTAGGAGAACTTCAAGATGAAGGTTATTTAACCAGGGAAAGGCTGGAATGGGCTGCACGTTGGGCCTATAACCCTCGCTTACAGGAAGCCGCTAAAGTACTTTTGGCTGCGCAAAATTCGCCCGATCTTCCACAAAAAACGGTTGACACGCCTGAACCTGGTTTTTCCGTGGGACTAAGCCTTGAAAAAGCCCGTTCCATACCTTGGCCGTTTGCCCCTTATAAAGGTCAGCCTATGGGGGGGCTAGTTGAGTCGAAACAGCTTTCGCTAAAAGACCTGGGCTATGCTATCGAAACTGCATGGGATGAGAAAGTTCGCCAGGCTGCGATTGCCTTGTCTCTGGTGCGTTTGGAGCAAGTTGTCAAAGAACCTGCTCCCGAAGCCGGTTTGGTGGATGTAGTTTCGGGCGGGCGAAGCTATGCTGAGCGCAAGCAACTTCAATTATTGACATTTACATAAATCGATTAAGATAGGGTTATGACATGGATACCGAGAAAACTAACCCGAGAACAAATGTCAGAGCGGCGCACAGAAGGAGTGCGTATGCTGCAAGCTGGCGAAAAAAG
>JAEWVF010000111.1 GCA_023459215.1 Chloroflexota bacterium
GCGCGCGAGGTCTTGGCAAAAGCGACCGCGATGGTTTCTGGCGAAAGGGCTTTCGGCGAAAGCAGGTAGATTTCTCGTTTGGGCATGGCTGGCTCCGGGCACAAAATTTTGCTGAATATAACATAGAATGCCCGCGGGTGAGAATTGCGCATTCCTGCTCTGGAAAAAAACGTGTGCTTTCTCACCTGAAACGGGTATAGAATGCTTTGGGGTATCGTTTTTGACGTACAATAGACCCATGAATACCGTTCTGCGCGAACGCGATTTTGGTGGGCACCTGCTGCAACTCGTTCAGGGCGATATTACGCTCGAGACGGTCGATGCCATCGTCAATGCCGCCAATGCCGCGCTCCAACATGGCGGTGGCGTGGCCGGGGTCATTGCCCGGCGCGGCGGGCCGTCCATCCAGCGCGAGAGCAATGACTGGGTAAAAAAGAATGGCCCGGTGCAACATGCCGAACCGGCGGTCACTGGCGCGGGCGAGTTGCCCTGCCGCTACGTGATTCATGCTGTTGGGCCGATGGGGAGCGAGTTGGATGCTGACCGCAAACTGGCCGATGCCGTGCGAGGCGCGTTAACCGTCGCTTCAGCCCTGGAACTTTCCACCCTCAGCCTGCCCGCCATTTCGACCGGAATTTTCGGCTACCCCAAAGAGCGCGCCGCCCCGTTGATGTTTACCACGATTGCGGCTTTTTTCGCTGCCCGGCCCGATTCCACACTCAAACAGGTGCGCCTGGTCTTGTTCGATCAACCCACCCTGGATGTTTTTCTCTCCGCCTGGGATTCTGTCATGTAAAGCGCAAAGGCTTGTCATTTCGAGCGTCAGCGAGAAATCTTAGGCGCGACTCAAGATTTCTCGCCGCTGGGTCTCGATAAACTCGACCACCAGCGCCTCGAAATGACAATACAAACAAAAAAAATCATGATTACTTCCTCCCAAAACCCCAAACTCAAACTTGTCCGCGCTTTGGCGGGCCGCCCCAAGGAACGCCGCGAGGCGGGCGCTTTCCTGGCCGAAGGCGCCCGTCTGGTCGAAGAAGCCCTGGCCGCTGGCTGGCCGATCCGCTTTGCGCTCTACGCCCAGGGACTTTCCGAACGACCGGCGCAGGTGGTTGAAGCCCTGGTGCGCGCCGGGGTGGAGACCGAATCGGTCGAGGCCGGCTTGTTCAACTCGGTCAGCGAAACCGAATCCAGCCAGGGTGTCCTGGCGGTGCTGGAACTCGCCGCCCTGTCCGCGCCCCAAAAGCCGACTTTTACCTTGATTCTCGATAAAATCCGCGATCCTGGCAACCTGGGAACCTTGCTGCGCAGCGCCCAGGCGGCGGGCGTCGACCTGGTTTTGATTCCCCCGGAGACCAGCGACCCGTTTGCGCCCAAGGTGGTGCGCTCCGGCATGGGCGCGCACTTCCGCCTGCCGATTCTGCACGCTGATTGGAACGAAATCCGCGCCCGATTGGGCAAAACTCCTGTATACTTGGCCGAGACCGAGAACGCCATCCCCTGCTGGGGGGCTGATTTCAAATCCGCGCTGGCGCTGGTGGTCGGCGGCGAAGCCGAAGGGGCCAGTCCCGAAGCCCGCGAACTGGCCAGCCAAAATGTGGTCATCCCCATGCCTGGCGGGATGGAATCGCTCAATGCCGCCGTGGCCGGTTCAGTGCTGATGTTCGAAGTGGTACGGCAGAGAAGTTAATTTTTGTTATCCCGGAGCGCTCTTATGAAAATTCGTTCGATCACTTACTTCTTCAATCCCGGTTGGCCTATCAGCGATGAAAAAATGCAAGAGGCCGGGCGTTTCCTGGCAGAAGCCAAATCCGCTTACGAGGCGGAGGGCTTCGAAGTCCAAACTACCCGCATTGCCAGCGTGCCTTTCCCGACCATCCTGACCGAGCCGTTGATTGGCCTGACGATGCGCATGACCCAGAAGTTGGCGGCGGCGATCAAGGCCCAGGGCATCACCTACGCATCACTTGGCCCGGCTTTGCCGGAAGTGTTCGAGAGCTACGAGCTGATTCCCGACTCGTTGATGCTGTCCGATAATATTTTCTTCTCGGGTGAGATTGCCACGCCGCAGAAAGGCATTTCCCTGCAAGCCATCCGCGCCTGCTCGGACATCATCCTGCGCAACCGCGACCTGAAACCGGACGGTTTCGCCAATTTGCGCTTTACGGTCATTTCGAATGTCGGCCCCGGCGGCCCATTCTTCCCGGCGGCGTACCACGAAGGCGAAGGAACCTCCTTTGCCCTGGCGCTCGAATCGGCCGATTTGGCGGTCGAGGCTTTCGAGAGCGCCCAATCGCTCGAGGAAGCGCGCAAAAACCTGGCCATGGCCATGACCCAGAACGCCAATCGCCTTGTTAACGTGGCCAATGTACTCAAATACCAATTCTCGATCAAGTTTGGCGGCATGGATTTCTCGCTGGCGCCTTTCCCTGAAGAAGCGCGCTCACTTGGCACGGCCTTCGAACGCCTGGGTGTTCCGCGGGTTGGGGCGCACGGCTCGCTGGCGGCGGCCTCCTTTATCACCGAAGCCATGGATCGCGCTGACTATCTGCGGGTGGGTTTTAACGGCCTGATGATGCCGGCCCTGGAAGATGCGACCTTCGCCAAGCGCGCCGCCGAGGGCATCCTGACGGTCAAAGACCTGCTGATGTATTCCGCGGTTTGCGGCACGGGTCTGGACACCATTCCGCTGCCCGGCGATGTGACCGCCGACCAGATTTCGGCCCTGCTGCTGGATATTGCCGCCCTGTCGCTGCGCCTGAACAAACCCCTGACCGCGCGCCTGATGCCGATTCCCGGCAAAAAGGCCGGCGACGAGGTCAAATTCGATTTCGATTACTTCGCTCCCAGCCGGGTGATGGCCCTCGACAGTGACGGCCTGACCGGGCTGTTTGCATCGGATGAACGGTTTAATTTGAAAGCGCGGGGATAGTTTCGTTTCATCTGTAGAAATGGAAAGTGGAAAGTAGTTTTTGGCTACTTTCCACTTTCCATTTTTTTATTCCACCCGCCAGTACTCGCCTCCGCCGCCTTCACGTTCGAGCAGTTTGCTGCCGACCAGTTCGCGGCGCAGGGTGGCGGTGTCCTCGTGGAACCCCGACAGGATTTCGTTAACCTGTTTCTCGCTGTAGCGCGTTCCCTGTTCGAAGGCCTTGACCACGTAACGCAGAATGGCCTCCAGCTTTTTACGCTGGGCCGGGATGATGCGCAGCCGTCCGCGGTCGTTGGTGTAATCGCCCACCACTTTGCGGTCGTAGGCGTCCAGGTCTACATCTTGCAGCACGGTAGTGGCGTGCGCGGAGGTGAAGATACGCTTGGTGGTCGCTTCCAGCGCGGCTTCGTTGAGATAATAGACGCTGTAATAGCCCTCGGCGCGCGCTGAAACCAGCCCGGCCCGGTACAGCTTGGCCAGGTGATGCGAGACGGTCGACGCTTTCAGTTCCAGCAGGGCGGCCAATTCTTCCACACTGTAAGCCTTTTGGGCCAGCAGTCCGACAATTTTCAGCCGGTTGGCATCGGCCAGGGCCTTGAACACGGAAACCAGTTCAGGATTATCACTCACTTGGCCTCCAGTACTGTGAACCATCGCTTTTGCGCTGCAACATGCCGCGGTCGATCAGGTCGCGGCGCAGGCCGGCGACATCTTCGTTATAGCGGCGGATGATCTGGTTGACTTCCTTCTCGCTGTAGATGACACCCACGCTGAAGGCCTGCACCAGGTGGTTCAGGATGATTTGCAATTTGGCCGCTTGCATCGGCAGTTGCCGGATCGAGCCGTCGGCGTTGAGATAGGATTTCAAAACCTTGCGGCTTTTCTCATCCAGGCTGGGATCGGGTTCGAAACTGCGCACCTCGCTTAGCCTGACCCGGTTGATTTTTTCCAGACCATCTGCATCCAACGCAAAGACATCATCATGATCATGGCCGGTTTCCTGTATGCGTACCGCGCCGATGTGTTTCAAATACATCAGGTGGTTCATCGCATCCTTGAAGGAGATGTTGAGCGCCTCGGCCACCTGCTTGATGCTGGCGGGGGATTGGGTCAGCACGCCGATCACACGCAAACGGTCGGTGTGACCAAGGGCTTTGACAAATTCGAGCATTTGATTTTGTTCCATAACAACCTGCTTTCGTCTAACTAATTCGATAAGTTTCGAATTGATTTTATGCGATTCGCAAAGTTTGTCAAGGGAAAGATAGGTATAATGTTTGCAAGATTCCAATTTACGAGGTGACTCATGAACACAGCTCACGCTTATTTTGAGGGGAAGATTGTTCCGTTTGCTGAGGCCAAGATCAGTATTGCCACCCATGGTCTGAACTATGGCACCGCTGCTTTTGGCGGCCTGCGCGGCTATTGGAACGAGGCCCAGAAGAAATTGTTCGTCTTCCGCCCGCTCGATCACTACCGGCGCTTTCTGCATTCCTCGAAAATGTTGTGCATGGATCTGCCGCATACCCCCGAAAGCCTGACCGAGGTTACCCTCGACCTGTTGCGCGCCGACAACTGGCAGCAGGATGTTTACATCCGCCCCCTGTGCTACAAAGCCGATGCCGGCATTGGCGTGCGCCTGCACGACCTGCGAGATGAAGTCAGCATTTTTGCAACCGCGTTTGGCGCATATGGCAAGAACGAGGATGGGGCGCACGTCACCATCTCCTCCTGGCGGCGCATCGATGACAATGTCATCCCCGCCCGCGGCAAAATCAGCGGCGCTTATGCCAATTCAGCCCTGATCAAGACCGACGCCATCCGCTCCGGGTTTGACGAGGCCTTGGTACTCGATAACAACGGTCACATTTCCGAGGGCACCGCCATGAACGTTTTCATGGTGCGCGATGGCGTGCTGGTCACCCCGCCGGTCACCGACAATATCCTCGAAGGCATCACCCGCCGCACCGTGCTGGAACTGGCCCGCGCGGAACTCGGCCTGCCGGTTGTCGAGCGGTCGATTGACCGCACCGAAACCTACATTTGCGACGAACTCTTCCTGACCGGCACCGCCGCCCAGGTGACGGTGGTCACCAAAGTCGACCATCGTCCGGTTGGCAGCGGCAAGCCGGGCGAAGTGACGCTCAAATTGCGTAAACTCTTCGACGATGTCGTTCATGGCCGGGTCGAGAAATACGCCCACTGGAATGTTGCTGTATAAGGCAATCGAACGCGGATAACGCTGATTTAACGAATTTTCGCAGATAAAACCTGAATTTTCCGCGAGAATCTGCCTAATCTGAAAAATCCGCGTTCTATTTTTTGAATTTACTGTGCCGTATTGCCCCCATCGACCAGCAGCAAATGCCCGGTGACGAACGAGGCCTCGTCCGAGGCCAGGAAGAGCACGGCGCGGGCAATTTCCTCCGGCTGGCCGAAGCGTTTCATCGGGATGTAAGCAGCCGATTCGCGCATGGCCTCCTCCAGCGTGACCGGGTCAGAGCCTTCAAAGTAGCCCTTCTCGATCCAGCGTTCCACGAAGGTATCACCGGGGCAAACCGCATTGACGCGGATTTTCTCAAGAGCATGGTCGAGCGCCATGCTCTTGGTCATTAAAGCCACCGCGCCTTTGCTGGTCGCATACGGCAGGGCGCCTTTGCCACCCACCACCGCCCAATCAGATGCGTTATTGACAATCGACCCGCCGCCCACCGCGCGCATGTGCGGGATGACCAGCCTGGACATGCGCCAAACCGCCGTTACGTTCAGCGCCATTGTCGCGGCCCAATCTTCTTCGCTGGTGGTTTCAGCCGTGCCTTTGGTAACGATGCCCGCGTTGTTGAACAGGATGTCGATGCGCCCGAACGCCTCCAGCGTGGATGCGACCACTCGCGCGCAATCCCCGGCTGAGGTGTGGTCCGCTTCGACGAACAGGGCGCGGACTCCCCTTTGCCTGCAATCCGCTTCAACCGCCCGGCCCAACTCCGCGCGGCGTCCCGTCAAAACCACATCTGCGCCTTCTTCTGCAAAAAGGAGCGCGGTTGCCCGCCCGATGCCGCTGGTCGCCCCGGTAATAATGGCCGTTTTGGCGCTTAATCTGCCCATTTTGGCTTCCTTTCGTTATCGTATGGCGCAGGATTTGCGCTATCAGCGCAAATCATAGCAACCTTTGGTTGCAAACCGCGAAGCGGCTGCGCTATGGTACAATCTCGCCGATTGTTTTTCAAAATTTGATGGAGGCAAACTGTGGAACGTTCTCTCGTACTCGTAAAACCCGATGGTGTCCAGCGCGGACTGGTCGGTGAAGTCATTGCCCGCCTCGAACGGCGCGGCCTGCGCCTGGTGGCGGCCAAATTCCTGCAAGTTCCCACCCAATTGGCTGAAACGCACTATGCCATTCACAAGGGCAAACCCTTTTATGATGGTTTGATCGCCTATATCACTTCCGCGCCGGTGATGGCCATGGTTTGGGAAGGCCCCAACGCGATTGCCGCCATTCGCCAGACGATGGGCGCCACCCGCCCGTGGGAAGCCGCCCCCGGCACCATCCGCCACGATTTCGCCCTCGAAGTGGGCCGCAACCTGACCCACGCTTCCGACTCGGTCGAAAACGGCCAGGCTGAAACCGCGCTGTGGTTCAAAGCTGAAGAACTGGTTTCCTGGTCGCGCGATGTCGACCGCTGGATTTTTGAAAAGTAGGCTTTGCCGGGCTTTGGTTACCAAAACAGGAGCGAGAAAAATTCTCGCTCCTGTTTTTGATGATTGTGGAGCGGGAGGTTATCCCGCTTTTTTGCTGGTAAGTAAAGGCGGGATAGCATCCCGCCCCACGATTTACTGCAACTTCAGCAGGGTTTTGCCTTCGCGCCAGAGTTCTTCGAGGTTGTAATAGGCGCGCTGTTCGGCGGCAAAAACGTGCAGGATGACGTTGCCAAAATCGACGATTACCCAGCCGGCGGAAGCATCCCCTTGTGGGCGGCCCTTGACCTGGTGCTTTTCGCGGGCCTTGTCGATGGCGCCATCGGCCAGGGCGTTGAGCATACGATCGCTGCTGCCGGTGCAGATGACAAAGTAATCAGTGAAGGAAACAACGCCTTGCAGGTCCATCAGGACGATGTTTTCGCCCTTTTTATCTTCAACGGCGTTGACAACGGTATGAGCTAGTTCGAGCGGATTCAGGGTTCACCTCGGTGGTTTAGGAATGAGATTGCCCGAGCGGAATATGGGCCAGGGCGGTGTAGACAGGGCCTTGCGGGCGCAGGTCAGAGCGGAACAGGGTCAGGTTGCTGACGGTCAGGCTGCCGAGCGGCCCGATCTGGAAGTTTTGCAAAGCGTTGCGCAGGGAAGCCAGGTCGGCTTCTTCGCGGATGCGGCCCAGCGTCAGGTGCGGGTTGAACGTTTTCTCTTCTGCCGGATAACCAAGCCGGGTGCAGGTGGACTCGATGGCGCGTTGCAGGCGCTCCAGTTCGGACGCGGTCTGTATCCCGACCCAAATCACCCTGGGGCGCTTGAGATTGGGGAAGACGCCGAACCCGCCGAGTGAGATGGCAAAAGGCGGCTGCTGGCTGACGACTGCCGCCAGGTCGCGGGTCAGTTCTTGCAGGCTGGAAGCGGACGTATCGCCCAGGAAGCGAAAGGTCAGGTGGATGTTTTCAGCCGCCACCCAGCGAACAGCCTGGGGAGTCTCTTTTTTCAGCGCGGCGCTCTGCCGGGCGATGCTTTGTTGCAGGTCGGGGGGGATTTCGAGCGCAACAAAGGCGCGGATCAGGCTCATGCGCTGGGTTTGCGCTCGCGGAAAATGCCTTCGACAGCTTGTTTAAGGTCCAGGAAGCCGACCGGCTTGGTCAGGTAGACCGAAGCCCCGGCTTCGAGTCCGGTCTTGATGTCGGCGGGCATGCTTTTGGCCGAAACCACCACGACCGGGATTTTGGACAAGTCCGGTTTGGCGCGCATGATTTTCAGGATGTCGATGCCCGAAATTTCCGGCATCATCACATCCAGGATGACGATGTCCGGCTTTTCATTTTCGATGATCTCGATGGCTGGGCCGCTGGTGTAGCTTTTCACCACCCGGAAGCCATTGACGCGCATCATTTCACCGAACATCTCGGCGGCATCGGGTTCATCCTCGATGACCACTACGGTTTTTTTGTTTTCATTCATGCTTGCAAATTCTCCGAACTGGGGTAAAAATAGCATATTCTTGACGAAAAGGCAAGTTAAAAGAGCAAGTTGTTATCCAATATTCTGTTTTGCTGGCATCCTGAAAGAATATATCATGAATGATTCCACAATTGTCATCCCGCTAAAACGTTTCCTGCTGATTGAGCAATGCCCCCCGGATTGGAAGGGTCTGGATTTGTATCTCTTCAGGGACGAAAACGTGGCCTTCTACGTGGGCCAGTCCCATTTGGCGTTTTCCAGGGTTTGGGAGCACCTGCTGGGCGGTTTCCACGGCCATTCCATCGTTGGGCGTTTCGTCTGGAGTAATTGGCCGGTTTCGATGCGCTTTACCATCGAGTTGCTAAGCTCCCAATCCGCGCAATTCGAGGCGTTGGGTAATAACCTGGATGCTGCCGAACGGCAATTAATCCACAGTTTATCGCCCTGTTTTAACGTTTCCTTGAACAGCCAGCCAACACCGCTGCCGCCATCTTATTACCCGCCCAATGCCAGGCTGCGTTGCAGCCGCAGCCTGAACCGCCTGATCCATGAAGCCGAGCGCGCTGTCAAGGCGGACGAGAAACGGCTGTGGGCGCAGGACCTTGCGTAGGCCGAAGAACGGATAAAACGGTTCTCGTTCGCGGCGCTTGCGCCTGCTGGTCTTTGTTATAATCCCACCCATGTTAAAACAGAGAAAATTCCAAATCCTTTTTGGGGGATTGGCTGCTTTATTGGTTGCGATTGGGGTTTACAACCTGCCGTTTGTCAATTCGCGCCTGGCCTGGCGCATCGACAATTTGCGGGCCGGGATAGCCGCTTTCTTCAATCCGCCTGCGGAGCAGGTTTTTGTCCCAGCAGCCCCCGTGGCTACCGCCACCCTGCCGCCTCCTGGTGTGACTCGCATTTCGCCGAATACCGAAACGCCGACCCTGATCCTGCCGACCGCCACTCCAAGCGTGACTCCAACACCGCTGCCTGAGCGGGCCGACCTGAAAGGCGACCGTTTCTACGCCGACCAGAAGAATCGCTGGAACTACTGCGGCCCGGCCAACCTGACCATGGCGCTCAAATTCTGGGGCTGGAAAGGCCTGCCCGGCAAGACCGAGGATTTGCGCGATCAGATTGCCCAGGTGGTCAAGCCCGGTTTTGTTGACCCGTCCAAGAGTTTTATTGACCGTGGCCGCCTCGATTTGAACGTTATGCCCTATGAGATGGCCGATTTCGTCATCGAATACACCGATTATTCGGCCCTGATTCGGCATGGCGGCGAGCCGAATGTTCTCAAAGCCCTGGTCAATGCCGGTTTCCCGGTCGTTATCGAAAAAGGCTACTATGAGCGCGACACGCAGGGCAAACGCACCTGGATGGGTCATTACCTGTTCGTGACCGGTTACGACGATGCCGAACAGGTTTTCATCGTTCAGGATGCCTATTACCTCGACAACGAAAAACCGCGCAAGAATGTGCGCATCAAATACGACGATTTCCTGGATGGCTGGCGCGCCTTCAATTACCTTTTCATGCTGGTTTATCCGCCCGAACGTGAACCGGAAGTGTTGTCGCTGTTGGGCAACTGGAGCGATCCGGCCTGGGCCTATCGCCACGCGCTCTCCCTGGCCGAGACCGACATCGCCTCCTTGAGTGAGGTCGACCTGTATTTTGCCTGGTTCAATAAAGGCACCAGCCTGGTGCAGTTGCAGGAGTACGGGCCGGCCGCCGAGGCCTATGATCGCGCCTTTGGAATTTACGCCAGCCTGTCGCAGGACAATAGTTTGCGTCCCTATCGCATGGTTTGGTACCAGACCGGCCCCTATTGGGCTTACTTCTACACCGGGCGTTACCAGGATGTGGTCAACCTGGCCGATGTGACTCTCTCAACGCCTTCGGTCGGTCCAACCCTCGAAGAAAGCCTGTACTGGCGCGCCATGGCTTCCTACGCCCTGGGGAACGCTGGCGGAGCGACAAGCGACCTGCGCGAGGCTATCCGTTTGAACCCGAACTTCGCTGCCGCAATCCAACGTATGCGCGAATGGGGAATTTCACCCTAGCCAGCCATGAAGATACTCCATTTTGCTGACGCCCATATCGATATGGCCAATTATGGCCGCCACGACCCGCAGACCGGCCTGCCGGTGCGCGTGCTCGATTTTCTCAAATCGCTTGACGAAATTGTCGAAACAGCGGTTGCCGAGAAAGTCGACCTGGTCATTTTTGCCGGCGACGCCTACAAGGATCGCTCGCCTGCGCCGACCTTCCAGCGTGAGTGGGGCAAACGCATCATGCGCCTGTCCCAGGCCGGAATCCAAACCCTGTTGCTGGTCGGCAATCATGATCTTTCCCCGGCGATTGGCCGGGCGCACGCCATTCAGGAATTCGAAACGCTCAATGTGCCGAATGTGCGCGTGATTTCGAAGCCGCAGCTCCTCGGTCCGGATGATTTGGGCGGTCTGCCGTTAAATGTGATTGGCCTGCCCTGGGTTTCACGCTCAGGGTTGATGGCAACATTGGAAACAGGAGCAAATGATAGCGCTGACATTTATAAAGAGATTGAAGAACGATTAGATGATTTACTTAAGAAATATCTGATTTCGGTCGAAAAATATTATCCATCTTTGCCACTGGTTTTGACGGCCCACGCCTCGGTGCAAGGCGCGATTTTTGGCGGCGAGCGCATGGTCATGCTGGGCAACGACCTGGTGCTCTCCGGTTCGATGGTCAAAAATCCCCGGCTGGATTATGTCGCCCTTGGCCACATCCACAAGCCGCAGAATCTCAATGGCCCCGGCCCGTATCGCGGCGACAAAACACCGGCCCTTCATCCGCCGGTGATTTATCCCGGTTCGATTGAGCGGGTTGACTTTGGCGAGGCCGGCGATGACAAGTTTTTTGTGATTGCCGAGGTTGCCAGGGGCAAAACCAGCGTCAAATGGCGCAAACTGGCCGGCGTGCGGCCCTTTGTCGATAAATTTGTGCGCATCGAAAGCGGCGAGAACCTGACCGGGCGACTGATTGCCGCTTTGCCGGAATCCGCTCAACTATCCGGCGCGATTGTGCGCCTGGTGGTGGAATATCCGCGCGACCTGGAAAAGCTGATCGACGAGGCCGCGCTGCGTGAGCACACCAAATCGGCCCTTGAATTTCACTTTGTCAAGCGCCCGCAGATCGACGCGCGTGTGCGCCTGCCCGCCGACCAGTCGATTGCGGCCCTTTCGCCGCTCGAATTGCTCGATACGTATTGGAGCACCCTGCACCTGTCCGAAGACGAAGCCACCCGGCTCCAGGCCCTGGCGCGCCAAGTTTTGAGCGACTCAGACCCCACACCCTAAAATCCACATCCTGTTACGGAACTGCCATGCAAACCAAGCCTGAATCTTCTTATACTCAGCACCACCTTATGCGCTGGATTTATATCTCCCCCCACTTTGACGATGCTGTTCTCTCCTGCGGCGGCCTGATCTGGGAACAAACCCGCACAGGCATTCCTGTTGAGATTTGGACGATTTGTGCCGGCGACCCGCCCCCCGGCCCGATTTCGCCGTTTACCCAGGCCATGCACGACAGTTGGAAGACCGGCACGCCCCAGGAAACGGTTGCCCTGCGCCGGATCGAAGACCAGAACGCCTGCCGCCGGGTGGGCGCGCTGGCGGTACACTTCCCGGTGCCCGATTGTATTTACCGGCGCAGCGGAACGGGTTCGCTGCTTTACCCTGAAGGGATTTTCGGCGGCCTGAATCCGCGTGACAGCGCTGTGGTCGATGAAATTGCCAATCTGGTCTCATCGAAATTGAACCAGTATGATGTGCTGGTCTGCCCGTTGACGCTTGGCCGGCATGTCGACCACCTGGTGGTGCGCTCGGCGCTCGAGAAGCTGGGCCGTCCGTTGTGGTATTACGCCGACATCCCCTACTATTTCCGCGACCCGGCCCAATTGGATGAGGCTTCGTCGGGACTGGCTGCCAAGAACTTCTATATCTCTGCGGAGGGGTTGCAGGCCTGGCAGGAAAGCATTGCTGCGCACAAATCGCAGATCAGCATGTTGTTCGAAGACGATGCCGATATGCGTACAAAAATCCGCGATTATTGCCAAAAATTCGAGGGATTGCACCTGTTGGAGCGAGAACAATCCTGACGAATGCTTGATTTTGGGTAAAAATCGTGATATATTTAGCCCACATCTGAACATATTTCGTGTAAGTTTCTCGCGTTGCATCCCAATCGGGATGCAACATATCTTATAGACAGGGAACGTTATGCCTGCTACATATTTGACCAAAGAAGGTTTCCAAAAACTCCAGGATGAGCTAGATTACCTGCGCAAAGCCAAGCGCCAGGAAGTTGCCGAGCGTCTGCACGAGGCCATGGAGGGTGGGGAACTGATTGAAAATGCTGAATACGAAGCCGCCAAGAATGAACAGGCTTTTGTCGAAGGCCGTATTCAAGAGTTGGAATTGTTGCTGGCAACGGCGCACCTGATCGAAGAACACCACGATCCCAGCTCGGTTCAGGTTGGCGACAGCGTTGTTGTCCAGATCGATGACGGCGATAGCGAAGAATATACGATTGTTGGCGCTGCCGAAGCTGACCCGCGCGCCGGGAAAATTTCCAACGAATCCCCGCTGGGCAAATCCCTGCTCAATCACCATCCCGGTGATGTGTTCATGGTGGAAGCGCCGGGCGGTTCCTTCAAAGTCAAATTACTCAAGACCACCTAGAAGACCGGGGCAGTCAACTCAAGCCCTGCGCGGGCTCTGCATTTGCAGGGTCTTTCGGCGCGGGGTTTTTTATTTCGACACCACCCTCACCCGGCCTCCCCCATTTACCCCAAAGTTCAGGGGAAATGGGGGAGGTGGCGCGGCAGCGCCGGAGGGGGTAAGAGGATATTATTATGGCAGAATATAACCAGCTTGAAAGAATTCGTCTCCAGAAAATCGAGGAACTGCGCGCCGAGGGGGTGGAACCGTACCCGACCCGCGCCGAGCGCACCCATACCAGCGCTGAGGCGATTGCCGCGCTGGAGGCCGTGACCAGCTCTGAAGGCCAGGTGACTGCCGAGATAACGGCCACCCTGGCCGGGCGTATCCGCGCCACCCGCCCGATGGGCAAGCTGACTTTTGCCCACATCGAAGACGGGGCCGGGAAAATCCAGCTTTTCCTGCGCGTCAATGAAATTGGCGCAGAGCAGATGGAATTTTTCAACAAGATGTTCGACCTGGGCGATTTTATCCAGGCTTCGGGCACGTTGATGCGCACCAAGACTGGTGAGCCGACCTTGCAAGTGCGTGAGTTCAAACTGCTGGCCAAAGCCGTCAGCCCGCTGCCTGCCGCCAAGGATGAAACCCTGGAAGACGGCACGGTCGTCCGCCACGCGGCGCTCGAAGATACCGAACTACGCGCCCGCCAGCGTTACGCCGACCTGGCGGTGAACCCACAGGTGCGCGAAACTTTCCGCAAACGGGCGGGCATCATCAAAGCCCTGCGCGCTTTCCTCGACAACAATGACTTCCTGGAAGTCGAAACTCCCATCCTCCAGCCTTTGTATGGCGGCGCGGCCGCGCGGCCCTTCGTCACCCACCATAACGAACTTGAGCAGGACATGTACTTGCGCATCTCGTTTGAGTTGTATCTCAAGCGCCTGCTGGTCGGCAACCTGGAGCGGGTCTACGAGATTGGCCGCGATTTTCGCAACGAAGGCGTGTCGTTCAAGCACAACCCCGAATTTACCCAGCTTGAGTTTTATGCTGCTTATTTTGACTATCTCAAGGTAATGGAACTGACCGAGCAGATGATCGGCTATGTCTGCGACACGGTCTTTGG
Organism: Chloroflexota bacterium; assembly: GCA_023459215.1. GTDB lineage: Bacteria > Chloroflexota > Anaerolineae > Anaerolineales > Villigracilaceae > UBA8950. The sequence goes on from JAEWVF010000111.1 coordinate 13,907, forward strand.
CACGCGCAAATTCAGTTTCGAGAAGGAACCCGGCAAGGTCTACGAACTGGATTTCAGCGGCCCGTGGCGGCGGGTGGAGATGCGCCAGGGGATTCTCGAAACCAGCGGCATCGACATTGCCGCCCACCCGACGGCGGAATCGCTCTTCCAGGCGATTGTGGCCAAACACCCGGAGGCCCGCCCCGACCCGCATGTCACGCGCGGCAAACTGATCGACTTCCTGTTGGGTGAGTTCCTCGAGCCGACCCTGATCCAGCCGACTTTCCTGTACGATTATCCGCGCGATATTTCGCCGCTGGCCAAACCCAAACCGGGCGACCCGCTGACGGTGGAACGTTTCGAGGGCTATGTGGCTGGTTTTGAGCTGTGCAATGCCTTTACCGAACTGAACGACCCGCTTGACCAGGAACAGCGCTTTATCGACATGCAGAGCGACTACACCGATGACGAGGAAGAAAAGAACCCGCTCGATGAAGACTACCTGCGCGCCATGCGCTATGGCATGCCCCCCAACGGCGGCTTTGGCATGGGCGTGGATCGTCTGACCATGCTCCTGACCAACAACCGCTCGATCCGCGAGGTCTTGCTCTTCCCGGCCTTGCGCAACGAGTAAGCCTCTTCCAGGCAAGAAACGCGCCGCAACACGAGAGTGTTGCGGCGTTTTTTGTTGAAATAGTGTCGCTGAAAAAGCTATAATGATAGACAGATGGGTTCTATCTTCAATGGTAAAAGCTGCCATGAATCTTAACTGTTCCTCCCAATTTGTTGCAAATTATCAAAAATACATCTTTCATGAATACCGCCAGAAGCTCCTGGAGATTTTCTTGAAGGCCTCTGGCTGGATTACGTTATTCCTGCTAATCGTCAATCTTGTGCAATGGTACATCGACCCGATTACTCCTTGGCGCGCGCAGAACGTGGTCGCTGACCTGGTGGCGATGGTGTTCCTGTTTGTTTTTTGGTGGGCCAATCGCCAGGGCTGGACGATATTTTCAGCCTGGGGCATCCTACTGATCGTGATTGGGGTGATCTATCAATCCTATTCGCCGGGACGGCTGACTTCTTCCATTGTGCTGGTGACTCTGCCGATTGTGCTCTCCAGTTTTTTGATCCGCCCGGCGGCTTCGTTTTTATTCATGGCGGTAACCATTGTTTTTTATCTCATGGCCTATTGGACCAATCCGGGCGAGGTGACCATCGATTTATTTGCGTCCCTGGTTTTGCCGGTTTTGGCTGGCGGCTCTTACTATATCTCACTGTTACTGAATCAAACCATCGCGGAACTGGTGGTCGCCTACGATGAGACCATTCAGGGTTGGGCCACCGCCCTTGAGATGCGCGATTCGGAAACCCAGGGCCACTCGGCGCGGGTTTGCGAGCTAACCATTGCCCTGGCGCGCAGGATGAACGTCCCCGAACGCGAGTTGATTCACCTACGCCGGGGTGTGTTACTGCACGACATCGGCAAGATGGCTATCCCCGATGCGATTTTGCACAAGCCTGGCCCGCTTACGCAAGAAGAATGGCAGGTGATGCGTCGGCACCCTGAATATGCGCGCACCTACCTGATCAAAGTGCCTTTTCTTGGCCCGGCCCTGGACATTCCCTACTTTCACCACGAGCGCTGGGATGGCAGCGGCTATCCCAATGGTCTGGTTGGCGAGAATATCCCGTTTTATGCGCGGCTTTTTGCCGTGGTCGATGTCTGGGATGCCCTGACCTCCGACCGCCCTTATCGCGGGGCCTGGCCGCCAGAAAAAACCCTGGCCTATTTGCAGGCTGAATCCGGGAAACAATTCGACCCCAGGGTTGTTTCCGCGTTTATCGAAATGCTTCAAACCCCATCCCCTTCACCCGCGGAGTAAATTCATGCCCACCTATCCTTTTATGCAAGTCGACGCCTTCACCGACCGCCCCCTGGGCGGCAATCCGTGCGCCATCGTTTTCGATTGCGCCGAACTGCCTGCCGAAACCATGCTGGCGATTGCCCGCGAAATGAACCTGAGCGAAACCGCTTTCGTCTGGCAGAAGCCGGATGGACATTTCCGCGCCCGTTACTTCACCCCGGCAGAAGAAATCCCCCTGGCCGGGCACCCGACCATCGCCACGGTTTTTGCCCTGGTCGAAACCGGGCGGCTCAAAGTCGATGCCTATCTCAAAATCCCGCTGGAATTGCGCGACGGCCCCATCGATGTTGAAATCTTTGCCAGCGCCGGCCGGGTCGAGCGGGTGGTGATGAGTCAGCGCAAACCCCAATTCCTGCGGATTTATTCTCCCGAGGAGGCGCTGCCCGCCTTTGGGCTGTCCGCCGCCGACTTGCTCCCCGGAGCCTGTATCCAGACCGTCAGCACCGGCACGCCCCAGCTTTTCATCCCGCTCAAAAACCTTGAAAGCCTGCGCCGTTCGCAGGTCGATATGCAAAAGTTTGCCGCATTGCGCCAGGCCGGTGACTTTTTCAGCGTACACCCGTTTTGCCTGCAAGGCCTCGAGCGCGGACAGACTTTCGCCCGCCACTTTGCCCTGTTGCCGGATATCGCCGAAGACCCGTTTACCGGTTCGGCGACCGGCGGCATGGCGGCTTATCTCTGGCATTATGGCCTGATCGAGTCGCCGACCTTCATTGCCGAGCAGGGACACTGGATGCAGCGTCCCGGCCTGGGTTTTGTCGAGGTGGTTGGCGCGCGCGAGAATATCGAAACGGTCAAAGTCGGCGGCGGGGCGGTGGCAGTTTTGCGCGGTGAATTGAGTTTGTAATTCTTTCCGGGTTGAATTTCGCCAAAAACAGTCTAAAATGGTAGTATTGGTAAATCGAGGAGAGAGAAAATGTCCCAAACATTCAATTGCCCAAATTGTGGCGCGCCGCTTGATTATCAGGGCAGCGACCCGATCATCCGCTGCCCCTATTGCAGCAGCTCGGTGATTGTCCCAGAGAATTTACGCGCCAAACCGTCTTTTTCATCCAAGCCCGGCAATTTTACTTTGAGCGGCGTCGGCGACATGGGGAATCTAATCAACCAGGCCCGGCGCATCAAGGAGGTCAAAGACCTGGCTGAATCTGGCGAATTTGACAGGGCGGTGGAAATCTACCGCGAAATCACCGGCAGCGACGAGTTTTCGGCGCGCCAGGCGGTTGGCCGGCTTTCGGCGGGCCAGCCGATTACCCTGTCGGGTTTGAGCGCGGCGAACGTGGCGGCAACCTCGCCGGGGATTCACATCCAAACCCTGGATGCGAAATCGTCCCAGCAGGTCGGGCGTTGGGTTGGCTGCCTGGTGACCATCCTGGTGCTGGGCATCCTGGCCGGTGTGCTGGTCCCGGTCGGTTTTGCCGTGGCGGGCATGTTTGCCTCGTTTGGCCAGGCGGGAATTGAGTTGCCTGGTGAACTTCCTGCGGTGGATGTGCCAATCTTTGGCGGTTACGCCGACCAGGAACTGACTTTTGGCGGCGAGGGCAGCGGACCGGGCCTGTTCGGCGATGTGCGCGCGATTGGGGTTAACCCGGCCAATGGCCAGATTTATGCCGCCAATTATGACGATGGCCGTGTGCAGGTTTTCGATGCTCAGGGAAAATTCGTCACCCAGTGGATCATCCCTGAGGAAGTTTCCGATCCGTATTTTGGCGACCTGGCCGTTGGCCGGGACGGGACTGTATTTGTGCCGGTTTTCGGCAAAATCCTGAAATTCGATGCGACTGGCGCGCCTTTGGGCGCGATCGAGAATCCTGACTATCGTTTCGAGGACATCGACCTGGCCCCCGACGGATCGTTGGTGACGATTGCCAATGGCGAGGATATTGTCTGGCTTTCGCCCGATGGGCAGGTGACTCAGGTGGTTGAAGATGCGGTTTCGACCGTTTCGGACGATTCAGAACTGAATGCAAAGATTGCGGTCGATGGCAATGGCAGCGTATACGTGCTGGGAACCTTTAATTCGGCTGTTTTCATCTTTGACTCGAGCGGCAAATTCAGCAATCGTTTCGGCAGCGACGGCGACGAAACCGGCCAGTTCCGCGCCCCGCAGGCCATCGAAGTGGATGGCCAGGGCCGCATTTTTGTCAGCGATTTCAAGGGAGTTCAGGTTTTTGGCAACGACGGGCGCTATATTGACGTAATTAAAGTGCAATATGTGGCTTATAACCTGGCTTTTGACGACCAGGGCAAGCTTTACCTGACCACCAACCAGAAAATGGTTGAAAAATACAGCATAAAGGAATAACACATGGCTCAAATCCCCTGTCCAGCTTGTGGCGCTTCAATTGAAGAGACCGAACGCGCCTGTCCGTATTGCGGCGCAGCCCAGAGCGCCGATCCGCGTAATGCCCCAACGATGATGGCTTCCGCCCCGCCTTTACCGCGCTTCCCCAGCAGCGCTGCCGCGATGGATGAGATCAAGAGCCTGCTGCGCGCCGGGAACAAGGTGGCTGCTGTCCAGGTTCATCGCGAGTATTTTGGCCTGGGGCTGAAAGAATCCAAGGATGCTGTCGAGGCCATCGAAAGCGACTTGAAACCGATCGCGCCGCCTCCCGTCCGGCCTGTGGACGATGAGCCTCCGGCTTTTGCCCGACCCGAAGCGCCCGCGGTTGCGCCCGCCGCGGCTTCGTTCGATGCCCCGCAGCAGCCCCCGGCTTGGCGCAATTGGGCGATTGGCTGCAGCGTGGCCTTTGTCCTGTTCTGCTGCCTGTGTGTGGTGCTGCCGGCTATTTTATTCATGGCGTCTGGCGGTGAGTTCGGCGGATAACGATCCCGCGCATCGCAAAATCCCCGTCCGGTTTTTGTAGACCGAACGGGGATTTTTTGTTTTTCAGGCCGCCGCTTTTTCCATCAGGGCCAGGATTTCGAGCGGCGCGCTCTTACTCTCGTCCCGGCGCATCTGGATGGCGTCCTGGGTACATTGACCGACACATACCCCACAACCCATGCACTGCTCACGGTCGACCTGGCTGATGCCCTCGGGCGAGGAAATGGCGTCGAACTGGCAGGCGGATTCGCAGGCGCCGCAGGCGATACATACCTCCTGGCCGATTTCTGCCACAAAGCCGGATGAAGCCAGCATCGGTGTCCCGTTCTTGTGGGCTTGCATCGCCCCGCAGCAACAGGCGCAACAGTTGCAGATGGCGTAGAAGCGTCCCAGCATGGCATCTTTAAAAAAGGCATGATGGACATGCCCGCGCTCATCTTCGGCTTGCAGGATGTTGACCGCTTCGCTCGGGCTGATCCAGCGCGCTTTGCTGGGGTTATGCTCCATGATGAAACTGGCAAATGGTTCGCCTATCACCAGGCATACATCCAGCGGCAGGCACGGATTTGGCTTGGCGCTGCGGCAGGGGCATTCCAGGGCGACGATGTGTTCCGGGTTTTTTAGCACCAGCGAGCGGGCGCGTTTGTAGGGAATCACTTGCTCGAGATCGGGGATGTTGATATCTTCGTGAATCTGTACCAGTTGTTTTGCGGTTTGCAGGGGGATGGCTTTGCCGTGATAGGTATCAGCCAGGCTGACATACTTTTCGGGTTCCTGCCGGTTTTTCTGCTCGAGCAGTTTTCCCAACCAGCCTGCCAACGGAGCAAAATATTTCGCCAGCGGATGGCGACCGGTGCCCAGGGCGATATAGAAATGAGTCCAGCGGCTATAGAAATAGCCGTGCAGGGCATCGAACCATGTCATGTTGGGGGTTTTGCGGGCTTCGGCAAAGAACTGCCTGGCAGACGGCTTGAGGATACCCATAAGATTCTCCTGAAAAATTTTTCTCAGGTTAATCCAGATTGGCGCGCCTGGCAACTGCCATCCATCCCGGCTTGGCAGACATTTATCCTTGTCTATCAGGGGGTCAGTTCGGAAGGAGTGAAGCAGGGCTGGTAATCGTTGCCGACTACCAGGATGTAATCGACCGGGCTGGCGCTGTCGGGCGCGGCGGCCAGCGAGCTTTCGGGCAGTCCCAAAACGGCCAGCAGGCTGGATGCGCGCTGGTAATCCTGGTCATCGCTCAGATCGTACAGGATCGTGGCAGCGTACTGGCGGTGATCCGCTTCGCCGAAGGATGTTTCGTAACCGGCGTAGTTCAGGCGTTCGGCGGCCAGGGTTTCCCAACCGTCGTTGTAGGAGCCGTTGCGCACCTCGACCTTGAAAACCTGGCGTTGCTCCTGGCGGGCCGAGGGCGAAAGCGCTTCAGACAGCATCACCTGGATGGCTTCGGTATTTGGCAGCAGCACATAGGCCCCGCCGGGTGTGATCCAGGATGTGACCAGGTCGCCGGCCACATAATAACTGCGGATGTCGGCATTGTTGAGTTGGAAAGCCAGCGGGGCAAGGCTGAGTACATCGCCAATGCCAACATCGGTGCGCAGGGAGGCGCTCACGTCGCTGTATAGCTGCGGCAGGCTGGCCAGGGTGTTGGTGCTCAGCGTTTGTTTGTAAATCGCGCGCAGCACTTCCTGCTGGCGGCGTCCGCGGTCGAAATCGTTCGATTTTTGACGCGAGCGCGCGTACCACAGCGCCAGGTCGCCGTCCATGTGGACGATGCCCGGCCCGACCGTGTACAGGCCCCAGTTATCTTCATATTCCGGGTCGTAACTTGGGTCGAGCAAACGCCAATCGGTGTACGGGCAGGCAATCGGCAGGTCGACGCCGCCCAGGGTGTCAACAATCTTGCGGAAACCGTCGAAATCGACCATGGCGGTCTGGTTGATGCTCAGACCGAAATTGGTCAAGATGGTGTCCTTGAGCAGGCCCGGGCCGCCGCCGGGATATTGGTAGAGTTCCCCGTACTGGTAGGCGGTGTTGATGCGCTGCAAGCCGACGGTCGGGATGTTGACCCACAGGTCGCGCGGGAAGGAAATTAGCGATACCTGCCCGTCCCTGGGGCGGATGGCGGCCACGACGATGGTGTCGGTGCGATAGGATGAGCCGGGGCGCAAATCCGAGCCGAGCAACAGGTAAACCAGCGACTCGGGCGCGTCCAGCAGGGGCGCAGGCGTCTCGATCACCGCCAGGGTCGGCTGGATCGGGGCGGGCGTTTCGGTGGCGATGGGGGTCAGGGTGGGAATCAGCGCCGGCAGGGTGGCGGTTGCCAGCGGCGCTGGCAGGGTGGCATCGTCCGCGGCCAGTTGCGGCTGGAAGGGAGTCGGGGTGGCGCTGGCGTTGGCTGGCGCGGTCACGAAGTAATAGGGCGAATAAGCCTGCGGGGGTGGATTCCCGCAGGCTGTCAGAATCAGGCTAAGTAGGATGGCCCACAAAAAACGGACGCGCATAGACGAAAATGGAATGTTGCGATTGCCGAATTGGAAAAATTATGGTGAGGTCTGGGTCGGGCTGGGCGTGTTGGATGGCGCGCTGGTTGGCGTTGGGGTCTGGATGGCCGGAATGCTGGTTGGGCTGGGCGTCTGGGTCTCCGTCGGGACGCTCGTCTCAGTAATCCCCGTTGTCGAGCTGGCTGTCAGCGTAATGCTGGGTGTAAACGTCTCTGTGATTGGCGTCAACGGCGTAAAAGTTGCGGTGCTGGTGACTACATTGGGCACACGCAACTGCTGGCCGGTCAGGATGCCGGTCGCGCCGCCCATGCAGTTGGCTTGTTGCAACTGGGCAACGCTGACCCGATACAGCAGGCTGATGCGATATAGGGTGTCGCCCGGCTGGACAACGTAGATGATCCAACCGGCGGGCGCGCCACAGGCGATTTGGGTGCTGGTGGGCAGGGGCGGAACGTACAGGTAGGAACCGGCGGCCAGTTCGTCGCTGACCAGGCAGTTGGCCTGCTGCAATGCTGCGGCGCTGGTGCGATAGGTCAGGGCGATGGATGCCAGCGTGTCGTAGGGCTGGATCGAAATGGCTACCCAGCCGGAAGGCGGCAGGCAGGTTGTCGGCGGTGGGGGCAGGGTGTTGCTGGCGGTGGCGGTGATGTCGGCGGGCAGCGCGCTGGTTGCGGTCAACCCGTCCAGCGGGGCCAACAGTTCAAGGGTGGGATAGGCGCTCTGCAGGGTTGCGCTTGGCGTTGGGCTGGCAACCAGGGCCGGGATCAAACCACCTTCGGCCATCGCCAGGGCAAATCCGCCCAGAACCAACCCGACAGATAAAACCCCGAGCAAAAAACCGCCGCCCAGTTGGCGCCATGCCCCCATTTTAGGCCTGCGCTTCTGCGACCGGCTGCCGGATGGGCAGGAGAACGCTGAATGTCGAGCCGCTTCCCATTTCGGTGTCCACCCAGATGCGGCCGCCCTGGGCTTCGGTCAGGGTCTTGGCAATCGACAGGCCAACCCCGGTATCGCCAACGCCCTGGATCAGGACATTATCGGCGCGATACAGGCGCGAGAAAACCCGCTCCATATCCTCGGCGGGAATGCCGCCGCCGGTATCGGCGATTTGCAGCAGGACAAAATCCTGCTCGTTTTGGCGTTCCGTGCGCACGCGCAGGCTGACGCTGCCCTCGACCGGCGAGGCCGCGCCGGCGTTTTGCAGCAAGTGAATCAGGATTTGCTGGATGGCTTCGCGGTCGGCCTGGATGGGCTGGAGCGCTTCCGGCAGGTCGATGCGCAGGCTGATATTTTTCTCGCGCAACTGGCTGGAGGTGTAGGCCATGGCGTTGTCGATAATCAGGTTCAGGTCGACATTTTCTGGTTTGAGCGCCATCAGCCCGGTTTCGAGGGTGGTGATCTGGATCAGGTCATCGATCAGGCTGCCGATGCGCTCCGTCGAAGCCTTGATGCGTTCGACGAACTTGCGCTGCAACGCGCCCAGGATGCCGACCGATTCGCCGAGCATCAGGTCGGTGTAACCGATGATCGAGGACATGGGCTGGCGCAGTTCCTGGGCAATCGAGGCGATCACCTCGGCCTGGTCGGTCGAGAGTTTGCCGCTGGGGCGTTTTTCCAGTTCGAGCAGCTTGATGTTGGCTTCCGCAAGCTGGTTTTGCAACCGGGCTACTTCGCCCAGGGTCAGTTTCAATTCGCTTTCGTAATACTCGTTCCCCGCGCCGGAACCATCCGATTTGGATTTTTCCAGCCGTGATTTGAGCTTTTCGTTCTCGATGCGGATCGCTTCCAGGGTCTTGACCGCTTCCTGGTAATTTTGCTCAATCTCGCTGCCCTGCGCCATTTTTTCCTTCAAGGCGCTCATTTCTTGCGAGATCTCGGCGTTACTGGTCTGGATGCGCGCCAGTTGGCCCAGGGTTTCTTCCGCGCTCTGGCGGGCCATTTCGCGCTGGTGTTCGATTTCGGCAATTCGTCGTCCGCGTTCGATGATCGGCACAAAGGAGGTCGAGATATTGCTCAAGAACGTCTGGTCGTCAGCGTTCCACAGGCGGTTCGAGTAGGGCGAGAGCAGCAACACGCTGCCCAGGGTTCCCTGGTCGTTGGTAATCGGAACGTTCAGCAGGTTGCCGGGGTTGCTCAGGCCGAGCATATCGCCCAGGCCTTTCAGATCGGAAGAGGTCGTGCTGGCCGGCAGGCGCAGCGGACGACCGCGCAGAACGGCGTTGGCCAACATCGGCACGCTGTCCTTGTTCATCAAACCGCCTTCCAGGTTTTCCTCGCGGATCAAATCATAGCCGCTGGCGATGAACAGGGTATTCTTGTCGTCGCCGACAAAAATCAGGAAACACAGGTCGGCGAGCATCGCCTGGGCCACTGCCCTGGCGATGTGCTGGTTGATCTTGCTGGCGTTGACTTCGGCGGCCAGCGCCAGCAAGGAACTGAGGGTCTTCGGATCGGTGCTGTAGCGGCGGCGTTCGCGCAGGGCCTGGCTGGGCCGGTCGGTGCCGGCGCTTTCGGCTACATTTTTCTGGAAGACGGCCACTGTCTGGGTCTTCGGCCCGCTGGTTGGGGTCGGGAAGCGGTTGGGCAGGGTCAGCAGGAGCGGATAAGCGGCCATAATGAACAGGCGCACCACCCCCGAGTAATCGCCGCCGCCGGTCCAGAAGCTGTCCAGGATGAAACCGCCAGCAATCAGGGTCAGCACCGCCAGCCCGTTGCCAAAGCCCAGCGGACGGCGTGTAATCATCAGTAGCGCACCCAGGGCCAGGACCGCCAGGATGGTGATATTCCAGGCCAGGCTTTGCGGGCTAAGGTTGAAACTGGTATCTTCCGGCAGTCCGGCTTGTGAGACGATCCCGAAAACCAGTCCGGTCAGGGTCAGCAGACTCAAGACAATCGCCGCTGCATCCCAGGCGCGGGTCGGTTCGGGGAAAGCCCACATCCAGATAATCCACAGGATGCTGAACAGGATTACCGCCCGATCCAGGCTCGGCAAAATCTGCCCGGCAACGAAAACGCCCTGCCAGGCCAGCCCGCTGGCGGCAAACAAAACGACCTGTCCAAACAGCAACAGGCCAAGCCCAATCACCATCCGCCGAACTTGAGGGTATCCGGTTTCGCGGTATTGGTTAATGGCGCTCTGTAAAGCGCCGGTAACAGAAAAAGCCAAGACCAGGTGGTAAACCAAATTTCCCGGCGCATTGGCGAGCAATGTGAAAATCTGTTCGAAAAACGGCATATTCATTCCCTGAAATTATAGCACGCTTAACCGCCGCGGGCATGTAGTAAGGAGGATATAATAAATTTGAATGGAAAAGAGAATTCGCCCTGCCGTTTTGCTTCCCCTCATTTTACTATTATTTGTGACCCTTTTCCACGCCTATCTGCTGGGTTTGGAAAAAGCCGAACGTTTCCAGGATGCCTATCGCTGGCAGCCCTGGCGCGGCGACCTGCTTGAGAAAGCCGGATTTGCCGCGTTTGCCGAGGCCGACTACGAGACAGCGATTGCCTCGTTTTTGCAGGCCCGCCAAAACGGCGCTCTCAGTGCGGCCGGCCAGCGCAGCCTGGCCGCAGCCTACCTGCAAAGCGACCAGCCGGAACAGGCCCTGCAAGAGTGGGAGACCTTGCTCCAAAACGGGCTGGCCGATGAAGAAATACTGCTGGCCCTGGCCGCGGCCTATCACCAGCGCGGCGATTTCGAACGCGAGGCGCAAATTCTCCAGCGCGGTATTCAGACTGCGCCGCAGAATGCGGAATTTCACTGGCGGATGGGCCTGCTCAAACTGGCCGAAGCGCCACTCGAAGCCTTTCCGTTTTTTGAACGGGTCCAGGCGCTCGACCCGAAGCCTGGCTACCCGCTTCGGGAACTGATCCTGACCCTCGACCGCGTCATCCTGGCCGATTCGCCAGCCTACCGTTTGACCGTATCGGCCCAATCCCTGGCTGCGCTTGGCGAGTGGCAGCTTGCCCGCCAGGGACTCGAACGCGCCGTGCAAGCCGACCCAGCCTACGCCCCGGCCTGGGGCTTGCTCGGCGAAGCCCGCCAGCAGACGGGTTCTGACCAGGCCTTGCCTGCCCTGCAAAAATCCCTGCAACTCGACCCGACCTCGGCCAGCGTTTACGCCTATCTCGGCCTGTACTGGCAGCGCCGGAACGATTTCGTCCGCGCCAGCCAGGCTTTCCGCCAGGCGCTGCAATGGGAGCCGGACAACCCGGTCTGGTGGCTGAACCTGGGAGAACTGGCTTATCGCCAGGGCAATTTGCCCGATTCTTATGCGTATTACCTGCGCGCAACCGAGATTGCCCCACGAGATTCTGGCGTGTGGCGCGCCCTGGCGTTGTTCTGCGTCCAGACCGGAGGCTGCCTCGAACAGGATGGCCGCCCCGCTGCCCTTAAAGCCCACAGCCTCGAACAGGATAACTGGCTGAATTCCGATACGCTCGGCCAGGTTTTGATGGCCCTCGGCCATGACGCCGACGCGCGCTATTTCTATGAGCGCGCCATCCGCCTGGCGCCCGGCCAGGCCGCCCCGCGCTATCACCTCGGCCTGCTCGACCTGCGCCAGGGCAACGGCGACAGCGCCCGCCAGAACCTGCAAACCGCCCTTGACCTCGACCCGCACGGCCCGCTGGCCGAAACCATCCGCAGCGTGCTGGAGCGCTACCTGCCTTGATGGCCTCGTATTGACATCCTTGCTGGCTTCATCTAAACTATTCCCATGCTTGCCCGTGTTTACTCCTGCGCTGTGATCGGCCTCGATGGCGTCATCATCGAGGTCGAAGTCGATTACACCAACGGCCAGCCCGGTATGACCATCGTCGGCCTGCCGGATGCCGCCGTGCAGGAAAGCCGCGAACGGGTGCAGACGGCGGTCAAGAACGCCGGCTTGCACTTCCCCCGCCACCGGATCGTCGTCAACCTGGCCCCGGCCACCGTCCGCAAGGAAGGCCCGGCTTACGACCTGCCGATTGCCCTGGGAGTGATCATGCTCTCCGGTTCGCTGCCGGCTTCGGTCATCGAAGGCACCCTGGTCATCGGCGAACTCTCGCTCGATGGGGTTGTGCGTCACGCGCGCGGGGTGCTGCCGATGGCTGCCGCGGCTCGCGCCAACGGCTACCGGCGGATGTTCGTGCCCGAAGCGGATGCCGCCGAAGCGTCCTTGATCCCCGACCTTGAGATTTACCCCGTAAAAACGCTGGCAGAGCTGTACAACCATCTGGCGGGCCGCCGCTTGATCGCAGCGTACCAGGCTGCGGGCGAGGAAGTTGCCCCGCTCTTCATCCCGACCGATTTTGCCGAAGTCAAAGGCCAGGAACACGTCAAACGCGCCCTGGAAGTAGCCGCCGCTGGCGGCCATAACGTGTTGATGATTGGCAGCCCAGGAGCCGGCAAAACTCTGCTGGCGCGCGCCCTGCCGGGCATCCTGCCTGAGATGGCGCTGGAAGAATCGCTCGAAGTGACTAAAATCTATTCGGTTGCCGACCAGCTTCCGCCGGGCACGCCGCTCATCCGCCAGCGCCCGTTCAGGTCGCCGCACCATACCATCAGTCATGTCGGCCTGGTCGGCGGCGGGAATATCCCGCACCCCGGCGAGATTTCGCTGGCTCATCGTGGCGTGCTGTTCCTGGATGAGTTCCCCGAATTCAGCAGCCGCGCCATCGAGGTTATGCGCCAGCCGATGGAGGACAAGGTTGTCACCATCAGCCGCGCCCAGGGATCGCTGACCTTCAGCGCCAACTTCCAACTGGTGGCGGCCATGAACCCGTGCCCGTGCGGTTATTATGGCGATGCGCAGAAGCCCTGCACCTGCGCCGCCTCGACGGTGACCAAGTACCAGAAACGGATTTCCGGCCCGATGCTCGACCGGATTGACATCCACATTGAGGTGCCGCGGGTGAACTATGAAAAATTGAGCAGCGACCGGTTGGGCGAGGCCTCCGCCGACATCCGCCAGCGGGTGCAGGCCGCCCGCCAGCGCCAATTGGAACGCTTTTCGCAGTCCGGGGCGGGGGATATTGTCTGCAACGCCGATATGCGCGTGGCCGAGGTGCGCAAGTTCTGCAAACTGGACGAAACCGGCGACAGCCTGGTGCGCGCGGCGATGAGCCAGCTTAACCTTTCGGCGCGCGCCTATCATCGCACCTTGAAGCTGGCCCGCACGATTGCCGACCTGGCCGGGAGCGAGGCCATTTTGCCGGCGCATGTGGCCGAGGCCTTGCAATACCGGCCCAAAGGGCTGATGGGCTAAAACGAAAAAAGTTGCTTTGGAAAATAGGAAGCTCCCCGGAGTGGGGAGCTTTTTGTTGGTTTAAGGGTTGGGGTGGGCGGCGAAGAAATCCCAGATGATTTGCGAAACCGGGGCGACGTAGGGCGAAGGCCAGTTGTGGCCGGTGCCCTCGACCAGGTACAACTCCAGCGCGTGCCCGTCCGCGCAGCCGGAGTAGCGGGTGTGGGTCAGGACGGTCTCCTGCTCGCTCTGTCCAACCGGATCGCAGCCATTCAGTCCGGCCCAGGTGATCAGTCCGCTTTCGACTGGTGGAAAGAGAATCCCAGAGTTGCTGCCCTGCAACGGAACGGCCAAATCCTTGACGCCGTGGACATGGATCAGCGAAACCGGCTGCTGCGGCTGGCAGGGCGTTTCCATCAAAACTCCGCCGACCGGGGCGACCGCAGCGAATGTATCGGCCATGATGCAGGCCAGGCGGTAGCTCAACAGCGCCCCGTTTGAAAAGCCGCTGGCATAAATGCGCTTGCGGTCGACCCTGGCCAGGGTTTCGACATCGGCCAGGATGGCGTTGACGAAGGCGGGTTCATCCACTTCATTTTCCAGCGCGTAACCACAGCAACCGCTGCCGTTCCACGAGAGCGAATTGGCCGGCCCGCTGCCATCCGGGTAAACCACGATAAAGCCGTTCTCATCGGCGAGAGTGTCGAAACCAGTGTAGCGCTGGATGCTGGCGCTGTTCTCCTGGAAGCCGTGGAAGGCGAAAACCAGCGCGGTCGGCTGGGAACTGTCCAGCCCGGCGGGGATGTGGATCAAGTAGCTGCGCTGCATCTCGCCGACGGTCAGCGTGCGCTGTTCATCCAGCGCGCTCACGGTCGGGGCCGGGGTGGCGCTCGGCGCAGGCGACTGACTTGGGGTGGGGGAGGGCGTGGGTGCGGGGCTGCAAGCCAACAGGCTGGCTGCCAGCAGGATGGTGATCAGAATTTTTTTCATGGCGGTGTTCCTCCTCGAATTGGGTTGCCTCCGATGATAGCACTTAAGCAAGCGAGCGCGGGTTTTCCCCTTCCCAGCGGGCAGGGGGATGGGAGAAAGTTCATTCTAGCCACCGGATACTTTGAAAATTAGGCCAAATAGAACGCGGATTTCACTGATTGAACAGATTTTCGCGGAGTAAAAAAAAGATCAGCGAAAATCGGCACAATCCGTATTACACCGCACTGCGGCGCAAGTGTCCGCGTTCTATTTTCCTTTGCCAACCCAAACTGTCGGGTGGCTAGAGTTCATTTTAGATGTGGAATTGCTGCGGCAGGAAGGGCAGCGTCAGCAGTTCGCGCCCCGCTTACCAAACAGCTTTTTTTCGCTGCGGGAATATTGCAATGGCACTTTTGGGGTATTTTGTGACAAATCACCCCTCAAAAGATATTGACATGTCAAATTTCGTGTGGCATAATGAAATCGGTAACGATACCGGTAAGGTTGCCGGTAAGGATGCCGAAGTTATTGTTCCAGGCAAGACTTTTCACAGGAACCAAAACACCATGCGCAAGAAAAGTCAGATGGTAACAATCCAGGATGTCGCAAAAGCCGCGGGCGTGTCGGTTTCGACCGTTTCACGGGTTTTGAACGGCAAGGTGGACGTGGCGAGCGAAACGCAGGCCCATATCCTTTCCGTCATCGACGATTTGGGTTACACCAGCAACCTGGCGGCGCGCAGTATGCGCAGTTTCAAAACCAATCTGATCGGCCTGATCATGCCCGACATTGCCTTCCCGTACGCGATTGAGGTGATGAAGGGCGTCAACCGGGCGATTGCTGAATCCGAATACGATTTGCTGGTCTACACCACGGGGGATGCGCGCAAACACGGCACAGCCCAGCATGAACAAAAATACGTTTCCCTTTTGAACAATTCAATCACAGATGGCGTGATCGTTGTCGCCTCGGCGGCCACCGAGTTCCAGTCGGCTGCGCCGATTGTCTCGGTCGACCCCTCGGTGGTCAATCCCAGCTACCCGGCCGTCCATGCCACCAACTACCAGGGCGCGATGGATGCGATGAAATACCTGCTCGATCTGGGCCACAAGCGGATCGGCTTTATCGGCGGGCGCGCCGAGTTGGAAAGCGCCGCGCGCCGCCTGCAAGCCTATCGCGATTCTATGGCCCAGGCCGGCCTGGAAGTGGACGAGGAGTTGATTACCGTTGGCGATTTCACCTCCGAGACGGCGGAAGTGTGTACCCGCAAACTGTTGGGTCTCGCCTGCCCGCCGACGGCCATCTTCGCCTCCAACGACCAGAGCGCCCTGGGCGTTTACCAGACCGCCCACGAGTTGGGCCTGAACATCCCGGATGACCTGTCGGTGGTTGGTTTTGACAACATCCCTGAAGCCGGCTACCTCAACCTGACGACCATCGACCAGTGCATTGGCGAAATGGGCTATATCGCCACCAACATGCTGATTGCCCTGATTAACGGTGAAACCCTCCCTGAAAAGACTCGCCGGGTATCAACCCAGTTGGTCCTGCGCGGTTCTTGCAAGCCCGTTCAAGAAGTGGAACATTTGGCAAAGTAGAAATTCTCTCTATTTTTTTTACGAGTTCCGGTAACGATACCGGAAACGTAACCGGAAAGGAGGTGAGCCGTTATCGGAAGATTTGAAAAAAATGCAGGTCTTCCCGCCAGACAGACGAAGGAAAACCTGCACAGGTGTTCGGAGATTTACTCCAAACTTCATTAGTATAACTGATTCTCGAATCCCAGAAGGAGAAGGAAATGTCCCGCAAGATTTATGCTCTTTTGAGCCTTTTGCTCGTTGCAACTTTTGTACTGGCTGCCTGTGGCGCGCCGGCTACTCAAGCTCCCGCCGCCCCCGCCGCCGAAGAACCGGCTGCCGAAGCTCCCGCCGCTGAAGAACCGGCTGCTGAAGCTCCCGCTGCTGAAGAACCGGCTGCTGAAAAAGTCGTCATCACTTGGTGGCACATCTCCACTGCTGAAGAACACAAGGCTGTCTGGCAGAAACTGGCCGATGAATACATGGCCGCTCACCCGAACGTCACCATCGAAATCACCGTTCTGGAAAACGAAGCCTTCAAAACCAAGCTGACCACCGTCATGCAGTCCGGCGAACCGCCTGACATCTTCCAGAGCTGGGGCGGCGGCGTGATGAACGAATACGCCAATGCTGGCCTGCTCAAGGACATCACCGCTGATCTCGATGCCGATGGCGGCGCGTGGCGTAATACCTTTGCTCCCGGTGCTCTTGGTGTATATGCCTATAAAGGCCAGAGCTATGGTGTGCCGTGGGATATGGGCATGATCGGTTTCTGGTACAACAAGGAATTGTTTGCCCAGGCTGGCATCGACACTCCTCCTGCGACCTGGTCTGAATTCCTCGAAGATGTCAAGGCCCTCAAGGCTGCTGGCATTACCCCCATCGCATTGGGCGGAGGCGACAAGTGGCCTGCTATGCACATGTGGGCTTACCTCGTCACCCGCTTGGGCGGCAAGGCCAACTTCGAAGGCGCTCTTCTGCGCACCGGTTCCTTTACAGATGAGCCGTTTGTCCAGGCTGGTTACAAGCTCCAGGAACTCATGGCGCTCGAACCCTTCCAGGATGGCTTCTTGGGCGCGACCTACGGCGACGAAGCCACTGCTGTTGGCAATGGCAAGGCTGCCATGGAATTGATGGGCCAGTGGGCTCCGGCTGTCCAGAAGGACAACAGCGAAGACAAACAGGGCCTCGGCGACAAGCTCGGCTTCTTCCCCTTCCCGGCTGTTGAAGGTGGCTTGGGCGATCCGAATGATGCGGTCGGTGGTGGCAATGGTTTTGCCATCGGCAAGAATGCTTCCCCCGAAGCGATCGATTTCGTCAAGTACCTGACCTCTCCCGAAGCTCAGCAGGCTCTTGTGGCAATCAACGTTGCCATCCCGGTTGTCAAGGGCGGCGAAGTTGGCATGACCGATCCTCTAATGATCCAGCTTCAGGAAACACTGGCCAAGGCGGAGTACTTCCAACTGTACTACGATCAGGCTCTGCCTCCGGCGATGGGCTCCGTCATCAATGACAGCGTCCAGGGCATCTTCGCTGGAACGCTGACTCCCGAACAGGCTGCTCAGGCGATTGAAGATTCGGCGATGCAGGAACTGAAGTAAGCTAGTCCTCTCTGCTTGTGCGGGGATCGGAACTAAAAAACCGATCCCCGCACCATTTCAAGGCTTTTCCCGGAGATTCTTATGCAATCACTCCCCGCCATACCGAATATATTGAAACAAAAACCAGGAGCAGGTGGTCCGCGCAAATTGCAGGAAAACCTGATGATTTTCCTGTTCCTGTTGCCGGCGATCATTCTCTTCCTGCTCTTTGTTGTCTACCCCATTTTCCAGTCCATTTATTACAGCCTCTTTAACTGGAAAGGTTTCGGCCCGGCGGTTGATTTTGTAGGCCTGGAGAACTTTACGAACATCATGAAAGACAAGATTTTCATGATCGCCCTTCGTAACGGTTTCCTGATCATCCTTCTGTCCCTTGCTGTCCAATTGCCATTATCGCTGTTACTGGCCGTGCTGGTCGGACGCGATCTGCCCGGCCGGGTTATTTTTCGCACCATTTTCTTCCTGCCCTATGTTCTTTCCGAGGTGATTGCGGCCCTGATGTGGCTGTTCATCCTCAATCCTGACCCGGAGCGCGGTTTCATCAATGCCGTGATTGCCTTCCTTGGCGGTGAAACGCAAGCCTGGCTCGGCGATACCAGCCTGGTGATGCCGGCCATCTTTGCCGCGCTGACCTGGAAGTACTTTGGCTATCACATGCTACTCTTCATGACCGGCCTGCAAAACATTCCCAGCGAGATCGAGGAAGCCGGGCGCGTCGACGGGGCAAACGCCATCCAGAACTTTTTCTATATCACCCTGCCGCTGCTGACCAGCACCATCCGCACCTCGGTCTATATTTCCGTGCTTGGTTCGATCCAGCAATTCATCCTGGTCTGGATTATGACCAAAGGCGGGCCGGTCAATGCCAGCGAGACCATGGCAACGTACATGTACCGCTTTGGCTTCGTGCGCTTCCAACTGGGTTACGGCTCGGCGGTCGCCATTTACATGTTCCTGATCTGCCTGATTTTCTCCCTGATTTACCAGCGCCTTACCCGCCAACCCGACGACCTGACCGGCCTCTAAAAGGACAAGACTGCCATGAAAAAGACAAACTCGTTTTCCTACTGGACTTTTGCCCGGTTTGCCCAGCGCAGCCTGCAATACGGGGTTTTGATTGCCGTTGTTATTGTCGTTTTCGTCCCGATCATCATGCTGGTGTTCGGCGCGCTCAAGACGCGCGGTGAATTGATGGCGCATCCTTATGCCCCGCCGTTTCCTCCCTATTGGGACAATATCATCGCGATCCTGACCAACCCCACTTATTCCTTCTGGCCGATGCTGCGTAACAGCCTGTTTGTGATGGTGGCAACCACTGCCGGGGTGGTGGTGATTTGCAGCCTGGCCGCTTTCGTCTTCGCGCGCATGGAATTCCGCTTCAAGGGAGCCGCTTTCCAGTTGTTCACCCTGGGGCTGATGTTCCCGATCAACATCGCCATCCTGCCGGTTTATTTCGTCCTGCGCCAGATTAACCTGATCGACAACCTGTGGGGCGTTATCATCGTCCAGACCGCTTTCCAGCTTTCGGGCAACATCCTGATTCTGCGCGGCTTTTTCACCGCCATTCCGATTGAACTGCAAGACGCGGCCTATATCGACGGCTGCAACGCCTTCGACTTCTTCTGGCGCATCCTGCTCCCGCTGGCCAAACCGGCCCTGGCCGCAGTCGCTGCCCTGACCATGATCATGAGTTGGAACGACCTGCTGGTGCCCCTGGTCGTCATCAATAGCGACAAATTATGGCCGCTGCCGCTCGGCACCATGCAATTCCAGGGCCAATACGGCCAGGATTTGGCGCTGGTTTCCGCCTTTGTCGCCATTTCGGCCCTGCCGACCATCATCTTTTACCTGTTCGCCGAACGCCAGATCGTATCCGGTCTGACTGCCGGGGCGGTCAAGGGCTAAGCCGGGAAAATCGGGAATCATGTCCACCCTGCAACGCTTCACCGTCATCCTGGCCCTGGCCTGCCTCCTGCTTGCATCTTGTGGGACTCCAGCCACCCCCGCGCCTGCTACCGCGCAACCAACTGTTGAACCTACCTCCATACCGACCCTGCCGAAACCCGCCTACGAAACCGGCGAGTACCGTAACCTGTTCGCAGATTACCTGGGTAAATCGGACGCCGAAATCCAGGCCAAGATCGACCAGGCCTTCCAGCAGCTTTTCTACGGCGACGATGTTTCTGAACGAGTCTACTATCCCGTTGGCACAGATATGGGCTATATGCTCGATACCGGCAACGAGGATGTGCGCTCGGAAGGCATGTCCTATGGCATGATGATTGCTGTCCAGATGAACAAGAAGGAAGAGTTTGACCGCATCTGGAAGTGGGCCAAAACTTACATGTACCAACAGGGCGGAGGTTATAAAGGTTACTTCGCCTGGCAATGCCGGACAGACGGCACTCAAATGGCCGCCAACCCGGCTTCGGACGGTGAAGTCTGGTTCATTACCGCCCTGTTCTTTGCCGATGCGCGCTGGGGCAGCACGGAAGGGATTTACAACTACCGCGCCGAGGCCCAAACCATTCTCGATACGGCCCTCAATGCCGAAGGCGAATTGGCCACCAACTTGTTCGACGCGGAGACCAAGCAGGTTGTTTTCGTGCCGCAATTGGGCAAAAACTCATCTTTTACCGATCCCTCGTACCACATGCCCCATTTTTACGAACTGTGGGCGCGCTGGGCCGATAAAAACAACGATTTCTGGGCTGAAGCGGTCACTGCCAGCCGCGCATACCTGCCCACCGCAGTTCATCCCGAAACCGGGCTTGCTCCGAATTATTCCTATTTCGACGGCAAACCGTATGACGATGATTATCACGGCAAATTCCGCTACGATGCTTTCCGCGTTGGCGCGAACATCGGCATGGATTATGTCTGGTTTTACCCCTCGGACTGGTACACCGAGCAGGCCAACCGCCAGTTGTCTTTCTTTGCCTCGCAGGGCATCGACGATTATGTCGGCGAGTATGACCTGGACGGAACCCCGGTCGGCGGCGGACATTCCACCGGCCTGGTAGCCACCAACGCCGTCCTGGCCCATGCTGCCGACCCTGAAATCGGCAAGCCCTTTGTTCAGGCGCTTTGGGATGCGCCTGTTCCAACCGGGAAATATCGCTACTACGATGGCTTGCTCTACATGCTGGGCCTGCTGCAAACCAGCGGCAACTTCCGCATTTACGAGCCGGGCGTCAGTCCGCGGGCTGAGATTCCGCCTGCGCCGCCGCGCGCCGTAGAAGGGAAATTCGCGCCGCTGACCGGGCGGGCCTTGCTCCTGCTCGGACCGGATTTGGCGGCGGTGGATGCTTATTTCGATAAGCTGGTCACGGCTCCGGGCGGGGTCAACATCGAGTTGAAACTCCAGTCGCCCGACCTGGCTGCGCTGGAGGCCCTGGCCAAGAAATATCCGAAAAGCACCTTGTCGGTCGGTCTGTCTCTGTCCGAGCTGGTCGATTCGATCCCAAGCGGAAAAGCGGATGCGCAGATTGGCCAGTTGCTCGAGGCCCTGACGGCGCTCGCGCGCCCGGTTTTCTTGCGGCCCGGCCCTGAATTCGACCTGAATGCCGAACTTGCCCCGGAAAGCTATATCGCCGCCTGGAAATACCTGCATGGTCAGATTCAGGCCAAGGGGAGCACGAACATCGCCCTGGTCTGGCACAGCGCCGCAGCCTGCGAGCAGCCTTTTGGCGGTTATCCGGCTGAGGACTGGTATCCCGGCGACGAATATGTCGATTGGGTTGGTCTGTCCTATGGCAACCAGCCTGCCGAATGCGCCAACCAGCCCGTCGACGCCGTGCTGCAATTTGCGCGTGAGCGCTACAAACCGGTGATGGTGTTTGCCGTGCCCCAAAATCTGGGCGAGGCCAGTTGGGAAGCCTGGTTTGCCCCGCTGTTTGGGTATGTCCACGCCAACAATGACCTGATCCGCGCCCTGATGTATTTCAACAGCGAACCGGCGCTCTTTGAACAGCCGGAATTCCTGGCGGCCTGGAAAGAAGAAACCAAACAGCAATTCTGGCTGCGCGGCGGGCCGTCTCTCTTCTCAACTCTGGAACAATAAGACGCCATGAATCAGATCGACCGTGATATTCGCGAACATCGCACTGCCCGCGCCAGCCTGACCCTGACTTCCCAGGGCCAGCCGGTCGCGGGGCGTGAAGTATTGGTGCAGCAAAAGAAACATAAATTCATGTTTGGCAGCAATTGGGGCCAAAGCACAATCGCCCTGGCCAACGGTGAGCTGTCTGGCCGGGAAAAGGAAATGGCCGAACGCCGCAACGAGCGTTTTTTGCAGTTGCTGAACCAGGCCACCCTGCCTTTCTATTGGGCCCGTTTCGAGCCGCAGCGCGGCAAGCCGGATACGGATCGCATCCTGGCGACAGCGCGCTGGTATAGTGAGCGCGGCGTCGCCTTGAAGGGACATCCGCTTTGCTGGCATACCCTGACGGCTGATTGGCTGCTGGAGATGAGCAACCGCGAAATCCTGGCCGCCCAGTTGGCCCGCATCCAGCGCGATGTGACCGATTTTGCCGGGCTGATTGACACCTGGGACGCAGTCAACGAAGCCGTGATCATGCCCATTTTTGACAAATACGACAACGGTATTACCCGTTTATGCAAGGAAATGGGGCGCATTGGCCTGATTCGGGCCATGTTCGAGGCCGCCCGCGCGGCCAACCCCAAAGCGAAGCTCATCCTGAACGATTTCGATATTTCCCCCGCCTACGATTTGCTGGTGGAAGAGTGCCTGGCCGCAGGCATCCAGATCGATGTGATTGGCATCCAGTCGCACATGCACCAGGGGTACTGGGGCGTCGAGAAAACGCTGGCGGTCTTGGAACGTTTCGAGCGCTTCAACCTGCCAATCCAATTCAGCGAGAATACGATTGTTTCCGGCCAGATTATGCCGCCTGAGATTATCGACTTGAACGATTATCAGGTCGATCACTGGCCGAGCACCCGCGAGGGCGAAGAACGCCAGGCGCAGGAAGTGGTCAGCCATTACAAAACCCTTTTTTCGCGTCCGCTGGTGGAAGGCATCACCTGGTGGGATTTGTCGGACGGCTGCTGGCTTAACGCCCCGGCTGGGCTGCTGCACGAGGATCATTCGCCCAAACCGGCTTATGAAGCCTTGCTCAAGCTGATCAAGGGTGAGTGGTGGCTTGCTCCGACCAAATTTGTCAGCGATGAGCGCGGCCAGGTGCGTTTTGATGGTTTCCTGGGAGAGTACGAATTGACGCTGGACGATAAGAAAACAGTTTTTGCCCTTGACGCAAAAGGGGATGTAGAAATTTTAGTTAATCTTTAATGCACCAAGAAGGATTTTATGAACCAACCTGCTTATCTCGACGTTGCCCTTCCCATCCACGAACGTGTGCGCGACCTGGTTTCACGCCTGACCCTCGATGAGAAAGTGGGCTTGATGAGCCACCCGGCTCATGGGGTGCCGCGTCTGGGCATTCCCGCCTACAACTATTGGAATGAAGCCCTGCACGGCGTGGCCCGCAACGGACGCGCCACCGTTTTTCCGCAGGCAATTGGGATGGCTGCCACTTGGGATAAGGATTTGATCCACCAGGTTGCCACTGCCATCAGCGACGAGGCCCGCGCCAAGTATCACGCGGCCCTTAAGCGCAACGGTTATACCCAGCAGTACCAGGGCTTGACTTTTTGGTCGCCGAATGTGAATATCTTCCGCGATCCGCGCTGGGGACGTGGGCAGGAAACCTGGGGTGAAGACCCGTTTTTTACCGGTGAAATGGCCTCGGCGTTTGTCAGGGGCCTGCAGGGCGATGATCCCAAATATCTCAAAACGGCAGCCTGCGCCAAGCACTATGCCGTTCATTCCGGCCCGGAAAAAGACCGCCACTTCTTCAACGCGATTGTTTCCCGCCACGATCTCTACGAAACCTACCTGCCGGCCTTCAAAAAACTGGTCACGGAAGCCAGGGTTGAATCGGTCATGGGCGCTTACAACCGCACCCTTGACGAACCTTGCAACGGCAGCAAACTCCTGCTGGAAGATATTCTGCGCGGCGAGTGGGGCTTCGATGGCCATGTCGTTTCAGACTGCGGGGCGCTGGCCGATTTCCACCTCTATCACAAAGTGACCGAAGACGAGGCCGATTCGGCAGCCCTGGCGTTGAAGTACGGCTGCGACCTGGGTTGTGACCATGTATTCAACGAAATTCCAACGGCTATCGAGCGCGGCGATACCAGCGAAGCGCTGGTTGACCGCGCCCTCGAGCGCACCCTGGGGACGCGTTTCAAGCTGGGCATGTTCGATCCCGATGAACAGGTGCCCTTTGCCTCCATCCCGCTGGATGTGGTTGCCTGTGACGCCCACCGCCAACTGGCCTATCGCGCCGCTGCCGAATCGGTTGTGCTGCTCAAGAACAAGGACAACCTGCTGCCGATCAAGCCTTCCACCCGTAAGATTTTCGTCACCGGGCCGACCGCCGCCAGCCTGGAAGTGCTGCTCGGCAACTATTACGGCTTCAACAACCAGATGATTACCCTGTTGGAGGGCATCACTGGCCGCCTGCCCGAAGGCATGGGCATGGAATACCATCCCGGTACGCCGCTCAAACATCCGCGCGAGATCAAGGATACCTGGGCGCCAGGCATGGCCCAATCGGCAGATGTGACCATCGTCTGCGCGGGCCTGTCCTCCTTCCTGGAAGGCGAAGAGGGCGAATCGCTGCTCTCGCCGCAGAACGGCGACCGTGAGAGCATCTCGCTGCCCGCCAGTCAGGTGAACTACATCAAGGAACTGGCCATCAGCGGCGCGCGGATCGTGCTCGTCCTGACCGGCGGCAGCCCGATTGCCCTGGGCGAAGTCGAAGATATGGTGGACGCGATCCTGTTTGTCTGGTATCCGGGCATGGAGGGCGGCCGGGCCGCGGCAAATGTTCTGTTTGGCGATATTTCTCCAGCCGGGAAACTGCCAATCACCTTCCCAAAATCGCTCGAACAACTGCCTGCCTTCGATGATTACAACATGCAGGGCCGCACCTACCGCTATATGACCGAAGAGCCGCTCTTCCCCTTTGGATTCGGCCTATCCTACGCCCGCTTTGCTTATGAGAACCTGCGGGTCGCCTCGCCCACCGTTTCGGCTTCCGGCTTCGAAGTCGAGGTAGCCGTCAAAAATATCGGCGAGGTTGCCGCCGACGAAGTTGTCCAGTTCTACCTGGGTGCGCTCGAAAGCCGCTTGCCTGCGCCGCTCAACCAGTTGATTGGTTTCCAGCGCATCCACTTGCAACCGGGACAATCCACAACCGTCCGCCTGTCCATCAAGCCTGAAATGTTGATGCTCTACAACGAAGATGGCCGCCAGGTATTTGAACCGGGCAAATTCCGCCTGACGGCCGGGGGCTGTTCCCCCAGCGCCCGCGGCCAGGCCCTCGGCGCGCCCGCGCCCGCCGTGTACGAGTTCCAACTCGCTTAAAACAAAAAAGAGCGGCTTCTTCACGATCACATTACTGCCCCAAGCCGCTATCCTGAACCAGGGTGGAAAAGAAAACTGCTCCCGTCACCGGGAGCAGTTTGATTAATCTGCCAGTTTCTTGAAGCTGGATGTCAGCGCCGGATAAAGCTCCCGGTAAATCGGGTAGATTTTCTCGTAGGCTTTGACCTGCTTTTCGTCCGGGAGCGTGCTGCCCGTCACCCGGATCGCCGCTTCACAGGCCGCTTCCACGCTGGAGTAGCAGCCCGCGCCAACTGCCGCGAGCAGGGCCGCGCCGTAGGCCGCGCCTTCGGTCGTGTTGACCGTCACCAGCTCACAGCCGAAAACATCCGCCAATATTTGCCGCCAAAGCGCACTCTTTGCGCCGCCGCCCGACACCCGCACTTGCTTGATCTGCCCCAGGCCGGAGGCTTTCATCAGCTCGAAGGAATCCTTCAGGCCGAAAGCGACGCCTTCCAGCACGGCGCGGGTGGTGTGCGGCATCCCGTGCCGCACCGTCAGGCCGACAAATGCGCCGCGCGCCAGCGGATCGGGGTGCGGTGTGCGTTCGCCGGTCAGGTAGGGTAGGAAGAGCAAGCCATCCGCCCCTGCTGGAACGTTGACCGCCGGGGCCAGCAATTCATCGTAACTGTGGAGCGGGGCAAAGGTATCGCGATACCAGCGCAGCGAACCTGCCGCCGAGAGCATGACGCCCATCAGGTGCCATTTGTCGGGCACCGAATGGCAGAACGCGTGCAAACGGCCCTGGGGTTCGACGAACGCCCCGTTGGCGCTGGCAAAAACGACCCCGCTGGTGCCCAACGTCAGCGCAACCACGCCTTCGGAGACCGCGCCAACGCCGACGGCCTGGGCGGCCTGGTCGCCGCCGCCAGCCATGACCGGGGTACCGGCTTTCAGCCCCGTAGCGGAAGCCGCTTCGGCGCTTAAGAATCCGGTGATTTGCGGCCCTTCGAACAGGCGCGGCATCCAGGCGGCGGGGATTTCAAGCGCGGCCAGCACTTCTTCAGACCAATCGCGTTTCTTTAAATCCATCAGCACCGTGCCTGCGCCATCGGCTTTATCCATGGCGTAGACGCCGGTTAGCTTTAAGCGCACATAATCCTTGGGCAACAGCACGTGCGCGGCCTGGGCGTAGATTTCCGGCTCGTTTTCCTTGACCCACAGGATTTTGGGGGCGGTGAAACCGGTCAGGGCCACATTGCCGGTGATTTGGATGAATTTTTCGCGCCCGATCCGCTGGTGGATTTCATCGCATTGGGCTTGGGTGCGTTGGTCGTTCCACAGGATGGCCGGGCGCAACACCTGGCCATCTTTGTCGAGCAGCACCAGTCCGTGCATTTGGCCAGTCAAGCCAACCCCGCCCACCTGGGCGGGATCGATGCCCGTTTGCTGGAGTACTGCCCGGATGGATTTCTGGGCGCCGTCCCACCATAAATCGGGGTGTTGCTCACTCCACAGCGGGCGCGGCGTTTCGAAGGGATATTCTGTTGCTGCAACCGCCAGAACTTGCCCGGCGGAATCCATCAACAGCGCCTTGGTGGCGGTGGTGGAACTATCGATGCCGATGAAATACATTTTTTTCTCCAAATGGCAGTAGGGGCGCAGCACTGCTGCGCCCCTACTCGAAATTATCTTGTTCCGGTCAGGATGTCGAAGGTGAGCTGGTCGAGGCGCTCGTACTTCAGGCCGCGCTGGCTGATGGCCGGGCGGTCAAAGGCCTGGGCCTTGAGGGCAGCGGCTTTCTCGCGGCTGTATTTGCCGAAGAAGGGGGCCATGGCCGGGTCTTCAGCGTTGACCTCGGCCAGGATGGCCTGGACTTCGGGATCGGCGTTGAAGCGGGCGGCTTTTTCCTTCAGGACCAGGTAGGTGCGCATGCAGCCGCGGGCAAAATCCTTGACGCCGGCGAAGTCTTCGGTGCGATAGGCGTGGGCGTCGAAGTGGCGCGGATTGTCATATTTGACATCTTCAAGGAATTTGACCAGGTAGAAGGCGGCTTTCAGGTCGCGCGAGCCGAAGCGCAGATCCTGATCATAGCGGCCAGGGTACTGGTCGTTCAGGTCGATGTGGAAGAGTTTGCCCGCTTCCCAGGCCTGGGCGACGCCGTGCATGAAGTTGAGTCCGGCCATGTGCTCATGGGCAACTTCGGGGTTGACGCCGACCATTTCGGGGTGGTCGAGGGTCGCAATGAAAGCCAGCATGTGTCCGGTGGTCGGGTTGTAAATGTCGCCGCGCGGTTCGTTGGGCTTGGCTTCGAGGGCAAATTTCAGGTCATATTTGTTGTCGAT
Organism: Chloroflexota bacterium; assembly: GCA_023459215.1. Classification (GTDB taxonomy): domain Bacteria; phylum Chloroflexota; class Anaerolineae; order Anaerolineales; family Villigracilaceae; genus UBA8950. The sequence goes on from JAEWVF010000111.1 coordinate 41,275, forward strand.
GGCGTATTCGCACAGGAAGTTCATTGCTTCGCGGTTGCGTTTGATGGCATCCACGGCGCTCTTGCTTGAGTCGGTTTCGGTGCCTTCGCGTCCGCCCCAGAAAACGTAGGTCTTTGCGCCGAATTCGACGCCCAGATCCATGGCGCGCATGGTCTTTTGCAGGGCATAAGCGCGGACTTTAGGATCGTTGCTGGTAAAAGCGCCATCCTTGAAGACCGGATCGTGGAACAGGTCGGTGGTTGCCATCGGGACGACCACGCCGGTATCGGCCAGGGCCTTGCGGAATTCCTTTTTGATGGCTTCAGCTTCGGCGGGGGTGGCATCAATCGGGATCAGGTCGTTATCGTGAAAGTTGACGCCATACGCGCCGACTTCGCCGAGCAGGTAAACCAGTTCGGCGGGTGTCCTGCCTGCGCGAGTGGCATAGCCGAACGGATCGCCGCCGGGGTTGCCAACGGTCCACAGGCCAAAGGTGAATTTGTGTTCGGGTTTCGGGGAAAAGTCGGACATGGGTAGGCTCCTTGGTAATTTGAGTAAGTGGAATTTGGTGCTTGACTTTGGCTAAAATAGTTCTTATAATCTTAGTTGGTTGACCCAACAAACTAATTATACTCTTAGTTCAGCCTTTGTTGTCAAGAGCCAATTCATGCAAAAACGAGAATCCTTCCAAACTGGTGACCAGGCGCTGGTGCGTCAGATTAATCTGTCGCTGGTGATGAATATCATGCGCACCCAGGCTCCGATTTCGCGCGCGGCCCTGGCTCAGGCGAGCGGTCTGAATAAGGCTACCGTTTCAGACCTGGTTTTTGACCTGATGGAGCGCGGTTTTGTGCGTGAAGTGGGCATGAAATCCTCGGGGACGGGCCGCCCGGCGACCCTGCTGACCCTGCACCCCTCAGCCGGGTTTATTGTCAGTTGTGAAATCGCGGTTGACTTTATCGAAGTCATGGTGACCGATTTTGCGCCAGAGACAATTTGGCAGGTCAAAGAAAAAACTTTTCCTGAAATGGGCCAGCAGGCGATCTTGGAGCGCACGCTGGCTCTATTATTTCAAGCGGTTGAGCGCGGCAAAGCGGTTGCGCCCTATCTGTTTGGGGTGGCTATCGGTGTTCCGGGTATGGTCGATTCAGAGACCGGCACCCTGCTCTTTGCACCCAACCTGGGCTGGAGCGACGTTGAACTGCTGGACTATTTTGAAAAAGCCAATTTTGGCGCGCCGGTTTTTGTCGAAAACGAAGCCAACCTGGCAGCGCTGGGGGAGCACTATTTCGGCGCAGCGCGCGGCCACGATAACGTGCTCTACTTGAGCGGCAATATCGGCTTGGGCGGCGGCATGGTGCGCGACGGACATCTTTGTCGGGGCGTGAGCGGGGTTGCCTCCGAGTTTGGCCACATGACCATGAACCCGGACGGTGAATTGTGCAAATGTGGTAACCGCGGCTGCTGGGAAACCCAGGTCAGCCAGAAGGCCTTGTACCGTTACCTCAATGAATGGATCAGCGCTGGCAAGAAAAGCTCCCTGACCCACGCAGTTGAAAATTATTCGGTGGAAATGATCGTCGAAGCGGCCCGCGAAGGCGATGAAGCGGCCATCCTGGCCCTGGAGAAGACGGGTCGTTACCTGGGAATCGGGATTGCTTCCCTGTTGAATGCGCTCAACCCCGAACTGGTGGTGCTGGGCGGTATTTTGAGCCTGGCGGCTGATTTCCTGCTGCCGGTGGTCAACACGGAAGTTAGAACCCGGGCTTTGCGTTGGAATCGAGAATCGGCGCAGGTGGTCAAGGCCGCTCATGGCTCGGACGCTTGTGTTAAAGGTGGCATTGCGGTGGTTTATCAATCTGTTTTATTGCAAACCAACCCACTGGCAATTTTGGGGCGCTGAGATTCTAGCCTCATTAATTCTCGTTGCAGGAGGTGCGCCAAGAATAAATCAGTCTTTGCTTCTTCACTCATTTTGTTTCTCACCATTCACTCACTATTTGGAGGAAAAGATGTCTAAGTTTGTTCGCATTATCTCTGTTCTGGTTTTGCTTTCGATCCTGGCTTCGAGCCTGGCCGCCTGTGGCGCTGCTGGCAGTGGCAAGATCAAAGTTGGTCTTTCTTTCTCCGACTTTGCCACCGAACGCTGGAAAAACGAAGAAGTGCTCATGCGCAAGCTCCTGGAAGAAAAAGGCTATGAAGTTATCAGCCAGGAAGCCAATCATGATGTCAAGCTCCAAAACGACCAGATTGACAACATGGTCAGCCAGGGCGTGAAAGCCCTGATCATCGTTGCCGAAGATGGCGATGCAATCGTAACCTCCGTCGACAAAGCTGCCGCCGCTGGTGTCAAGGTTCTGGCCTACGACCGCCTGATCAAGACCGACAAGATTGCCGCTTACCTGTCCTTCGACAACGTCGAAGTTGGCCGCCAGCAAGCCTTGGGCGTGATGACCGCCATCGACATCGAAAATTGGGATGTCGCCGCCAACGGCCCCGTCCGCCTGGTGCAGCTCGCCGGTTCCCCCACCGATAACAACGCCACCCTGTTCACCAAGGGCCAGACCGAAATCCTGCAGCCCTACGTGGATGCTGGCAAGATCGAAATCGTTGCCCAGCAAGGTGTGGACAACTGGGATCCCGCCAATGCCCTCAAGTTGATGGAAAACATCCTGACCGCCGCCAACAACGATGTCGATGCTGTGGTGGCCTCGAACGATGGTACCGCCCTGGGTGCCCTGCAGGCCATGAAGGCCCAGCAGTTGGCCGGTGTCGTGCCGATCTCTGGCCAGGATGCCACCGCTGACGGCTGCAACAGCATCGTCAAGGGCGAACTGACCGTCTCGATCATGAAGGATATCCGCAATCTCTCCCCGCTGGCCGTCGATCTGATCGACAAGCTGCTCAAGGGCGAGTCGATCCCCGAGATGAAGAAATTCACCCTGGCTGAACTGACCGTCGATCCCAGCAAGCAAGGCGAAGTTCCCTGCGTGTTCCTCGAAGTACAGCAAGTCAACAAAGACAACGTCTATGACCTGGTGGTCAAGAGTGGTTTCCAGGCTTACGATGATGTTTATCGCGACATCCCCGAAGGCGAACGCCCTGCCAAGCCCTAGTTTTTGACGTACAATAAAGATAAGTCCCGGTTTCGACCCATGAGGCCGGGACTTATCCCTGTGAGTGATGAGGAGCAACCTGTGGCCGAAGATATTATCCTCGACATTCGTAACGTCACAAAAGAATTCCCCGGGGTGGTGGCGCTGAGTGATGTTTCGATACAAATCCAACGTGGAAAAGTGCATGGCCTGTGCGGCGAGAATGGCGCAGGCAAATCTACTTTAATGAAAATCCTTTCCGGGGTTTATCCGTATGGTTCTTACCAGGGGACCATCCTGTATGAAAACCGGGAACTGAAACTGGAAGACCGTTCGATCCGCCAGGCAATCGAAGAAGGGATTGCCATCGTCTACCAGGAATTGACCCTGGTCCCGAGCATGACGGTGGGTGAAAATATTTTCCTGGGCAAGGAACCTGTCGAGAATGGCGTTATCAACTGGGACAAACTTTACGCTGATACCCGCCAAATCCTCGAAAAATACAAGCTGGATGTGCCGCCCAACGCAGTGGTGAAAAACCTCGGCATGGGCAAAATGCAGATGGTGGAAATCGCCAAGGCGCTCTCCGAGAATGCAAAAATTCTCATCCTGGATGAACCGACCAGCGCCTTGAGCGAGGCAGAGATCGACCAACTCATGGAAATTTTGGGAACGCTCAAAAAACATGGCGTGACCTGTATTTATATTACCCACAAACTGGAAGAGTTCTTCCGCATCACCGATTCGGTCACCATCTTGCGCGATGGAAAAACCGTTACCACCAGCGCGACCAGCGAGTTTAATCAGGAGAAACTGGTGCGGCACATGGTCGGGCGCGAGATGAAGGAACGCTTCCCCCAGGGAAAGCGCAATCCGGGCGATGTGATTCTCAAGGTGGAAAACCTGGTCGCCAGCGACCCGAACGAACCCAGCCGCCGGGTCTTGAACGATGTCAGCTTTGACCTGCGCAAGGGCGAAATCCTGGGCATTGCCGGGCTGATGGGTTCCGGGCGCACCGAACTGGTGACGACGATTTTCGGCGAATATGGCAATATCATCTCGGGCACCATCACGATGGACGGGCGCAGCTTGAGCATCAAAAATGCGCGCGATGCGATGACCCACGGCATCAGCCTGGTGCCCGAAGATCGCAAGGGACAGGGCCTGGTGCTGATCCAGCCGATTTTGCGCAACATCTCGCTGGCCAACCTTGACCGCTTTGCATCTTTCCTGCGCATCGACCAGGATGCGGAGATGGCCGCCGCGAACCGCCAGGGCAGAAACCTGGCCATTAAGGCCTCCAACCTGCAAGCGCGGGTGGATTCGCTCTCGGGTGGCAACCAGCAGAAGGTGGTCATCGCCAAGTGGCTGCTGACCGATCCGCAAATCCTGATCATGGACGATCCCACGCGCGGCATCGATGTGGGCGCGAAATTCGAAATTTACAAGCTGATGAACGAACTGGCCGAAAGCGGCGTTTCGATCATCATGATTTCCAGCGAGCTTGAAGAAGTGATTGGCATGAGCGACCGCATCATGGTGATGCATCATGGACGCTCCGGCGGCATCCTGGAGACCCAGGGCGCTACCCAGGAAAAAATCATGGCGATTGCCACCGGCATCGAGGCTTAACCCCCACCCGAGGTATGTATGAACCTATCCCTTGAACTCAAAAAACGCTTTCGTGAAAATATCCAGACTTATGCCATGCTGCTGGCGATGATTGCCATCTGGATTTTGTTCAATATCCTGACCAATGGCTTTTATCTCAGCCCGCAGAACTTCTCCAACCTGTTCCGCCAGATGACGGTGACTTCCTTCCTGGCGACCGGCATGGTGCTGGTGATTGTCACCGGCAACATCGATCTTTCGGTCGGCAAGCTGGCCGGGTTTGTCTCGGTGGTGGTGGCTTATTTCCAGGCCAATGTCTGGAATACCATCTTCCCCGATCAGCCGATTACGGCTGCCGTCTTATCGGTGGGAATCGGCCTGTTGGTCGGCGCGCTGTTTGGCATGTTGCAGGGCTATATTGTTTCCTATATGCGTGTGCCGGCTTTCATTGTCACCCTGGGCGGTATGTTCGTCCTGCGCGGCGGCATCCTGATTATCACTGAGGGCAAAACCATCCCGGCCAACCAGCCCGGTTTCGACCAGATCGCCCAGGGCTACCTGCCCGCCAGCATCGGCTGGATTGCGGCTTTGCTGGTGGTGGCGCTGCTCTTTATGAACATGATTCGCAGCCGTGCGCGCAAGGCCCAATACGGGTTTGAAGTGCCCAATCTCTACATGGACATCCTCGGGACGGTGTTTTTCTCGGCCCTGGTCATTGCCTATGTCTTCGTGGTCAATTTCTACAACGGTATCCAGGTCCCGGTGCTGCTGCTGGCGGTGACGGCTGTGATCATGGCCTACATCTCGAACAATACCCGCTTCGGACGTTATGCCTATGCCATCGGCGGCAACCGCGAAGCGGCGCGCCTGTCAGGCATCAATATCAAGCGCAATATTTTCCTGATTTTTGTGCTGATGGGTTTCCTGTGCGGCATCGCCGGGATCGTGCTGGCTTCCTACGTCGGTTATGGCACGGTCGCTGCCGGCGAAGGCTACGAACTGGATGCGATTGCGGCCTGTATCCTGGGCGGGACGTCCACCCTGGGCGGCGAAGGCACGATTTTCGGCGCGATGATCGGTGGCCTGATCATGGCTTCCTTGACCAATGGCCTGCAAATGCTCAACGTGCCGGCGGCCTATCAGTATGTGGTCAAAGGCGCAGTGCTGATCCTGGCCGTTTATGCGGACGTTTATTTCAAGAAAAATCGCTAATTCGAGTGGCGGAGAGCAACCGCCAGAAGAAAGAAGAAACAGGGCTTTCCCATCAAGGGAAAGCCCTGTTTTTGGTTGAACAACCTTTATTGGCCGATCAAAGTCGCCAGTTTCTGCAAAACTTCATCGAGGGCGGTGGATGGTAATTTACAGACGAACTCCGCCTGGCGGACTTTCCAGTCAAGGCTTTTGACCTGGTCTGACAGGATCGCGCCGCCGATTTTTAATCCGCTGGGAATCAGGACTTCAAAAGGATAGTTTTTAACCTGGCTTGTTATCGGGCATAGGATTGCCAAGCCCACCTTGCCGTTATAGGCCACCGGCGATAAAACCAGCGCCGGACGCCGCCCGGCTTGCTCATGTCCGGCCTGCGGATTGAAGGTTATCCAAACAATGTCGCCGCGATCCGGGGTGTATGCCATCACTTCACCAGATTTCGTTGCCGACCGCATCGCCGCTATCTGTCTCGCGGTGAATGTTCTCGGTGTTGATGCCTGCCACTAACTTGTCAAGCGTCCAGGCGGGGGAGGCGATTGGTTTGATGACAATCTGCCCATCCACCAGCGAGACTTCGACGAGCGAATCATTTTCCAACTGCGCATCGAGCGCAAATGCCTTGGGAATTCTCAGGGCCAGGCTGTTGCCCCATTTTTGAACTTTTGTGAGCATAAGGGAACTCCTTTGTATCTACAATAAAGATACACCCTTTTGCGCGATTAATCAAGTATTTTTTTTTCTGCATTTTCACTTTTTGCTCTTTCACGCTTCGCCGGGTTTGGGCGGGTAGCCGGTGATTTCGCGGATTTCTTCGTAGAGCGGTTGCAGTCTTTTGTACATTTTGCTGTAAACACGCCGGTAAAGCTCGTCGTAAATGTGCTGGCGCTGCAGGTCGGGGCTGAAAACCTGGGAAACGTGGGTCATCTCGCGGATGGCGGTATCAAAATCCGGGTGCAGCTTGAGTCCGACAGCGGCGTCGATGGCCGCGCCCAGCCCGGAGGTTTCGTAGATGTGCGGGCGCGCAGCCGGCAGTCCGAAAACATCCGCAGTGAGCTGCATGGCCGCATCGCTTTGCGAACCGCCGCCCGAAACGCGCAGTTCGGTGATCGGGATGCCGGAGCGTTTCTCGGTGCGTTCCTTGCCCTCGCGCAGGGCGTAAGCCAGGCCTTCGAGGATGGCGCGATAGAGATGGGCGCGGGTATGCACATCGCCAAAGCCGATTATCGCGCCCTTGGCCTCCGGGCCAGGCACTTTCAGCCCCGGCGACCAGTAGGGTTGCAGCATCAGGCCCATCGAACCGGGACGAACGGCGTTGACCAGCTCGTCGAACAGGGCTTCGGCCTCGATGCCGCGCTCGGCGGCAATTTGCTGCTCGTGCAGGCCGAATTCGCTCTTGAACCACGAAACCATCCAGTAGCCGCGGTAGATTTGCACCTCCAGGCTGTACGCACCCGGCACCGCAGACGGGTAGGGCGGGATGAGCGGGATGGCCTCAACGTAGCGCCGGTGGGTGGTGTTGATCGTGGCGGTCGTCCCATAGCTCAGGCAGCCGACGTGCGGTTCGAGACAACCCGCGCCGATGACTTCGCAGGCTTTGTCGGCGGCGGCAGCGATAACCGGCAGGCCGACCGGGATGCCGGTCGCGGCGGCGGCCTCGGGGCTGATTTGTCCGAGCTGCCCGGCGGGCGGCACCAGCTCCGGCAGCCAGTCCAGGTCGACGGGCACGGCCTGGCGCTTCCAGTCCCATTTGCCGGACCAGTTCAGGTTTTTGTAATCGAAGGGGATATAGGCCACCTGTGACCCGACCGAGTCTCTGAATTGGCCGGTCAGGCGGTAGGTCAGGTAGCCCGAAAGGAGCAGATATTTGTGGGTTTTGGCCCAGATTTCGGGCTGCTGGGTGCGGATCCAGTTGGCCTCCGCTTCCGATTGCAGGTAGGCGACGGTCTCGCTCATGCCCGAAAGCGCGAACGCCAACCCCCACAGCCCGCCGACCGGTTTCAGTCCGCTGGTGCGGCGCTGGTCCGGCCAGACGATGGCCGGTCGCAGCGGCTTGCCGTTTTTGTCCAGGTTGATCAGGGTCGAGCGTTGGGTGGTCAGGGCCACCCCGGCGATGGCGTCTTTTTCAACGCCTTTTTTCCATAAACCCTGGCAAGCCTCGCACAATGTTTCCCAGAAGTATCGCGGGTCCTGTTCGGCCCAGCCCGGCTGCGGCGTGGTGTAGGGCTGGATCGAGACGCGCTGTTTGGCGAGCAGGTTGCCGCGCAGGTCAAAGGTCAGCGCGCGCACCGATTGGGTTCCGTAGTCAATGGCCAACAGGATGTCGCGGGGCATGGCACACTCCAAAGGGGGATGTTAGAACTCTTGGATAAATCCTGAGCGGAGCATCCTTCAACGATAAACTACGCTCGGCCCTGCGCTCAGGACATGATGCTTTGATGGTAAACAGTGCAGTCGCAGGACATTTACAGACCGGTTATTCGATTTCGTTATTCATCCGACTGCGATTTGCGCCGCCACAGCCAAAAGACTGCCGCGCCGATGGCTGCGCCCAGGGTTGCAAAAATACCCAATAGCAGATTGCGCTTCTTGAGCCATTCCCGGTAAGCGGCCTGACGGCGCAGGCGGGTTTCGGCCAGTTCCTGCCTCCAATCCGGGATGGACTCGCGCGCCGGTAAATTGTAGCACGTTCGCGCCAACTCAAGGTAGGCGTCCTGCTCGTTTTTCCAGCGCGGATCGTCCCAGCCCAGTTCTGCCTGGCAAATCTCACGGACGCGTGCCAGCAGTTCCGCCCCGCCGTTGGGTAGCAGCAGGCCAATCCGCACCCGGCGCAGCAACAGGTCTTCGAGATGGATAACCGCCTCGGCGCGGGCCGCCCAACGCAGTTCGGCCCACAGCGTGTGTGTGCCGGGGATGCGGGTCAGTTCGCCTGCCTGAGCCGCTTCGGCCACTTTGGGCGCATCCGCCCCGTAGCGGCCCAGCAATCGCCGCCAGTCGGCCTGTTCCAGGGCGATGCCTTCCGGCAGCGGCAGGTCGATTTTGTTCAGCGCTGGCAGGTCGCCGGGCAGGTCGGGCATTTCGGGCAGACGTTGGCGCGCCGTCTTGAGCGCATCGCGCGCGATCAGGCGGAAGGTGGTTAGCTTGCCGCCGGTTACGGTCAGCAGGCCGTTTTCCTGCCAGACAACGTGCTCGCGCGATTCCTTCGACGGGTCGGCCTGGCCGGTGCCGATGACCGGCCGCACCCCGGCATAGGTCGAGAGCACATCCTCCAGACTCAGGTGCAGGGAGGGGAATTCGGCTTCGACAGCAGCCATCAGGTAGGCCACTTCCTCGCCGCTGATGCCTGGTTCGCGGTTCAGGTCAGCCGCGTAATCCACATCGGTGGTGCCGACCAGGGTTGCGCCTTCCCAGGGGAAAACGAAAACCGGACGCCGGTCGATGGGATGCAGGAAGCTGACCGCCTGCGCCGCCGGAAAGCGCCAGGAGGGGAAGATCAGGTGGCTGCCGCGCAGCGGGCGGATGCGCGCCTCGCCGCCGACTTGTTCGCGCAGCCGGTCGGCCCAGGCCCCGGTGGCGTTGATTACCAGCCGGGCGTTCACTTCACGCTCCTGACCGCTGACCTCGTCATGCAGCACTGCGCCGCTGACCTGGCCGTTTGCCTCGCGCAGCAGGGTTTTGGCGCTGACATAATTGAGCGCTGTCCCGCCTTCGGCCACGGCCTCGCCCAGGACGCGCAAGACCAGGCGCGCGTCGTCGGTCTGGGCGTCGCCGTAGCGGAATCCGCCTTCGAGGTTGTGGTGCGCAACGTGCGGGGCCAACATGCGGAATTCCTGCGGCGAGTAGTAGCGATGTCCCCAGCGCAGGGCGAGCAGGTCGTAGACGGTCAGCCCGGCCTCGAACGTCCAGCGTCCGGGAAAGTCGCCTTCATGCACCGAAAGCAGGAAGCCGAGCGGGTCGATCAGGCCGGGGCCTTCGTGCAGGAGTGTTTCGCGTTCGAGCACCGAGGCGCGTGTCAACAGGATGTCACCCTGCTTCAGGTAGCGCAGCCCGCCGTGGACGAGCTTCGACGAGCGGCTGGAGGTGCCCCAGGCAAAATCGCGCTGTTCCACCAGCAGGGCGGCCAGCCCCAGGCGCACCGCCTCGCGCAGGATGCCCGCGCCGGTAATCCCCCCACCGACAATCAGCACATCATAGGCCGGACGCAGTTGTTTGAAACTTGTTCGGGATGTTTTCTTGGTCATTTTGCCATCCAGTTTTTTTGCGTAGCTGGTCGAGTAGGCGGCGGGGTTTTCATCCGGATTCCGGTCCGCTCAATCGCCGCCGTATCGAGACCAGAGATATATTTGTGGATAGAACGATTAAAACAATTTGCCCGGGTTCATCAATCCGTCCGGGTCGAAGGTTTGCGCCAGGCTGCCGAGCGCCTTCATTCCCAGCGCGCCTTTTTCCGCGGGCAGGTAGGGCGCATGGTCTGTGCCAACGCCGTGCTGGTGGCTGATGGTCGCGCCTCGGGCAACGATCACCTGGCTGGCGGCGCTTTTCAGCTTTTGCCAGCGCGCCAGGGTCGCTTCGTGAGAGTCTGCCAGGCGGAACAGGTACATCACATAGATGCTGCATCCACTGGCATAAGTGTGCGACAGGTGGGTGAAAACATGCACGTGTTCGCCCTCCGCCTCCAGCCCGTTGCGCAGGGCCGTTTCGATGGCTGCCAGCGTCTCGGGCACTTTGGCCCAGGTGGTGGCCGTTTCGAGCGTGTCGATGGCGTAACCTAGTTCCCAGAGCGTGTTGCGCAGGTAGGGTGTTTTGAAGCGGTTCTTGTGCCATTGCTCACCGAAAATGCGCCCAACATGCACCCCGCCCAGGCGTTCGCAAATGCCCAGCGCGGCGTGGCGCGTGGCGCGCATCAGGTCGGCCTGGCCGACGAATCCGAGCAGCAGCATGGTTTTTTCATCTTTCAGCCCGCGCAGGCTGAGCAACGATTCGAGCGCGCCAATGGCCGTCTCGTGCCCGGCCAGGGCCAGGGTGGTCGCCGTTTCGCGCGCCGTTGAGAGCCGCAGCATGCCCAGCGGCAGGTTATTTTGCAGGATTTGACGCACCGCTTCCTGGCCGTGTTCGAAATCGGGGAAGAATACCGCGTGAAAGGCTTCCACCTGCGGCAGCGGGCTGACCCGGACTGTGGCCTGGGTCACGAACCCGAAGCGGCCTTCCGAACCGAGAATGGCCTCCCTTAAATCCGGCCCGGCAGCGGAAGCCGGGAAAGTGGGCAAGTCGAGCACCCCGGCCGGGCTGACAACGCGCCCCCCGGCGAACAGCTTTTCGATGCGCCCGTAGCGCAGCGACTGCTGGCCGCTCGAGCGGGTCACGATCCAGCCGCCGAGGGTCGAGTATTCGAAGGATTGCGGGTAATGGCCGAGGGTCAATCCGTGGGCGCGCAGTTGCGCTTCCAGGTCGGGGCCGGCCACGCCCGCGCCAAACGTCGCCAGCATCGATTTTTTGTCCAGTTGCAGCAGGCGGTTCATGCGCCCCAAAGCCACCGTCAGGGTCGGCTGGCCGGGCTGGACTCCAAGATGGCCGACCACGCTTGTCCCGCCCCCGTAGGGAATCAGCTTGGCCCCGGAGTTTTTCGCGTAAGCAATCAATTCGGCGATTTGCTCTTCGTTTTCGGGGAAGGCCACCCCATCGGGGAAGCCGGGAATTGCCCCGGAGCGCAGCGCGACCCAATCGGCGAAGGATTGCCCGGCGGCGTGCGCCAGGCGGCTTTCGGCGTCACTGCGCACCAGCGGATGGGCGGGCAGGCGCGAGGCCGGGATGCGCGCGAGCGCCTCGGCGCGGGAGGCTTCGGGTTTCGGGCCGGATGGGCCGACCCAGGCTGCAAGTTTTTTGACGGCGGATGCCGGTACGGGGTAGATGACGCTGTCATCGCCCCAGCCATTCCAGCGGCGCATAGGGTTCTCCTTGTTTTCTGGAGTCAGCGACTCCCGTGGTGGGCTATCAAAAATCGGGAGACTTTTCACTCCACAGATCGAAACTTTCGCGCATGACTTGCCGGGTGACATTTTCAGCGGCGGAGGGGTTTTCCGCTTGCGCGGCGGCCAGCAAGTCGGCGTAGAAACGGCGCGAGTGGGCGCGGGTAATCTCTTTCCTGAAGTAGCGCTGCGCCATCTGCTCGTAAAAGCCGCCGAAACCGTTCAGGATCAGGGTGTAGATTGGGTTTTGGCTGGCAAGCGTTAGGGAGCGATGCAGCGCCCAATCGAAGGCGGCGAAAGCCTCGGCTGAGTCTGCCAGGGTTGCGGCGTTTTCCAGCAAAGCGGCCACCTGTCCCGGTTGGCGTTCGACGGCGAGCCGGGCATAGGCCGGTGCCAGCGCCAGCCGCACATCCAGCAGGTTGGGGATGAAATCGGGCGGCAGTTCGGCGCTGAAACGTACCAGGGCGCTGAGCACGTTCAGCCCACCCTCGCGCCAGTAGTCGTTGACGCGGGTGGCTTTGCCGTGCTGGATGGTGAGCCAGCCATCGCGACCCAGGCGGGCGAGCACCTCGCGCAGGGCTGGGCGGGCGATGCCAAGCTGGGATGCCAGCTCGCGTTCAGCGGGCAGCAGGCTGCCGGGCGGATACGTTCCGCCGATGATGGCGGTCAGCAGGGCCTGTTCGGCGTATTCGTACGGACGGGGAGGGGGTGTGAAGGTTGCCATAAGTGGTAAGTGGTCAGACCAGTTAGGGTAATTATAGGCCGCCTCGCGCCGCGAGTCAAGCAGGAAAACAGGAATCAAAAAACGGCCACCCTGGAGAGAGTGGCCGTTTCCGGTTACAGTTTCATCACCCGCCAGCGCGGATGTAATGTTCCAGTTGCGAGATGATGAACTCGCGTTCTTCGATGGCGTTGCGCAGTACATCGCCAATCGAGATGACGCCCAGCAGTTGTTCGTTTTCCAACACCGGTAAGTGGCGGATGCGCTTCTGGGTCATCAGGGCCATGCACTCTTCTATCGGCTGGCTGGCGTTGACGTAGAGCACTTTTTCGGTCATGATCTCGCTAACCCTGGCGCTGGCGGTCGTTTTGCCGAGCAGGTCGACCTTACGGACGATGTCACGTTCCGAAATGATCCCGGCGATTTTGCCGTTCTGCATGACCAGCAGGGCGCCGACGTTATTCTCCGCCATCACCTTGATGGCTTCCAGCACGGTTGCATTGGGTGGCACCGAAACGATAAAATCCTGCCGTTTTGATTTGAGTAAATCGCGAGCGATTGCCATAATTGCCTCCACAGGGGGATTATGGAATCAGTTTACACAGATTGAAAGCGACTGTCAACAATGTGAAAATTCTCACGGCGCAACGAAGGTCAGTTCGACCGTCATGCCCCAGCGCAGGCGTTCATCCGTCTCGTTCAGTTTGATTTTGACGGTGTAGAGCACGTCGCCGCCCTGGGTGCGGAACGATTGGCCGACCTGTTCGACCACGCCGTTCAGCACCAACTCATCGAGCGCATCCGGGCGGATTTCGACGGCCTGGCCTTCGCCAACGTTGACAACTTCCAGTTCGTTCAGGTCGCTGGTTTCGATCATCCAGGCGCTGAAATCGGCCAGTTGCACGGCGGCATTTTCCGGCCCGACCAGTTGGCCCACGGTCAGGTTGACATCGGTGACAGTCCCGGCAAAAGGCGCTTTCAGGTCATAGTTGTCCAGGTTGGATTGGGCCGCCGCAGCCTGGGCTTTGGCGTTTGCCAGACGGGCTTCAAGCAGGGCTTTTTGGTCTGCATCGAGACCATCGGCGCGCAGGTCATAAACGCGCTTTGCTTCGGCTTCGTTGGCCAGGGCGGCATCCAGCGCTGCGCGGACGATATCGCGTTCCTGGACGATTTCTTCGCGGATGCGCAGGGCTTCGTTGTAATCTTCCTGGGCTGCTTCGAGGTCATCTTCGGCGGTTTCGCGGCGGGTGTTGTCCTCGTTCAGATCTTTGTACTTGTCGAATTCTTCCTGGGCGTCATCGAGCGCATCTTTTTTGTCTTTGACTTCAGCGTCGGCATCTTCGATTTCATCTTTGATGGCGCTCAAGTCGATGTCTTCCCATTCGCGTTCGATTTCGGCGCGGGCTACCTGGGTTTTCAGGTAGGCATCCCAGGCCTGGGCGCGCGAAAGACCTTCAGCGCGGACGAATTCATCGTAAGCCTGTTGGGCGCCGGTCAGTTCGAGATTGGCGGCGGCCAGGCTGGCTTCGGCGGACTCACGATCCGAAAGCCGCGCCAGCACATCCCCCTGTTCGACCGTCTGGCCTTCGCTGACCAGGATTTCTTCGACGGTGCCGCGAACGGCAAAGGTAAGCACGACATCTGCCGCGGGGACAATCCGTCCTTCGGCGATGACCGTCTCATCGGCGATAGCTGGCGCTTCGACGGTGGGGGTGGCCTGTGCGCCGCAAGCGGTCAGGGCCAGGGAAAGCAAAACGAGCAGGGAGAAGAATATTTTTTTCATAACGTTCCTTTCAATCTGGAAATAATTTTATTCATACGCCAGGACTTCGCGGATGGTCAGGCGGGCGGCGTTACGCGCCGGTAGCACACTGGCCAGGGCCGAAAGCACCAAAACGACAGCCAACCAGATTAAATATCCGGTCGGGGTAAAGACTACATCAATGGGGGTCTCAAAAACTGCCAGACTTACGATCAGGGAGAGCAAATAGGTAAACGGGATCGACAGGAAAAGCCCCAAGAACCAGGAAATACTGCCAATCACCACGCCCTCGACGATAACCATGCGCATCACCTCGCGATCGGCGGCCCCAATCGCGCGCATGATGCCAATCTCGCGGGTGCGTTCGAGCACGTTCATACCCATTGTCCCGGTCAGGCCCATTGCGCCGACAATGGCGGTCAGCAAGGCCATAATCAACAGGAAGATGACCAGAATATCCAGACTTTCGGTGGCGTTCTTGAGCGCCGAAAGGCCCGGGCGCGCCTGGCGCAGTTTGTACCCGGCTTCGCGGAAGTGCTTGTCGAGCGCTTCGCTCATTTGGGCCTGGTAGGGCTGGTCGTGGCGATCGGTCACCACCCGGAAGGACACCGAACGCCCGGCCAGGTTGGTTTCGCGCGAAAAATACTCGTAGGTGCCGTAGGCAATCAACCCTTCACGGTCGATGAATTTGAAGAACCCGACGATTTCCCAGTTCTGCTCCCTGCCGCCGCTTTTGACTCGCAAGGTATCGCCCACTTTCAGGTTGGGGAAACTGCGCAGAATACCTTCCGTAATCGCAATTGAGCGCGTATCACCGGGTTGCAGCCAGCGACCCGAAACAGGATCAGCGTTCACCATCATGCTCCCGGCGGGCGGCGCCAGCACGGTCAGGTTTTCGGCCACTGTGCCATCCGGGTACAGGATTTCAGCAGTAGCAAAAGCCCAGCCTTCAACATCCACCACGCCCGGCACCTGGCGGGCAACCTTTTCGATTTCGCTGAGCCGGTAAGGCTCATCAAAGTCAAGGGTCACATCCGCGACAAAATAACGGCCCACGTTGTCCATGTAATCGAACAGGGTTGTGCGCACGTTGAAAACGGCGATAAAAATGGCTCCACCCATCGTCAGCGTGAACAGGGTCAGCGCCAGGCGGCTTTTGCGCCGGAAGGTGTTGCGCAGCGAGATTAACAGCGGACGAGGAAAGTGGATTCCGCGCCTTGCCAGGGCGGCCGTTGCCCGGTGCTGGAAGCGGTCGAAGGCCGATTCGCGGTGCGGACTCCCCGACGCCTGCCCGCCGCCATCGGAGGTTGTATCCCCGCTGATGGCGTTCAGCACGGTAATGCGCGAGCCGTTGATGACCGGCCAGAAACCGGCCAGGAGCGGCACCAGGATTCCGACTGCGATCTGGATGTAAAAAGCCAGCGGAACAATCCGGCGGCCAAGCAGCGTGAAGCCCAGTTTTTCGGCGATGAAATTGGACAATTCATAAGCGCCCCAGCCGCCTGCCGGGACAGCCAGCGCCAACGCCAACAGCCCAAAGGCCAGGATCAAAACCAGGTACATGCCAAAGACCTGGTTGCGCCGTCCGCCGACCAGCTTCATTACGCCGATGTGGCGCAGGTGTTGGTTGAGCAGGGCTGCCAGGGTATTTGCAATTAAGGAAGAGGACAGGAACACAATCAACACGCCCAGCGCGAGCAGGATTCCCAGGACAGCGTTAACGGTTGAAGCCAGCGGATGTTCATTGGTCAGCGCTGTGCGTGAGCGCGCAACCGAAACACCGCTTTTTTCGATGCGGTCTTTTAGGTCTGCCGCTACCATGCGGATGTGGGCATCATCGTTTTCGTTTTCGCTGACTGTGGCATAAACCCGATTGAAGGTGTTCGGTTGGCGCAGGGTCAGCAGCGTATCCATCGAGATGTAAACGAAGGGCGGGGCCAGGAAGTCATCTGCTCCGGTAGTCGGGTCTTGCGCGATGCCAACTACTTTTAGTGATTTGGTCGAGCCATCGGGTAGTTCAAAAAACACCGACTCGCCAATTGAAATATTAAATTCGTCCAACACCTTGCGTTCGAGCACCACCTCGTTCTTGCCGGGCAGGATCGAGCCTTCGAGCGGCGTCAGCAGGTTGATCTTGTTCTTTTCAAAATCATCGACCGCGACAATGTCAAGCGTTGTCCATTTGCTGCTGTCTTCGCGCCGGGCGCGGATGTTGAAGACTCGCCGCCCTTCGACATCCGCGATGCCAGGCGCATTTTCGATGGTTGCGAGGAAATCGCGTTCGAAATCATCCATGCGCAGTTCGATGTTGGCTGGTTTATTGGCGGCATAACTGGCGCTCATGTCATTTTCGATGATGACATATGCCCCGGAGATTACGCCAATCGAAAACACCCCCACGGCAATCGAAAAAACCACCAGCAGGGTGCGGGTCCAGTTTTCAAAAAGGTCAAGGAAAATCTTACGCCAACGAGGTTTCATAATTTGGGAAATGGGTGAACTATTCTTTTATTTTCGTCTGTCTGCCGAGCGGTTTTCCGCCAGGCGGCGCTGAACGATTTTGCCGATGGTTTCTTCGGTAATTGGGGATTGTTGCAAAAGACCGAGGAAAGTTTCACGCGGCAAGGCCAGCAAATCGACCGGGGCCTCGCCGGAAGCGCGCACACTGGCGATGGACTTTCCGCCGCGCAGCAGCTCCACTTCGCCGAAGAATTGACCGGCTTCCAGCCGCGAAACAACCGTATCCTCGCGCTCTTTCCCGGCCAGGACGATTTCCACCGTCCCGGCGGTGATGATATAAAACTCATCCACATGCTGGTCGTGCTTCAGGATGGTGCGCCCGGCCTCGATCCGGCGGCGCTCGCCGGTTTTGGTGACCGAGAGCATTTGACGGTGGTTGAGCAGGGGCAGGGCGCGGGCAACGGCCTCGTTAATCAGTTCGCCGTCCGAGATAATTACGGTGCGCGAAGTGCGCTGGGTCAGAGATGGGTCGTGCGTGACCATGACGATGGTTTTGCCCTGCTCGGCCAGCGATTGGAACAGATGGATGATTACATCCGCCGAGCGTGAATCGAGGTTGCCGGTCGGCTCGTCGGCGACCAGCAGCGGCGGGTCGGTGGCAAGGGCGCGCGCAATAGCCGCCGCCTGCTGTTGGCCGGTGGAAACCGCCGAGGGCAGCTTGTTGGCCTGTTTTTCCAGCCCGACCAGGGTTAGCAAATCCAGGGCGCGTTTTGGGCGCTCATCGAAATCGTACATATCGACGTAATCCATCGGCAGCATGACATTTTCGAGCAGGGTCAGCATCGGCAGCAGTTGGAAGAATTGGAAAACGATGCCCATGTTCTTGCCGCGCCAGATCGAGCGCTGCGATTCGTTCATGCGCGCGTACAGGTCGGTACCGTTGACCACCACCTGCCCGCTGCTTGGGTGGTCGATGCCGGTCATCATGTTCAGCAGGGTGCTTTTCCCGCTGCCCGACTTGCCAACGATGGCTACAAATTCACCTTGATACAGGGTCAGATCAACGCCTTTTAGAACCGTAAACTCTCCGGCGGCGTTTTTGAAAATCTTGACCACTTTGCGCAGTTCAATCATCGGAGTTGCGTTCATGCCCGCTTCTCCTTTTTATCGCTCTTCTTATCTTTCTTTTTCTTTTTGGGTTTCTCTTCCATCGGGCTGGCGTCCATCTCATCTGCCGGCTTCTTTTTCTTCTTTTTGTCTTTTTTCTTCTCTTTTTTCTCTTGCGGCCAGGCCCGGACGATTGGCTCTGCGGCTTCTTCTTTCATCACGTATTCATCTTCTGTTTTCTTGACATCTTCAGCCGGTTGTTCAATACGGATGGCTTTGGCGGTTGAAATCTCACTGATGTTCTCGAGGCGACCGACCTCCAATAATTTTTCGGCATGTTCCGCGACAATTTCGCCGTCGGCGATGACCAGGTGGCGGCTGAAACGCGGGGTCAGGCCGCTATCGTGCGTGACCATGACAATGGTTTTTCCGGCCTCAACCAGCTTTTCGAAAACATCGAAGATATGATCGGCGGTGACCGAATCCAGGCTGCCGGTCGGTTCATCGGCCACCAGGATGGCCGGGTCGTTGGCCAGGGCGCGGGCAATCGCCACACGCTGCTGCTGTCCGCCGGAAATGAAGGCTGGCAGCTTGTGGGCATGCTCTTCAATTTCGACCAGGCGCAGCAGTTCCAGGGCGCGTTCACGGCTGCGGCGCGGATGGTAAAGTCCGCACAGGTCCATCGGCAGCATCACGTTTTCGAGCAGGGTCAGCATCGGCAGCAGTTGGAAAGACTGGTAAACCACCCCCATCGTTTGCCCGCGCCACAGGGCCAGGGCATCCTCGTTCAGGGTGTGGACGGAAACTTCCTTCCCGGCGCGGACGATCACCTCGCCCGAAGTGGCGCGGTCGACCCCGGTCAGCATATTCAGCAGGGTCGACTTACCGGCCCCCGATTTGCCAACGATGCCCAGGAATTCCCTGGGCTGGATGTTCAAATCCAACCCGCGCAAGGCCGTGAAATCCCCGGCCTCGCTTGAGTAGGTTTTGACAACGTTGTGTAGCTCGATGAGCGGAAGTTGACTCACGAATCCCTCGAAAAAGATAATGGACTTTGTCCAGAAATAGACGATGTCTATTATAATGGGACTTAATCGCCTGTCAAGACAGGTTGAAATTCTCTAGCAAATTTCTAATATAGGTTTGGCTCATGGAAAAATCAAAAACCGACCGGCGTGTGTTGCGCACCCGCGCGGCCTTGCGGCAGGCCCTGATGGATCTGATCCGTGAAAAGGGTTATGATTCCCTGACTGTGGAAGAAATCACCCAACATGCAGACCTGGGGCGGGCTACTTTCTACCTGCATTACAAAGACAAGGACGACTTGCTGCTCGAAGAATTCAGCCTTTTGGCCAGGGAGCGGGTGCAGGCTCTCTCCCAGGTGCCTTTTGCGGTTTGGCTGCCAGCTTCGAACGGGGAAGCGGGCGGGGCCGGACGCGAAAACAAACCTGTCCAGCCTTTCCTGTTGGTTTTCCAGCATGTGGCCGATAATGCCGAACTATACCGTATCCTGCTAAAAAACCAGTCCTCCAACCGGATTGCCGGCCGAATTCGAGAGATTTTGATTGAGTCGATCAACGAATTTGTGCGCACAAAAGCCCAGACCGACCCGATCCCGATCCTGTTTGAGATTCCGGTCGATTTTTTGGCGGCTTATTTCAACGGGGCGCTGGTTAGCAGCATCGATTGGTGGCTCGAAAACATGGAGCAGGTTTCGGTCGAAGAGATGACGCGCATGTTCCAGCGCCTGTTTTTCCCCGGCGCGCGCAAGATCATGGGCTTGACAAAACTGCAGGATGCCTGATTCAGGCCTTGGGTTTGTAGACCCAGTCCCAGTTGGTGCCGGCCGCCCCGGAGTCGTAGGCGCGCTGGTCGATCAGGTGCAGTTCGGCAGCGGATTGGGCTGAAATCAACGGGACGGGTTTGCGGCGATAGAAAGCCGTATACAGTTTTCGCGCAGCGGATTCATCCCAGGCGTAGGGAGTTTGGTCGAAGCGTGAAATATCCAGCGGACGAGTGTAGCCGCGCAGGGCCTTGAGCTTGTCAACGCTGTAATAAACTTCGAAATAGCTCATCGCCAGCTCGCGCAGGGAGCGATAAACCGGTTCGCGGAAACGCAGCCAGACGAAGTTCGATTTGGCGATGGCGCCCCAGCAGCCGTTGCGGCGGAAGAGCGCCAGCACATGGTCATCATCCAGTTTTTGACCGTTTTCATCGGCAGCCGGGACCAGGTCCAGAATTAATCCCGGTTCGCCCAGGCGGCGCAAGGCCAGGGCCGCCAGCAATCCGCCATCGAGACAGTGACACTGCCGGTTGCGCAGCACATCCAGCGGACAGCGGTCACGCTCTTCGCCGACGTAGGGAATGCTGTCGAGAAACGCCTGGATCTGGATCGGGCTGTTCAGTCCGCGCCAGGTTTCTGCCAACTCCGGCGAAAGCCGGGATTCGAATTCGCTCAATGGGTTCATCAAAATGCTCCTTTGCGGGCGTATTTTATCCTGATAACCTTATTCATGGCACTTCTGATAGATTTCGAGAGTGCCACAGCCTACAATCAAAACCATGCCAAGAAAAAACTATCTCAAATTCAATGATCTTGCGCCCGACCTGGATGTGCTGGACAGTGAAGGGCAGGCCATTCAACTCTCCTCGCTCTGGCAAGCCGGGCCGCTGGTGCTGGCGTTTACGCGCCATTTTGGCTGCCCGCAGTGCAAAGAGATGATGGATGAGCTTTACCAGGCCCAACCGCAACTGGCCGGCAAGGGACTCAACCTGGCGATTGTCACTCAGGGCACACCCGAGCAGGCCAAGGCCTTTTGCGCTGAACGCGCGCCGGGCGCAACCTGTCTGGCGGATGCCGAACGGGCCGTTTATCGCGCCTATGGTCTTGAGCGCGGCTCAGCCTGGCAGACTCTGCTCTCGCCCAATATCTGGAAGTCTAACCGGCGTTTGAAACGCGAAAAGGGTTTCAGCCCGGAGGCTCCGCCCCAAGGACAGGATGCCTTTGTCATGTCTGGCACCTTTGTCATCGGGCCGGATGGGCGCATCCGCCTGCCGTATTACTATGAAGACATTGCCGACCATCCGCCGCTCGACCTGCTCCTGCATGGCCTGATGGGCATGGACTGGGGCAAGCCGCTGGAAGGGGCGATTACTCCCAATGAATAATATTTCACTTGCCGCTTATCTTTCCTGGCAGGAGATTTGGCGCAACCGCGGACGGTTTTTCCTCGTCAGCCTGGTGATTGCGCTGATTACCCTGCTGGTCTTGTTTATTGCCGCCCTCGGCGAGGGGTTGGGCAATGCCAATCGCCAGTACATCTCGCGCCTGGATGCGCAAATGGTTGTTTTCCTGGAAAAGTCAGATTTCATCATCCCCGGCTCACGGGTGGAACGCTCCACGGTTCGGGCGCTGCGACGTGTCGAAGGCGTAGCCGATGCGGGTGGAGTCGCCACGTCGAGCACGGCCATCCTGCTGCCGGACGGCGAGGTGCTCAAGGTTTCGCTGATCGGCATCGAGCCGGGACGCCCCGGCGACCCGGTTGTGACCCAGGGCCGCGCCATTTTGGGTGAGGACGCCCGCGAGGCCGTGGTGGATTTGAACGTTTTGCAGCGCTCGGATGTGAAGGTGGGCGATACCATCACAGTGCGCTCGACCCAGGGCACACGCGATGAGTTCTTCACCCTGAAGGTGGTCGGCGCGAGCGATGGGCAGTTGTATACCTTCCAGCCGTCGATTTTTGTGCCTTACGGAACCTGGGACCGGGTGCGCACCAAATCGGATGCGGAACTCGACCGGCCCAGCACCACGGTCAATGTGGCGGTGATCAGGCTGGAGCCGGGCGCCGATTTCGAGTCTGTCAGCGCGGCGATCCAGTCGCGGGTCGACAGCGTCGAAGTGGCCGACATCCAGACCACGATCGAGAATGTGCCGGGCTACTCGGCCCAGCAAGGCACGGTGCAGACCCAGGCTGTTTTCACCCTGCTGATTGGCGTGCTGGTGATTGGCGGCTTTTTCCAGATCCAGATTTTGCAGAAAGTCCCGCAGATTGGCGTACTCAAGGCGATTGGCGCTTCGAACGCGATGGTCGGGCTGGCGGCGGTGATGCAAATCATCATCACGACCACGCTCGGCGTGGCGCTGGGCAGTTCGCTGGCCTTCCTGTTCTCGCTCGGATTCCCGCCCACGGTGCCGATTGTTTTCAACGGGGTCAATTCCGCGATTGCGATTGCGGCCCTGCTGCTGATTGGCCCGGCCGGCGGCCTGGTTTCGACCTTCTACGCGGTCAAAATCGAACCGCTCAAAGCTCTGCGGCTATCGTAGTTGCGTGGAGTGCAACGACTCTTGTCGATTGTCATTTCGAGCCGCTTTGCGGCGAGAAATCTTAAGCACGGGCAAGATTTCTCGCTGTCGCTCGAAATGACAATATTGGTTGAAATTTTGGGTTCCAAATGTTTCTGTATTAATAAGGTATCTCTATGCCCCTTGCCCTTGAAGTAAAAAATGTTATCAAAACTTTTCAGTCTGATTCCGGCGAAATCCGCGCGGTGGACGATGTCTCGTTTGCGGTCGAAGCCGGTGAGTTCGTGGCCCTGGTCGGGCCGAGCGGTTCCGGCAAAACGACCATGCTCTCGATTTTGGCTGCCCTGCTGACCCCAACCAGCGGCGAAGTGTGCATCGATGGCGTCGATCTGGCCCAGATGAGTGAAACCGAACGGGTGGTTTTGCGCCGCCAGAAAATTGGCTTTACCTTCCAGTCGAACAACCTGATTCCCTACCTGACGGCCCAGGAGAACGTCGAATTGATGATTCGCTTAAACAACCGCTTCGACCGGGCCGCCAAAGTCCGTTCGTCCGAACTGCTCTCGCGCCTGGGGCTGGGCGAACGCCTGAACAACCTGCCGGCCCAGATGTCGGGCGGACAGCAGCAGCGCGTAGCCATTGCGCGCGCCCTCATCCATGCCCCGACGGTGGTGCTGGCCGACGAACCGACCGCCAGCCTGGACACCGAGCGCGCCTTCCAGGTGGTGCAAACCTTCCAGGCCCTCATCCACGAAAACAACCGCGCCGGAATCATGGTCACCCACGACCTGCGCATGTGCCAGTACGTTGACCGCGTGCTGCAAATGCGCGACGGCAAGCTGGTCAAGGTTTATGATACGCGTGAGGAGATACTGGCGCTGGCCAAGGGGGAGTGAGTAGGGAAAGCGTGAAAACATAAAAGCGTGAAAGCGTGAAAAAGGTAAATAACGTCGGTTCGGAATAAGAATCCCTGGCTAAATTTTGTAGTTTTTCTCGCGCAAAGTCGCAAAGTGCGCAAAGAAAATAAGGCTCTACCGTAATTAACGGGAATTTCACCACTGAGACACGGAGTCCGCAGAGAAAACGGCATTAAAAACTCCGTGTTCTCAGCGTCTTCGTGGTTATCTTTTTTTAATTCAAAGCCCTTTCCCGTCAGAAACGGGAGAGTCGAAAATAATAAGACTTGGCGGTCTTTGCGGCTTTGCGTGAAAAATTTTTAGCGAAATCAGGCTCGGCATCTTTATCCCGAATTCGCGTACAGAAAAGAGAGACGAGTTTTCAGGCTCGTCTCTCTTTTTTGCTTCCTATAATTTATGCCAGGAAATCTGCGGTTTTGCGCAGGAGCGTATCCGGGCTGCTGCGGGCTTCCTGGAGCAGCCTCCCGGCCATCGGCGATGACAGGTGAACGGCGTTGCTAAGGATTTGGGCGCGAGTCTGGCTGTCCGCTTCGTGCTGGAAGGCTTGCAGCAGGATTTCCCCGGCGCGCGGGTGGCGCGACCAGGCCAGTAACATGCAAACGCTGACCCGCACGGTCGGCAGGCTATCGGCGAGGGCAGTTTCGAGAGCGCTGAACAAAACTTCGCTGCCGTTGGCCAGTTCCAGCCCGAGGTAATTGGTGGCGTGGAATAATCCGCGCAGGATCGAGCGGCGCGCCTCGCCGGAAGTCTCGCTCAACAGCCCCGCAATCTCGACAAAGCAAGTTTCACGGGCCAGTTCGACCAGCGAAAGCGTGGCCGCGTATTTGACATTGTCGTCCGGGTCGCGCATCGCGGCGCGCACCAGCGGAATGGCCTCGGGCGCGTCGCAGGCCCCGAGCACCTCCAGCGCCAGGGCGCGGATCTCAGCCGAAGCGGCCTGCACCGCCAGGGCGAGCACCGGCACTGCCCCGGCATCCGGGTGGTTTTGCAGGCCCCAAATGGCGGCCATGCGCATCGCGTCCGAACCGCTTTGCAGGATTTTGGTCACAAGTTGGTAGGATTCCGGCTGGCGCATCTTGCATAGCGAAAAAATCGCCGCTTCGGCCACGCGTGCGTCCGGGTCGGACAGGGCGCGCTGGAACAGCGGCGCGGCGCTGAACCACGAAAAACGATAGGCGTGGCGGATGACGCTGGCACGCTGGGGCGGCTCTCCGGTTTTGAGCACGTTTTCGAAAACCACCCGCGACTCGCGGTCGGCGCGCCGCGCCAACATATCGGCGGCGGTATAGCGCACCATGCAGTCGCCGCTGCGCAGGGCCGCCGAGAGCGCCTCGACCGAAGCCTGGGATGGGTTGAGCAGGTTGAGCACTCCGCCCAGCCCGGCCAGCGATATGCGGAATCCGCTGCCCGCTTTTTCGGCCAGCCTCGGCAGGTTTTCCGGGGCGGATTGCAGGTCGCCTTCCGGCTGAATGGGCTGGTCTTGCAGGAGTTTCTTGCGCGTCTGCAAATCGTTGAGGCTCAGATGCAGTTGGCGGCCGGCATCGACCGAAAAGGAGGCCGCCAAACGGGCTTTGCCTGGCTGTCCGGGCGGGTCGAGCGGGATTTCGAGCCGGGAGGCTTGCCGCAGGGCATTTTGCGTCTGGGCGAAGAAGACCGGCTGCCCATCCTCGTAGCGCACCTCGACCGCCTGGGCCTGCTCCGGGTTGATCTGGCCGATTTCCAGGCTGATGCTTTGCTGGCCAGGCCGCGAGGCGGACAGATGCACAACGACCGGCTGGCCGGATGGATATTTGCTGCCCATCGGGATGATTTCTTCGAGGGCCGGGCAGGATTGTTCGTCGAGGATATTCAGGCCGAAGCCGTGCGCGAGTTGGTCATCCAGGCCCAATCCTGCCGAGACCAGCAGCGCGCCTTCGACCACCGCCGTAAAGGGCTTATCGGCGCGGATGGATGTGTTCTCTACCGACCAACTCATCGCCGGCCAGGCGGGCATATCGGTGGGGCGGCGTCTGCCGGATGTGATGGCGCGGAAGTAGCTGTCGATGTTGCGCTGGACGGAAGGAACCAGCGAAGTGCCGCCGACCATCAGGATGTGGCTGATGTCTTCGCGATAAACATCCTTCTGGTGGGCCAGGCCCATGACTTTTTCGAGCGCCTGGTTCAGCGAGGTGAAAAAGCCGTTTTGCTCCATCAGCCTTTCGAAGTCGGCCCGGCTGACCTGGACGGTTTTGCGTTCGCCGTTTTTTGTCTTGAATTCGATTTGGGTTTCTTCCTGGCTGGAGAGCGCAATCTTGGCGCGTTCACAGGCGGCCAGCAGGATGGGGTCAAGCTCGGTTTGCGGCTGACCGCTTTGTGCGAGCGCGAAACGTCCCAGCCAGGCGTCGATGTCGCTGCCGCCCAGGGTCAGCCCGGTTTTGGCGATGACTTGCGCCAGGCCGCTTTTGGATGGTTTGGGCTGGCTCGAGAAGAGCACCTGTCCGGTTTGCTCGCGGCTTTCGGGCAGGCGTACCAGCGAAAGGTCGAGCGTCCCACCGCCGAAATCGATGACCAGCACAACCGCTCCCGGTTCGGTCACGGCGTAGCCGAGCGCAGCGGCGGTCGATTCGTCGACGATCCGCACCCGTTCGGCGAAACTGCCCAGCGCGCGCCGCAGCCAACTCGAATAGCCTTCGAAGGAGGCTACCGGCACGGTCAGCACAAGCTGTTCGATTTCTTCGGCCTGGTAGGGCAGGGCCGCCAGCAGGTTATCCAGGAATTGTTTACCGGCCTCGAAATCGCTCCACGGGACTCCATCCAGGATACGCGCCGGGCTGCCGTTGGCCCCGATGCCGCGCTTGAAGTTGCGGAACAGGCGGATGGCCTCCAGCGGGAAATCGGCCGCCAGCACCGCCTGGCCGATCAGCACCTCGGCGGCGCGCCCATCACAAACGTAAAGCTGGCTGGGAATCAGCCCCGGCTCCGCGCCGAAATTGTTGCTCAGGCCGGGAATAACCACAACCTGCCCGGCCTGGCGGTCTGCATCCCAACGCGCCAGCAGGGAATTGGTGGTGCCGAAGTCGATGGCTAGTTTGATGCTCATGGTGGGGAATTGTAATACAATTCACAAGCCGAGGTGTCAAAACGTGTTGATTGATTGCCTATGAAAAGCAATTCACTATGAAATTGACATGAAATTTACAGGAGTGATGACAAAGTGATCTCAATGACCATTGGTAAAGTTTTTAAAATTTTCTCGATTGCAATCCTGGCAATAGTGCTGTTGGCTTCGTGTGGCGCGCCTGACCCGCAGGAAGTTGAAGATTCTATTGTAATTTTTTATTCGGATGATGGTATTTTCCAGCAGGGAAACCAAGTAAAAGCCGGATGGGGTTTAGAAGCGAGGGTTGTGAACAGATCAGATTATTGTGTATTTTTCCCTTACGATTACGGCATTAAGATTTACCTAAAAGCAGGAGAGATAGAAACAGAAATAGCAAATACTGTAACTTACCTCAACCCCGAAGATGTTCGTTTGGTTGAAAAAAACAATGTTGGATCGCAGGGAGCGATTGTGTTGCGGCCAGATATAGCAAATATTGCTATCGATGCCCCCCAGGAATTTCGCGCGACAATCACAGGGCATCTGTGTGATGATCAAACGGTTGAAATCACAAAAGAAATCATTTTTTTCGTGGTTCCATAAGCTGTTTTCCGTTTTTGGAATATAGTCGTTGCTTGTAAAGACCGCCATTTAAATTAAAACATTAATAACTATGAGAGGCAATTGCAGTGGCCATTAATAAAGTTTTTAAGATTCTTTTGATTGCAATCCTGGCGATAATGCTGTTGGCTTCGTGTGGCGCGCCTGACCCACAGGAAATAGCCGATTCTCTTATAGTTTATTATCCCAGCAACTCTATTTTTCAGCGAGAAAACCAGGTGATGGTTGGGTGGGGTTTGGAAGCATGGATTACGAATGAATCAGAATATTGTATAGTTTTCCCTTACGATTACGGAGTTAAGATATACCTGAAAGATGAAAAGGCGGAAACAGAAGTTGCGAATACTGTAACCTATGCTAATTATCAAGATGTTCGCTTGGCACAAAGAGGCGATTCTGGATCGCGTAGAATTATTCCGGTGTTGCCAGATTTAACAAATATCATTATCGATGTCCCCCAGGAATTTCGCGCGACAATCACAGGTTATTTGTGTGACGATGAAACGGTTGAAATCACAAAAGAAATCATTTTTTTCGTGGTTCCGTAGCTTGTTTTTCATCTTTGGAACATAATCACTGCTTGAATCTGAAGAAAAAAGAGAGACGGAGCCTTTGCGCTCGTCTCTCTTTCCACTTTCTACTTTCCAACTCGTTCCCCACAACTAGCCGGCCAGGAACCCCTGCACCTTGCTCTTCAGCGCCGGGGCCGGGGCTGCGCCGACGTGGCGGCTGACTTCCTGGCCGCCCTTGATGAACAACAGGGTCGGGATGCCCATCACACCGTACTTCATCGCCCACTGCGGGTTTTCGTCGGTGTTGACCTTGGCGATGACAACTTTATTGCCCTGTTCCTTGGCAATCTCTTCCAGCGCCGGGGCGATCATCTTGCATGGGCCGCACCAGGGCGCCCAGAAATCCACGACCACCGGGGTGGCCGACTTCAATACTTTTTCTTCGAATTCAGCATCAGAAACGTGAATAGGTTGGGACATGGTTTTTACTCCTGGGATAAAATAGCAACAATTCTTTGATGCGCCAAAGCCAAAAAAGTTGCGCAACCGCGCCATTATAGCATCAACCCATCGGCCCAAACGCAGCGATTATCGTTGCAGCGAACAATTCCCAATAGTTAATGTCCAGCGCTCAGTTGTCATTTCGAGCCGCTTTTTGGCGAGAAATCTTAACCACATTGCGCAAGATTTCTCAGTCGCCGCTAGGCGGCTCCTTCGAAATGACAAGTTTAGAGCAAAATAAGAGGGTTGGGCCAGTCAATTGACTGATTACGCTTTTTCGTGTCCAGTGCGTATCCAGTCAAATTTGCTTGGCGCAAAAACGTAATCAGTAAATGACTGGTTACGCTGGTTTTTGCAGAAAAATTTG
>JAEWVF010000112.1 GCA_023459215.1 Chloroflexota bacterium
AAGAAATCACCCCAATTTCGCCGGAAGTGCCCTGGGAGCAGAAGCGGGTCGAAGTCGACCTGCGCCGCCAGGTGATGATTTGCTACGAGAACGAGCAAGTCGTTTTCCAGACCACGATTGCCTCTGGCCGCCTCGACAGCACCATCCCGGCCAACGGCATTCCCACCCGCACCCCAGCCGGGAAAGCCCATGTTACGAACAAAATGCCTTCCAAGCACATGGGCAATGGCAACCTGGCTGCCGATATTGATGCTTATGAATTGCCGGGTGTTCCATGGACCACTTTTTTTAAGTATGATCATTTGTCTTTTCAGGGTCATGCTTTTCATGGAACTTACTGGCATGACAATTATGGCGTGCCGATGAGCAGCGGCTGTATCAACATGCGCAATCATGAAGCTAAATGGTTTTTCCGCTGGTGCTTGCCCAGCGCCGGGGTTGATGAGATTCGCCCCGGCACGTTTGATAGGCCTGGTTACGGCACACCGATTGTGGTTACCAACTAACCCCATGCCTTCTCTTCATTGGAACGGGAAGCAGCACCGCGACCCGCATCTTGCCTCGCTAACCCTTGACTCACTCATCCATCCGGGTGGGCAGCCCTGCCTTGGGCCCAACCCGGAGCAGGACAACCGGCTTTGCCTGGGGGAAAATTTTGCTGTCATGTCTGCTTTGTTGGATGAGTATGAAGGCAAAATCGACCTGATCTACGCTGACCCGCCTTTTTTTACCAACCGCAAATTTGTGGCGCGCATTGGCCGAGGGGAAGATTCGCGCAAACCTTCAGAATGGCAACTGGCTGAAGGCTACGGGGATTCCTGGGAAAGCCTGGATGAGTATATCCAATTCCTTTATGAACGTCTGGCCTTGATGCATCGCCTGCTGGCTCCAACCGGGACGCTCTACCTGCATCTCGACTGGCACGCTGACGCCTATGCCCGCCTCTTGCTGGATGAAATTTTTGGCCCGGAACGCTTCCTGAATGAGATTATTTGGGCCTATCATGGCCCATCGCCAATCCGCTCTGCTTTTAATCGCAAGCACGACACCATCCTGGTTTATACAAAAAGCGAAAATTATACGTTCAATGCCGATGCGGTTCGCGTCCCTTACGATGCCGCGACTGTAAAAACGTTCGCAGCCTCACCCAAAGCCGGATTTGGCAAGGTTCCAGACCTGGAGCGCGGCAAGGTGCCCGAAGATTGGTGGTACTTCCCGGTGGTTGCCCGCCTGCACGGTGAGCGCACCGGTTACCCCACCCAAAAGCCGGAGGCGCTGTTGAAGCGCATCATCCTGGCTTCATCCAACCCCGGCGACCTTGTGGCGGATTTCTTTTGCGGTTCGGGGACAACACCCCTGGTTGCGGCCCGCCACGGACGGCGTTTCCTGGCCTCGGATGCATCCTTCCGCGCTGTTCATACCGCTCGCACTCGGCTGGTTCGGGAGAACGCCTGCCCCTTTAGCATCTGGACCAGCCGGTCGCTGCTGGATGGGCGCGATATTCCCTTTGAGTTTCGGGTTTTTGATCAGCAGGTGTTGCTCGCTTCTGCTGCGGTTCCGGTTTATTGGGAAATCGACCCGAATTGGGATGGCAGGATTTTTCACAGCGCTGCTCAGGCTCTCCTGCCTTTGCGGCAGGGTGAAATCCACCGTTCCCTGCCATTGCCGCCAGACCCAGGCAGGATTTGTATCCGCGCGGTGGCTGCCACGGGGGAGCATTACCAGGTTGTGATTGAATCAAAAACGGGATGAGTTTTCATCCCGTTTTTTGTTATTTCTACCAAAAAATTATTACACATCCAACCGATAGCCGACGCCGCGCACGGTGTGCAGGAATTTGGGGTGGTTGGGGTCGAGTTCGATGGCCTTGCGCAGCCAGGAAACGTGCACATCCAGGGTGCGGGTATCGCCGGTGTAATCGGTATCCCATACCCGCTTGAAGAGCGCTTCCCGTTCGAGTACCTCGCCACGGTGCTCGATCAGCAGTTGCAGCAACAGGGTCAGGCGCGGGGTCAGGCGGATGTTCTTGCCCAGACAGCGCACCCGGCGGTGTTCCAGATCCAGGCGCAGCGGGCCGGCATGGATGATGTTTGCGCCATCGCCGGGCAGGTAGGGTTTCAGGCGGTTGACCAGCTTTTGTACGGTGAAAGGCAAGGTCAAAACAGCGTCTGCGGCCGATTTTTCCACCGGGCGGTTGGTGTCCACAATCAGGATGGCCGGCAGGCGCTCTTCCTGTTTATCGCAGACTGACTGCACAATGCGGACACCGCTCGAACCGAGCGAAGCGGCATTGACAATCAACAGGTCGGGAGAAATCTCTTTGAGACGGCTGACCGCCTGGCTGCCGTTGGGAACAACAAAAACGGTAAAACCCTTCTTTTGCAGTTGGGCCGCAAAAGAAGGCTGCTCCGATTTTTTGCCTTCCACTAGCAGGATTGTTGCACTATTCATTTTCCGTCATCCGATACAGTAATCATGGCAGGCATAATGGCCCCTATTTAATGAGAAGAGACGGCTATGTTTCCTGCCGCCTGCCAATGTTAAAGCATTATACCCTAATCTTAACAAATCGCCCCAGTACATGGGTACTATCTTTCATGACGTTAGGGTTGCAGTTTTAGAAAGTTATTCTTGACTCTTCCCCTGACTTCGATTATTATATCCCTACCGACCGGTCGGTAGGGAGAATATATGACTCGTGATGAGATTTTAATTGCTGCTGCGCAAGTATTTCGCCAAAAGGGGTTCCACGGCGCATCCATGTCCGATATTGCCGAAGCGGTCAACCTGCAAAAGGCCAGCCTGTATCACCATGTTTCCAGCAAACAGGAAATCCTGCTCGAACTGCTCGACCGCGCGCTCCAGATGCTCAGCGAAGGCATGCTGGCGGTCATGGCGCAGGATGCGCCCGCCGACCAGAAGTTGCGCCTGGCGATGCGCTCTTACCTGCATGTGATGACCGATAACCTGGATGTGACCGCTGTCCTGTTGATGGAACACCGATCACTGAATGATGAACTGAAAACGCGCCATATTCCCATTCGAGACAATTTCGAGAACATGTGGCGCGATTTGATTCAGGATGGGAACGAAGCCGGGATTTTCAACTGTCCCGATGTGCCGATGACGGTGCGCGGCCTGCTCGGTGTTCTCAACTGGACGATTACCTGGTACCGTCCCGAGGGCAGTCTCTCGCCCGAGCAGATTGCCGACCATTTTGCGGGGATGTTTTTGGAAGGAATTCGGAGTCCGGCGTCTCCAGACGCTGGACTGTAGCCCAACCTTTCGTCCAAAGTCGGGAGACTTTGGACTCCGTGCCACAAAGAAGGAGGAACCATGTATTCTTTTGAACCCAACGAAGAACAGCAAATGCTGATCGACGCAGTCAGCCGCTATGCAAAGGGCGATCTGCGTCCGGCCGGGCATGATGCCGAGGAAAGCAAGTCCCTGTCCAAGAAGCTGCTCGGCAAGGGCTGGGAACTGGGCGTTTTGCAAGCCTCCATCCCCGAAGCCTATGGCGGATTTGGCGAACGCTCGGCAGTCACGGGCGTGCTGGCCGCCGAGGAAATGGCCTGGGGCGATCTGGCCGGTGCGCTGGCGGTCATGACCCCTGGCCTGTTCGCCATGCCGATTTTGCTGGCGGGCAGCGAGGAACAAAAACAGGAATGGATCCCGCCGGTGATCGAGGGCGATTGGCCCAAGTTCAGCGGCGCGCTGGTCGAGCCGTCTTTCGACTTCGACCCGAACGAACTCAAGACGACCGCATCCGCCGCAGGGGAGGACTTCGTGCTGAACGGTGTCAAGACGATGGTGCCGTTCGCCGCCGGAGCCGAGGCGATGATCGTCTACGCCAACCTCGACGGGGCCACCAAAGGCTTTATCGTCCCGGGAGCAAGTGACGGGTTGAGCGTGTCCGAACCGGAAAAATTCATGAGCCTGAACGCCCTGCCGCTTTATCGGGTGACGCTCGAGAACGTAAAAATTCCCCAATCCCACTTATTAGCAGGTGATTTTGCTCCGGTTTTGGCCGCAATGCGGGTAGCCAATGCGGCCCTGGCGGTGGGCGTGGCCAATGGCGCGATGGAATATGCCCGCGATTACGCCAAGGAACGCCAGGCATTTGGGATGAAAATTGCCCAGAAGCAGGCGATTGCCTTCATGCTGGCCGAAATGGCGACCGAAATCGAGGCCATCCGCCTGTTGAACTGGGAGGCGGCCTGGATGCTCGATGCCGGCAAGGAGGAGGCCTTCACCCACGCTTACCTGGCCGCGACTGGCGCCGCCGATATGGCGATGATGGTTACCGACCGCGCCGTGCAGATTTTGGGCGGCCATGGCTACATCCGCGAGTACCCGGTTGAGATGTGGATGCGCAACGGGCGCGGGTTTGCGATGTTTACCGGGTTGGCGATTGTGTAGTTGTGCTTGCAAGGGCTGAGCGGATGTGCGGTTTGTGCGCTGTAGTCGAAGCCCGAATCAATCTTGAACTAGATGCTAGATTGGTTCGCTGCCCTTCGACTTCGCTGAAAAGCGCTCCGCTCAGGGCGCTTGCCAATACACCAGAAGGAGAATACCATGACCATTGAATTTGAATCCCCAAAACCGATTAATAACATGCGCTACATGCTGCAAACGGTAGCGGATAACATGATGCGCCCGGTTTCGCGCGAGATGGATGAGAACGAGCACGCGGTGCCATACGGCTATATCGAGTTTATGCACACGGCCATGCGCTCGACCGGGGCCGGATCGCTGGCCCCGCAGGAAAAGAAAAAGGAAGAAGATCCGAACAAGCCCAAGCACCCGCCGATTGCCTACCAGTCGCTGGCTGCGATGCTCGAAATGCTCTCGTGGGGCGATGTGGGCATGTACCTGATTACCCCTGGCGGCGGATTGGGCGCGGCGGCGGTCCAGGCGGCGGGCACACCCGAGCAGAAAGCCAAATTCCTGGCGCGCTTTGCCGACGAAAAGCCGACTTTCGCCGCGATGTGCATGACCGAACCGCAGGCCGGCTCGGACACTTCTGCCATCCGCGCCACTGCTGTTTTGGATGAAAAGACCAACGAATGGGTGCTGAACGGTGAGAAGATTTTTGTCACCGCCGGGCATAAGTCGTTTGTGCCGGATGAGCAGTTCGGCAAAGGTTTCATCGTCGTTTGGGCAACCATTGACCCGACGGCTGGCCGGGCCGGGATGCGCGCTTTCGTTGTCGAGGCTGGCACGCCGGGTGTAAAAGTGACCAAACTGGAGCACAAGATGGGTATCCGCGTCAGCGATACGGCCGCCATCGTGCTGCAAGATGCACGTGTGCCGTATGATCATGTGCTGGGCAGTCCGACTGTTGAAAAGACCACCACCGGTTTCAAGGGCGCGATGGCGACCTTCGATGCGACCCGCCCGTTGGTGGCGGCGACTGGCGTTGGCGTGGCACGCGCTGCGTTGGAAGAAGTCAAGAAAATGCTCGCGGAGCAGGGCGTGACCATTCGCTATGGCTTGCCGCGCCAAAAGCTGTCCGCCATCGAGCGCGACATTATCGACATGGAAATCATGCTCAAGAGCGCCTGGCTGATGGTGCTAAAAGCGGTCTGGATGGCGGACAACCAGAAGCCGAACGCGCTTGAGTCGTCGATGAGCAAGGTCAAGGCTGGCGATATTGTCACCAAAATCACCCAGAAAGCGGTCGAAATCATGGGGCCGCTCGGCTACAGCCGCGAATACCTGCTCGAAAAATGGTTCCGCGACGCCAAAATCACCGACATCTACGAAGGCACCGGGCAGATTAACCGGCTGGTCGTGGCGCGGCAGATTTTGGGATATTCGGGCGCGGAACTTCGTTAAAACCGGTACGCAGAATACACTGAAAAAACGGAAGAACACGGAAATCTTTTATTTTTTTCGTCTATTCCGTGAAATTCCGTGTGTTCCGTGTCCAGAAAGGTTTTTTATGAAATATAAAATTAATAATGCCGTCGTCATCGGCTCGGGCACCATGGGCGCGGCGATTGCGGCGCATTTTGCCAATGCCGGGGTGGCGGTGACATTGTTGGATATCGTGCCGGTGGGACAAGTTGGTAACTTGTCCCACGAAGAGCGAAACAAAATCGTCAACACCGGGCTGGAGAACGCCAAAAAGGCCAAACCGGCGGCGTTTTTCTCGTCAGAGGGGCATGCCCTCGTCAAAACCGGCAACCTGGAAGATGATTTCGAATCCGCCGTCGCTGGGGCCGATTTGGTGCTGGAAGTCATTGTCGAGAATCTCAAAATCAAGCAGTCGCTGATGGAGCGCATCGACGCGGCGCGCAAACCGGGCAGCATCATTGCCTCGAACACCTCCGGTATCCCGCTCAAGGACATTGCCGCCGGGCGCAGCGAGGATTTCAGGCAGCACTTCCTCGGCATGCATTTCTTCAACCCGCCGCGCTACCTGAAACTGCTTGAAGTCATCCCGACTGCCGATACGCTGCCGGATGTGGTCAGTTTCATCAGCCATTTTGGCGAATACCGTTTGGGCAAGGGCATTGTCTTGTGCAAGGACACGCCCAATTTCATCGGCAACCGGGTCGCCTTTGGCACTGGTGCTTTTGCGCTCGATTTCATCATCGAGAACGGCTACACTATCGATGAAGTCGATGCCATCACCGGCCCTCTGATGGGCCGCCCCAAAACCGCCACGTTTCGCC
>JAEWVF010000113.1 GCA_023459215.1 Chloroflexota bacterium
AGCCATCAATTACCTCGGTTTTGTCATTTCGAAGGAGCGATAGCGACTGAGAAATCTTGGTTTCGGTCTATAAGATTTCTCGCTATCGCTCGAAATGACAATTTGACGAATTTTGTCCGGTAGCGAGGGATGAGTTTCTTTTCAACACAGACGAAATCAGGAATGTAGACGCCAATGGCATGTTGGCGGCGAAACGTGACGCCCAACTGGTCGTTGCGAAGAGCCGCCCAGAGTTTGCGCTCGGCGGGGGTTGATTCTTTTCGGAGTTCGATGGCGCGGGTTCTGGTTTTTGGGTTGCTTCTGGGTGGGCGTGGCATTGGCCCCCTCCTAACCTCCCCCATTTGCGCCCCGCAAAATGCGGCGGGACGAAAATGGGGGAGGAACTTTTGCTCTTGAAGTCAAAATTTTAGATATGCTTTCGCTGTTCATAAAAAACATCAATTCCATATTCTCCCCCAAATTCGACAGCACTACCGTCGCATTTGGGGGAGATGTCCAACGGACAGAGGGGGAAGATTTACGCCCCAAAACTCTCTGCCAGCAGGGACTCAAACAACCCCTCGACCTGCCTCTCGCTCTCGGACATCCTCCCCCGCAGCGACTCGACCCGCGCCACTACGCCCGCAAACTCTTCTTGCAGGTTCAGCGGTGGAAATATCACCTTTATCCGAGATAAGCCAGAACTGTTAATTGTGAATTGACCAGCGGTGGTTGAAATATTACCAAGAGTTTGTTTTCGTCCATACGGCGAGTTTAGAAGATGAACCATGAAAGTTGTATTCAATAATTTTCTGTCCGTCTTTACTCGAATTACGTGGTCGCTAAAAACAATCGGCTCGTTTTGAGCAGTAAACTCGGACGCTATACCAACATAATTTGGATTTCCATTGACACGAACAAGAATCAAATCTTCATGGTCAAGAGAATATTTTGCTAATTCCTTTTCTGGAATAATCATTCGTCGTGGGTCAGAATAATCAATCTTTCCAGAACTTATATCCCGAATTCTCAAAACAATAATTCCCTTTGGGCTGTAATCTTCTCTTTGTCCAAAACCGTTTTGAGTGCTTACGATGGCTTTTTCAAATTCATCTTTATCCCAGCCATTCGGATTTGTATCAGGATCCCCAAACATCTCCAAAAACACGGACTGGAGCAGGGACTCGCCGAGATCGTGCGCTGTCCGTCGCAGATGGCGCAGACGGTCGGCGCGCGCCAGCAGGGACGCAATCCGCTTTTGCTCGGTCAGCGGGGGCAGGGGAATTTTTATAGTTTCAAGGTCTTCACGTGCAATAGCGGCAAATGTTGAACCCGTTCCTGCTTTGGCTAATTCAGGCTCGTAGAAACGCAAAAAGTAAAGCAGAAAATCACGGTCAAGATTTTTGCCAACACGAATCGCAGATATTCCACGACCAATGCAAGAACGTTCTTGACTTACATTGGTTGGACCAACTGGCGCACGAACAGAAATCAAAATATCGCCTGCCTCCGCAATTCGACTTGGCTCTGTGCAATAAACTCTTGGTGTTGGATACATATCGCCAAAATCAGTCTTGCCTTGATAAAACGGCAAACCTTCGCCAACTGTGTTGTAAGTTGAAGATGGTGGGCTTTGTCCCATGATGACTTGGGCAACATCGGCAAGGAGTTCGTAGTTCAATTCATCCCTCATCCTTCTGCCTTCATCCTTTTACCAATTTCTTCAACTCTTCAATTTCACTCGCCATCACACTCTCCAACCGCGCCAGGCGTTCCAGCGTCACAGACGGCTGTTCGTGATAGGCGGCGTCCGCGTCCACCTGGCGGTAGCGGCTGGCAGAAAGGTCATATTTGTTGGCTTTGACCTGCTCCTTCGTCACCCAGAACTGGCGGGTCAGGCGATCCAATTCGGATTGAGGATTGGAGATTTGTGATTGGAGATTGGCGAGTCTTGCCTGCGCGTCGGAAAGAGCGTTTTGAACCGCTAAGCCCGCTAAGGGCGCTAAGTTTTTAATTTCTTCCTTCGCGTTCTTAGCGCTCTTCGCGGTTAATGGGTTTTCCAACGCCGATTCAAAAGTCAGACGATTGATCTCGGCCTGCAACTGCAACCGTTCGGCTTTGAGCGGAGTCAACTGTCGGCGCAGGTCAGCGATCCTTTTGGTGCGAGCAGACCCAAAGGTCGAATCGAGGCGGTTCTTCCAACAATCCAAAATATCGGGGATGTCGTTCTCATCGACCTTCGTGCGCTTATCATCCAACGAAAAACCGTCGTGCGCCATGTCGTAGAACCAGACCCCGCCAAAACCGTGCGGGGCAGGTGTATCCTTCGTCTGTGCGCCGCGCGTGAAGAACAGCACCGCCGTGCTGACGCCCGCGTAGGGCTTGAAGACGCCCGAAGGCATCGAGACCACGCCGTCCAGCCGATTCTCTTCGATGATGCGCTTGCGCACCTCCACATGGGCGCGGCTCGAACCGAACAACACGCCATCGGGCACGATCACCGCCGCCCGTCCGCCCATATCGAGCGCGCGCAGGATCAAATGCAGGAAGAGCAATTCACTCTTGGTGGTGTCGCTCGGCAGATCGGGGTGGACATCGCCCTTATCTACCGCGCCTTTGAAGGGCGGGTTCATCAAAATGACGTCGAACTCGCCCGCGCCGTCATAGCCCTTGGAGAGCGTATCCATGTAAAAGAATTGCGGCGACTGAATGCCGTGCAGCATCAGGTTCATCGAGCCGATGCGCAGCATGGTCATGCCTGAGTCGTTGTCGAATCCGCGCAGATATTTTTTGGACGACATAAACGTTCTTTCCGCCGCCGAAAGTTGGTCGCCGATTAGATGGTGCGCCTGCCCCTCGGCATCGAACTCCAAAATCCCCGCCGAAGTCGCTTTCTCCAAAATATACTGGTGCGCGTTGATCAAAAATCCGCCCGTGCCCGCTGCCAGGTCGCCGATGCGTTCCTTGGGCTTCGGGTCGAGCATCTGCACCATCATGCGGATGATGTGCCGCGGCGTGCGGAACTGTCCATTGCGCCCCGCGATGCTCAAATGACTGAGCAGGTACTCATACAGGTCGCCCTGCACATCCTGGTTCTGCTGGCTGATCTCCATCTGGTCGATCAACTTGCACGCTTCGATCAACAGACTGGGCTTGTTGATCTTGCACTCGGCGGTCTTCATGTACTCGCCGAATGAATTCTCCTCATCCGCCAGTTTGGATAGATTGGGGAAGACCACCTTCTTAAGATGACTCAGGGCGTCCTCTGCCTTGAACTGAGTCCAATGGCTCCAGCGCATCTCTTTCGGGATTTTGGGCTGGTACGCCGTCCCCTTGCGTTTTGCCTGCCTCTCGGCGGCGTTCTCGCGGTCATCGAGTCGCTTCAAAAACAACAAATACGAAAACTGCTCGATCGCATCGAGCGGGTTGGTCAATCCACCCGTCCAGAACTTATCCCAGAGGGCGTCTACTTGTGAGCGGAGTTTAGGGTCGGTTAGCAAGGAATACCGTCCCGAAGGCTCGAGCAGATAAATCCCATCGCCAGAACAAACCCTTCGGGACGTTTTGCCCGCGCCGCCAACGTCCCGAAGGGTTGACTTCCAAAACCGTGACGATTGATTAAACCCTTCGGGACGGTTTTTCTAATCAAATAAATACTTCTTAATCTTCTCATAACTCTTTTTCTCATCCTCAACATCATTCACAAATTGGACATACTCTTCCGCGCTCGAAAAATGATCCATCACGAATTCTCTATCCACCAACGCACCATCCCTCAACCCCACCCACTCCCGATAATTCGAATAGACCCAATCTTCGGGCTTCGTCACCAATCCCGCCTTGACAGGGTTTCGATGAATGTACCTGCAAAGCACCATCAAATATTCCCATTTATCCACGCACTTATGCTTGAACCTTCCCTCGAACAATGTGCCCGTGCGTCCCTGCTGGATATTCAACGCCTGCACATACGAATTAAACAACACCTGCATAAATTTTGACAAGGGTCCACCCGACTCTTGCCTGATCAAAAAGTGATAATGGTTCGGCATCAGGCAATACGCAATGATCGTCGCGCCGTGCTTCTGATAATACTCCTTCACCAACCGCAGAAGGTACTGATAATTCCCATCATTGAAGAAAATCTTCGCCTTCCCCGCCCCGCGATTGTAGATATGATAATACTGCCCTTGCGTAAACACGTCACCGCGATATGGCATGGTCACCTGCTAAAACGTCCCTTAGCAAAACGTCCCGAAGGCTTTCCGCGCATGATGCCTGTCCTCGCAATCGAGCCTTCGGGACGGTCTTCGGAGCGTTCCACAAAACCTTCGGGACGGTGGCTGGAATACGAAAACTGCTCGATCGCATCGAGCGGGTTGGTCAGTCCCCCCGTCCAGAACTTATCCCAGAGGGCGTCTACTTGGCTGCGGAGTTTAGGGTCGGTGAGCATGGGCTAATTCTTTTTCTCGATGTAATTCACACCTTCCAACTCTTTGAAATGTGCATCCTGTGTCCAGAGTATGGCGTTGTAAGCCCGCGCAGTGGCGAGAATGATACTGTCTGCCATCGCAAGTTTCAATTCGCGCGAAATATGGGCAGCATCAATCGCGATCTTCCGCTCAAGGGCAATTTCGCGACCTTGTGACATCAACCCAACCGCCAGCAAGGCCGCATCTTCATCCAGGTCAGCCAGCAACCGTTTGAACACCTCGTAAATGCAAACACTGGGTACTAGCAGGTTATCTAAATCGCGCACAGGTGGGATGAAAAACTGGGCATTTTCGCCACGTGTAAAATATTCAATCCAACCGGATGAGTCAACGACATTCATCATCGCTCCTCGTCAACTTCTTCGCGGATATCATCCGAATTAATTTCGAGTCCCTTGAAAATCCCCAAGGCCTGGTCGATGGGCGGCACAATCACCAACCGAATTGAATTCCGGTAGGGAATAAACATCACCTTCTGGCCGGGTTTCAGGTCAAATTGCTCCCTCACCTCGCGCGGGATAACAATCTGGTATTTGGATGAAATCGTGGTAAGCGCGTCCATTTTTACATCTCCTTATCGATATGGCTAATGTAAAACAATTATACAGCCATCCGGTTGGCAAATTCAACCACTTCTTCGACTTCCTTCTCTGTAAACCATCGTTCCACCGCATCCGCGCCAAACATATCCAGCGGCGGCTCGTACAAGTCAGCGGTTTCGAGATGGCGTTTTTGCAAGAACACGCTTTGCACGGCGCGCAAAAAACGAATCTGGTCGGCGTTGTAGTTGTGTTGGGTCACGTAGGTCTCAAACTGCCGCGCCACCACATCCTTGTAATCGGGCAGGTACTGCATATCCAATACCTGGCGCACCAAACCAAGAAAACTATCGGCGGTATGGGCAAAAACCTTCTTCAGGTTCTCGGGGGTCACTTCCAAATCGCTTTCGCCGAGTTCTTTGGTCAGTGTGCGCTCCAGTTCGAGCAGTTGCCAGTCGTCGATTTTCTCGCCGCGTTGAATGGCTAATATCGTTGGGTGTTTGGCAACCAGTTCCAAAATGCGTTGCTCCACCAAACGACGGTATTCCGCCACGTACATTTTCTCTCCGCTCTTGGTGAGCAAAATGTAACCGCTGATGGCAATGGAATCCAGTAAATCAAGTTCAAGGAAAGAGTCGTAACGCATTTTGTTCTTCATACATGGTGAAAGAACATCCCGAAGCAGGTTCAATTCATTGTTCGAGAAATCCACCAACTTTTCAGGGACGCACATGCTCTTGGCTTTGATTTCGGCATCTGACAAAATTGTGTCACGCAAACTCTGCGCATCTTCCACAATCGTCCCAATGAGACCTGACAGGTCTCCAAGACCTGTCAGGTCTTTTTCGCGTTTCTTCAACTTCAACCGTTCCACTTTGCTGATAAAGGTCGCGGCGGCGACGTCCACACCAGGCACAAGCCGCAGGTGCGGAGCGACTTTCAATTTCAGGAATTCGATCTTGCTGGGAATGAGATAATCCCAGAACGCATCTGTCCATGCTTCTTCAATCTCTGGCATGTGCTTGCGGATGGTGAATGAGTCTGTTGGGATGCCCTGAATCTGCTCGCGCAGGTCGGCAATCACCTGTTTGCAATCGGGGTCTTTCTGGTCTTTGAGATATGTCTCCAATAACTTCAAGCGCGTGTTGAAGATCGTCACCAGCACAGGTGTAGACTGGTCAACGACTTCTTTGGCATCACGGCTGAAGTTATTCTCCCAAAAATCAATGATGAGAAAATCCTTCTTCTCGAAGTTCGGCAGTAAAGACAGATTTCTGCACGCCGCCTGCACACGCGTCCCACGCCCGATCATCTGCTGTAACTTGATCGGCGATTGCACAGGTTTCATGAACACCAGATTAACCACTTCGGGAACATCAATGCCCGTATCGAGCATGTCCACGGAAATGGCAATGCGCGGGAAATCCTTCTTCTTGAATGCTTCCACTAACGTGCCGCGATATTCGGATTTATGCGTGATGACCTTCGCCAAATCTGGGAATTGCGGATACATCTCATAAAACGCATCCTGCAAACGCAGGGCATGATCTTGTGTCATCGCGAAGACAATCGTCTTGCCTGGTAACTGTCCCGACGAATCTTTTCGGCACACATCCCAAATCTCTTCCCATTGTTTGCGCAGCGTGTCACGGTTGCTGACTTCTTTTTCCAGTTCCGTGCCTTCGTAGTTGATGTCGTCGGGATCAAGACCCTTTTCAATCAGGGCGTTGCGCTCTTCCTCGGTCAAGTCCACACCGTGAATGCCCTGCCGCTGGAACTTTGTCCGCGCGGAGTAGAGTTCATAATCCACGAGATACTTGTCTTCGATGGCTTGTTCGTAGGTGTAAAGATAAGTCGGCTTGCCGTCCGTGCAATCGAAGGCAAGGAAGGTGTCGCGGTTGATGTAATTGGCGGGCGTGGCGGTCAATCCCACCTGACGGGCATCGAAATACTCCAGCACTTCATTGAACTTGTTGTAGATCGAACGATGGACTTCATCGAAGACGATCAAATCGAAGAAGGCAGGCGAGAATTGTTCGAAGATATTGCTCAGTGTTTGGAGAGTCACTGCATACAGGCGTTTGGTGGTATCGAGATCGTAGGTCCGCAGGCGGGTGCAGGGTTCAGCAGGAATGAACTTCTCGAAACCATCTTCCTTTGCTTGATCCACCAAAGCATCGCGGTCTGCCACGAACAAAATCCGCCGCGCCTGGTTGGAGCGCATGAACACATCGATCAAGCCCATCGTGGTGCGCGTCTTGCCTGTCCCTGTTGCCATGACGATCAAGGCTTTGCGCCTGCCATTGGCAAAAGCTTCGCCCACGCGCCGAATGGCTTCGTGCTGGTAGGAACGGTCAACTATTTTGCTGTCAATTTCAACGGAACTCAACGGCTTGGCATTTTGGCGGATAAAAAGCAGATTCTCTAAATCTTCGCGGGTGAAAAAGCCGAACACTTCCCGCTTGGGCGCATGTCCCACATCCACAAAATGGATTTCCAATCCGTTGGCTAAAAAGCCAAACGGACGAAAACTCTGGTGTTTTTCAATTTCAGTAACATAGTGAGTGAGTTGCGCTTCTGCCAGGCGAACATCCACCGCTGTTTTCTTGGCTTCGACGACCGCCAGCACTTCCCCGTTTTCGCGGTACAGGCAGTAATCCGTTACCCCGTTCCAGGGTTCGGCATCGTAACCGTCCACGGGGATTTCGATCTTGACCTTTGAATGGTCGCGCAAATACCAACCCGCCTTTTCAAGTTGCGGATCGATCATTTCCTTGCGGGTTTTGGCTTCGGAGATTCTCTTGGCTGGCATGATGCCCCCGATGTGGGTAATGGTCAGTGAATTTTGCTACATTCCATTTTACAAGAGAAATCGCCAAAACGAACAGAAATTTTTCCGGCCCCCGTTAAAAATACATCCTACATCCGCATCTGCGTGCGCTGGAAGAGCCAGACTCCTGCGCCGAAATAGGCCAGGGTCAGGATGGTTAAAGCAGCCAGTTCAAAGGTTACGTCACCCAGGCCCGCGCCCAGGGTGAAAATCTTGTTCAGCGCCACCACAGCGTGAGTCGGCGGCAGCAGGTCGGGCAGGCTGAATCCGCGCCCGAAGAGAGTGAACAGGGTAAAACGCGGCAGCGGGAAAGCCGCTCCGGTCAGGAACATCAGGAAACCGAGCGGGAAATTGGCAATCACGAAGGCCTGGGCCACGGTTTTCGAGAAACAGGCCACCAACAGGCCGATGCCGATAATCGAAAGGCTGGTCAGGACGGTCACCAGCAGGGCCAGCCAGAGCGGTCCCTGGCTGCGAAAGCCAAAGGCCACCGCAACGACAAAGGTCAGGCCGACCGCCAGGGTCGAGACCAGCGCCAGCCAGAGCGAGGTCCCGCCCAAGTAGTCGAAGGCCGAAAGGCGCGTCAGGCGCAGGCGTTTCAACGCTCCCGATTCGATGTCGCGGGCCGGGGTCATCGCCGCCTGGAAAACCATCAGCACCACCGCCAGCACCAGCAAGCCCGGCACATAATTCTCGAACTCGGTGCGCGCCGCCGAAGCGCCCAGCGGAATCTCGACCAGGTTGACCGGGTAGTCGGCCAGGGTCTGCTCGCGGACATAATTGTCGGCAGCAGTCATTGCCATCACCGCTGCGACGGTGTAAGTCGGGTTGGTCAGGTCGCCGCTGAAAACCAGGTCAGCGCGGGCGGAAGTGTCCCCGGCGCGATAGGCGCTGAGCGTTTGCGAGAAGTCCTGCGGGATGATGACCAGGGCTGCGGCTTCGCGGTTGCGCAGGCGGGTCTCGGCCTGCTCCTGTTCGACGGCCTCGCTGACCTTGAGCAGCGGCGCGCCGTTCTCGTAGCTCAAGGCGCGCAGGGCGGCCAGCACTTCCTCCCCGGCGCGGTACTCCCCCACCGGCTGATCGTTGTTGATTACCAAGACGCCATAAGAAGTCGAGCCGCCCGTTCCGGTCATCATCCAATAAATAAAGACAAACAGCGGGGCAAAGGCCAGGCTCAGGCCCAGCACCCATAAGTCGCGCTTTTGTTCGCGCAGTGATTTACGGAAAACAGAGAGAAGTTTCATAATCATGTGGCGCGGGATGCTATCCCGCGATTCTTGTGGAAAAGTGGGAAAGGCGGGGTAGCATCCCGCCCAACAGACTACTCGCGCAGCCGCCGCCCCGTCAGGTTTAGGAATACATCTTCTAGGTTGTTGGTTCTTAGTTTGATTTCAGGATAAAATATATTGGCTATACGCAATTTATCTAATAAAACGGGCAACCGTTCAACCAGGGCATGATCGCGAATCACCAGGCTGTGGTTAACGCTGGTCACATCGGCGAACAGCTCGCGAGCCAGCGCGGCAGCCTGCTCCAGCGCCGGGCCGACTTCCAGTTCGAGCACATCGCCCGCGCCAAGCGAGCGCTTTAGCTCGTCCGGGCTGCCACAGGCCAGCAGCCGGCCATGGTCGATAATCGCCACCCGGTCGGCCAGGCGCTCGGCCTCGTCCATGTTGTGCGTCGTCAGGATAACGGTTTTGACACGCGCCAATCCGCGGATATACTCGCGCACCAGCACCCGGCTTTGCGGATCGAGACCGGCTTCCGGTTCATCGAAGATGACGATTTCCGGGTCGTGAACCAGCGCCAGGCAGATGTTCAGCCGCCGCTTCATGCCACCCGAGAGTTTGCCCGCCGTTTCGTGAGCTTTGGTCTGCAACCCAAGCGCTTCGAGCAACTCCAGGCCGCGTTGGCGGGCCAGGCTGCTGCGGATGCCATAAGCCTGTCCGATGAATTCCAACTGCTCGAGGCAGGTC
Organism: Chloroflexota bacterium; assembly: GCA_023459215.1. Lineage (GTDB taxonomy): Bacteria > Chloroflexota > Anaerolineae > Anaerolineales > Villigracilaceae > UBA8950. Next base: position 9,818 of record JAEWVF010000113.1, read on the forward strand.
AGCTTGTCCCACAGGATATTCTCCTGCGGGCAGACTCCCACGCGGGCGCGGGTGGCCGCCTCGCCGCCGCGAACGGGGACTCCGCCGATGAGCACCTCGCCGGCATCGGGGGACATGAGTCCGCACATCATCTGGATCGAGGTTGTCTTGCCCGCGCCGTTCGGGCCCAGGAAGCCGAAAATCTCCCCTGGCTGAACCTCCAGCGAAAGGTCATCAACCGCGGTCAGCGCGCCAAAACGCTTGCTCAGGTGACGGGTTTGCAGAGCCAGGGTCATTTCAGCAGCATCCAGACCACAAGGACGGTCAACACGAAAGCCCACGGCCAGGCCCAGCCGCCCATATCAAAGGGGCCGCTGCCCAGACCGAGCGGCATGAAGCGCAGCACGGGCAGGTCGGCTATTTTGCTTTGCAAGTCGGCGTCGCTGATGGTGAACGGGTTGTAGCCCTCGAAGAAACCGGCGAAACCGGCATTCTGCAACACCTGGCGGGCAACGATGCGTTTTTCATCGGGATCGCTGACTTCCTCGGCGCGGGCATAAATCGCCCCGCCCGGCAGGATCAGCTCCAACTGCGGGTTGGCGCGGATATTGCGGAACCAGTCCGAGCTTTCGCGTCCACCCGAAATGCAGTAAACGAATCCATCCCGAATGGCATAGTTGACCGGGGCAAAACGAACTTTGCCGCTTTTGCGCCCGACCGGCTTCATAATCATGATATAGCCACTGAAAGGGTTGCCGAATAAGGGGCCAAAGCCAAGCCGGAACATGGGCACCATAAAGTATTTGTTGACGAACCAGAAAATTTTACGCATCAAGGGTGGCATGGGAGACTCCGATTACAGAATGCAGATTGATGAATGAAGAATGTCAGAACAAAATAACGGCCAAGCAGGGTACCTGGCTTTAGAGTTCGTTTTTACGAGCCTGACCAATCAGAAATTTTGACTTGATAAGCGATTAAAAAACCAAAATCCGGACACGGATTACGCGGAAAACGCGGATTTGCGCGGAAAAACCAAGAAAAAATCTGTGAAATTCCGTGTAATCCGTGTTTTCCGTGTCCCAAAAGTTTTGTTCATCATTAAACTCTAAACTCAAGAGGGTAAAAGTGGCGGTTTTAAAGCGGGTCTGGGGATAATCCGCGCACAAGAATATCGATGGCGGCGGCAAGAGAACGGTCAAAGGGAATGGCTTCGTCGCTGACCTGGAAATAGGTATTGAGATAGGGCAAAAGCTGGCTGTCGCCCAGGGCAATCGTCCAGGCATTGACGGCGCGGGCAGCGGCCTCGAGATCAAGATCAGGGCGCAGTTCGCCGCGCGACTGGGCGGCGAGCAGCATCTCGTGGATGGCATCCCGCATGGCATCCGCCACCGGGCGGACAACTTTCCCGGCCAGAAGCGGGTCGCCCTGGTAAGCCGCCCGGCCAAAGAACTGAATCAGGCCGAGCATGGTCTGGCTCCATTCCATACAGCCGGTCAGGTAGGCATACAAGGCCTCGCGCAGCGGCATGGCCGCCAGCATGGGCCGGAACTGGTCGAAGGCATCTGTCAGCAGGTTGACGCACAAGCGGGTCGAGAACTCCAGCAAACCATCGCGATTGTTGAAGTATTGGTAGAGCGAACCAACCGAAACCTGGGCGCGTTCGGCCACCTTTTTGATGTTGATCGCCGCCGGGCCTTTTTCGAGGGCTTCATCCAGGATGGCAGCCACAATCGCCTGCTGGCGCTCAGGGTCGAGGCGGCGGAAGGTGCGCGTGACAACCCCCTGCCCCTCCAATTCAAGGATATGAGTGTGAATCTGCATCCATTCAGGGACAGAATAATGAACCATAAGTTCATATTTTATACATATATAGTTCGGATGTCAAGGAGAAACAGAAAAAATAGATTCATTTTGAGCGTCACGGTGAGGTGCTCATCCCCTGTGCGCCGAAGCGTTTCCCGTTTTACGGGCAGACCTGACCATGGTGAAGAACGCTCAGCTCAGGGCCTGCGCTTCGGCATGATTATGCCTAATCTCTATCGCTCACTGGCGAGAAGCCTTGTAAAGTTCAGCCCCAAGACATCTCAGTCGCTTACAACCGCTCCTTCGATGTGACAGGGTGAAATAGGTGAAATAAATGTAAGGCAATCTATTGGCTACACGCTCAAAATAAACAAATGGATGACAAACTGCCTGTCATCCATTTGTTCGCAGCGCGAGAAGTATCCAGCCTACCGGGTGCTTTTTTGTTTTTGGTACAGGGCGCGGTCGCGCGGGTCTTCAGCATCGAGCAAACGCACATCGACTTCCTGGCGCGTCCTGTAACCGTGCGCCTGCCACAAGTCCGCGGCCAGCTTGCGCGGATCGGTCCTGACTCCCTGGCGGGAAAAATACTCGCAGATGCGGGTCACGTCGCGCTCGAAAACTTTGAAAGCGCCGCGGTTGCCAGTTGGGTTAACCACCTGGGGGAAATCGATCAGGGTGATATCGCCATCCCAGTAAAGGATGTTGTAGGCCGAGAGATCGCCATGAATGCGGTTGTGCGCCAGCAGGAGTTCGATGTTGCGAATCACGCGCTCAAACAGCGTACGCGCCTCGCCCCGTCCGAGCGAAACCTCGCTCAGGGTCGGCGCGGCAGCCAAATCGTCGCCGATATAGTCCATCAGAATGGCGTTCTTCTGCATGGCAAAGGCTTGGGGCACATCGGCCCCGGCCGCATACAGTTCTTGCAAGGTGGTGAATTCATACGCAATCCAGGATGTGTGACGCAGTTCCTCGCCATATGCGGTGCGCTTGGCCATGGCGTGCAGATCGCCGTCCTTAACAATCTGGCGGCCCGCATCATCGAGGTCGGTGCGGCCTTCACGGTAGGCGGCGTCATTCTTCAGGTTGCGCAGCATACGCGGACGATACACCTTGGCAGCCACCAGTCCGCCCTCAGGGATGGCCGTCCCGGCCCGGCACTGGTAGACCGAGGCCTCCTTGCCACCCTTGACGCGCCGCAGCACGTCCGAAATCCACTGGTGCTCGTAAAAATCGCCGAGCGAATCGAGCAGCCACCAGGACTCAAAACGAGCCGCCTGGTAGGTAAACTTGAAACTTCCCGAAGAATCATCCTGCTTTTGCAGGAAAACCTGCTCAGATTTGGGCAGCTTCTTGGGGTTGCGACGCAGGAAACGCTCCCGGCCCTTCTCGTCAAGGTCGAAATCGTCCAGTTCATCGAATAAATTGTAAGCTTTGTTAGTATTCATTATCGGCGTAAGGTGAATTAAATCGAAAACCGCAGGGCAACCTGCGGCAAAGGGAATCATCCCGGAGAATACAAAAGCCGCAGGGCTGAGCGCACCTGCGGCTTGAAAATCAAACGGTTTTTCCTAAATCAGGAAATTCCCACAGGAGGCGCGAAAACAGGAAGAACTTGAGAGATGACTTTCATTTGTTTGTGCCTCCTTTCCAAAAAACAATAATTTAGTAACCGAATTCTAGTCCGGTTCGCGGCCACAGTCAAGGCTAAGCGAAAAACCCGAACAGAATGCCGCCCAATCCCAGAACCAGCAAGGCCAGGATCGTCGCTAAAACCACCAGGCTGTAGTATATCTTGCGCAGGATGTGCCAGGCAGACGAGAACCAGCCCTGCACGGAAAGCGCCATCATCCCAAAGGTCAACACCAGCGAAACCAACGGCAGGATAAAGATGGGCCGCGCCGCGCCGGGCAGGCCAAAAAAGAGCAGGAACTGCGTATTGCCGTCCAGCGAGGTGAATACGGCCACAACATAAGCCACCAGGAAAGCCAGCAGCAGCAAGCCATTCAACAACGCCAACGGGCCAGCCAGGCGCAAAGCAAACGAAGGCCGGGGAGCGTCAGGGGCCGGTGTGCGGAAAAGGTTGATGAACCAGGCCAGCGGCAGGAAGAACCAGGCCGAGAGCAGGCCCAAGAAGCCCAACGAGAAGGTCAGGGCGCCAGGCAAAAGAGATTCATCCATACGCAGCAGCTTAAAAGTCACCGGCAGCTTCAAGATGTCGCGTGGGGCAAAAAAGTCCGGGGACTGGTAATCCGCCAGGCAGGCGGTATCCGGCGCGGCGGCAGGCGTGTCCCAGAAATCCTGAATAATCTGGTCTGCACAGGCATTGTCGAAAAGCTGACCGTGCGCCCCCCAGGGGAAAGTGACAACGTAGGGCTGTTCGAGATACCCGGCCACCAACTCGGCATTCCCGGCAGGCGTGACCGGGTCAAATCCGCCCGAAAGCAGCAGGGTCGGCACGGAACTCTCGACCGGCTGGTTGGCCTCCGCCGGCAGCATCGGCACAGACCAATCAGCACAGGTCTGCAAAATGCTCTCGGCTCCGCCTTCGTTGAATTCAACAATCTCGGGCCGCACCCCGCTGGTGTCGATGCTGGCCGGGTCAAAGTCGCCATCTTCGGCGCACATCACCGAAAAGTACATGCCGTAGCTCATGGTGCGGTCAAAAACCAGCAGGGAAAGCACGGTACTCAACATCGACGGGTCGCCCTGGCTGGTTTGGTAAATAATCCGCGGCAGCATACGGGACAAGGTCGAGTTGTAGAGCATCTGGAACACCGAGCTGTAAAACCCGGCGCCGTCAATCAGCGCCGGATGGCTGATGTTCGTATCCAGATCGAGCAGGGTCACCGAAACCGGATTTTCATAAAGCACTTCAACGGTTTCATAGAAAACCCGCTCAAGGTCGGGGTAATTGCGGTTACAAACCGGGTCTGCCTGGCAGGAATCGAACAAATAACGGAAGGCGCGGTTCTCGTTCTGCAACTGATCCACATACAAAATCGACTCGGTCGGGACAACTCCATCCAGGATAACGCTGCGCAGGCTGTTGGGAAACAGGCGCATGTAATGCTGGGCCAGAAGGGTTCCGTAGGAAACCCCGTACAGGTTAATTTCACCATAGCCCAGCGCCAGCCGCAGCGACTCGATATCGCGGGCGTTCTCAAAGCTGTTGAAATCAGCCGGATTCGCGCCTTCAGCCTTCAAACGATCCAGGCAGGACAACAAAGCTTCACGCGAGAGACGCTCCGACTCTTCATCGGACAGAATATCATCGAGGTATTCCAGCGTGAAAGCTTCATACTCGGAACAATACAGGGAAGGCTGCGAATACAGCGTACCGCGCTGTTCGAGCAAGACAAAATCTCGGTTTAGGGCAAGATTGTGGGTGCCGCCGAACAGATAAGAAGTGTATAAATCTATCGTCGAACCGCCCGGCCCACCCTGGGCAAAGAAAATCGGATCGGGCTGGGCCTCCTCCCCGCTTGCGCGGATAACCATCACCGCCAGGCGGATTGTGCGGCCGTTCGGCTCGGCATACTGGGCCGGAACGGTCAGGTAATAACACAAGACATCCTCACCGACAATATAGGTGGCTGGTACATCCACCATGCAGTCAGCAGGCTCGAGCTGAGGCAAATCGGCGGCAGGGGAAACCATCGGCGCGGCCGCGGGTGTAACCAGGAAAGAAAAAATGGCAAACAATATCCAAAGCAAGGATTTTCTCATAAAAAATCTCCATTAAACAATCAACGGCACGCAATGCAAGCTGCCGTTGATTGTACCTGCAAAATTAAAACAACAACCAGCATCAGGGAAATCCGAAGAACTTTTGCCAGGTGCTCAATAAGTTAAGCAAGGCGCTGACTAAAGGCATGGCCATGGAGCCAATCAAATTAATTAATGAGCCCAAATTTACCAGCGAATCGGGGGATCTCTTAACACGGTCGTGAAGGGCTAACAATCCTTCAATAGTCTTAACCATATCCGCACCCGGCAAATCGAGGCGGTTTTCAAGTTGCGAAATCTGAGCTTGGAGTTCAGCCATCCTGCGGTTCTTGCTATAAGAGATTTGCACAGAAAAGCTGCGTTCAGTGGCGACAAAAAACATCACCAGTGGAATCCACAAAGCAATCGCGGATGTGATTAAAACCATCCCAGAAAGAAAGTCAACAACCATCCCGATCGGTATCGCCAAGGCCGCAATAAAGGCAGAAACAAAGAGCAATTGTCCAACATCCTGATGGATAGCCAACAGCCCCGGTGTCGCAGATGGATCATCGGGAAAGAGTTTCAGCGGCCGGCGGCCCAAATAATACCCATAAAACAGAATTAATGCGCCAAACCACGAAAGCTGAAAAACAAACCAAAACAGTTCTAAAGCAAGATGCAATGCCAAAATCCATCCATCAGGCCTGGCAAAATCAAGAGGCAATTCAAACAGAGAAAGGCCAAGAATCATTAAAAACCAAAACAAAGCCACAAAAAACTGAACACGCCGGTTACCGATCAGTTCCACCCAACTCTTTACAATGTTCTGATCGTCAGTCAGATCAAGCAAATCGACAACATCTTCCCGGATGATTTTGATGCTCTGTTGAATTTGCCAGTCTGACAAAACAATTGCAACCCAAACCCAACCCGCTGTGAGCAGGATAAAAGCACCAAACTCGCCATTGAAAAAACTCTGTGCGTTAAAGATTAATGCCAATAAAAAAATAAGGAGCACGCTGATGACTATCACCAATAAAGAGGAGAACGAGATGGGCATTTCTCTTCGGGAGCGAAGTAAGGCGGTGAAAAAGCGGCCAATTGCTCGCCAAAAAGATCTGGCAAGCGAGTTTTCATAAATAGTTTCTACAAGCTTTCGAATTTCTTCCCGCTTTTCCTGCTCAAGCATGGCTCCTCCTAACTTTATAATAATATTATAGGATAAATGAAACAAAAAATGGTCTGGCAATTATCGCCAGACCATTTTCATTTTACAAGTCATCATAGATCGTATCAAGCTCTTCTTCGCTAACGTCAAAGATAGGGTTGTTCGGCGGCAGCGGCTCGCGGGTCATATATTCGGGCAGACGGTCATGAGCCTTGGTGAAGCCAGCCCGTTTGTTCCATTCGCGTTCCATTTTGATCGTCTCGCGCCCCAGAGCCTGCAAAACGTCATCGGGAACATCCTGCCAGCCATAGCGGGCGCTGAGCAGGCGCGCAATCGTCCCGGCGGGCGCAGTGGCGTAGCCAAATCCGGCAAAGATGCAAGCGCCAAGCGTATCATAACCGGCCATGTTCAACTGGGCCGGCAG
>JAEWVF010000114.1 GCA_023459215.1 Chloroflexota bacterium
GGAAACTGTTGTTCGGACGCACAAAATAGTCAATACCGGCGCAGCCTGCGCCGAGTAAATTCAATCGGGCGAAGGTAACCCTGCAAAAGACAGGGTGAGAGGCGCCCAAGGAGCAAAAAGATGGAAAAAGTTGTTTTGAAAGCCACCAAACGCACTGTTGTCGGCAAACAGGTCAAGGCCTTGCGCCGCCAGAGTCTGCTTCCGGGCGTGGTCTACGGTTACAAGGTAGATTCCACCCCGATTCAGATGGATGCCCACGAAGCCAACCTGCTTATTCCCAAGCTGACTTCATCGAGCATCGTCACCATCGAGTTGGACGGCAAGAAAATCCCGGCCCTGGTGCGTGAACGCCAGAAAAACTACATCAAAGGCATCCTGACCCATGTCGATTTCCAGGCCGTCTCGCTGACTGAGAAAATCCGCACGATGGTCTCAATCCACCTGCACGGGATTGCCCCGGCGGTCAAGGATTACAACGCGGTAATCGTCACCAACATGAACGAGTTGGAAGTCGAAGCCCTGCCCCAGAACCTGCCCGAGCGCATCGAACTGGACATCTCTGGCCTGACCGAAGTCGGCAACGCGATCCACGTCCGCGATGTGGTCCTGGCCAAGGAAGTTGAAGTACTTTCCGACCTCGACGAAGTCATCGTCATCGCCACCGGCACTGCTATCGAAGAAGCGAGCGAAGAAGGCGCTGAAGGTGCTGCCGAGCCGGAACTGGTCGAAAAGAAGAAGAAAGAAGAAGTCGAAGACTAGCCCTAAAAACGAAATCCCCGCTCAAGTTGAGCGGGGATTTTCTATTCCTGCAAAAGGTTCAAGATTTTCAGGAACTCGACTGTCATATGAGCGGTTGCGCCCCAGAGCAGTTCACCGTCATACGGAATGTAGGTAATCACGTGCCGGCCAGTTTCAGAGCGAACCAGGCGCATAAAATTGGCGCGATTGGCCAGCCACTCAAGCGGCAAGGTAAAAACCCGCGCCACCTCGGGCGTATGCACCCGAAAAGCATAAGGCCAGGGCAAAACTCCCACTACCGGCGTAACCAGGTAGTCACTGATGGTCACAATCTGCGGCAACCGGCCCAGGATGCGCACATCCGCCGGGCGGATGCCAACCTCCTCGTCGGCCTCGCGCAGGGCGGTCTGCTCGGCGCTCTCGCCCGGATCGCTGGCCCCACCCGGAAAGGAAACCTGACCCTTGTGGTGGGCCACCCCGTCAGCGCGGCGCGTATAGAGCAGGTACCACTTGTCCGCGTGGACAATGAGCGGGACCAGGACTCCAGCGAGGCGTAAAGGGTGGTCAGCCCGAATCTCTTTTTCCGTATAGGGAACTGTTGGGGGGGATTGGAGCGCTTGCGCGATATAGGCTTCGGTCAATAAATCCGGGTTCACAGCACATCTACCGGCGAATCGCAAAGCGGGCAAGTGGCGGTATTTGCGTCCTGCCAGCGCATTTCAGCCGGAACCAGGCCAACGCCACACGCGGGGCACAGGGTTGGCAGACGCACCTGAATTTCATCAACAAACTGGGTGGGCAGTTCGGATGCAGCCGGCATATTGGAGTGAATCAAAGCCGAAATCAAACGGGATTCGCGCGCCAGACCACGCTGCTCCAACTCGGCCTTAATCCGCAGGCCGCTCTGGTAAAGCTGGCCGTAGTGCTGGTGCTCGGCTAAAAGTTCAAGGCCGCGCCGCAGGTAGGTCAGGGCCAACGAAAATTGACCTGACAACATGCGCGCCCGGCCCGCCTGGAGATAGAGAAAAGCCTGCTGGGAGACTCCAAATCCACGATGAGCAAACAAGGCTTCGTAGGCCGCACCAGCCCCCTGATAGTCGCCAGCTGCCATCCGGGCGTTGGCTTTTCTCAGTTCTGCGGGAACCTGGGGAGTAAATCCAAACAAACGACGCATAACGATTCTCTGTTGCTATTCCACTTCCGGGTCTGCTTGCGCTTCGATGTCGGGAGAATCCCCGCCAGAATCCGCTTCGGCCAGCAAATGCTGCTCGGCCAGCAGGGCAGTGACGCGCGGGTCTTCAGAAAGGTCGACCCGGCGGGCAAACACCAGGAAACCGGTATGCGCCACCATGCGGTCAACCGGACGCAGACGACTCGGTTCAGGCTTGTAATAGCGCAACAACACTTCGCAAACTTCAATAAAGGCGAATTGGTGGTGGCGCAAGGCGTACAAGGTTTTTTCAACCTGGTTATAAGTGGGGATGATTGCCGAGAAAAAGCCGCCAGGTTTCAGCGCTGCGCGCACCTGGCCCAAATAATCATATGGGTTGGGAACATCCAGGAAGAAGGCGTCCACATCGGTTTCTGCAAATCCATCGCCGATGTTGCCAAGTTTGAACTCGACCCGTTCCTCCAACCCGAGCCGGGCCAGGTTCTTGCGCGCCAGATTTTGCATCTCGGGGCGCTGCTCGTAGCTGATAACTTTACCGGTTGGGCCAACGGAAAAAGCCAGGGCGGTGGTCATCGACCCGGAGCCGGTGCCGGCCTCCATGACACGCTGACCGGAGCCTACGCCCATCGTTACCAGGATAAATCCGATTTCCTTGGGATAAAGAATCTGGGTATTGCGCGGCAAATTGCTGAGGATATCGGCCAGGGAGGGCTGCAACAGGAAAAAGGGGCTGCCCATGTGGCTGAATACCTGACTCCCCCAGGGCAAACCAATTAAATCATCGTGCTTGATGATGCCGCGATGGGTGCCAAATTCGGCGCCGGCTGAAAGATTAAAAATAAAATGTTTATGGCGCAGGCCAACCAGTTGAACCAGGTCGCCCGCTTCGGGGTGGGTTGTATTTAATTTCCAGGTCATAGCGCTCACAAAGATGATTGGATAGGCCGAAGTATAAACGCTTTCCGGCCCATCCAACCAACGGGATTACGGAACTAAGTATTTTGTAAAGAAATCGGTGATGGCATTGTAACAGGCGACTCGATTCTCGTATTTCAAGACATCGTGGCCTTCGTCTTCAAAGATGAGCAATTCCATTTCCTTGCCTTTTTTGCGCAGGGTATTGACCAGGTCTTCCGATTCGGCAGCCACAACCCGCGGGTCGTTCCGCCCCTGGATGACCAGCATTGGGCAGGCCAGGTTTTCCAGGTAGGTTTTCGGCGAGCGCTCGGTCAGGAATTCGCGGTCTTGCGGGTCAGCCGGATCGCCAATCACCAGCTTGAAGTAAGGTTTCCAGGTTTCGGGAATGCGCTCGGAGAAGGTGATCAAATCGTAAGGGCCAAACAGTATTTACTCACACCCTATCGGGCAGAGTGATGAATTTGGTAAGATAGGGTCAAGATGACCCGACAAGACCTGACCCATTTGAGCAATGATGAATTGATCGATCTGGTGCTTGAGAAACAAGCCGA
>JAEWVF010000115.1 GCA_023459215.1 Chloroflexota bacterium
CGACTGGTGGCCTCGTCCGAAAAAATCCGCCGTGAGTTGGGCTGGAAGCCCCAGCACGATAACATGCTCGATATCCTGGGTTCGGCCTGGGAATGGCACAAGAGCCATCCCAAAGGATACGCCTAAACATGCTGATTACTTTCCTGGTGGTGCTGCTCGGTTGGCTGCTCTCGCTGGCGCTGCATGAGTTTTCGCACGCCTTCGTCGCCTATCGCGGCGGCGATTGGACGGTCAAGGAAAAGGGTTATCTCGATTTTGACCTGTTCAAATACACCCACCCGGTTTACTCGTTCCTGCTACCGATGATTTTCCTGCTCATGGGCGGAATCGGCCTGCCGGGCGGCGCAGTTTACATCGAGACCTGGCGGCTGCGCTCACGCTGGTGGGAAACGGCCGTTTCGCTGGCCGGGCCGGCCTCGAACCTGCTGATTGCCATCCTGCTTGGCCTGGCGCTGCAATTTGAAGCGGTTGCCAATTCCCTGGTTGGGCCGGGACTGGCTTTCCTGGCCGTTTTACAAGTGACCGCAGCCCTGTTCAATATGCTGCCCATCCCGCCCTTTGACGGGTATGGTTCGCTGCGGCCGCACCTGAACCAGCCCCTGCGCATGCAAATGGAAGAATTTGGCCGCTACTCGCTGTTGATTGTGCTGGCGCTCTTCTGGTTTGTCCCCGCGGTGAGCGATGCCTTCTGGCTGGCGGTTTACTCGGTCGCCGACCTGTTGGGCATCCCCTTTTGGCTGGGCTGGGTCGGCTATGATGAGTTCATGTTCTGGCGATAACCTGATTTAAACGGTAGTCATATCAAAACTGCATCCGCAAAATTATATCCGCGGATGCAGTTTTTTATTTCAGGAAATCTTACCCTTTTGCTCTGTGCCGGTTTTTCGCCAGGATGTTGAACCAAGGAACATGCCACCCCCAAAAATAGCAATCACGGGCAAGCCAATGCAAAAAACACCCAGCAACAACGGAGTCACCCATTCCAAGCCTCCAGAACCAAGATTCAAGGATTGCTGCATAGCATTTACCACGTCCATGTAAAAATTATCGCGTGAAGGTTGCAACAATACAAAAGGGTTTTGAGGGTTACTGATGAAGGGGCTGAGTCGCCAGGTCATTTGTGTGCCCACAAAGGCATATAAGCCAATCCACAACAGAAGTATCCAACGCCCTAGCGTTTGGCGGCCATCGTTCTTGGCTGGTTCCACCAGGGTCATGCCCCGCCAGAGAAAATAGACGCCAACCAGGCTGCTCAAACCAACAAAAATCACTGTCAAAAGCTGAAAAAAAGGGTAATTTTCAGAAGTTAACACAAAGAAAAATGAAATCGGGGATAGCCCAAGCAGAAGAAACGCAGTAACAGCAATCCCGGACAAAACGACTGTCAAAACCTGAATCATACGTAGCGGGGTTCCCAGCAGGGCCAACGAGAAAAAGTATAGAGCGGGCAGGCAAAAGATAATGGCGGAAAGAAACAAAACCGGCATTTTGACCGCCGCCGAAATCCCTTGCCAGAAGCTATGGGACAGTCCGGTAGCAAACCCATATACTGCCAATGAAAACAGCGAGGCGAGACCCAACTGAAAAGCTTTTTCAGGGACATTCTCGTTATTTTGGATCGATCTGAAAAACTCATCAGGATCACGTAAAAAATCGGGCAAGACGGTAAAGATTTTTTGCATGGCGGGTATCCTCCGTTATAAAAATCAATGGCGTGAGCCAGATTGCTCACGCCATTGATAATATGTTCTTTTTGTTCCAGCGAGTAACAAAAGCTCTCAAAAACACTTCAGGTTTCTTGCTGAGATTTTTTACAACGCCTTATTTCGGAATCTTGCCTAACTGCCCAGGCGTAAAATTATCAGGAATGGCCTGCGCGCCGGCCTCGAACCCGGCCCGAATCCCGGACAAGGTCTCCTCCCAGAAAGCGCGGGCAGCGGCGAATTTGTCGGCCCGGAAGCGCTCCAGCCAAGCGGCCAACTGCGGGTCTTTCAGTCCATCCGCCTCCCACTGGACGAGGAAACCCATCACCAGGTCGATCACCCGCTCGCTCTCCCAAAAAACGATTTTGGCAGCCTCGCGCTCGAAGATTTCACGCGAAAGCTTGAACTGGTGCGCCTTGTAATCCACATCCAGGCCGTAATGGGCCTGGAGAATCTCATCAGTGATGACCTCTGACCACTTGCGATGGAAACGGCAGATGCCGCTGTTCTCGTTGAACAATTCATACGTCATGCGTTCGACATTTTTGCGCCCCAGGCTTTCGGGCGGGACAAAATCGACCCCGTAATAAACGAAATATTTGCCCATCATCGGCATCGGGCTGAGCATTCCCGGCACCCAATACTGGTTGGGCACCATGCAGCCCTGCTCGCCGTGGCTGACAAACACCGCCCGGTCAATGCTGTGGATACCGTATGTCCGGTCCAGTTCCAGCGCCGCGGCGCGGATTCCCTGGCGGAAAATAACCGCCTTCGGCTCAAACAGGATCGCCCGCACCAGTTCCAGCGCATATTGGGCGTTGAGCATGCTGTCGTTGACGATATCGAACCCGGCCAGATCGTCAGCGTAGCTGAAACGCAGTTGGTCGGCAGGCGGGAAGCCAAATTCGCCAGGGTCGATCAAACCGTCAGAAACCAGTTCCATGATCCAGGCCAGCGTGCCGCCGCTCTGGATCGCATCGAAGCCCATCGCATCCACGAAATCGTTGAGCAATTCCGCCGCGCGCTGGTCGAAAACACCCACCTGCGGCCCGAGCACGTGGTATGGCTCATAATCCTTCTTGTATTGACCATTCATCTTCTTGCAGACCACCGGGCATGGCTCGCCGCAATGCTGGAACTGCTTGGGCTTGATGGTTTCCTCGTTGAACTGCGCCAGGTAATGCTTTAGGATGAAATTCTCATGCTGGCGCAGGCGCGATTCGACGCTCGCGTACATCGAGCGATAATTGAAGCTCAGGATGCGCTCGTTCAGGTCGCGCATATTTACGCCAAACGTGCCGCCGGTCTCGAACTCGGGCACATAGCGATATTTCTCGGTCACCGCCAGATCGGTCTGGATGGTTTTCTTGCCAAAATGCTCCAAAAAGTAGCGGTCGATCTCGGCCGAGTCGCGCAAGTCAGGGTCGGCCCATTCGCCGCCAAAAACAATCGCGGCCACATTGTGATACTGGAACAGACGACTGCCCAATCCGCCGCGCCCGGCCCAATCGGCCACCGCCGTAAAAGCGCCCTTGCGCACCGGGCTGGAGCCAATCGCGCCCTCGTTCGTATATTTCGCCGCCGGCCCAACCGCGCAAATGCGGATTTTGTCTGGCGGGTATTCGTCGGCGTAGCGCTCGAAGAGCGCCTGCTGCAAGGCGAAGAAACCGCTCAAGGGCGCGCCGTCCGGGCTGGCATAACCAGCCCAAAGCGCCTCCGCGTTGATCGGTTCCAGGCGCACATGGATTTCCCCAGCCTTATGGTTGAGCAGCACCACGCTCGGTTCGGCCGCCCGTCCGCGAAGGGCCACATAATTGACGCCCACGCCATGATAGGTATAGGCCGCGCCGCCCATGCTCGAAAGGTAAAACCCTTCCCACTGCGGACTCCAGGCCCCAAAAACCAGCCGCCGCGAACCGGGGATCGAACTGCCGGCCAGCAGGCCTTCGCCGAAGGTGAAACTATCCGGGTAAGTATTGAAGCGGTGCCAGGCATAATCCGCCGGGCCAAGCACTTTTTCGTCGATTGGACGCAGATACCAGTTGCCATTATTGAGATGTACAGTTAATTCGCGTTGAATGATCGGGTAAATCATACTTTCTCCTTGAACACGCGGGTTATTTTACCCGCAATTCAGCCTTATAATGTCGCCATGCCAACCCTGATCGACGGACACAACCTCATCCCCAAAATGGGATTGCGACTCGACTCTTTTGATGATGAATTGGAACTGGTTGCCCGCCTGAACGATTTCTGCCGCCTGAGCCGAAAAACCGGCCTGGAAGTGTACTTCGACGGAGCGCCCTCCCCGCAGGCTGGCTCCCGTAAAATGGGCCTGGTCAAAGCCCACTTCATCCGCGCCGGTCTGAGCGCCGACGATGCCATCCGCGACCGATTGCGCACTCTGGGCCGCGCTGCAAAAAACTGGAGCGTGGTCAGCTCCGATCGGCAAATCCAGGCCAATGCCCGCGCCGCCCATGCGGAAGTGATTTCATCCGAACAATTCGCCGCCCAGGTGATCAACACCCTGCGCGCCGGGCCGCCGCCGGGCGACAAAAAAAGCGCCATGAGCGAGGGCGAGCTGGCCGAATGGCTGTCCCTGTTTGGCGAGAAAAGCGCCAAAGACGGCTCAAAACTCTAATGGATTATTAATACAAAATCGACCAAATTGGTTGTATATTATTATTACAACACTTGCTCCCCCTTTACCGGTATCGCAAGTGTCGTCCACCAAAAATGGTTTGCATGCCCCCCCCATGCCCGCCTGACGGTGGTGTCCCTCCCCCCTCAAGATACCCCGCTATGTTCACAAGACATAGCGGGGTATCGCTTAAGCACTTAAGGAAGCAGGGCCTCTTTCAACGCGTTATTCCAATCCCTGTCCTGGCGGTCATAAACGCCAAAACCGGCTCCAAACTCCCAATAGGCCCAGGAAAATTGTTTCAGTTCGGCCTGTTCACGGATATAAGCCGTCCAACGCGCGCGCGAGTCGAGGTCGGCTTTGTTGTAAGCGCCAAACTCGCCCAGTAATACCGGCAGGTTGCGCTCTGCGGCCCAACGGGCCACCTGGTCGAAATCATCCGCGACCTGCGCCTTCTCCTCCTGCGAACCGCCCCAGGTTCTGCCCAGCCAGGCATCGCTGCCCTCGGCCCATTCGGCCCCCTGATGAGTAAATTCGAACGGGTGGTAGTAATGGAACGTGGCAATCAAGTGTTCATCATCGGCGGGGAGCTGCAAAAATTTGAGTTGGTCGAAGGCATTCCAAAATATCCCGCCTATGACAACTTCACGCTCAGGGTTGCTTTCGCGGACAACATTCAACAACTGCGCCACGACAGTATTCCACTGTGAGGCTGAAATGGTGTTATCCGGCTCATTAAAAAGCTCAAAAACAACCTCCGGTGGATAACCCTGATAATGTTCCGCAATTTGGCGCCAAATGGCAGCCAGTCTTTCCGGGCTGAGAGCCACTTCCGCCGATTGGGAGGCATAATGATGAACATTGATGATGACAATCAAGTCGCGCTCGAGCGCCCAACCCAGCACCTCGTCCACCCTGGCGAAAAAAGCGAGGTCGATACTGTATGGAGCAGACTCGCCCGCGTGCTCGCCCCAACGAATGGGGATGCGCACAAAGTCGAAGCCGGCCTCGCGGATCAAATCGAAATATTCCTGCTCGATGCGCATCCCCCATTCGCCTTCGTTGGGCGCTTCGAGGGCATTCCCAAGGTTGACGCCTCGTCTCATCCGCTCCGGTATCCCGGTCTTGGGTTGGATGGTTGGGGTTGCTGGAGTCGGCGTAGGGGCCACAACCGCCGACTCCGTATCCCGAGGCTCAAGAGGCAGGGATGCCTGTGGAGCACAGGCCGAAAGCAGCAGGAAAACCAACAGCAACAGACTTAATCGCTTAAACATCGCTTCTTCTTCCTTTCCAGGTAAGAATTCTATTAGATTATCGTTGTCCAACTTGCAAGCCAGAACCCAGGGGCATACAATAAACATTATGGATTATAAGGATTATTACAAGGTTTTGGGTGTCCCACGCTCGGCCAGCGCGGACGAAATCCGCTCCGCTTACCGCAAGCTGGCCATGAAATACCACCCTGACCGCAACGCCGGCGACAAGCAGGCCGAGGAGCGTTTCAAGGAGGCCAACGAGGCCTACCAGGTGCTTTCTGACCCGCAAAAACGCGCCCGCTACGATCAGTTGGGTTCGGCCTATTCATCCTGGCAAAGCCGCGGCGCGCCAGGCGGCGGTTTCGACTGGAGTCAATGGACCAGCGGACAGCCCGGCGCAGGCCAGGTCAACTTCGAAGACTTGTTCGGCGGTGCGGGAGGTTTTTCCGATTTCTTTAGCGCCATTTTCGGCGGAATGCCCAGCAGCGGCACGAGAGGCGGCAGCTTTAATCCGCGAATGGCGCGCCAGCAGGAGCAGCCGGTTAATATCTCGCTGCAAGAGGCTTATGCCGGAACCAGCCGCGTGCTTGAAAGCGCAGGCAGGCGGGTAACAGTACGCATCCCGGCAGGGGTTAAGACCGGGTCAAAAGTCCGCGCTGGTGGGGCGGCAGCCGATGGTTCGGACGTTTATCTCAAAATCAACGTGGATGCAGACCCAAACTTTGAGCGTAAAGAAGATGACCTTTACACCAACGCCAGCATCGATGTTTTCACCGCCCTGCTGGGCGGCGAGGCCGAAGTGCAAACCCTGAGCGGGAAAATCCGCATGACCATCCCGCCCGGCACACAGCCCGAGCAGATGATTCGCTTGAGCGGGCGCGGTATGCCGAAAGTAAAATCCCCCGACACGAAGGGCGACCTGTACGTGCGGGTCAAGATACACATCCCCAAAAATCTCAGCACGCGCCAAAAAGAGCTATTCGAGCAGGCGCGTACAGCCGAATAACGGTAGCATTCCCACAGGAGTATATCCATGAATAGAAAATTTGCCTTATTGGTAGCCGTCAGTATGCTCTTACTGGCATCACTGGCTTGCCGCGCTCTTGTCCCTGGCGAAAGCGGAACAGGTCTGGACCTGCCAGCCATTCAGTCGCAGGCAACCCTCGCCCCTCTGCCGGTCAGTCCCGACCTGCTCGAAGAGCAGAATTTGCTGGTCAGCCTGTACGAGCGTGTTTATCCTGGTGTGGTTTCACTGCAAGTCCTGACTGAAAATGGCGGCGGACAAGGCTCCGGATTTGTTTTCGATAAAGAGGGACATATCGTCACCAATTACCATGTCGTTGAGAATGCTTCGCAAATCGAGGTGATCTTCTCGACCGGTTTCCGCACCTACGGCGAAGTCCGCGGGGTGGACCTGGACTCAGACCTGGCGGTGGTTAAAGTTGATGTGCCCGAAGATACCCTGTTCCCACTGGCGCTCGGCGACTCGAATGTTCTGCGCGTTGGGCAAACGGTGGTCGCCATCGGCAACCCCTTCGGTTTGAGCGGCACCATGACCACCGGCATTGTATCGGCCCTCGGGCGCACCCTGCCATCTGACCGCCAGGCGCCAGGTGGAGGCGTGTTCAACGCCGCCGACCTGATCCAGACCGACGCGGCCATCAATCCCGGCAACTCAGGCGGGCCGCTCTTTAACCTGAACGGGGAAGTGATTGGCATCAATCGCGCCATTCGCACCGTTGCCAGCAACAGCCAGGGCGAACCGGTCAACTCAGGCATCGGTTTTGCGATTTCGGTCAACATCGTCAAGCGGGTCGCCCCAGGCATCATTGCCAACGGCAAATATGATTATCCGTACATGGGCATCGCTTCAATCAGCGAATTTTCGATTGAAATGATCGAGGCCCTTAAACTGCCGCAATTCACCGGCCTGTATGTGACCAGCGTCCAACCGGGCAGCCCGGCAGAACAGGCCGGACTGCGCGCCGGGGAGGAAGCAACCTCCATCCAGGGATTGCTGGCTGGCGGCGACCTGATTATCGCCATCGACGGGCGCGCCGTCAAAACTTACGATGAACTGATGCGCTATCTCGTTTCAAACAAAGGCCCCGGCGATGATGTTGTCCTGACCATCTTGCGCGCAGGGGAACAGATCGAAGTTTCCTTAACCCTGGATAAACGGCCCTAAACCGCAGGAAAACCAGCAGCAAAAAACGCCGGGAAAATTTCCGGCGTTTTTGTTTTTACAACCAGTGTTGAACTGCAACTACCCAAAACGTTCCTCGCGCCAGACATCGGCGCGGTTGTGGTACCCGGCCTGCTCCCAGAAACCGCGCCGGTCGGCAGCCATAAATTCCAGCCCGCGCAGCCACTTGGCCCCTTTCCAAAAATAGGGTGTGGCAAGCTCTGATTTGTCAGGGATATGGCCGACCACCCCACGCAGGGGATAGCCATGATCGAGAGTCAGCGGCTCACCGTCAAAATGGGTTGCCAGGAGGAAATTATCCTGCAAAACCACATCCAGCGGCAGGTTGGCGGTGAAACCGAACTCAGCATGCTGCATGACATATTTGGCAGACGGTTTGAGCTTGATCAGTCCCTGCTCGACCAGGGTTCGGACGGAAACGCCTTCCCAGCGGGTATCGAATTTGCTCCAGCGCGTTACGCAATGGATGTCCATCAGCAGGCTGGTGCGCGGAAGCTGGTTGAACTGCTCCCATGTCCAGCGCTTTTCTTCCTCGACCTCGCCCCAGACGCGAAAATCCCAGAGCGCAGGGTTGAAAGGCGGAACCGGCCCGTAATGCAAGACCGGGAATTTCAAGGTCAGCGACTGCCCAGCCGGCAGGCGACCTTCATTGCGAACACGTTCTTCTTCTTTCCTGCGATCAGGACCTTCAAACATAAACATAATCGGAGTTCTCCTGTCGCAATAAATTATAACCAGGAAGAACTCCGAAAGAAATTAATTCTTTGTAAGAAAACTGGAGGCTCAAGCCTTGCCCGCGGCCCGCGCCCGCTCCAAAACGTTCTGAGCCGATTTGAGCAGGGGCAGGTCTATCATCTTTCCATCCAGATCATAGGCCCCCGCGCCCCTGGCCTGGTTCATCTCAAAGGTTTCGACCACCCTTTTGGCGTAAGCAATGGCTTCATCATCGGGGGTAAAGGCTGACTGAACCGGTTCAACCTGAGCCGGGTGAATCACCTGTTTGCCGGTATACCCCAGTTGGGCGCCAAAAAGCGCATCGCGGCGAGCCTGCTCTGTGTTGCGGAAATCCACTGTAACAAGGTCAATGGCCTGCAAGCCATAAGCCGCCGCAGCCGTTACCAGCGCGGAACGGGCATACAGCACTTCCAGCGCTTCGGGGGTGCGGGTGGCGCCAACACTGGCGGAAAAATCTTCCGCGCCGAAGATGAGGGCATCCAAACGTGGATGGGCCGCCAGTTCTTTGAGATTCAAAATCCCGCGGGCGCTTTCGACCACCAGAATCATGCGGATGGAGTTCACCGGCCAGCCATGCTTGAGTTCGGCTGCTTCGATTTTTTCGCTGACCCAGGCCACCTGCTCCGGGGTTTCCGCCTTGGGCAGGACGATTCCGTCCGGGCGATGGGGCAGGACAACCGCCAGGTCATCCGCTTCGAGGCGCGTACCAATCCCGTTAATGCGGGCCAATCTCTCAGATGCGCCAAAATCCAATTCCTGTAGCGCGCGAGCAATCATCTGACGGGCCTCGGCCTTGCGGTTGGCAGCCGTGCCGTCTTCCATATCCATGCAAACGCTGTCAACGCCCACGGTCAGGGCTTTGCTGATTTTTTTCCAGTCATCACCGGGCATGTAAAGCAGGGCACGTCGTGAGCACATAGGTTAAGGTTGAACCACCGGACGCAGTGCTGGCTGAGGCGCTTCCTTGGTATTTTTGTAGAAATCAGGCGGAAGCGGGATCGGCTCGTAGACAGCACCGGTTCCAAGGGATGAGTAAGGAACGTAGTAGAAATGAGTCTGGGCCTCGAAACCCTGCTCAATATCCTGGAAGGCAAAGAAGATATAACTTCGGTCCGGACTCCACAGCGGATCTCGATAGCAACAGCGCCCATTGATCGGGTTAATCATGTTGTTTTTGCGCAGTTCCATGTTGTATTCGTGCAAATCGCCCCAGCCCTGGTTGCGGATGGCGGTGTTGTACAGGAACAGGAAATCGCCATCCCAATCGTAGCCGGGAATGGCCGGGTTGCTGCCATAGCCCTTGGGCGTAAAGAATGATCCGGGGAATTCATTGATTAAGCGCAAGGCATCAGCGCGGCAGGAACTGATGTCCACCACATGGATCAAATCCACCGAGCGCGTATCACCGGGGAGTACGCCGGCATACAACCAGGCCACACTTTTGCTATCGGTCGACCAGCGGAACTCGCGCGCAGCCATGGCCGCTTGCGTCCCGGCGGTATAGCTGATGCAGCCTTTCAGGTTGACAAAACCCTGCTCGCTGCGCACCTGGCGAATGGCATCCAGGTCAAAAGGCACGATAAAAATCTTGCGATTGAAGGAAATCGCCACCTGCTTGGCATCCGGCGAAATGCGGAAGGCATCCAGCAGGGAGGATGAAGAAAACGCAGCCAGGACATCCACGCGGCCGCTTTCGGCTTCAACCAGTTGGATATTTTTGCCGGCGATGTAAACCAGGGTCTTGTTGTCCGGCAGCCACTGCAAATCTGACTTCGGGACGCCATCGTTGGTCAGGGCGCGCAAATCGGAGCCGTCCAGGTTTATCACCCAAACCTCGTTGTTGGCAACGAAAGCCAGCATATCGGCGCCGCCAATACCCTGGGCAACCGGCTCCGGGGAGGCCGTGGGCGTGGCAGGTTCGGGGGTGGGGGATGGAGGTGCGCTTGTCTCAGTCGGTTCGTCGGCTACCGGCGCGGGCTGGGTGGCAGTCGGCGGCTCGGGCGTTGGCGCAAGCGTCGCCGTTGCAGCCGGCGCGAAGGGGAATCCGCCGCCAAGGAAGAAAAAGCCGCCCGCGCCCAAAATAACCAGTAAAACCAGCAGACCACCCGCAGCCAATATCCCAAACGGGAACGGTTTGGCGGCAGGATGAGCCGAAACCCGGGTTGCATCTGCCGGAGATGCCATTTGACGGGTCTTCTCAGCGCTTTTCTGGGTTTGGCCGGCCGGCGCAGATGTAAATGTGGGCGATTCGCCGCGAGCCACAGCCATCAATTCACTGGCAAATTCTTTTGCCGTGGCGTAACGCTCGTCGCGATTTTTGGCCATTGCCTTTTCGATCACCTTTTCCAGGTCTGAAGGCAGGTTCGGGTTAACATCCAAGATGTGCGGCACAGGGTCGGTAATATGTTTCACAACCACCGCCATGGGCGTATCCGCTTCATAGGGCTGGCGGCCGGTCAACATCTCGAAAACAATCACGCCGAGCGCGTAAATATCGCTGCGCCCATCGACTTTATCTCCCTGGGCCTGTTCGGGACTCATGTAGGCTGGGGTGCCGACGATGCCGCCGCCGGTTACAGTCGCGGAGCCTTGGGATTGGGCAATCTTGGCAATCCCGAAATCGGAAACATACGGCTCGCCGATATGGTCAAACAAAATATTGCCAGGCTTCAAATCGCGGTGGACAATCCCTTTGGCGTGGGCTTCATCCAGGGCGCTGGCCAGGCGGTCAATGATGCGGGCTGTCTCGTTGATGGAAAGTGAACTGGCATGAATCCGCTCCGAAAGCGAACCGCCGACCATGTAGCGCATCACAAAATACGGCTGGCCGTCTTCCTCGCCAACATCATACACCGGGACAATCGCCGGGTGCTCGAGCGAAGCCACGGTTTTGGCTTCGCGCTCGAAGCGGACGCGAAACTGCGGGTCATGCAGCATTTCGCGCGGCAAAACTTTCACCGCCACTTCGCGCTCGAAACGCGGGTCATAGGCTTTGTAGACAGTCGCCATGCCGCCGCGACCCAGTTCCGATTTGACTTCGTAACGACCGATGTTTTCAGGTTTCATACAGAAAAATCCCGGGAACAAAAATCTGCGCCAAGAATGAAAGGCGGGTTCTTAAAAAGTATACAGCCAAAACAAGGCGAAGGTGATTACAAATTCTTCATTTACTGCCAGCCAAATTCCACCTGACCTTGTCCAGTATACCGAGTATGAGAGCGAATCGCAAGCACTTGTAGCCCAATCTCAACGATGCTATAATTTTTATCGCGCCCTGGTAGTTCAGTGGATAGAACAAGGCACTCCTAAGGCTTAGACGTGGGTTCGATTCCCGCCCGGGGCACAAAAAGCAACCGCCGCATTCAAACAATGCGGCGGTTTTCTTGTTTGCCGACTAATTGCTACTGGAAGGCGGTTTTGGCAATTGCGGGATGATCCAGTTAATCAGCGCTTTGGGCGAGCGGGTCTGAATGTAAACCTTGCCCGGCCCGGTCATCTCAATCACCAGCCCCTCGCCACTCAAGAGTGTGGATTTCAATCCGCCAGCCGGACGGGTCATTACGTTGATGCTGGCGTCGAACGCCACCAGGTGGGTCGTATCGACAATATACTTTTCGCCGTCTTTCAGGCTGCGTTCAAAAATCGCCCCGTACGAGGAAAGCAGCAACTTGCCCTGCCCGCTGGCTTCAAGCATCGAAACGCCCTCAGCCGCCATGAACGCCTTCATGCTGACCTTGCCATTCAGGTCGACACCGGTCTCGGAGGCCATGTATGAACCAGCTTGCACCATCAAACGGTTCTCTTTCAGTTCAACCACAAGAATATCTCCGGGCAATTCGGGGGCCAGGGTCACTTCGCCACCCTCCGGGCCAGCCTGGAAGAAATTCTGGAAGAACGATTCGCCGCCCAACAAGGCGCGCCCTAGCGATTTGAACAAACCGCCCTCGGCTTTGGTTTCAATGGCCACCGAGGCCGACATGCTGACCATTGCGCCCGCCTCCGCGCGGATACGTTCATTGGCCGCCAGCTTGACCACTGCCAGGGAATAAGAGGGGCGATATTGCAGGTCAATTTCCATAAGCTCTCCTTGTACATTAAGAATATTTGGTAATCCCAGTTAAATTGATACCCATCAACAAATGCAAAACCGTTTCACCCAAAACCGGGTGCAGGTGCTCGGGGGCAACGTCCGCCAGCGGCACAAGCACAAAAGCGCGCTCATGCAAACGCGGATGCGGAATGACCAGCGGCGGGGTATCCAAAACCAGTTCATCGTAAAACAGGATGTCGAGGTCGATCAGGCGCGGCCCGTTACGAAAGGTTGTCTCGCGTCCCATCTCCCTCTCGATATTTTTGAGAAAAACCAGCAGCGCATCCGGCTCCAGGCTGGTTTTGGCCGCAACCACCATGTTCAGGAAGGCGGGCTGGTCGGCATAACCCCACGGCTCGGTTTCATACACGCTCGATTGTCTTTCAATGACAACCTGCTGCGCCAACCGTTGCAGCACAGCCTGCAAATTGGACAGCCGGTCGCCAAGGTTGCTGCCCAGGGCAATATAGACCAGGTGCTCACTCATACGCGCTCGATAATGGTCGCCGTCGCCTGGCCATGGCCAATGCACATGGTTTGCAAGCCATAGCGCGCCTTGCGGCGTTCCAGTTCATAAACCAGTTTGGTCATCAAAATGGCCCCGCTCGCGCCCAGCGGATGCCCGTGGGCGATTGCCCCGCCGTTCGGGTTGACCCGGCTCATCTCCGGGTGAATCTCGCGCGCCCAGGCCAGCACCACCGAGGCAAAAGCCTCGTTAATCTCAAACACATCGATTTCATCCAAGGAAAGGCCAGCGCGCTGCAACGCCATCCGCGTGGCAGGGATCGGGCCGGTCAGCATCAGGGTCGGGTCTGAACCGGTCACCACTCGCGTATCGATGCGCGCCAGCGGACTAAGATTCAGCCGCCCGACCGCCTTTTCCGAAGCCAGCACCAGGGCCGCCGCGCCGTCGCTGATTTGTGAAGAATTCCCGGCAGTGATGACCCCGGTCTCGCGAAAAACCGGCTTGAGACGAGCCATCTTCTCGCGGTCGAAATTACGGCGCACGCCCTGATCGGTTGAAAACAGGCTTCCATCCGGCAGGGGCAGGGACAAAATCTGCTCGTTCAGGCGGCCGGCGGCAATGGCCGCCGAGGCGCGCTGATGGCTTTGGGCGGCGAAATCGTCCAGTTCGTCGCGAGTCAGTCCCCAGGTTTCCGCAATCCGCTCGGCGCTCTCACCCTGGTGCAAAAGGGCATGGCCAACCTCCGGCCAGGGAACCGGATAATCTGCACCGAGAGGCTGGTGCGACATCATCTCGCTGCCGCCGGCCAGCAAAATCTCGGCGTCGCCGGCCAGGATGGCCTGGGCTGCGAAATGAATGGCCTGCTGGCCCGAACCGCACATGCGGTTGATTGAAACGCCGCCAACGCTGACAGGAAAACCCGCTTTCAGGGCGGCCAGACGCGCCAGGTTGCCGCCCTGGTCGCCCAGCGGCGTGGCAAGCCCCCAGAGAACATCCTCGATTCGCCCGGCATCCACAGCGGCGCGTTCGACAGCCTCCCGCATCACCGCGGCTGCCAGCTCAACCGGCTGGTAAGAGAACAAAGCGCCGTTCGGCTTGCCAATTGCGATGGCAGTTCGCACTGCCGAAACAATGAACACATCAGATGCGGGCATGGTTTTTCCTTCTAGAAAATTCCGGAGTTATCTCAATTGTAACGTATGCACAACTCCCGCGCGCCCTGGGCGGGGTATAATTGCGCCATTATGTCCATCTTTTCTGGAAAACGCATCATTCTGGGCGTGACCGGTTCGATTGCAGCCTACAAAGCGGCCGACCTCGCGTCCAAATTGACCCAGGCGGGAGCACAAGTCGAGACCGTTTTCAGCCCCGGCGCCGAAAAATTCATCACACCGCTGACTTTCCAATCGGTGACTGGCCGCAAGGCATTCACGGACGCTGAACTATGGGGGGGCGAGGCGCATGTCCTGCACGTCGGACTGGGACACGCCGCCGATCTTTTGGTCATCGCCCCTTGCACGGCCAACACGCTGGCAAAATTGGCCCACGGACAGGCCGATAACCTGCTGACCGTCACCGCCCTGGCGGCTGAATGCCCGATTCTGATTGCGCCGGCCATGGATGGCGGCATGTTCGCCCATCCGGCCACCCAGGAAAACGTGCGCATCTTGAGCGAACGCGGTGTGACCTTCGTCGGGCCGGCTCCCGGCCACCTGGCCTCCGGCCTGGTTGGGGTGGGACGCATGTCGGAGCCGCTCGAAATCCTGGGCATGGCCCGCATCACGCTTGGACGAAAGCTGGGGCCGCTGCGCGACAAGCGCCTGGTCATCACTGCCGGAGGCTCGCAGGAGCCAATCGACCCGGTAAGGGTCATCAGTAACCGCTCAAGCGGCAAACAGGGGTATGCCCTGGCCCAATCGGCGCTGGAGATGGGCGCAGAAGTGACCCTGATCAGCCACCCAACCGCCCTGGCGGCCCCAGTCGGCGCAGAGACGGTGCGGGTGGAAACCGTCCAGCAAATGCTGGAGGCCGTCCTGAACGCGGTTCAGGATGCCGACGGACTGGTGATGGCCGCCGCTGTGGCCGATTTCCGGGTCAAAAACGTTGCCGGGAACAAGCTCAAGAAGCGGGACGGCATTCCGCAGATCGAGTTGGAGGCCGCGCCAGACATCCTGGCAACGGTAGCCAGCCAAAGGGGTCATGCGCCGCGGCTGAAAGTTGTGGTAGGATTCGCAGCAGAAAGCCGCGACCTGCTTGAGAACGCACAAGCCAAACTGGCCTCCAAAAAATTGGATTTTATCGCCGCAAACGATATTTCAGCCGGTGACGCCGGGTTTGCGGTGGAGACAAACCGAGTTACCCTGCTATATGCTGATGGGCGGCGCGAAGAATTGCCCCTTTTGAGTAAAAGCGAAGTTGCTGACCATATCCTGACCCGCGTGGCTGAGATTTTGGAGTAGTTTTCATGCGTATCCTGGTAATTTCTGACCTTCATGCAAACATTACAGCACTTGAAGCCGTACTGGCTGATGCGGGACAAGTGGATGCAACCTGGTGCCTGGGCGATATTGTCGGCTACGGGCCTGACCCGAACGATACGGTTGAACTCGTCCGAACCATCCCCAACCTGACCTGCGTGCTGGGCAACCACGATGTGGCTGTGCTGGGTCAGATGGATGATGCGGTTTTCAATACCGAAGCGCGCCGCTCCCTGCTCTGGCAGAAAAAGCAGCTCTCAGACGGCAACAAAGGTTACCTGGAAAACCTGCCCCAGAATGCCATCGTTTCAGGGGATGTGACCATGGCCCACGGCAGCCCGCGCGACCCGGTTTGGGAATACATCCTGAACACGCTGGTAGCGCGTCTGAATTTCCAAAGTTTCACCACAACCTACTGCTTCGTCGGCCATTCCCACATCCAGTGCATGTTCCAACTGGATTTGAACAAGGATCGGGTTTCGCTCGAGATTCCGAAAGTCGGCGAGAGCCTTTCACTGATTCCGCGCGCCATCCTGAACCCCGGCTCGGTCGGCCAGCCGCGCGACCGCGACCCGCGCGCCGCCTACGCCATTTTTGACCCCGAGGCCGGCTCCTGGGAAGCGCGGCGAGTGGCCTACGACATCCCCTCCGTGCAAAAACGGATCCGCCAGGCAGGTTTGCCCGAAAAACATGCAGCCCGGCTGGCCGAGGGCTGGTAACACAAACGCAAAAACCCTAAAGGCGGCGCCTTTAGGGTTTCTTCATTAATCTGGAACCAAAGTCGGACCCGGGGCGTCCATTGGGAAGAAATCAATCCCCAATTTCTCCAAAGGAGGAGAATATGAAAAAGGTATTTTTCGGATTACTGCTGGTTTCACTCCTGTTAGCAGGCTGTGGTATCACACCGAACGCCGTAAGCGAGAGTTATGCGCCGATGGCCGGTTCAGGCGGGGTCTCTTTCGATGAGCCGGCTGCCGCTTACGAAGGGGAAGCCGCTTACGAGGAACAAGCCGCCTACGATGCCAATATCAGTTCGGTCCCGGCCCAGAAGCGGATGGTGATTGAAAACGCCGATTTGAGCATTGTGGTTGTCGACCCTGAAACCAAAATGCAAGCCATTTCAGCCATGGCCGAACGCATGGGCGGATTCGTGGTTTCATCGAACCTGTTCGAAACCTACCTATCCGATGGAAACACCGCCCCGGAAGGGTCGCTGACCGTTCGTGTGCCAGCCGAAAACCTGAAAGAGGCCCTGGCCGAAATCAAGGAAGGCATCGTTGAATTGAAGTCGGAAACCCGCTCTGGTCAGGATGTAACCCAGGAATACACCGACCTGGCCTCGCGGCTCAAGAATC
Organism: Chloroflexota bacterium; assembly: GCA_023459215.1. Taxonomy (GTDB): domain Bacteria; phylum Chloroflexota; class Anaerolineae; order Anaerolineales; family Villigracilaceae; genus UBA8950. The sequence goes on from JAEWVF010000115.1 coordinate 16,930, forward strand.
TCGAGAATACCGAACGCCAGTTGAACAATATCCTGGAACAGGCGGAGAAAACCGAAGATGTCATGCTGGTTTTCAACCAGTTGACCGAAATCCGCGAACAGATCGAACTGATCAAAGGCCAGATGCAGTATTACGAGCAATCGGCTGCGCTGTCTGCCATCAACATTCGCCTGATCGCCGAAGAAACCGTCAAACCAATTGAAATCGGCGGCTGGAAACCGGAAGGCGTTGTGCGCGATGCGGTGCAGGCGCTGGTGAATTTCCTGAAAGGGTTCTTTGAATTCATCGTCTGGCTGGTGATCGTCTTCCTGCCGGCGGCCATCCTGATCATCCTGAGTATCGGGACTGTCCTGTTCGTGCTGTGGCGAATTGTGCGCTGGCTGTGGCGGCTGCTCTTCAAGGGCAAAGCCAAGGCGGCCAATGCTGCGGCCAAGCCGGAAACAGAATCGAAGCCCGAGAAATAATAGGCTCGCAATACCTGGCACCCCTCCAAAACGCCGTTGGAGGGGTGTTTTTTATTCTCCCGAAGCAGACAAACTTTGTATAAAATGGCCGGGACGGGTATAATTCACGCCTTACCGTTTGGAACTGAGGAACGCTTATGAAATATCATATTTGGACAGAAGGCTGTCAGATGAATGTCGCCGACTCGCAGCGGGTGGGGTCAGCGCTGGAACACCTGGGCTACAGCAATACCCAGGCTGTCGAAGAAGCCGATGTTATCGTCTTAAATACCTGCGTGGTGCGCCAGTCTGCCGAAGACAAGGCCTATGGACGCCTGACCTCGCTGCGCCCGCTCAAGAAGAAAAATCCAAACCTGGTCATCAACCTGATGGGCTGCATGGTCGGCGTGCGCGGTGCCGAAAAGCTCAAGGCCAAACTGCCATTTGTGGATGTTTTCTCACCACCATCCGACCCCGGCCCGCTGATTTCGTACCTGACCCAGGGCGAAGTCCGCTCGATGGAAGATGCCGAAACCACCCGGCGCTTCCTGGCCATGGATGATGAGCTGATCCTGCCCGTCCACGAGCGCGGACTGCTGGTGTCAGCGCATGTACCGGTCGTTTACGGCTGTTCGCACGCCTGCACCTACTGCATCATCCCCTACCGGCGCGGCATCGAACGTTCGCGCCCGGTCGGCGATATTGTGGCGGAAGTCCGCTCATTGGCCGAGCAAGGCGTCAAGGAAATCACCCTGCTGGGGCAGATTGTCGACCGTTACGGCAAGGATATTCCCGACGGCCCTAACCTGGCCGGGCTGCTGCGCATCATCAATGAGGTCGAAGGCATCGAGCGCATCCGCTTCCTGACCTCGCATCCCAACTATTTTGGCGAAGATATCATGGATGCGGTCGCCGAACTGCCCAAGGCCATGCCGCACTTCGAAGTGCCGATCCAGGCCGGCGACGATAATGTTTTGGAAAACATGAAACGCGGCTACACCCAGGCCGATTACTACCGTCTGGTTGAAAAAATCCGCGAGAAGGTTCCCGGCTGCTCGATTGCAACCGATATTATCGTCGGCTTCCCGGGCGAGACCGAGGAACAGTTCATGCAAACCTACAAGACCCTGGCCGACCTGCGCCTGGATGTCGCCCACCTGGCGCGCTACTCACCGCGTGAGGGCACTGTTTCGTCGCGGCGCATGGCCGACGATGTGCCCGCCGAGGAGAAAATGCGCCGCTTCCGCCTGCTGGAAGAACTTCAGGAGCAGGTTGTTGGCGAAATCAACGCAAAATACCTGGGTGAAACTGTCGAGGTGCTGTTCGAGGAAAAGGTCAAGGGCCGCTGGAAGGGCCGCACCCCGACCAACAAGCTGGTCTTTGTCGAAAGCGAAGAAAACCTGCGCGGCAAAGTCCTGCCGGTCAGCATCACCTGGACCGGGCCATGGTCAATGCAGGGGGCGCTGCTCAGGCAGCCGGTGGTAATTGCGCTGTAAAAAGCAAAAAGTGGAAAGTAGGCTTGCTACTTTCCACTTTTTATTACGCCGAAAAACTTACCCGCCAATCACAAAATTATCAATCAGGCGCGTTTTGCCGAGATAAACCGCCATCGAAAGCAGCGCTTTGCCATGAACCGTTTGCAACTCTTCCAGCGTATCGTAGTCTGCGCAGGAAACATATTGCAGCTTGGCCAGCGGTTCGGCATTGATCGTGTCAGACATCAGTGCGCGCAATTGGTCGGCATTCCGCTCGCCGGCCTCGTGCGCAGCTTTGGCGGCGCTCAGGGCGCGGAATAGAACTGTTGCCGCCTGGCGCTCTTCAGGATTCAGGTATGTATTGCGGCTCGACATGGCCAGGCCATCCGCTTCACGCATGGTCGGACAAACAACGATTTCAATCGGAAAATCCAGGTCGCGGGTCATGCGGCGGATGACCGCCGCCTGTTGGGCATCTTTTTGGCCAAAATAGGCCTTTTGCGGCTGGAAGGCGTTGAACAGTTTGGCTACCACGGTGGTGACACCGCGGAAATGGCCGGGGCGCATGGCCCCCTCCAGCGGCGAGGTCAGCCCTTCGACCGTCACCCAGCTCTGAAATCCGGGCGGGTAGACGATGTCGGGAGTCGGCAGCCAGACCAGGTCTGCGCCAGCGGCTTCGAGCAGTTTCAAATCCGCATCGAGGTTGCGCGGGTATTTGTCCAGGTCTTCGGTCGGGGCAAACTGGGTCGGGTTGACAAAAATGCTGACTCCCACACTGACGCATTCGGTGCGGGCGCGCTCGACCAGGGAAATATGCCCACGGTGCAAGTAGCCCATGGTCGGTACCAAGCCAAACGGCGCATCCAACAGGGAGCGCGCCTGGCGTAATTCTTCAAGGGTTGTGGCCAAAATCATCGCTTCACTCATCTTTCAACACCTATGGCGTTGGGGTTTCACTGGGCACAGGAGTATCGCTAGGCAGAGGCGTTTCCGTTGGGACAGGGGTGTCGCTCGGCACAGGCGTAGAGGTAAAGGTCGGTTCCGGGGTGGCGGTCGGTTCGGGAATGTCGATTTTCAGGTGCACAATTCGTTCAGCGTAACCGTCCTCGTTGTTCTCCATGCGCAGGCGAAGAGTGACCCGGTCTTCGGTCAGTTTGTCCACCTTCCAGCGGTAGACCACCTCCGGCTGGCGGATTTCGTTATTACCTTCGAAAATCACTTCCCAATCCTGGGGGTCATCCCCGTAGCCGAATTCGATGCGCAAGAGGCGGAATCCATCGCCCGAGGCAACCACTTTGATGTCCAGATCGCCTTCAGTGATGACATCCCCATCACGCAGCCCGGAGAACGATAAGGTCGGGCGCGGGCTGCCATCCTTGCACTCGCTGTCGGGCACAAAGAAGAGAGGGGATTCAAAGCCGATGCTTTCGGCCCAGCCCTGGCCCTGGGCCTCGCGGCGCAACCAGCGCCGGGCAAACGCATCAGTCACATTCAAGACCAGGCGCTCGTCGACAAACTGGTCACAGGCTGAATTTGCGCGCTGGCCGGTCCAGGTGTCAATGATTTCTTCCTTCCACAGGTCATCCTTGGAGGGCAGCGGCGGCTGGTCAACGGCAAAGATTTCAGCCTGCTGCTGCGGACAATATTTGGACGGCTCGGTGCCGGAAATGGCGCAGATGACCTTGTCCATGATGCCGGCCGGGCGCACAAACGGAGCCGGGTTGCTGCCGGTCAATTGGGGGACAGCCGCCTGCATGAATTGTGACCAGATCGGGGCTGCGCCGCTCAAACCGGTGGTATTCTGCATCGGGGTGTAATCGGCGTTGCCCACCCAAACCCCAACCGCCAAATCGGGCGTAAAACCCATCGTCCAGTTGTCGCGGAAGTCATTGGTCGTGCCGGTCTTGGCCGCCGCCGGGAATGGCAGGCTGAGCATCGAGTTGCGGCCAAACATCGGGGCGCGCGCCTCGTTATCCGACAAAATCGAGGCCATCAAATAGGCGTGTTCGGGGCGAATGGCTTGCTGGCCAGCGGGCGGCTGGTATTCATAAACCACATTGCCCTGGAAATCGGTAATTTTAAGAATCGCCACCGGCGGGATGCGCTTGCCGTTATTGGCGATGACCGCAAAAGCACCGGTCATTTCCAGCACCGAAACCTCGCCGCCGCCCAGGGTCAGGGCAAGGCCGTAATCCTTGCGGGTCAGGCTGGTGATGCCCAGGCGCTGGGCCATCCCAACCAGGCCGTCAGCATAATCCGTAGCCGGGTCGTCATAAACACCGACAAAAGCCAGGGCTTTGACCGCCGGGATGTTGTAGGAATTGGCCAGCGCCGCCCGCACCGTAACCGGCCCGTGGAATTTGCCATCATAGTTGACAGGGCTGTACAACTCGCCCGGATCATCGGGCAAACCGGAAGGGGTGAAATAGGAGGGCACGTCCCAGATCAGGGTCGAGGGCGTCCAACCCTTTTCAAAAGCTGCCAGGTAGGTAAAAGGCTTGATCGACGAGCCGGGCTGACGGGTTTGGGTGGTCGCCATGTTAACCTGGCCGTCAATGGCTTCGTTGAAATAATCCGCTGAACCGACCATCGCCAGGATTTCGCCCGTCGAGGGGCGAATGGCGACCAGGGCGCCGTTGCTGGCATTCTTATCCACCAGGGCGGCCACCTGCTCGGCAACGATGCGCTGGGCGGTATCCTGCAATTGCGCGTCGAGGCTGGTATAAACGGTGAAACCTTCCCGATAAAGAACCTGCGCGCCGAATTGGGCTTCCAACTGCTCGCGGACGAACTGCACCCAGTGCGGGTGGCGCATGGTGACATCGGGACGCGGGAAATTGTAGGCTTCGATTTCCTGCGAAGCAGCCAACGCATCCTGAACCCCCAGGCAAACCGGGTCGGGGCTGTTACTGACGGTAATGCATTTTTTTTCCTGGCTGAGGGTATACATCAGCACAAGCACATCCTGGTGGCGCTTCAGGGTCGCTTCGCGGTTGGTATGTATATCGTAAACCGAGGGCGATTGCGGCAGGCCGGCCAGGAAAGTGGCCTGCGCCATGGTCAATTTATCGGCGGTTGTATTGAAATAGGTTTCAGCAGCCGCTTCGATACCGTAGGCCAGGTTCCCATAGTTGTTCTCGTTCAGGTACAGTTCAAGGATTTCATTCTTGGAATAGCGCCGATTGATTTCCGCAGCCAGAATTACCTCGCGAATTTTGCGGCTGTAAGACTGCTCAAAACGCTCTTCCGGCCCGAGCAACAGGGTGCGCGCCAACTGCTGGGTGATGGTCGATGCGCCCGATTCGATCTCGCCAGAGGTCAGGTTTTGCCACACAGCGCGGATGATTGCCACCAGGTCGAAGCCGGGATGGTTGTAGAATTCCTTGTCTTCGGTGGCAATCGTTGCCGCCAGGACATAAGGGGAAATTTGTTCCAAGGGGATGTAGGTACGGCGGCCGGCATTCGGGTCGAGCAATTCATAGAGTGGAACACCGTTCCGGTCGAGGATGCGGGTGGTTTCGAACTGCGAGGCGCGGCCGCGCAAGTCATCCACGGGCGGCAGGGTCGAGGCGATGGAGGCGTAGGCCAGCACCCCGACTACCGCAGCCAGCAAGGCCAGAATGGCCCCGACAAACATCGAGATAACAAACATGCGCGTCAGGCATCCCAGGCTGCGCTTGAAATCGAAAGAGCCGGTATTGGCAATCGTCGGCGGTTGCGCCGGTGGAGGCCCCAGGCGTGTGGGGCGCTGCTGCACGGTTGGCTGCCAGGCCGCGGGCGTGACACGGGTGGCGTTCAGATCAATCTCGCTGACGCGCTCGGGCAGGGGCATTTCGCCCGGCTCAGGGAAAAGCGGCGGCGGGGAACTGCGCGCGGAGCGTCCGCCCTCGGGCAGGATGGTGCCTGATTCTTCCAGCGGGGCGATAAAACCGGCTTCATCGGGATTCACGCGTCGGGTGGCCGCGAATCGATTGGGATCAAACTCAGGGGGTGATTTCTCTTCAGGGTCAGTCATGGCGTTCCAGTCTGCACAAAAATCTTACTTAAACTTGACCAGCACCGTCCATGAACCTTTCATGGCGGTTTCGCCGGCCTGGTTAACAACATGGGCCAGGATGGTCACCAGCCCGCCGCCCAGGCGCGGGAAGGCTTTGGTTTCGGCAACTTCCATCTCGACATGGATCGTATCGCCGATAAAAACGGGGTTTACGAATTTCCACTCGCCGACTTCGCGGAAGGCGATGACATTGGCGCCCAAAATACCGGTCTGGACGGCCAACCCGGAGGCGATTGACAGGCCGAGCAGGCCGTGCGCAATGCGCTGGCCAAAGGGCGTAGCTTTGGCAAATTCGGCATCGGTATGAATCTGGTTGAAATCGCCGGAAAGCCCGGCAAAGGCCGAAACTTCATGTTCGGTAACGGTGCGCCCGGCAGATTTTACTTTCATGCCAGGCTGGAAATCTTCAAAGAATAAAGCGCTCATTGTTTCTCTCCTCGTTTATTTATTATAAACGCTTGCAGGGGGGTAGTAGTTCCGCTGCCGGTTGTTTTTAAGGGGTAATAGGCGGATAATGAAAGTGTTGCTTGAGATTTGCAAGCGAAAGGAGTGCGCCATGTGTTTTCTTTGCCCCAAAACCAGTTACGTTGAGTTAATTACCAACCAGACGTTGGCGAGCGCCAGCGAGCCGTTTGGGCCGGGTTATCAGGTTTTGTTTGACCAAACCATCCCGGTTAAGGGTTGGAAGGAAATTTGCGTTTGGGTGCATGTCTTTGTCGATAACTATGAAACCACACCCATCAATACCGCCGAGGCCCAGCTAAACCTGCGCTTTATGCACAAGTTCAGCGGCGGCGAGTTCGATTACGAACAAGACAGTTTTGAGACTGATGTGACCTCCTATATCAATGGTTACACCATCCAGCCGGTAATCGGCGAACAACTGCGCCTGCTCTGTGAACCAAAACACCTGCCGCCCGGCCCATATCGCCTGACTGTCACCTATCTGCTGGTTCGCTGACCCTTCGCACTCAGGGAAAAATGTTACCCAAAAAACGTGACTTTAGGTTTTTTCTGCAATGCTATAATTTAGCGTGCAGTTCAGCCTAATAGATGGCGCTTATGGGCATCACAGCCCCAGAAGTGATGTGACGGACCCGGAACGTCCGGGGACGAAAAACAGCGAAGTTTGACAAAACACAGGTTAAACAAATCTCTCATCAAGCGCAAGAGATTCTTTTACGGAGGCCAAAATCCAACGATTTTGAGTCTGTTGTTTCCTGTCAGATTGCAAGCCGTTCGCTAAAAATTCATCTTTTCTGAAGGAGAAACCTGCATGTCCCCAATCAAAGTTTTAATCATGGGAGCCGCCGGACGCGACTTCCACAATTTCAATACCTTCTTCCGCGGAAACAAGGATTATGAAGTGGTTGCCTTTACCGCAACCCAGATCCCCGATATCGAAGGCCGCGTTTACCCGAAAGAACTGGCTGGAGACCTGTACCCGGCTGGCATCCCGATCCACGCCGAAGAAGAACTGGCCGACTTGATCAAGAAGCACAATGTCGAACAGGTTGTTTTCGCGTACAGCGATGTGCCGCACGAATATGTGATGCACAAGGCCTCGATTGTCAACGCCCTCGGCGCCGATTTCCGCCTGATGGGCACCAACTACACCCAGGTTAAGTCGACCAAACCGGTCGTCAGTGTGTGTGCCGTGCGCACCGGTTCGGGCAAAAGCCAGACCACCCGCCGCGTTTCGCTCATCCTGCGCGAAATGGGCTACAAAGTGGCCGCCATCCGCCACCCGATGCCCTACGGCAACCTGGTTGCCCAGGAAGTGCAGCGCTTTGCCGATTATGGCGACCTGGATGAGTACGAATGCACCATCGAAGAACGCGAAGAGTACGAACCGCACATCGACAACGGCGTGATTGTCTATGCCGGCGTCGATTACGAGAAAATCCTGCGTGCTGCCGAAAAAGAAGTCGACATCATCCTGTGGGACGGCGGCAACAATGACTTCCCCTTCTACAAATCGGACCTGCAAATTGTGGTGGCCGATCCGCACCGCCCCGGCCACGAAGCCTCCTACCACCCCGGCGAAACCAACGTCCGCGCCGCGGATGTGTTCGTCATCAACAAAGTCGATACCGCCGATGCCGATAAAGTCATCGCCGTGCGCGAATCCCTGCGCAAGATGAACCCGACCGCCATCATGATCGAAGGCGCCTCGCCGCTGTTTGTCGATCATCCCGAAGCGATCCGCGGCAAGCGCGTTTTGGTGGTCGAAGACGGCCCGACCCTGACCCACGGCGAAATGGCCTACGGCGCCGGTTATGTGGCCGCCCGCCGCTTCGGCGCGGCTGAAATCGTCGACCCGCGCCCGTTCGCGGTCAAATCCATCGCCGCCACCTACCAGAAATATCCCAAGACCGGCCCGATCCTGCCGGCCATGGGCTACGGCGATGCCCAGATGCGCGATCTCGAAGCCACCATCGAAGCCGCCAATGTCGACATGGTCATCATCGGCACGCCGATTGACCTGACCCGCGTCATCAAAATCAACAAGCCCTACCAGCGCGTGCGCTATGAATTGCAGGAAATCGGCCAGCCGACCCTGGAAGACCTGCTCAAGGCCAAATTTGGGAAGTAGTAATTTGGTACACAAGTAAACAAGAAAATAGGGCATCAGAATCGAAAGATTTTGATGCCCTGTTGTTTGATAGATGATTGCGATGCCAAAAAGTGCAGGAATCAATGTATGAGCGATAAAAGCCTTATTTTCGGTCGTATAAGCAATATTTTTGTGGTTGGGCTTCCCGTGCTGGCCTTTTTGTATTTTCTGTGGTTCTTAATTTCCTGGTATCTATATTTCCCTACCCGCTCCACTATTTCTTGTGTTTGGGGAGTTGTGCTACTTTTGGGCACAATCTTGTACATTCCTGCCCAGGTCTTTGCGCACATTCGCTATCTCTATCGCATCCCATTGTTCATTTTGTTCCTGGCATCGTTTTGTTTGAGCAGTTTTTTAGCGCTTTTAAATCCAACAATCCAAAATACTGCAAAATTGGGCAATTACACATATCACCTGATCGCTTATGACAACTTTGCCGACGCGAAAATAATGCACTATCTTGTTAAATGCTATGGGGAATCTGTATATTGCAACACAGTGTCCCCTACTTTTAATGTGAGCGGAGCATCAATCTGGCCGACACAACTGGTGGTGGATGACGAAAATAATGAACTCCATGTGTTTATTCGCGGATGGTGGGTCTTTACGTATGGGCAGACAACGCGCGAGTATCATCAAGAAGGCACAGACAGAGTGGGGGAAGACTTCTATGATTTGTATTCTTACGCCATTGAAGATACGAAATATTATCGAATGGCAACTTGTGATCGGGAAACAAAGGTGGATTGTGAGCTTTTGCCTTTTACTCACGCAACCCACCGTGATGTTTTTGGCGATGTTGTTTCCGCCACAGATACAGGCAAACTGTGGATATTGTTTGACGGGCAATTGCTCTACGATTACTTTAATCAGGGTCAGGAATATTCCTTGCTTGCTGAAGCAACATCCAAAAACTCCATCGCATCAGCGCCGATCTCATCTCACGAACGCTATAACGGGGAATTTTTTACAGCCTACGCGCTCAAAGACAACGCGGATTTTCGCTACCTGTTGTTTGCTTGCACTTACCAAAATCAATTTTGTATGTTGTTGCCCCTGCGCTATGCAACCAAAGACCTGGGAAAGGTTCGTTTGTCTCTTGATCCAGCCCAAACCCAGCTGCAATTTTACGTAAACAATCAACTTGTTTACACGTATAGCCAGTGGAATGTTTCCTCATGTCATCTGCAAGATTGCCGTCTGCATGACGAGTAGTTTTGCTGGGCATGCCCTAGTAACCCTGACAATACAGTCGGGTTAAGGATGTAAACCATTTAGATTCGAACATAAAAGGAGTTGACTCAAACCATGACCACCCTCGCCCCGACCCTGACCACCCGCATCCTGCCCGCCGTTGACCAGAAATTGCGCAACCTGTTGCTGGTTTCCGCTGGCGCGCTGCTGGTCGCCCTGCTGGCCCAGGTGCGGATTCCGCTGCCCTTTACCCCGGTCCCGCTGACCGGGCAGACGTTCGCCGTCCTGCTGGTTGGGGCGGCCCTCGGCTCGCGCCGCGGATTGGCCTCGCTCTCGCTCTACACCCTGATCGGCGCGTTGGGCCTGCCGGTTTTCGCCGGCGCAGCCTCCGGGCTGGCCTACGCCTTCGGCCCCACCGGCGGCTATTTGTTCGGCTTCATCGCCGCAGCCTATGTGACCGGTCTGCTGGCCGAACGCGGCCTGGAACGCTCGATCCGCACCTCGCTGCTGCCTTTCCTGGCCGGGACAATCATCATCTACGCCCTGGGCGCAACCTGGCTGGCCTTTTTCGTCGGCGCTGAAGCGGCCATCGCCAAAGGCATCCTGCCCTTCCTGCCCGGCGACATCCTTAAGCTGGCCCTGGCAGCCATCGCCCTGCCCGCCGCCTGGAAATTCATCAGGTAACCCGCCTCATTCAACAGCAAAACGGCCTCATCCCCTTGCGGTGAGGCCGTTTTGCTTTGATATTACAAGTAAAAAGTCGCTTTTCTTGCTTATAATTCTTATAAACGGATCCGTTACAGGATAAAACCGTATCATGACCCCACCCAATTATGTTTACAGCGGGCTGCTTTTTGCGGCAGGACTTATTTGCCTGATTGTCAGCCTGCTAACCTGGCAATTACGGCGTCCGGCCAAAGGAGCTGCATCCCTGGTGGTCTTGTTGTTGGCGCTCAGTTGGTGGGATATTACCTACGCCATTTTTTGGGCCAATCTGCCGGGGCCAACCCCTTATTTCTGGTTGGATATCACCTATGTGGGCGCAGTCATCGTGCCAACCAGCCTGCTCATTTTCGCATTGCAACTCAACAGCGCTGAAAACTGGTTAAAACCGGCTGTCATTGCAGTCCTGTGCGTAGAACCCGTGCTGGTTACGTTCGCGCTTTGGAGCGATCCCTGGCACAACCTGTTCTTCGGCGGCCAGCGCGAGATGAATGCCGGGATGATTTTGAGCGGCGGCGCGGTTTTCTGGGGTAACGTGGTTTATTCTTACGCCCTTATTTTGATGGCCTTTCTGCTGTTCCTGCGCAGTTTTTTCCGCGCGACAGGGCTGTACCGCAAACAATTTGGCATGATCCTGCTCGGCCTCGGTTTTACCTGGCTCAACAGCATTATTTTTCTCCTCGGCCAAAACCCGCTGCCCGGGGCAGACAACACACCTTTTTCATTCACCCTGACCGGACTGTTCTTTGCCCACGCACTCTTTCGCTACCGTTTGCTGGATGTTGTGCCGATAGCGCGCAGTATGCTGGTCGATAGCATGAGTGACGGGATTATCGTTCTCGATTCGCGCAACCGGTTGGTCGACATGAACCCGGTCGCCCAGGAACTGCTTCCACAGACGCAAATCGGCGATCCGCTCGAGAAAATTGAAGAAACCTTACCTGAAATCATCAAACAGTTCCGCGATAAAGACAGTTTAAGCGCAGAAATTGCGCTTGAAAACCCGATACGTTACCTCGATCTTCGCATTTCACCGGTTGTGGATGCCCGCCAACAAGCCCTGGGGCGATTGGTCGTCTGGCGGGATATTACCCAACTCAAACTGCTGCAACTGGAACTAAATGAGCTTGCCACCCGCGACATGCTGACCCACGCCTATAACCGCCGCCACTTTGAAGCGTTGGCCCGGGCAGAATGGATGCGCAGCGTTCGCTTCAATCATTCGCTGGCGCTCGTCCTGCTCGATATCGATTATTTCAAGCATGTTAACGATACCCAAGGCCATCAAACCGGGGATCTCGTCCTGGCAGAATTTGCAAAGTTATGCGCGCAAGCCAAACGCGACCAGGACCTGTTTGCGCGTTGGGGCGGCGAAGAATTCATCTTCCTGCTGCCAGAAACGAAGGGCACCCAGGCCTTCCTGTTTGCGGAACGGCTGGGCAAACTAATTTCCGAAACACCCATCAAAGGGAAAGAAAAACTGGTTAATATCACTTGCAGTCTGGGGGTAACATCGAGTAACACCGCTGGAGACTCACTCGAAGCCATGTTTCAGCGGGCTGATCATGCTTTATATGAAGCAAAAAATGCCGGTCGCAACCGCGCGATTTTATGGGAAAGCAAAATCAAAGAAATGCCAACCCCCTGAGTTTTGCACAACTTAATTTTGTTCTTTGCCCTTGATCTGGGCGTGACGGATATGCGAGGCTGGCACGGCGCTGGCTGGCTGGGTTGCCCGCATGAGTTGCTCTTCCTTGACCATGCGCGCCAGGTGCTTGACCATCACCGCCTGGCGCGGCCCGGACAATGCCCCCAAATCTTCGAGCACCGGCTCAAGCCAGGCCTGGTAGGAGCGCACACACAGGTAGACAGGCCGCCCACGCCGGTTGGGGATTTCGGCCACCAGCGCCCTGAGTTTTTCCGGCACACCAGTCGCTTCGGGATGGATGAGCGGGCTGGCCAACGCCCCGGCCACACCTTGCGACAGGCTGACATAACAGCGCGCGCCTTCGTTGCAAACCAGTCCGCTGGCGCGTTTGGGGGTCGGTTCGACCGGTTGGAGCAGGGGCGGGACGATTTGATGGAACAAACTCTGGATGGCGGGCAGGTTAACCGATTGAGCTTTCTGCCAGCGGCTGGACGAAGCCGGGGCGCTGATGTGGCTGACGTCCCAGATGCGCTGCCAGGCGTAGACCGAAAAACCCGCCGCGCGCAAAGCCGGAAAGGCATCCGAATCTTCTTCAACTTCGGCCAGGGTGTGGAACGCGCCCCAAGTGCCAGCTTCGGCGGCCAAATGCTCAATCAACGGCGGCAGGCCGGGGTGAGTCAGTTCCCCGCCGGGGGCCAGGTAGAGCAGCCGGGCAAAGGAATCGCCCTCGCTGTGAATCACGCCTCCGAGCAGGGCCTTTCCATCCACCGGATTGACCGCCGAGTAAATGTGGCGGGCCGGGTTGAAATAGGCCACCAGCCCGGCGGCGCTTAACGGATTGCCCCTCGTCAGCAGCCGGGATGAATCCAGGCTGACCGCTTCGCTGCGATAGCGATAAAGCGTGGGCAGGTCGAGCAGGTCAAGCGGACGAGGGGTCATGGGTATGGGTTAGCGGGCCAGGGACAGGAAGTATTCGTGAAAGCGCGTGTCGGCGGTCAGTTCGGGGTGGAAGGACGTGGCAAGCAGTTTGCCTTGTTGGGCAGCGACGATACGCCCATCGGGCAACGCGGAAAGGATTTCGGCCTGTCCGCTGACGCTTTCGATGATTGGGGCGCGGATAAAAACGGCGTGATAGGGTGCTTCGCTGCGAGTGGCCTGTTTGAGGGCGTCGATATGCAAATCGGCCTCGAAGGAATCAACCTGCGCACCGAAAGCGTTGCGGATGACGGTGATGTCCATCAACCCAAGCAGGGGCTGGTCGCGGCGGGCATCCTTCGAGAGGAAAATGGCCCCGGCGCAGGTACCCCAAATGGCTTTTTCGCGCCCAAACTGGCGCAGCGGCTCCATCAGTTCGTAGGCAACGGCCAGTTTGCCGATGGTGGTCGATTCGCCGCCGGGAATGATCAAACCATCCAACCCATCAAGATGTTTTGGCAGGCGCACTTCGACCGTTTGCGCGCCCAGGCGCCTGAGGGTGGTGATGTGTTCAGCAAAATCGCCCTGCAGGGCGAGGACTCCGATGTTCATCATCATTTGCCGTAGTAGGGGCACGGCGGGTCTCGATACCGACGATGTCCTACTCGACCACCGCCGTGCCCCTACAAATAAATTTACCAGCCGCGCCCAGCGATTTTGTCGCCTTCGGGCATTTGCGAAACGTTCAGGCCAACCATCGGCTCGCCGAGGTTCTTGCTGACTTCGGCCAGGATGCCGGCATCGCGGAAGTGGGTCGTGGCTTTGACGATGGCCGCGGCGCGTTTGGCCGGGTCGCCGCTCTTGAAGATGCCTGAGCCGACGAAAACGCCATCGACACCCAACTGCATCATCAGGGCGGCGTCGGCGGGGGTGGCAATGCCGCCGGCAGCAAAGTTGACGACTGGCAGGCGGCCCAATTCGGCAGTTTCCTTGATCAGTTCATAGGGCGCGCCAATGGTCTTGGCGTAAGCCATCAGTTCTTCTTCGGGCATGCCCTGAATGCGGCGGATTTCGCCCAGCACGGTGCGGGCGTGGCGGACAGCTTCAACCACGTCGCCGGTGCCGGCTTCGCCTTTGGTGCGCATCATGGCCGCGCCTTCGCCAACACGGCGCAGGGCTTCGCCCAGGTTGCGGCAACCGCAGACAAACGGGACGGTGAAATTGTGCTTGAGGATGTGGTGTTCCTCGTCGGCGGGAGTCAGAACTTCGGACTCGTCGATATAGTCAATCTTGAGCGCTTCCAAAATCTGAGCTTCGACAAAATGACCGATACGGCATTTGGCCATGACCGGGATGGAAACCGATTCTTTGATCTTGACGATCAATTCCGGGTCGCTCATGCGGGCTACGCCACCCTGGGCGCGGATGTCGGCGGGAACGCGCTCGAGGGCCATGACGGCGCAGGCCCCGGCGTCTTCGGCGATCTTGGCCTGTTCGGGGGTGACAACATCCATGATCACCCCGCCCTTGAGCATCTGGGCGAGGCCTTTTTTGACAGCAAATGTACCTTTGGTTGTTTCCATAGAACTCTCTCCTGATTGAATTGCGATTTTATTCTACCATGCCGCCTTTAGACCAGCGGACAGGGTAGATTTGACTGATTGATGTTAATCCGCTTCTGCGGGAAGGACTGCAAAGCTGGCCGCCGTTCGGGAGGCCCTGGCCTGCAAACGACCTTCGTGAATACGCAGCAAAACCACCCCGCCCAGAATCAGCAAGCTGCCAGCCAACTGCACCAGGGTCAGGCGTTCACCCAACAGGAAATAGGCGATGACCGCGGTAAACGTCGGCTCAAGGGTCACGATCAGGTTGGCCACGCTCGAGGGCAGGTAGCTCAAGCTGACGTTGTACAGCCCGAACCCGGCCACGGTCGGCCCGGCAGCCAGCAGGATGAGCACGCCCCAGCCCAACCAGGCATCCCCCAGCCAGAGCAATTCGGCAGGTTGGGCGGCTGTACCGGGAATCAAGCCGGAGGTCAGGTTGAACAGCAATAAGAAGATGGCGGCAAAGCCGAAGGTGTAAAGCAGGGTACTCCAGGGATTCAATCCGCGCTGCGAGGCGGAGCGACCCATCAGGCTGTAAATCGCGTAGCCCAGGCCAGCCAGGACTCCGGTCAGGATGCCCATCAGGTTGGTATTCCAGGCTGAAACATCCAGCGCGTTGGCGACCAGGACACAACCGGCCAGGGTCAACAAAATAACCAAGCCTTTGACAACATCCAAAGGCTCCTTGAGCAGCCACCAGCCCAAAATAGCGGTAAATGCAGCCGAACAATAAACCAGTACCGTTGCAACCGCGGCCCCATTCAAGACAACCGAAAGCGTCCAAAGCGAGTTGAAAACTGCCAGCAGCAAGCCATAAGCGAACAGGTAAGGCAATTGAGCGCGACTCACCCGCAGCAAAGACGGTCGCAGGAGACCGAGCGCCAGGACCAGGGTCAGGACGACAAATCCACTGCGCCAGAACGCCAACACCAGGGCCGGGATAGCAAAAGTCTGGGTCAGGTAGCGGATAAAAATGGCCGTGGTCGAAAGAATCACGGCGCTGGCAACGGCAACCGTATAACCGCGGGTCAGGGACGAGGAAGCGTTCATCAGGAAGGATTCTAGGACAAAATTGGTATATGTTAAGAGCCAATAAAACCAATTCAACACCAGTCCAATTTAATGGATTGGGTAATTTTTGCGCAAATTGGCTCTATTTTTAGACGAATAATAATGATATATTGGCTATACCATTTTCTCCAGGTCTCGATACGGGCTGCGCCCTACTCGACCTTCGGTCAACCCTTCAACGCTCAACAAGAACCCCATGCGCATCCCAATCGACCGCCAATCCTCCGTCCCGCTCTATGAGCAAATTGAAAACCATCTGCGTCAGGGCATCCTGAACGGCAGCCTGGCCGCGGAAACGCGCCTGCCCGCCAGCCGCCAACTGGCCCGCGACCTGGGAGTCAACCGCATCACGGTCGAGAACGCCTATGCGGCGCTTGAAACCGATGGGCTGGTCTACTCGCGGGTGGGCAGCGGGACGTACATCCTGCCGCCGGGACCGCAGCCAAAAGTCCAGAAACCGGGCGGGGAAATCTCCTGGCCGCTCTGGCAGCAAAACCTGCCCGAACGCGGATTGGGCGCGCGCGCCGTTGTCGAAGAGATGCGTCTGGCCACGGCCCATCCCGACCCGATCAGCTTTTCGGGTGGCATCAGCGATTCGCACCTGTTCCCCGCCGATGAGTTCCGCAAAGTCCTGCAAGCTGTCATGCGCCGGGACGGAATCGAGGCCCTCGATTATGGCGACCGGCGCGGCTTCGCTCCGCTGCGTGAGACCATCGCGCACATCCTCGCCAGCCAGGGATTGCAAACCAGTCCCGAGAATGTCCTGATCACGGCCGGGTCGCAGCAAGCCCTGGCGCTGGTTTCGCAACTCCTGCTCGAACCGGGCGATACCATCCTGGTGGAAAACCCAACCTACTCTGGCGCGCTTGACCTGTTCCGCGCCCTGAACTTCAAAATCATCAGCGTTCCGGTGGATGGCCAGGGGATGCAGGTTGACCTGCTCGAAAAGCAGCTCCAACAGCACCACCCGAAGCTGATTTACACCATCCCCAACTTCCACAACCCGACCGGAACCTGCCTGGGCAGCGCCCGCCGCCAGCAATTGATCGTGCTCTCGGAGCGCTACAACGTTCCCATACTGGAAGATGATTTCGTTGGCGACCTGCGCTACGAGGGCCGGGCGCTGCCTGCGCTGAAAGCGCTCGATCCCGGCGGACAGGTGATTCACGTCAGCACCTTTTCCAAAATGCTGATGCCGGGCCTGCGGGTCGGCTTCCTGATTGCAGATGGGCCGATTTACGACCGGCTGGTCAAATACAAGCGAGTCAACGACCTGGCAACCTCCAGCCTGATCCAGCGCGCGTTGCACGATTACGTCACGGTTGGGCGGTACCAGGCGCACCTGCGCCGCTCCAGCCAGATCTTCCATAAACGGCGGGATGCCATGCTGGCGGCTGTTCACAAATATCTCGGATCGGAAATCCGCCTCGACCCGCCGCAGGGTGGCCTGTTCATCTGGCTGCGCCTGCCCGAGGCAGCCTGCGCAGACGAGCTTCTGCCCATCGCCATCCGTGAAGGAGTCGATTTTATGCCCGGCAGCAGCTTTTTCAGCGAAAACCAACCGGACGGCAAAAACTGGCTGCGGCTGAATTTCGTGGTTCATAATGAGTCCAGAATCGACGAAGGCCTGCGGCGATTGGGGCTGGCGCTAAAAAGTTTGTAAACAAAGGGATCGGCAAAAAACCGGTCCCTTTTTGATTCCCGAATTACCTCTTGACAACTGAGTGATTTAATATACAATGATACAAAGATACAATTATACAATCAGACAATGATACATTTCAGGCTATGAATATCCAAATTGACCTTCGCTCTGATATACCCATTACCAACCAGATCGTGGAGCAAATCCAGCATCAGTTGGCTACCGGTCAGATCAGGCCCGGCGACCAACTGCCCACCGTCCGCGCCCTGGCCTTGGATTTGCGCGTCAACTTCAACACCGTGGCGCGCGCCTATCGCATCCTTGACGAGGCGGGAATCATCTCCACCCAGCAAGGGCGCGGCACCTTCATCCTGGAGCAGCCCCCGCCGGATACCAGCAACCGCCTGAAGGTAGAAGCCCTGCAAGCCCTGGCGCGCCGTTACCTGGGCGAGGCCAAACGGCTCGGTTTCAGCCGCGAGCAAAGCCTGCAAATTTTTCAAGAAACGCAAGAAGACAACCAAGAAACAAATCAAACATAAATCATCAACCATAAGCAACCGAAAAACCGGCGAACCAAGAAGATAAACGAAGGAGAACAAAATGAACTCAAGATTACTCACGAAAACCATCCTGACTAACGCCAAAATCGACCAACGCATCCCGCCGATTGCCGGGACACTGTTCAGCCTGGCACTGGTCTTTGCAATCCTAGGCGCTGTAATCATGGATGGCAAACAATCCGACACCCTGATCGGCGGCTGGGTGGCCGCCTGGACAATGATTGGCACCTACATCCTGTTTGCGCTCAAAGTGGCCAACCAGTGGGAAAAAGCGGTTGTCCTGCGCCTGGGCAAATTCCAGGGGCTACGCGGGCCGGGCCTGTTCTGGATCGTCCCGCTGGTGGACACCATCCCAAGCTGGATCGATCACCGTGTGATGGTCACCCCCTTCGCGGCGCAGAAAACCCTGACCAAAGATACCGTTCCGGTCGATGTGGACGCCGTCCTGTTCTGGGTCGTCTGGGATGCTGAAAAAGCCGCCCTCGAAGTTGAAAACTACCAGGCCGCCGTAGACTGGGCCGCCCAAACCGCCCTGCGCGATATTACCGGTCGCATGATGCTGGCAGACCTGCTGGTAGGACGCAGCGTGATCGACCAGGAATTGCAGAAGATTATCGATGAGCGCACCACCCCCTGGGGTGTCACCGTGCAATCAGTCGAAATCCGCGACATCGTTATCCCGCAGGATTTGGAAGACGCGATGAGCCGCCAGGCCCAAGCCGAGCGCGAACGCCAGGCGCGCGTCATCCTGGGCGAATCTGAAAAGCAGATTGCCGAATCGTTTGCCGAAGCCTCGCAGGCCTACCAAAACAACCCCACCGCGCTGCACCTGCGCGCGATGAACATGCTCTTTGAAGGACTCAAGGAAAAGGGCGCGCTGGTTATCGTCCCCAGTTCAGCGGTAGATACGATGAATCTGGGTAGCATGAGCGGCATGGTATCGATGGCGCAAAACAACCTGCCAAAAGAAAAATAATGTTTTTGGGTGTCAGGTGTCAAGTGTCATGTTTCACGTGAAACCCTGACACCTGGAACCTGATACCTGACACCCAACACCAAGCAAAGGAACAAAAAATGTCTACCAAAGTATCCCTTACCATCTCATTTGTCTTGATTGCCATCGCCGCCATTGTCGGCGCAGTGCTCTCCAGCCAACTTCCCGATCCGATGCCTTCGCATTGGAACGCCGCAGGAGAAGTGGATGGTTACATGTCCAAATTCTGGGGCGTATGGCTGATGCCGCTGATGACTCTCGGCATCACCTTGCTGCTGGCAGGTGTGCCATACCTTGACCCGCTCAAAGCCAACATCGAGCAGTTCCGCAACCTGTATAACTACTTCATCGTCGGCTTTGTGGCCTACATGCTGTATGTCTATGCCTTAACCCTGGCCGCTGCGCTGGGTGTACAGTTCAACATGACAACCATGCTCATCCCGGCAGTTGGCTTACTCTTTATTGGCATCAGCTTCCTGATCGAAAACGCCAAGCGCAATTTCTTCATCGGCATCCGCACCCCGTGGACGCTTTCGAGCGATGAAGTCTGGGAGAAAACCCACAAGGTCGGCGCATGGTCTTTCCGCATTGGCGGCGTGCTGGTCGTCGTGGTTGCCCTGCTGGGTGAGAGCGCCGTATTCCTGATGCTGCCCGTCCTGTTACTCATGGCGCTGACGCCGGTAGTGTATTCGTACTTTGCCTGGACGAAATTGCCGAAATAGCGCCAGGTGTCAAATGTCAAATTGTTTCACATGAAACATGCCTGACACCTGGCACCCAAGCACCTGATACCTCCAAAAAACTGCCCGTAGAATCGTTTCTGTTAAAAGTAACTTTCGTTTCTTTGTGCAAGATTGGCGTTTGCCAAAACACAGACTCCGTGGGGCGGGATGCCATCCCGCACAATAAACCAAAACGGCGGGATAACATCCCGCCCCACAACACAGACAAAACCATGAAACCTATTATCGAAGTTTCCAATCTCCAGCGCACGTTCGGCGAAAACCGCGCGGTCAATGGGATGAGTTTCCGCGTTGAGCGCGGCGAGGTGTTTGGATTGCTCGGGCCAAATGGCGCCGGCAAGACGACGACCGTGCGCCTGCTCAACGGCATCCTGCCACCCTCGGGCGGGAGCGCGCGAGTCTTTGATCTTGATCCGGTTACAGACGGTGAACGCATTCGCCAGCAGACCGGGGTGCTGACGGAAACCCCATCGCACTACGAACGGCTCTCGGCCCGCGAGAACCTGTCGTTTTTTGGCACCCTGACCGGCATCCCGGCATCCGATCTGCCGCGCCGGGTGGATGAAATGCTCTCGTTTTTTGACCTCGCCCATCGCGCCAGTGATAAGGTCGAAACCTTCAGCAAAGGGATGAAACAGCGCCTGGCCCTGGCCCGCGCCTTGATCCACCAGCCGCCGCTGCTCTTCCTCGACGAACCCACCAGCGGCCTAGACCCGGAAGCCGCCCAGCAGGTTAACGACCTGATCGCCGGCCTGAGCCGCCGCAACGGGCAAACCGTTGTCCTGGCGACCCACAACCTGCTCGATGCCCAGCGCCTGTGCGACCGGGTGGCAATTCTCAACAAAGGACGAATCCTGGCGACCGGTTCCCTGGCCGAACTGGCCCGCAATCTGTGGCCGGTTACCTGGGTGGATATTACCCTGCGCGGCGCGTTGGCAGAATCCGCTGTCAAGAAAATCAAAAGCCTGCGGGGCGTGATCCAGGCGACGGGTGAGAACGAGTCGCTGGCGGTACAGGTCGAGACGGAGGAGAGAATCCCGGAAGTGGTGGCTGCCCTGGCCGCGGACCAATTCCCGATTCTCAAGGTGAATCCGCGCGATTACACCATGGAAGACATTTATTTTGCGTTGCAGGCAGGTGAAAATGAACTGGCGTAGTATTTGGGCAATTGCCCGCAAAGATTTGCTGGAGGTGCGCCAAAACAAGGCTGCCTGGGGACCGGCGATTGCGCTGCCGCTGATTTTCGCGCTGGCTATGCCGGTACTGTTCATCGTCCTGCCGCAGGTGATGCCCGCTGAAGATATTGCCCGCGAGATGGGCGATATGGAGACGCTCCTGGACAATTTGCCGCCCACGATGAAGATGATTTTTGAGGGCAAAGGCTTAGAACAAATGTTCGTAATTTATATGGCCGGATTTATGTTCGCGCCGATGCTCTTGATTTTGCCGCTGATGTTTTCTTCGGTGGTCGGCTCGGATTCGTTCGTCGGCGAACGCGAGCGCAAAACGCTGGAAGCCCTGCTCTACTCGCCAGCCAATGACCTGGAGTTATTCCTGGGCAAGGTACTGGCAGCAGTCCTGCCGGCAATCGCGCTTTCATGGCTGACACACGCGCTGTACATCGTGGTGGTCAACGCCGCAAGTTGGCCGCTGTTTGGGCGGATCTGGTTCCCGCTGCCGGCCTGGTGGCCGATGATGTTCTGGCTGACGCCCGCCCTGGCAGTGCTGGGCATTTCGGCCACGGTGCTGATTTCGAGCCGGGTGCGGACTTTTATGGAAGCCTACCAGATGAGCGGTTCGCTGGTTATCTTTGTGCTGGCGCTGGTGTTGGGCCAGGTCAGCGGACTGTTGGTGCTCGGCGTGGGCACCGTGCTGTTGGTCGGCCTGCTGGTCTGGGGCGTGGATGCCGCGCTAATCTATGTGGCAGTGAGCAATTTTAAGAGAAGCAGTTTGGTGGCAAAGTTGTAGTGTGGGATGATATCCCGCGTAACGAACAAGGAGTTTATGATGGCAGACGAAATCAAACAATGGGAATATCGCGTGCAGACCGTCGGCTCGTTCTTCGGCGGCGTTAAAGCCGAGGAACTGGAAGCCCTGCTCAATGAGTGGGGCGAGGATGGCTGGGAAGTGGTTTCAACCCATGTCAAAGAAAACGAGAACAAAATCAACATCATCGCCAAGCGCCCATTGAGCGAACGGGTCAAACGGGCGCGCTCGATGCCTTCTTACGGCAAACAATAAAACTGGAGAAATACATCATGCTCGACAAGAAATCCTTAACCTGGTTCATCATCATCGCCTTCGGCCTTTCGTGGGTGCTGTTCGCAGCCCCGCTGGCCTTCAAAAATGATGAGACTCTCTATGCCGCAACCATGCAGGGACTGTTCGCCCTGGGGATGTGGGGCCCTGGCATTGCAGCGATTGTCGTTACCCTATTTGTCGCGCGCGAGCCATTTTCAACCTTGCGCCTGAATACGCTTGGCGCGAAACGCTTCTATCTCTGGGCCTGGCTCCTGCCCAGTGTTATCGCCGCGCTGACCCTGGGCGCAACCGTCTTGCTCGGCACGGGACAATTCGATGGCAGCCTGACCTTTATGCGCGAATTGGTTGCCCAGGCGCCCAGCACACCGGGCACGCCCTCGGTTGAAATGCTGGTGCTCATCCAAATCGGGTCGGCATTGACAATTGCCCCGTTCATCAACATCCTTTTTGCCATGGGCGAAGAATTGGGCTGGCGCGGATTCCTGCTGCCCAAACTGCTCCCGCTCGGCGAATGGAAAGCCCTGCTGCTCAGCGGCTTCATTTGGGGCATCTGGCACGCGCCAACCACCATCCTGCACGGTTACAACTTCCCGCTGCATCCGTACCTGGGCGTGCTGGTGATGACCGTCGGCTGTATGCTGCTGGGAGTCATCTTCGGCTGGCTGTATCTCAAGACCCGCAGCCCGTGGGCGCCAGCCCTGGCGCATGGCGCCTTCAACGCCATCGCCGGGATCAGTTTCCTCTTTCTGAAACCGGATGGTCTCGATACGGCCCTGGCCGGGAATCCGCTGGGCGTGGCCGGCTGGCTGCCGATGGCCGCCATAATTGCAATCCTGGTTGTGTTGAAACAAATCCCGGCCAGCAAGGAATAATCCTTCCCAAACAGGAAAACAGGAGCCTTCGGGTTCCTGTTTTTTTACCCCAATAGTATTTACTCACACCCTATCGGGCAGAGTGATGAATTTGGTAAGATAGGGTCAAGATGACCCGACAAGACCTGACCCATTTGAGCAATGATGAATTGATCGATCTGGTGCTTGAGAAACAAGCCGA
>JAEWVF010000116.1 GCA_023459215.1 Chloroflexota bacterium
CGCACCATGCAAGGCCGCGCGCTTAAAGTTGAAGGCAATAAATACCATCCGGTCAACCAGGGCAAGACCTGCGCCCGTGGTCAGGCCGCCCTGCATGGACTGTACAACCCGGATCGCGTCCAGAATCCGCAAAAAGCGGGCGGCGGTGAGATGGATTGGGATGCCGCTGTCGAGGTGGTGGCTGAGACCCTCGGCAAATACCAGCCCAACGAGATTGCCTTCCTGACCGGACTGGCTCCCGACCACCTGTTTGACCTTTTCGGTGAAGTTGCCAAGGCTTTTGGCGCTCCCGCTCCCCTCCGTTACGGCGCGCTGGGCCTGTTCGAAGCGCGCGCCACCCTGGGCGAAGCCGCTCGCGCGCTCTTCGGCCAGCCCAACAACCTGTTCTTTGACCTGGCCGGAGCCGAAGTAACCTTTTCCTTCGGGGCGAACTTCCTCGAAACCTGGCTGAACCCGGTCGCCTATACGCGCGGATTTGCCAAAATGCGCCAGGGGACGGCTGGTCAGCGCGGCTACCTGGTTCACTTCGAGCCGCGCCTGTCCTCCACCGCCGTCAAAGCGGATGAGTGGTTTGCGATCAAGCCCGGCAGCGAAGGATTGGTTGCCCTGGCGATTGGCAAACTGGCTGCGGAATATCAGGGCAAGGTGATTGCCGCCTACGAAAGTGTCGATGTTGCCGCTGCTGCGGAAGCCTCCGGCATTGAAGTGGAACACCTCGAGCGTTTGGCGCGCATTTTCGCCAACTCGCCCCATGCGCTGGCCATCCCTGGCGGAGCGCCACTGGCCCAGAGCAACGGCCTCGATACGGCCAAAGCCGTCCTGGCGTTGAATGCCCTGGCGGGCAATCTCGGCCAGCCCGGCGGCGTTTACCTGACCGCGGCTGCCCCGGTCAACGATGGCTATCACCGTCCGGCAACAGCCAAGGAACTGGCAGTCTTGGTCGAGAAAATGACCTCCGGCCAGATCAAGGCCCTGTTTGTGCATGGCGTCAACCCGGTTTTTGAAATCCCGGCTGCGCTCGGATTTGCCGCCGCGCTCGAAAAGGTTGAAACCGTTATTTCCTTCGCCTCCTTCCCCGATGAAACCGCCGCCAAAGCGGATTACATCTTCCCTGACCATACCGGCCTCGAATCGTGGGGCTACCAGCGCATCCTGACCGGTGCGGGCCAATCGACGCTCTCGGGCGCTCAGCCGACTGTGGCTCCGTTCTACAATACCCGCGCCACCGCCGATGTGCTCCTGGCTGCGGCTGAAAAAGCCGGAAAAGCCCTGCCGTATAAAGATGAAGTAGCCTTTGTCCAGGCCAAGATCGAGAAACTGGTCACAACCGAAGGCGGCTTCCACAGCGCGGCGGAGATCAATACCTTCTGGACCCAGTTCCAGCAGTTTGGCGGTTGGTGGACGAACGAGGCCAAATTTGGCAGCCCAACTTCGTCGGTGCTGGACAAGGCCTTGAGCGTGCGCGCAGCCGAATTCGAGGGCGAAGGCGAGTTCCACCTGTTCCCGTTTGTTTCGCCGATTTTGGGCGAAGCCGGCGCGAACAAACCCTGGCTTCAAGAAGTTCCCGACCCGACCACGACGGTCATGTGGAATTCGTGGGTCGAGATCAATCCGCATACCGCCGAGGAGCTTGGCCTGCACGATGACGATGTCGTGCGGATTGTTTCGCCCTTCGGCGCGGTGGAAGTATCCGTATACCTGTATCCGGCCATCCGTCCGGATGTGATCGCGATGCCTTTCGGGCAGGGGCATACCGCTTATGGCCGCTACGCCGAAGGGCGTGGCGTCAATCCCGCAGATTTATTAGGTAAAAAGACCAACGATGCGGGCGATCTGGCTTATGGCGGAATCAAGGTCAAAATCGAGAAGACCGGACAGACGCGCGCGCTCTCGCGCCTGGAAAGCCGGATTGGCGTTTATGGGTTTGAGGAGCACTAAATCATGGCGAAGAATCACAACATTCCCGAATTTAAAGCTGAGTGGAAAGAAGGCGAAGAAGGCAAGTGGGGCATGGCCATCGATATGGACATCTGCACCGGCTGCAATGCCTGTGTGGCGGCCTGCGCGATGGAGAACAACATCCCCTTTGTCGGCGAAGAAGACGCCGGTTACGGGCGCGGCCTGCACTGGATTCGCGTCGAGCGCCTGTGGGAAGGCGAATTTCCCGAAGTCAAGACCGAATTCCAGCCGGTCATGTGCCAGCAGTGCGGCAGCGCACCCTGCGAGCCGGTATGCCCGGTCTTCGCTTCGGTACACAGCCAGGCTGAGAAGTTGAACGTGCAGGTTTACAACCGCTGTGTTGGCACCCGCTATTGCGCCAACAACTGCCCCTACGTGGTGCGCACCTTCAACTGGCGCGATTATGACCGGCCCGAGCCGCTCAACAACCAGCTTAACCCGGATGTGACCGTCCGCCGCCGGGGTGTGATGGAAAAATGCACCTTCTGCGTCCAACGCATTCACAAGGCTCAGGACCAGGCTAAATCCGAAGGCCGCGAAGTTTATGATGGCGAAGTGCAGCCGGCTTGCGCCCAGGCCTGCCCGGCCGATGCGATTGTCTTTGGCCGTATTGACGACCCGGAAAGCCGCGTCAGCAAACTGGCCAAACAGGGCCGTGGCTACAAGCTGCTCGAAGAACTGAACACCCTGCCGTCGGTGACCTATCTCAAGGGAGGCTCGAATGTCCGTAATGGCTAAACCGCTTGCGAAAGGCCACGGCCACGAACACGAAGCGCACGACCACGAGGCCGAACTGCGCAAGGAACACCTTTTGCTCGATCCCAAACCGCGCGGCGAAATGAACGCGATGGTGATGGATATGATGAACGGCACTTCCTGGAAGTTCTGGGTGGTGGCGGCGATTATGGCTGCCCTGGTTCTGTGGGGGCTGGTCTACTCCTGGGGCATGATGATTGCCAATGGTCTGGGGCTGGCGGGCGTCAACCAGCCGGTTTACTGGGGTTTGTTCCTCGTCCACACCGTTTTCTGGATCGGCATCAGCCATGCCGGAACGTTCGTCTCGGCCTTGCTGCGCGTTTTCAAGGCGGAGTTCCGCCGCCCCTTCACTCGCGCTGCAGAACTGATGACCACTTTCTCGCTGGCCCAGGCTGCGGTGATGATTTTTGCCCACATGGGCCGCGTTTGGCTGGCGTACTGGATGTTTCCCCTGCCGAACCAGCGCCAGATTTGGCCCAATTTCCACTCCCCGCTGATGTGGGACTTCCTGGCGATTAATACCTACCTGCTCTCCTCGACGATGTACCTGTTCCTGCCGCTCATCCCCGACCTGGCGATGGCTCGCGACCGCTCGACCGGCTGGCGCAAGAAACTGTACAGCATCCTGGCCCTGGGCTGGCGCGGCACCGAAGGCGAATGGACTCACCTGCGTCATGCGCTTAACATCTTTGCCTTTGCCATCCTGCCGATTATGTTCTCGGTGCATACCATCGTTTCGTGGGACTTTGCGGTGGCGATGCGTCCTGGTTGGTCCTCGACCATCTTTGGGCCATACTTCGTCGTTGGCGCGATTCACTCCGGTGTGGCGGCGGTCGGCATGGTGCTGGTGGCGGTGCGCACCTTCATCAAAAAGATGGATTACTTCATTCGCCCCGAACACTTCGACGCCCTCGGCAAATTGATGCTGATTATCTCGATGGCCTGGGCCTACTTCTTCTTCAACGACTTCATGGTGCAGTGGTATGGCGGCGACAAGTGGACTGACGAACTGCTCCACTTCCACGAGGCTGGCAAATGGGGCTGGATCTGGTTCATGATGCTGATTTGTAATATTGCCGTGCCCTGGCTGACCCTGTGGAACAAAACCATCCGCCGCACTCCTTGGGCGATGTTTGTGATTGGTTTGCTGATCAATATCGGCATGTGGGCCGAGCGCTTCATTATTGTCCCGGTTTCGCTGGCGATTAACCGCATGCCTTTCCGCTGGGGCGATTACGAACCTGGCGTCGAAGTGCCGATTTTCATTGGCTCGGTGGCGTTCTTTATCCTGCTCTACATGCTGGCCTCGCGCATTATTCCGCTGGTGCCGGTCTGGGAAGTGCAGGAAGGCCAGATGGCCCATTCCATCCGCAAGTACGGTAAGGAACCTGTCATTACCGTCAGCGATTTGGAGTAACGGAGGCCCATGATGACTGAAAAAAATATGCTTTTGGCCCTTTTTGAAGAAGTTGACCCCGCTGCGCACGCTGTCGATAAACTGCGTTCGCTCGGCCTGGACAATGAACACGTCAATGTGATTTCCGGCACGCCCATCACCGAAGCCATGCTTGGACGCCCGCACCAGTGGACGAATGTTCCGCGCCTGGCGATGGGCGGCGCGATTGGCGGGATGCTGGTCGGCATTTTCTTCGCCTTTGGCACCCCGACCCTTTACCCGGTCTACGTTGGCGGCCAGCCGCTCTATCCCGTTCCGCCCAGCATCGTTGTCCTGTTCGAGATGACCATGCTTGGCATCATGTTGAGCACCTTCCTGGGCGTTTTCCTCGATGCGCGTTTCCCTTCCTACAGCCCCAAGGTTTATGTGCCTGAAATCAGCGATGGCTACATTGCCTTGCTGATTGATTGCCCGGCGGAGCAGGAAGAAACTGTGAAGAAAGCCATGACCGAGGCTGGCGCCGAATCGGTTAAATACGCGGAGGTTCAACCGCTATGAGCTTGTTGACTCGTTTGATCCTTGTAATCCTGGTTGTGGCCACCTTGCTGGGCGTGGTGATGCTGTTCACCTATGACATCATCAAGTTGGAATGGATTTCGTTCATGGAAATCCAGCCTTCCTACGAGTCGATGGACAACCCCCTGCCGGTAGCCGCCAACTCGATCCCCTTTGAGGGTGCGGCTTACGTGCCCGGCATGGGCGCGCCGGTCAACCCGATTGAAGCCGATGAAGTTTCGGTCGAGCGCGGACGGGTGCTGTTCAGCGTCAACTGCGCCATGTGTCACGGTGCAACAGGCGAGGGCAATGGTATCGTTGGCGGGGCGCTGGTCAACCCGCCCGCCAACCTGACCAGCGATGTGACCCAGACCAAATCGGATGGGACGCTCTTCCTGACCATTTCCAATGGCGTTACAGGCCGCATGCCCGCCCTGAACGAAAACCTGACCGTGCGCGACCGCTGGGACCTGGTCAACTACATCCGCACGCTTGAGCCTTCCCAGCCTTAGGAGACGCGATGAAAGACCAGACCAAGTCGATTATTTTTATTGTCATGTTTGGCCTGCCGGTGATGCTGATTGCCTTTGTTTTTGGCCTGTATTTCTTCGGCTGCGGCAGCACCGATTCCTGTACCGGGATCGCCAAACCGGTGGTTACCCCCATCCCGACCCTGATCGCGGCCACCATGCCCGCGCCCAAAGTCGGGGCCGAGGCAGGCCCGCTGGTGGTCAAATGCCAGGTTTCAGCGGTTGATTTGATCGGCGCCTGGGTCGAAGCCGGTTCTCCTGAAACGGATTCTTTCCAGTTCATTGACCAAAAAGAACAGACCTGCACGGCCACTTTCGCGGCGGATGTGCAGAAGTTGTTCACAGAAGCCAACCTGTGGTACTCTGGCGCGGCGGCTTGCACCACCTGCCATTATGCCGATGTCACCAAAGCCAACATGGGCCTCGACCTGAGCAGCTATGCCGGCATCCTGGCTGGTTCGCAGCGCATGGACGGCTCCCCGCAAGGGAACGATATTCTGGGCGGCGGCGATTGGGAAACTGCGCTGCTGTACCAGATGGTATACGCCCCGGATGGCCAATCGACCATCGGACGGCAAATCATGCCGCTAGGCCGCCCGGCGATGGTTCCCGCCGAAGGGCCGGTCATCTTTGCCGGGACGCCGGTCGAGTTGAGCAGCGAGTAAATCCCCCGATAAAGAAAGAATTCCCCGGTCAACCGGGGAATTCCTTTTTATGCCTAGGCCGCTGATTGCTGGAAATAAACTTCCTCGTATGGCTGGACAACCACCCAGCCGCTGCCTTCGAACTTGAGCTGCAACGATTCGCCGCTGCCGCGCCCGAAGAAAGTGCCCAGGCTCAGGTCGGTGCGGATGTCGGGGGTCAGCGACCCTGACCAGGCTACGGTTGCGTTCGGGTCGGTGAAAATCGGCTGACCGGGGAGCACCTGCAAGGTCAGCGGTTCGTAATGGGTGGTGATGGCGACCATGCCGGGGCCGGTCAGGCGCACATTGAACAGCCCGCCGGTCATCATCCCGGCCATGCGCCGCATCATGGTAATGTCCCATTTCACGGTGTCTTCGAAGGCCAGCAGGTCGTTGCCGTTGACGAAAATCGTCTCGTTTTGCAGCGCCAGCACGCGCACTTTTTTGCCTTTTTCGGCCAGGTAAACCCGGCCCTGACCGTCGACTTTCATCAGGTTGGTGCCTTCGCCGGTGGCCATCTTCTTGAGCATTTTGCCCAGGCCGTGTTCAAAAACACCCTCGCGGGTGAACTTGACCTGCCCGGTATAGGCGACCATTGAACCGGCTTTGGCCCAGACCCGGCCTTTCAGGTTGACTTCCAACAAGTGCGGATTTTCCAACTCAAAAGGCCGGTTGGCCTCGCTATCCTGCGCGGTCGATTTGACGAATTCTTCCACAGTGTAACCAGACATTTTTTCTCCTTATGTTTTGACTGTTGCTGTGATACCCATAATATACGCCAAAATCCCCGGTTTTGTTGTAAACCGGGGATTTTGATGTTGGGCTTATCCTGTTGTTTAGCTGTTCGTTTCGTCTTTTGAAAGCGCTGTCGGCTCTTCGCGCTTTTTCTCGTGCGTCAGGACATGGATCAGGATCAGGGCCAGGCCGAAGAAGGTCGGGATCAGCCCGACAATCATCCAGGGGCCAAAGCCGAAGGGCAGGTCGGCGCCGGTCATCGCGCCGAGCGGCCACATGCCGAGGGTCAGCGCCAGGCCAATGGCGGTGATGATGATGCCCCAGACCAGGGCGCCCTTGCCGTTGCCGTTCGAGCGCTGCGGCTTGACCAGGCCTTTTTCGGCCAGCGCCAGGGTTTCCTTGTAGCTCAGGAAGCGCATGAAGGCAAAGAAACCAAAGATGATCAAGAAGAAGGCGATGCCCCCTGCACAAGCGATAAACATTTCCATGATTTTGCTCCTTTATTGAGAAATAGTGAGTTCGATGTTGCCGTTGTTGGTGCTGACAGTCAGCTCTGCGCCGCCGCCGTTAATTTTGCCTTGCCAGTGTTTTTCCTCGATCTGGCCTTTGATGGTCATCTCGAATTCCGAGCTGATCGAGCCGAACTCGGTTTGCAGATCGATGTCGACGGCCGTATCCTCGGGCAGCGTCATGCTGATGTTGCCATATTCGCTCTCGAATACATGCGGACCCTCGCCCAGCGACCCGTTGAAGGTGATGCCGCCGTTGATGGCATTGAAGGTTGCGCTGACGTTTTCCGCATTCAGCACCTCGATTTCGCCGAACTGCGAATCGATCGTCACCTTGCCGCTCGCGCCGTCGATGTAGATTTTGCCATTCTGCGATTCGAGCGTGTACGCTTCGGCGTCTACATTTGTGAGCGAAACATCGCCAAACATGGCTGATATCTTTGCCTCGCCGCGCACACGCAGTCCTTCGATGGTGGTTGAGCCGTTATTGGAGGTCACATCCAGTTGCCCGACTTGCCCGCCGGTCAATTTGATTGCTCCAAATTCGCTGTGCATATATAGACTCTTTGAAGCTTGGATATCCTGGAGCGTTTTTTGCCCGTTTGCGCCAGTAATCGAAACCTCGCCGCCTTTCAATGCGCGCGCGTCGATTTCACCATATTGCGAGTGCAAGCCAATAGCCTCTGTGCCAGCGTCGAGATATTCAGCTTCGATGCTGCCGCCATCAGTATCTACACCCACCGGGCCGATCACATTTTTGATTACAACCGACCCAAAACTGGATCTGAGTTTGGCTTCACCGGTCGTTCCCTCCAGGTTGACGTCACCGCGAACGGCGGTCAGGTCGACCTCGGTCTCGAACGGCACCTCGATGCTGAAATCAACGCTGCCGCTGCCCGGCCCAATACTCAAGGCCTGCATTTCGGCGGGCTGCTCGACCCGAATGCTGATTTTGTCGCCTTTTTGCTCGACGATGACCTTCAACTCGGTCAGCGCCGCTTCGGCATCTTCCTGGCTGCCGCCCCAGGCCGTCTTCTCGGCTTTGATGCGCACCTGGCTGCCCTCCACCGCGCTGACGTTGACGAAGCCAAAATCGTTCGTCACCTCCAGCGTGACCGGACCGCTGGTCTGGAGCGTTTTCTCTTCAAGGCCCTCCGCCGAGACAGTCCGATTCTCGAACAGGCGGATGCGCACGCCGCTGTCCTCGACCAGTTGAAATCCTTGCGCCACGGCAAAAACACTTGCCCCGCAGACGCAAATCAGGGCTAAAATCAATCCGACCACAACAACAGTTCTCATTTTGCTGCCTCCAAAGTTCGTTTTCTATCTAGCCACCGTACAGTTTGCTCCAGATGGTCGAGTAGGCGGCGATTTTCCGCCGTATCGAGACCTAAATAATTGTTAAATTAGCAAAAATTGGTCTCCGATACGCCCCTGTCTCGGCAAGCTCGACAACCGCGGGGCTACTCGACCACCTTGCTACAAAAGTGTCTGGTGATTAGTTTTCTAATACAGTTTGACAGGCCATTTGCGAAAAAGTTTCACTTGAAACTTTTTGGGAACACACCCGGTCTAAAGTTCGAAGGATATTATTTTTGTGGAATTGAAAGAGCGCGAATGGCTCCAAAGAGCCGGAAAAGGAGACGCGGACGCATTCGGCATGTTGGTCAGCCTGCATGAACGTTTCGTCTACAACCTGGCCTATCGCACCCTCGGCAGCGTCGAAGACGCCCAGGATGTGACCCAGGAAGCCTTTGTGCGCGCCTGGCTGTCGCTGCCCGGTTTCCGCGCCGAAGCCCAATTCCGCACCTGGATCTATCGGATTGTCTTGAACCTGTGCCTGGACCGCATCCCGCGCCTGCGCCGCGATTTTGCCGCCCTTTCGGATGAAGACCTGGCGGACTCCCCCGGGCCTGCCAGCCACACCCCGGATGTTTTGTCCACGCTTGAGGCGGACGAGGCCCGCAAAACCCTGCAACGTGAAATCGCCACCCTGCCGGCGAGCCAGCGCCTGCTGGTTACCCTGCGTTACCAGGACGAACTTTCCTATGATGAGATTGCCAGCCTGGTCAACCTGCCGCTGGGAACGGTCAAAACCGGCCTGTTCCGCGCCAAGGAGCGCCTGCGCCAGGCCCTGGCTGTCCATGAGGAGTTATTGGTATGAACCCTGAAGAATTTGATTCGCTTGAAACCGCCCTGCGCAGCCAGCCGCTGGCCGAATTGCCACCCGGCCTGCACCGCCGTATCCTGGCGCAGGTGCGCCAGACCCGCCAGCCGGTTCCTTTCCGCATCCGTTGGATCGACCTGGCGCTGAGCCTGTTCTTCGGCTTGCTGCCGGTGCTGCTGGCCTGGGCCTGGAAGCTCCTGCCGCGCGAGGCCGGTCTGCATTTCAACTACTACTGGATGGTTTTCCAATCGCTGGATTGGGAACCCGTCCTGTGGGCCTTTTTGCTGGTTGGAACACCAGCGGCCATCCTGCTCTTTTTCGCCGCCCTGAAACTCGTCTCCCGGCCCGCCCTGCGCGTCGAGTGAGACCGGGTAAAATGGGGGACATGTCCAAAACAAAATTCTATGTGGTCTGGAAAGGCCGCAAAAATGGAGTTTTCAACACCTGGGAGGAGTGCGCCGCCCAGGTGGCCGGATTCCCCGGCGCGGAGTACAAATCCTTTCCCAGCCGCCCTGCCGCCGAAGCAGCCTTCCGCGCTCGCTATGAAGATTTCAAGGGCAAGCCATCCACCGCCCAAAACTGGTTGTTTGCGCCCTCAAAGCCGATCCTGCCTTCGTTGAGCGTCGATGCGGCTTGCAGCGGCTCACCCGGCCCGGTCGAGTATCGCGGCGTCGAAACGGAAACAGGCCGCGAGCTTTTCCGCCTTGGCCCCTATCCCGATGGAACCAACAATATCGGCGAATTCCTGGCCCTGGTTCATGCCCTGGCCTGGCTCGAGAAGAATTCCCAATCCATGCCCATCTACTCGGACAGTGAAACCGCCCTCGCCTGGCTGCGCGCCAGACGCTGTAAAACCAACCTGGTGCGGACCGGGAAAAACGAGGAACTGTTCACGCTGATCGAGCGCGCCGAAGCCTGGCTGGCCGGGCGCGAGATTCGCGCCGCGCTGCTCAAATGGGACACGAACGCCTGGGGCGAAATCCCCGCCGATTTTGGGAGGAAATAAACGTTGAAAAAATACCTGCCGCTGGCCGGGTTTGTGCTTTTTATGGTTTTGATCATTATCTGGGCCGATACCGATACCATGCCAACTTTCCTGCGCCGCATTTACATTTTCCCCTTTGGCGATAAAATCGGCCATTTTGTCATTTACGGCGTTTTTGCTTTCCTGCTGACCTGGGCCATGCCCGCCCGCCGCCTGAAGCTGGGACGTTTTTCCCTGCCGCTCGGTATCGTCATTGCTGTGGCCTTTGCCACGCTCGAGGAGGCCAGCCAACTCTTCTTTGTCCGCCGCACCCCCGACTTGTTCGACCTGCTGATGGGCTACCTCGGCATCTACGCCTCGACCTGGATTCCCTGTATGCGAGATAAATCACCAAGTCCTGAGCGGAGCGCTGAACGATAGTGAAGCGCGTAGTCGAAGGGCGATTCGGCTATGAGATGTTCTTCGACTACGCCGCAAAAACAGCGGCTCCGCTCACCTGTGCCTGCGGCACTGGCGCAGGCAGAACCTGATTAAAAAGGATTTTCAATGAACACAGCCCTCCTCATCATCGACATCCAAAAAGATTACTTCCCCGGCGGCAAAATGGAACTGGTCGAGCCGCTCGCTGCCGCCCAAAAGGCCTATGCCCTGCTGCAATGCTTCCGCGAACATGGCGGGCATCATGTCCACATCCAGCACATTTCGAAGAACCCCAAGGCTACCTTTTTCATTTCCGGGGATCGCGGCACGGATATCCACGACAGCGTTGCCCATTTCGAGGGCGAACCGATCGTTTACAAACATTACCCGAATTCCTTCCGCGAGACGAACCTGCTCGAAACCCTGCAAGGCTGGGATGTGAAGCGCCTGGTTGTCTGCGGGATGATGACCCATATGTGTGTGGACGCCACAGTCCGCGCCGCCGCCGACCTGGGCTTTGAAGTCATCCTGGTGTCCGATGCCTGCGCCACCCGCGACCTGGAATTTGAAGGCGTCCATGTTCCCGCCGCCCAGGTGCAGGCTGCCTTCCTGTCTGCGCTTAAGTCTTATGCCAGTGTTCTAACCCTTGAACAGGCTATTTCGCGCCTGGGTGGGGAGCAAACTTTCTAAATTTAATCGACCCCAGGCCTCACGGATGAAATTGATCTTTTGTAAAATGTCCGTGAGCATAAACCACTGAGATGCGGAGACACCGAGAAAACCATTAAAAACTCCGCAACTCCGTGTCTCCGTGGTTCACTGCACAGGCAGGATAGACTTTTCCCGCCCAATCGGCGCAAATTTGCATCCTGTTTTGTCCGCTATCCACCGCCAATTCTTTCGCAAAGGATTTCCTGCCACTTGAACGCCCCTTTTGGTTATCTTTCCCCAAAAACCGAAGTCCGTTCCGCGCCTGAAAAGGGCGGTTTTGCCGTTTTTGCGCGCGCCGTGCTCGCAAAGGATGAAATCATCTGCGTCTGGACCGGGCGGGTGGTTACTTACGAGCAGATGATGGCGCTATCGCCTGCCGAGAAGAGTCACACCATCCAGGTCGATGAGGGCCTGTACCTGGCCCCACTCGGCGCGGAAGACGAACCCGCCGACTATATCAACCACTCCTGCAACCCGAATGCCGGCATCCGCGGCCAGATTTCGCTGGTCGCCATGCGCGCCATCGCCGCGGGCGAGGAGATCACCTTCGACTACGCCATGGCCGACAGCACTCCCTACGACGAATTCCCCTGCGCTTGCGGCGCGCCCACCTGCCGTGGACGGGTCAGCGGCGACGACTGGCAGCGCCCCGAGTTGTGGCAGCGCTATCAGGGCTATTTTTCGGCGTATTTGGAAAGAAGGATTCGGGCACTAAATGAGTAGCGATTTTATGATCGGTATGGCAAAGCCGCTTAAATTAAAAATCGCTCAAAAGAGAGCGATTTTTAATTGTTTGGTTAGATTCTTAGAAATTGAGCATTCTCAAAAGAAATTAATTCACCATCGTGTGTTAATTGATAGCCTCGCTCCTCATGAGAAAAAGTGGAAATCTTTTTAGCAGTAAACTCGTTAAAAAAATCTTTTACAGAAGCTAATATTTTCAATTCAGTTGTGCTAAATAGGTTTAAGTCCGGTGCTTTCGATGCAGATAAATATTCACCTACATAATCATTAATTTGTCGCTCGGTTTTAATAATCGCTTTTTCTTCATGTAAAAGTGTTGCTAAATAGTATTCGTAGTTGTCTGGAACCGGTCCGTAGGGTAAATGTGCATATTGCGCACCAGTGATTGAAATTGCATATTCTTTATAATGTTTGAAATCGGCATAAAACAAAAGTTTGTTTAGTTTTGTTTTAGGAATTTCTGTATCTTTGCAGAAAAAGATCATAGCGCTTAGTAATTTTGAAACGTTAAGGGATTGGTAGCCACTATAAATACTGGGGGCATAATAACCAAAGCGCGACTCATAAATAGAAATAAACGAGCGTTCATGCTCATCTGTCATTTCATGTAACAAGGTGAGTATTTTTTCGCGTTTGGCATCGCTCAAAATATTAGGTTTTTCTTCAATCATTTCAAGTAAATTTTCGGGCTGCATGGCAAGTGAGATCAAGGTGTCGTGCGATTCATCTTGCAGCGCGCCGTTTTCGTAACGGCTTAGTGTTGCGCCGCCCAGGCCAAGCAAATTTGCCAGTTCGATTTGGGTTAAACCAAACCGCTCCCGGAATTGCTTGATTGCTTCGGGTTGCACCATGCTGTGCCGGGAGCGGTATTCACGATAAGCTGCCTCAAGAGCATCGTAGCCAGAGTTCGGGTCGTTAAACTCAGATTCGCATTCAGCGCATTTCAAATATTCAACATGAACCGGAATGTTTTCGCCGCGCACAGGAATATTTTCCACACGGCTAATATAAGTTAGTTCGGTTTCTTTTTCGCAAGCGGGGCAGATGCCTTTCATTGCATTGCTCCTTTTTATAATATTCATTGTTTAGATGTTTTGAGTTTTTGTATTAGGAAGTTGTATGGAAGCAATAATGGCTTATCGTTGAAATGGATACTTCATCGTAAATTCAGCTTCATGGAAGGAGACACACTTGGCGTATTCATCACCGTTTACAGTATAGATTTTGAGTTTGATGTAAACTTCACAACCGTTAATTTCTTTGCCGAATATCCAAAAATCTTGGCTGGGAATATCGCGATCTTGGATTGGGCCTGATGAAAAGTCAATCACCGAAAGATTTAAAAGTTCTTGTTTGGCAATGGTTTCAGTCAGGCCGAGCGACAAAGCTATTTTGTTTGTTGCGAGACGTTGAACAAAATGGAAGCGCCGTTGCGTTACCAAAGCTTTGAACTTATTCAGAAAATCGCTTACCTGTTGCTGTGATGTTCCCAAACGCACCTCCCTGTTGCGTGATGTAGGATAAAACCTGTCTTTAGTTTATCATTTAGTATAAAAAAAGTCAATAATATATTAATTGATAAGTATACAAAAGACATCTTGATCCAGATACTTGATGCTATACTTGAATTATTCGTCCCAGCCCATCAATTGAGAGTATTTCCCATGCCCCTCACCCAGACCGAAATCCAATCTCGCGCTTACACCTTTGCCAAAGAGTGGCAGCAGACCACGCGCGAACGCGCCGAATCACAAACCTTTTGGAATGAGTTTTTTGAGATTTTTGGCCTGTCGCGCCGCCGCGTGGCTTCCTTCGAAGAGCCGGTCAAAAAATTGGGCGACCTGCGCGGTTCGATCGACCTGTTTTGGAAAGGGACGCTGCTCGTCGAGCACAAATCGAGGGGCAGAGACCTCGACAAAGCCTACGGACAGGCCCTTGATTACTTCCCCGGTATCCGTGAACAGGATTTGCCAAAGTACGTGCTGGTTTCGGATTTCAGCCAGTTCAGGCTCTACGATCTCGATGCGGGTGATGAATTCGATTTCGACCTGGCCGACCTGCCGCAAAATATTCACCTTTTTGGCTTTATCTCCGGCTACACCACCCGTGTTTATCATGATGAAGACCCGGTCAATGTTCAGGTGGCCGAAACGATGGGCGCATTGCACGATGAACTGCTAAAAAGCGGTTACAGCGGCCACGCCCTCGAAGTTTTCCTTGTCAGGCTGGTCTACTGCCTGTTTGCCGACGATACCGGCATCTTCCCCAAAGGTCATTTTCACTACTTTATCGAAAACCGCACCAACCCGAATGGCTCTGATACCGGCGGGCTATTGGCGGGGATTTTTCAGATGCTCAACACCGCGCCGGAACGCCGCCAGAGTGCGGCAGATGATGAGATTTTGCAGTTTCCGTATGTCAACGGTGGGTTGTTCGAGGAGAGCCTGCATATCCCGTTTTTCAATGCCAAAATGCGCGCGGCCCTGCTCGATTGCTGTTCCTTTGACTGGGGTCGCGTTTCGCCGGCCATTTTTGGTTCGCTTTTCCAATCGGTGATGGACAAGGACCAGCGCCGCCGTCAGGGCGCGCATTACACTTCCGAGAAAAATATTCTCAAGGTTGCCCGCCCGCTTTTCCTCGATGACTTGCGCGCTGAATTCAATGCCGCTCAAAATAGCGCGATTAAATTGAAGCAACTGCATGACAAACTGGCTTCGCTCAAGTTTTTCGATCCGGCTTGTGGCTGCGGCAACTTCCTGATCATCACCTACCGCGAATTGCGCCGCCTTGAGTTGGACATTTTGCGCCAGTTGCGCAAACTCTCCGGGCAGGAAGCCCACCAGATGCAAATGGGCGAACAGCTCTCGCGCCTGGACGTGGATGCGCTCTATGGCATTGAAATCGATGAGTTCCCGGCCCGCATTGCCGAAGTGGCCCTGTGGCTGACCGACCACCAGATGAACATGGAACTTTCACGGGAGTTCGGCCAGACTTTCATTCGCCTGCCGCTCAAAAAGTCGGCCAATATCAGGCAGGGCAACGCTTTGCAAATGGATTGGGAAAGCCTTGTCCCCAAAGCCAACCTAACCATTTTGGGTAATCCTCCCTTTATTGGTAAGAAAATGCGTACTCCAAGCCAAAATGCCGATATGGAGGCCGCTTGTGCATTATTAGGTAGTTATGATGTTCTCGATTACGTCAGCGCCTGGTACACCAAGGCTGCCCAGTTTATCAAGGACACTCCTATTCGCGCGGCCTTTGTCTCGACCAATTCGATCACCCAGGGCGAGCAGGTTGGCGTGTTGTGGGGTTGGCTGTTGGCGCAGGGTATTAAAATCCATTTTGCCCATCGTACTTTCCGCTGGAGCAATGATGCGCGCGGCAAGGCGGCTGTCTTTTGCGTGGTGATTGGCTTTGGCCTGGGCGATATACCCCGAAAACGTTTGTTCGATTACGCCAACCCCGATGCCGAAGCGCAGGAAATTATCGCCAGGAATATCAGCCCGTATTTGATTGATGCTGAAAATATTTTAATTGGAAGCCGTAACAAGCCTTTATGTGCCGCGCCGGAAATGAGCTTTGGCAGTATGCCCAACGATGGCGGTCATTTGCTGTTTGACGATTCTGAGAAACGCGATTTCTTGCAAAAAGAACCTTTAGCAGAGAAATTTATCCGCCCGCTGATTAGTTCTCACGAATTTTTACATGGAGAAAATCGCTGGTGTTTGTGGCTAAAGGATGCATCTCCGGCAGACATTCGCAACCTTGTGGAGGTTAAAAAACGTGTGGATGCTGTTAGGGTGTATCGGTTAGAAAGTAAACGCGAGGCAACAAAAAAACTAGCGGCATATCCCTATCTGTTTGGGGAGATTCGTCAGCCGTCTGGAAATTACGTTTTAATACCACGCCATTCATCGGAAAATCGTATTTATATTCCTATTTCATTCTTTTCAGATGAATCTATTGCAAGCGATTCATGTGTAACGATTCCCAATGCTTTGATTTATCATTTCGGCGTCGTTTCATCGCTGATGCACATGGCCTGGATGCGCGCCGTTTGTGGGCGAATAAAAAGCGATTACCGCTACTCCAACAACATCGTTTACAACAATTTCCCCTGGCCGGGCGAGGCCACCGCCGCCCAACAAGCCCGCGTCGAAAGCGCCGCCCAATCCGTTCTCGCTGCGCGCCAGCGTTATCCCGACTCGAGTCTGGCCGACCTGTACGACCCGTCCGCCATGCCCAAGCCCTTGGTTGACGCTCACCGCGCGCTCGATAAAGCGGTTGACCTGTGCTACCGTCCCCAACCCTTTGCCACCGAACTCGAACGCCTCGAATACCTGTTTGGCCTCTACCGCCAACTCAGTGAACCAATGCTGCTGGCAATGGAAACCCCCAAACCGAAACGCAAAAAGTAAGGTTGTCTATAGCCCGGAGAATCCAATGAACACCTTTCCGCGCGCCAGTAAAACTGCTTTGCTGCGCAAAGTCACCAGTCTGGCGCTGATTGTTTTGTTTGTCTCTGTTTCCATCTCTATTTGGAAGATGATCCTGGCCAACGGCATGTTGCTGCTCCTGGTATTGGGCACGTTTGTTGTTGTGCTGGCCAGAAACCTTGATCCCCTTTTCGGGAAACCGGTTTTGAAACTGGACGAATTTGGAATTTCCCAGGGCGGTTACCTGTGGCCGATGGATAATTGGAAATTTGAATGGAGCGCCATCACCAAAGCGCGCTTGTTTGGCGGCGCGAATCCCACCCTGATCGTGCTGGATACTGCCCTGGCCACGCGCATGGTGACAGATTTCGAATCTTTCGAGCAGATCGTCCAAATGGTTTGCGCAGAACTCGAAAAACGCGGCTGTCCGATTGAAAAGAATTCATAGGAATGCCCAGAACTTTTTCAGTAAAAAAAATGAAGCGTGAAACGTATAATGCCCGCGGGTGAGAATTGCGCGTTCCTGCTCTAGAAAAAAGCGCAATTCTCACCCGGAACGGGTATAAATCACCATTCACGCTTCACGTTTCATTCTTCACGCTTCACCATCGGAGAATCATGTCAAAAATCTTTACCCGTACTTTCCGCGTGCGCTGGTCTGAGTTGGACGCCAGCGGAACCGTCGCCCCGGCGGGTTACCTGCGTTACCTGGTCGAAACCGCCTACGATTGGGGCGCCAACCTCGGCCTGGGTGCCGAAAATGACCGGCTGCTCGGCCTGTTCTGGCTGATTCGCGAGACCGAGATCCGCTTCCTGCGCCCGCTGCGTCACAACGACCTTTTCGACTTCACCATCTGGATGGTCAACTGGCAGCGCGTGCGCGGCACACGTTGTTTCGAACTGACCCGCAAAGACAGCGGCGAAATCATCGCCCAGGGCAGCCAGCACATCGTCGCCATGGATGCCCAAACCGGCCGCCCAACCAGCCCGCCCGAGGACATCATCGACAACTTCAGGCTCGACGAGCCGCGCATCTTCCCCTTCGAGCGCTTCCCCAAAATTGCCGCGCCTGAAAATCCGTTCGTCATGCAGCGCCAGGTGGAATGGGGAGATTTGGACGCCCTCGAGCACGTCAACAACGCGATGTACGTTACCTACGCTGAGGAAGCTGCCGCCCAGGAACGCGCCACCCGCGGATGGACTCCCGCCAAACTGGCCCAGGCCAACCTGATGGTTGCCACGCGCCGCCTGCACATCCAATACCTGTCCCCGGCAGTTTGGGGCGAAACCCTGAAGATTGCCACCCACCCGACAGCCGCCAGCCCGACCGGCGGCACATCCTACTTTGGCATGACCCGCGCCGACAATTCTCCCGTCTGCGAGTGCCTGCTCGATTGGGAATTGTGCGACCGTAAGACCGGTTTACAAAAAGACCTGATAGGTTTTAAAAACCTGTCAGGTCTCCGTTAGGATTTAACCCCTTGAGAAGGGATTTTTCATGAAAACAGCCCGTTCCTTTGTCGTTCTGCTGGCCTGTTGCCTGCTGGCGGCCTGTTCCGCTTCCCAGACAGTCAGCCCGACCCCAACTGCGCCCGCAACCCTGACCTTGACCGCGCCAGCAAGCCCGACTTTAACTGAATCAGCAACCCCGATCCCAACTGCGTCAGCAACGCTGGCCCCATCGCCTGAGCCGCCCAGCAAACCCGGGCCGGTTCTGATTGGCCCGCCTGTCAAGGTTGGGAACATTACCTACTTCTGGCCCCTTTCCATCGATGGTTTTGAGTTGCGCCGTGAGAATTCCCAGGCCGACGCGGATGGTTTTATCCTATCCTTTGAGGACGCCCAGGGCCTGGGCATTTCCTTGCGCATTTTAGGCGGGACACATGCTGAGCGCGATGAATATTGCCAGGGGCAGCCTGCCAACCCCGCTACCCCGGTCACGGTTCGCGGTCTGGAAGGTTGTTTCCCTGCCGCAACCGGCGCCGGGTTTATCGTCGAGTGGATTGAAAATGGCACCCGCTACAGCGTTGGCGGCATGGGCGTTTCGCAGGAACTGGCCCTGGCAACTGCCAATAATCTGGAAGCGCTCGATTGGACGGGTTTCCTGGCCCGACTCGTCCCGTGAAGAACCTTACAGGGATCGATTCGGTTGCAGGGAAGGCGCAGGTTGCCATTATCGGCGGCGGCCCGGCGGGGTTGATCGCCGCTGAGACGCTGGCCCAGGCCGGTTTGGAGGTTCACGTTTACGAGGCCATGCCCTCGCTTGGACGTAAATTCCTGCGGGCCGGGGTTGGCGGCTTGAACCTGACCCATTCCGAGCCGCTGGAGGCTTTTATTGCCCGTTACAGCCAGCCCGAACGCCTCGCGCCGTTGCTGCGCAGTTTCGGCCCACAGCAAATGATTGCCTGGGCCAAAGAACTCGGCTTCGAAACCTTTACCGGCAGTTCCGGGCGCGTTTTCCCGGTCGGCATGAAAGCCTCGCCGATTTTGCGCGCCTGGTTGCAACGATTGACCGATTTGGGCGTGGTTTTTCACTTGGGCTATAAATGGGTTGGGTTTGAATTGAACCGCCAGGAACGCGAAGAACGCCAGGATTTTAAGATTTCTTCGCGCTCTTGGCGCGCTTTGCGGTTCGAATCTGCTATCGGGATTGAAGTCTTTCCAGCCGATGCCGCGCTGCTGGCCCTCGGCGGCGGGAGCTGGCCGAAGCTGGGTTCGACCGGCGGCTGGATTCCGCTTCTCGAAGCGCGCGGCATCCCGGTTGCGCCGCTGCGGCCCGCCAACTGCGGCTTCGATCTGATCTGGACGGATGTTTTCAAAGCCAAATTCGACGGCGCGCCGCTCAAGGCTGTGACCGTTACTTTCAAAGATATTTGCAAACAGGGCGAGTTCATCGTCACCAGGGAAGGTCTCGAAGGCAGCTTGATTTACGCCCTCTCAGCCCCCATCCGCGATGAGATCGAGCAAAACGGCCAGGCTATCATCCACCTCGACCTGGCTCCCGATTGGACAACCGAAAAGCTGGTCAGCCGCCTGTCGCTCCCGCGCGGCTCGCGCTCGATGGCCAGCCACCTTGAAAAAACGGTCGCCATCAAGGGTGTCAAGGCTGGCTTGCTCTGGGAATTTGTCGCTCGCGAAGACTTCCAATCCCCGCCAAAGTTGGCCGCAGCGATCAAGTCCCTGCCGATTCCACTGCTCCGGCCCCGGCCGTTGGCCGAAGCCATCAGCAGCGCAGGCGGAGTCCGCTTCGAGGCGCTGGACGAGCGCCTGATGCTGACCGCCCTGCCAGGCGTTTTCTGCGCCGGGGAAATGATCGACTGGGAAGCGCCCACCGGCGGCTACCTGCTGACCGGCTGCATGTCCACGGGCCGGTGGGCCGCACAAGGGCTGCTGGACTGGCTCGCCGGGCAAACTTCGGGGTAATCCAAAACAAGAGGCTGTCCGTTTTCGGGGACAGCCTCTTTTGATTCATCACTTTCCACTTTCTACAGATTTTTAGAATAGACTTCTTGCATAAGTCCTGCCTGCGCCAGTGCCGCCGGCACAGGTGAGCGGAGCGTGTTTCGACAGGCTCAACAACCGTCCTTCGACTACGGGCTGCGCAACCCTTCGATAAACTCAGGGCGCTCCGCCCTCCGCTCAGGACGTGACACGTTATGTCTACCCCTGCCAGGATTTCAGCAATTCCTGCAAGCTGGCCGGGATGAAATCCTGCTCGATGCCACCGTAAATATCCCAGGTTTCGTTGTGCAGGGTGGTCTCGCCGGGTTGCAGACGGGTCAGCGCGCCCAGGCTTTCGAGTTCGATGAACTGGTGGTTGCAGTAGCTTTCCGTGTTACAGCCGCCATCGGGGAAGGTCTGGCCGGGGCGCGGATCGAAGCGCTTGACGAAGAGAATGCCGTCGAGATAGTAGCCCTGCCAGCCGGCCGGGTTGAAATAGCCGATTTTGACGGGCGGCAGGCTGGGGGTAGCGCGCAATAGGATGAAGTCGTCGCGCAGTACCAGGCGCGGGTCATCCACCTTGGTGTAGGGCCAAATTGCAATCTGACGGTTGGCCAGCAATCCTGCCGGGTCGGCGTTGCCAACCGGCTGCGGGAAGATGGCTATGCCGCCCTGGCGGAACATGGTCAGCGCCCAGGGGGCCAGGTCGACCGCCCAGGGGCCATCGTTACGCAGTTCGTGCTGGAGGATAACCTGTGGGCGATCCGGGTTCAGGCGGATTTCGAGACTTTTGGCAATGTGCGTCCAGGCTTCGGCGGGCTGGTCGAAGCGCAGCCCGTTTGTGATTTGGCTGACCTGGGCGCCTTCGTTGTCGGGGATGTAGGTGCGCGGCATGGCTTCGGGCGAGTGCCACAGGCGGTGCCCGCCGCGGAAGTAAAAATCGCCGTAAGGGGTGTTTACCGGTTCGTTGCCCAGGTTGGCAAACATGTTGTCTTTGCCTTGCGGGTTGAAGCGCACGATGCGCGGCGAGGCGGCCAGGGTTTCCAGCCGCAGGAACTGGTTTTCGAGCACGAGGGTCGGCCAGCCGTTGAAATCTGTCATGTCAGTCTCCGTTGTGTTTAATACCCTGCCGGGATTTTGTCGCGCCAGGGGTGGGTTTGTTCGAGTTGTCCGGCCAGCCGGAACAGGCTGGCCTCGTCGCCGAATTTGGCGATAAAGTGCATCCCGACCGGCAGGCCGCTTTCCGTCCAGTGCAGGGGCACCGACATGGCCGGTTGGCCGGTCACGTTGAAAACCGGCGTCCAGGGGATGAATTCGAAGGTTTGGGCTGCCAGCGGTTTGATGATGCCGAGCAGCTTGAGCAGGCCGCCGCCGTTGATGCGTCCAAGCGTGCTGATCAGCGCTTTTTCGGCGGGGGCGGGCTGCAACGCGCCAATTTTAACCGGCGGCTGCGCCAGAACGGGGGTCAGTAACATATCGTACTTTTCAAAAAATGCCGAAACCTGGCGGGCCGATTTTTTCAGGTAGCGCGAGGCGCTGGCGTATTCTTCGGCGCTCAAGGCCCCGCCCAGCATCCCCAGGCCGAATGAAGCCGGGTCGAAATCGTCGACCGAGACTTTCTTCCCGGCGGCGCGGGCGGCTTCTTCGATATCGGCGCGCATTT
Organism: Chloroflexota bacterium; assembly: GCA_023459215.1. Taxonomy (GTDB): domain Bacteria; phylum Chloroflexota; class Anaerolineae; order Anaerolineales; family Villigracilaceae; genus UBA8950. Next base: position 21,691 of record JAEWVF010000116.1, read on the forward strand.
CGGCCGCCAGGATTTTGACAAAGGCCAGCGAAAAGGCCTCGCCGTCGATGGCCGGGGCATCTTCGACCAGCTCATGGCCGAGTTCCTGCAACACTTTGACGCTGGATTCAAGACCTTGCAGCACTTCGGGCGAAACGTTTTTGCCGAGCATGGGTCGGCCGCTGAAGGCGATGCGCAGTTTCCCCGGCGCCTGGCCGAGCGCTTCGAGGAAGCTGCCGGGCAATGGGGCGGCGTAGGGCGCGCCGCTGTCCGCGCCCTGGGTGGCGTCCAGCATGGCCGCCGAATCGCGCACCGAGCGGCTTAGGATGTGCTCGATGACGAATCCGTTCCAGGCCTCGCCGATTTCCGGGCCGAGCGGGGTGCGTCCGCGGCTGGGTTTCAGGCCGAACAATCCGCAAGCCGAAGCCGGGATGCGGATCGAGCCGCCGCCATCGCCCCCGGAGGCAAACGGCACCATCCGGGCGGCGACTGCTGCCGCCGAACCACCGCTCGAGCCGCCGGGCGTGCGCGAGGTGTCCCAGGGGTTGCGGGCCGGGCCGAGGGTCAGCGATTCGGTAAACGGGGTCAGCCCAAACTCAGGAGTGTTCGTTTTGCCCAGCAAAACCACCCCGGCCTTTTTCCAGCGCCGGACGAGTTCGCTGTCCTGGCGGGCCGGGATGTTGCGCCAGAGTTTGTTGCCGCTGCTGGTGGGCACGCCTGTAACCGTGTCGATCAAATCCTTGAGCAGCATTGGCACACCGCTAAAGGGGCCGTCGGGCAGGGGCATTTTGGCGGTATCCCTGGCGGCGTCGTACATCTTATAGACAACGGCATTCAGCGCCGGGTTGTGGCGCTCGATCCGCTCGATGGCGGCTTCGACCAGTTCGAGGGCCGAGACCTGTTTTTGGCGCACCAGTTCGGCCAGGCCGAGTCCGTCATAGTTGGGGTATTCGTGGAATTCGCTCATGTTGTTTACACTCCTGTAGGGCGCAAATCATATTGACAAACTTAATTATATCAAGTAATATTGTTATCGATAACGTTATCGATAACAATAGGGTAACGCCTCAATCTTTGGAATTCCCGGCGCTTTTCTGGCCGTGAAAAACAAACCCTTCACCCAAAGTTTCAGAGAGGAAAAGAACATGAAAAAGAGCTTCACCTTCGCAATGACGCTTCTGTTGACGCTGGCTGTCTTCTTGAGCGCCTGTGCCCCGGCTGGCGGCGGTACCGCTGCTGGCGATGATGTCAAAATCGTTGGCATCTCGATGCCGACCAAAACCTCGACCCGTTGGATCTCGGACGGCGAGAGCATGGTCAAAGTGTTTGAAGAGATGGGCTACCAGACCGACCTGCAGTTCGCCGATGATGACATCCCGAACCAGTTGGCCCAGATTGAAAACATGATCACCAAGGGCGCTGACGTACTCGTGATCGCCGCCATCGACGGCAGCACCCTGACCGACACCCTGGCCAAGGCCAAGGAAGCCGGCGTGTTGGTCGTGGCTTACGACCGCTTGCTGGTCAACTCGGAAAATGTCGATTACTACGCCACCTTCGACAACTTCGGCGTGGGCGTGATCATGGGCACCCAGATCGAAACCGGCCTGGACCTGAAGAACGCCGCTGGCCCCTTCAACATCGAGCTGTTCGGTGGCTCCCCCGATGACACCAATGCTTTCTACTTCTATAACGGCGCCATGTCGGTCCTGCAGCCCTACATCGATAGCGGTAAACTGGTTGTCCAGTCCGGCCAGATGGGCATGGACAAAGTCTCGACCCTGCGCTGGGATGGTATCGTCGCCCAGGCCCGCATGGAAAACCTGCTGAGCGCCTACTACACCGACAAGCGCGTTGACGCTGTCCTGTCCCCCTACGATGGCCTGAGCATTGGTATCATTTCGGCCCTCAAGAGTGTTGGTTACGGCACCGAAGGCCAGCCCATGCCCGTCATCACCGGCCAGGATGCTGAAATCGCGTCCGTCAAAGCCATGATCGCCGGCGAACAGACCTACACCGTCTTCAAAGACACCCGCGAACTGGCCAAGCAGACCGCTGCCATGGTCGATGCCGCCCTCAAGGGTCTGGAAGTTCCGATCAATGACACCAAGACCTATGACAACGGCGTCAAGATTGTGCCTTCCTACCTGCTGACCCCCTTCAGCGTCGATGTGACCAACTACGAGAAGTACCTGGTTGAGAGCGGCTACTACACCGCTGACCAGCTCAAGTAATCCTGTTTGATCGGGGTGTGCAGGTATGAAGAGCGCCTGCACACCCTTTCTTTTTCTCGACAATGGTAAGTTGTACTGAGTGTTGCCTGAATCTCTAAACGGATTCTCGCTACCGGACAAAATTCGTCAAATTGTCATTTCGAGCGATAGCGAGAAATCTTATAGACCGAAACCAAGATTTCTCAGTCGCTATCGCTCCTTCGAAATGACAAAACCGAGGTAATTGATGGCT
>JAEWVF010000117.1 GCA_023459215.1 Chloroflexota bacterium
GGTATTTTTTGTACACGGAAAACGCGGAAAACACAGAGAAACACGGAAAAATCGTTGTTTAAAAAGCCCTTTCCGTGCGTTTCCGTCAATTCCGTGTGTTCCGTGTACGGGTTTTCACGGTAAATCCCAGAGAGCCAGAATAAAAAGAAACATCCCGCACGCGGCATGGTGCGGGATGTCTTTGTCTTGGCTTACACCACGATATTGATTAGTCTCTTCTGTACCACGATCACCTTCTTGGGTTCCTTGCCCTCCAGGTGTTTCCGCACCGACTCGCTGGACATCGCCAGGGATTTGATTTCCTCGTCGCTGGCCTCGGCTGGAACGGTCAGGCGGTCGCGCAGCTTGCCGTTCACCTGCACCGGGATGGTGATTTCATCATCCTTGGCGGCTTCTTCGTCGACGGCGGGCCATTTCTGGGTATGGACGCTGTATTTCTGGCCCAGCGCCTCCGTCCACAGCTCTTCGGCGATGTGCGGTGTAACCGGGGCCATCATCCGGGCGTAGATGTTCAGAGCTTCCTTCCACTCCGCCGAACCGGCTGCCCCGGCTTCGCGCGCCTTGTACAGATCATTCAGCAGCGACATCAGCCCGGAAACAATCGTGTTGAACTCGAAGCTCTCGAAGTCGCGCGTAACCTTTTTCAAAGTCTGATGCACCTTGCGGCGCAGGTCGCGCAAAATATCGGCCTGAGCGGAGCCTTGCGAAGTCGAAGGCTCGTCCGTGAACAGCGTCCAGGTGCGGCGCACCCAGCGCGAGGAGCCTTCGATGCCCTGGCTGTCCCAGGGAGCGCCCATATCCCAGCGCGCAAAGAACATCAGGTAAGCGCGCACCGTATCGGCGCCATAGCGATCCACCAGCAGGTCGGGCGCAACCACATTCCCGCGGCTCTTCGACATTTTCTCGTTGTCCTCGCCCAATACCATGCCCTGGTTGCGCAGTTGCGTCATCGGTTCGGGGCCTTCGGTAATGCCCATATCGCGCAGCGCCTTGTGGAAGAAGCGTGTGTAAATCAGGTGCATGTTGGCGTGTTCGATGCCGCCGGTATAGGTATCGACCGGCATCCAGTAGTTGTATTCTTTATCATCGAAAGGCCCGTCGTTATACCAGGGACTCAGGTAGCGCAGGTGATACCACGATGAACACATGAAGGTATCCATCGTATCGGTCTCGCGCGTGGCTGGTCCGCCGCAGACTGGGCAGGTGGTTTTCGACCAGGTCGGGTGCAGTTTCAGCGGCGATTCGCCGGTCGGCTTCCATTCCACGTCCTCGGGCAGGGTCACCGGCAGTTGCTCGTCCGGGACCGGGTTCCAATCGTGTTTTTCGCAGTAAACCATCGGGATTGGCGCGCCCCAATAGCGCTGGCGCGAAATCAACCAGTCGCGCAGCTTGTAGGTGACAGCCAGCTTGCCGATGCCCTTTTCCTCCAGCCATTTGGCCACAGCGATGATGCCGGGGTTCTCCTTGCCCTTTTTATCGTTGACGGATGTCCCGTTAAACTGGGCTGAGTTGATCATCACGCCGCCGCCGGTATAAGCGGCTTCCATCGTAGCCCCATCCAGGAGCGCTTCACCCTCGGGTTGGATGACCGGGATGATGGGCAGCTCAAACTTGCGGGCGAAGGCAAAATCGCGCTCATCGTGGGCCGGGACAGCCATAATCGCGCCGGTGCCGTAGGTCATCAGAACGTAATCCGCGATCCAGATTGGGATTTTCGCGCCGTTGACCGGGTTGATGGCGTAACCGCCGGTAAAGACGCCGGTCTTTTCCTTGTCCACCGCTTCGCGTTCGATGTCGCTCTGGCGGGCGGCGGCGGCCTTGTAGGCCTCGACGGCAGCCTTTTGCGCGGGCGTGCTGATTTTATCCACCAGCGGATGCTCGGGCGATATAACCATAAAGGTCGCGCCCCAGAGTGTATCGGGCCGGGTGGTGAAAATTTCCATTTCATCGCCAGATTCGGTCTTGAAAATCACCGCCGCGCCCTCGCTTTTGCCGATCCAGTTGGTTTGCAGGGTTTTGACGCGCTCGGGCCAGTCGATACCTTCGTAGCTTAACAACTCATCGGCATACTGGGTGGTTTTGAAAAACCATTGCGACAAATCCTTCTTGATGACGGGTGTGCCGCAGCGTTCGCAGTGCCGGTCATCGCCCCAGACTTGTTCGCGGGCCAGGGTGGTGTTGCAGGTCGGGCAGAAATCGACCGGCGACTTTTTGCGATAGGCCAGGCCTTTTTTGTACAACTGGATGAAGAACCACTCCGTCCATTTGTAGTAGTCCGATTCGCACGAGACAGCTTCGCGCCGCCAGTCGAACATGGCGCCCATCGAGCGCAGTTGTCCGCGCATGCGCTGGATGTTGTCGCGGGTGCGCACCATCGGGTGGATGCCGCTTTTGATGGCGGCGTTTTCAGCGGGCAGGCCGAAGGCGTCGAAGCCCATCGGGAACAAAACGTTATAGCCCTTCATACGCATGTAACGCGCGCGCGCATCGGAGGGGGTCATCGCGTACCAGTGGCCGATGTGCAGGTCGCCGCTCGGGTAGGGCAGCATGGTCAAGGCGTAGTGCTTGGGTTTGCTTTCGTCAATATTCGAGTGATACAGGCCATCGGCTTCCCATTTGGCCTGCCATTTGGGTTCGATCTCTTTCGGATTGTAGGCTTTACTCATTCTTACTCCTCGGTGTTTGGAGTCAAAAATCTCCAGGTTTTTGCAAAAATATTTTACTTACGCCAACTCACACGGCGTGAACGGACAGGCACGGGTTGAAGCACGGGTTGGGAGGCGGGCGCGCGAAGAAGACGGCCAAGCAGGCTGCGGGCATGTTGCAATGTTTTCCTGACGCTTTGGGTTATCTTTTTCATCACGGCCTCCTGACAAGAAGTGGTTAAAATAAAAATTTCCTCGTCCACACTGGGACGAAGAAATTGAACGCTCTCCGCGGTACCACCCGGCTTGTAACGCAAAATGATATTTTGCATTACCTCTTTGGTTGCGATAACGGGCATTCCCGGCGCTGGCTACTCTGATTCACCGGCGCAGCCTCCCATCTTGGGAATAACAGGCGAGTTCGGCCTTTCGACTTCGCTCAAGGCGATGTCTTTGCGCTCCCGTTGGGCGCTGTGCTGGGCTTCCACCTCGCTTCCCCAACTCGCTGACGGGATGACGTACTACTCCTGTCCTGGCTTTTGAAAAAGGGCGGGTCACAGACCCGCCCTTTGCTTTGTGGACCCAGAGGGATTCGAACCCTCGGCCTTCTCAATGCCATTGAGACGCGCTCCCAACTGCGCTATGGGCCCATTTCTTTTCACAAAGCGAAGCCGATTTTACATGACAATTTCCATTTCGTCAACTGTCAAAGTGGACCTGAGGGGATTCGAACCCCTGGCCTCCTCAGTGCGATTGAGGCGCGCTCCCAACTGCGCTACAGGCCCAACAACAAAGCCCAATGATTTTAGCTGAGGCAGGGGGGAATGTCAAGAAAAGCGCGCCGCCAGTTTTGCTGTAAAATTGGGTATCCAACCAAATTGTAAGGATGTTTCCATGGCCGAATCGAATTCTTCCCGACCCGCTTATCGCATTACCGACCTGCAGGATGATGACCGTCCGCGCGAACGACTGCAAAACCTGGGGCCGCAGGCGCTTTCCAATGCCGAATTGATTGCCATTTTGCTGCGGGTCGGGGTGCAGGGTGAGAATGCTGTCCAGGTTGGGCAGCGTTTGTTGCAAAAACTTGGCGGGATCGCCGGCATCCATCGCGTTCCGTTTGATGAGCTGCTCCACCAGCACGGCATCGGCGAGGCCAAGGCGGCCCAGATCAAGGCGGCCATCGAACTCGGACGCAGGCTGACGCTCGAATCACCCGAGGAGCGCCCAACCATCAACTCCCCGGCTGATGCGGCCGTTTTGTTGCAATACGAGATGCAGGCGCTCGAACAGGAACACCTGCGGGTGATGCTGCTCGACCGGCGCAATCGTGTGCTCGAAATTGTCGACCTGTATCGCGGTTCGGTCAGTTCGTCGCAAATCCGGGTTGGGGAAGTTTTTCGCGAGGCGGTGCGCAAGAACGCTTCGGCCATTATTGTTGCCCACAATCATCCCAGCGGCGACCCAACTCCCAGTCCGGACGATGTTGCTGTAACCCGCGCCATCTTGCAGGCGGGCAAACTGCTCGATGTGGATGTGCTCGACCATCTGGTGATTGGTCAGGGGCGCTGGGTTTCGCTGAAAGAGCGCGGGTTGGGATTTTCCTGAAAAACGGCGACCAGGAATCGGGTGGGGTGCGCGGCGCACCCGCTTTAGCGGGTGTTTCTTTCGGCGCAAAAGCGGCTTTTTAACGGTTTTTTCTTCAAAGGGGGCTGTGCGCTTTTCGATTCAACCCTTGACTCTGACCTTGCCGGAGGGTCTATACTTCGGAACGTTGAAGGCCTTCACAACGTACAAAGGTAGATGCCCATGATCAAAGTTGGTGATTTTGCTAAGCTGGCGCGGGTTTCGATCAAAACCCTGCACCACTATGGCGAGCTGAAGTTGCTCCAGCCGGTGCACATCGACCGTTTTACCGGTTACCGGTATTACGAGTTGGAACAATTGGCCATCCTGAACCGTATCCTGGCCTTGAAGGACCTGGGGTTTTCGCTGGAACAGATTGCCCAGTTGCTCAATGAGAAACTGTCCACGGCTGAGATGCGCGGGATGCTGCGTATGAAGCAGATGGAACTGGCTGTCCGCTTGGAGGAAGAACAGGCCCGGCTGGCGCGGGTGGAAGTCCGCTTGCGCCAACTGGAGCAGGGCCGCCAGGCTGCGGCGGTGGATGTTGCGCTCAAGGAAGTGCCGGAGCAGACGGTTTTGCTGGCGCGCGTGGTTGCGGCCAACGAGGCGATGCTGCTGCCTGCGCGCCAGGGCTTGCAAACCCTGCTTGAAGCTCAGCTTGAGCGCGCCCAGCTCAGGCCGGCCAGCCCCTGGTTTGCCTTCCTGAACGAGCTGCCCCATGCCGAGGATGACCTTGAGATTGCCCTGGCGGTGGGGGTCAACCTGCGCAGCGGTCAGCGTCAGGGGGATTGGCAGGGCAGCCCGGTTGAACTGCAAACTTTGCCTGGAGTTCCCAGTATGGCTTCGTTGGTGCATTGCGGCGAGTATGCCACCCTGCCGCAAACCTATGCTGCGCTTTATGCCTGGATGCAAGATCATGCTTACCAACTCGCTGGCAATTGTCGTGAAATCTACCTTTCCGAAGATGGCGTTAATGCCATCCTGAACAATGGCGGCAGCCACGGCTTGATCGAGGCCCAGTGCCCGGTTGAGAAGGCGCGTGTGCCGCTGGCAATTCACTCTGACTTGGAGAAGGAAGGAACAATCATGGAAACAAAAATTGTCAACAAACCCGCCTTTAAGGTGATCGGGATGTCTTATATCGGCAAGAACGAGCAGGGCGAGATTCCCCAGATGTGGGGCCGGTTTATCCCGCGCATCAACGAACCCCGCCGAATTGATCCGGGTTCCAGCTACGGTGTCTGCTTTTCAGAAGTTGCCGGGGCGGCGGACGGTGAGTTCGAGTATATCGCCGGGGTGGAAGTTGCCGATGAGCAGTTCGTCCCGGCGGGGATGGTCTGCCGGGATGTCCCGGCGCACAAATACATCGTTTTTACCCATCACGGCAAGCTCGAAAACCTGGGTGAAACCTATCATTACATCTATAACACGGGCCTGACCCAGGCTGGCGTCCAGGTTCACCCCTCGCGCTTCGACATGGAAGTCTACACCAGCGAGTTCATGCCCGACTCGGATCGCTCCAAGCTGTACATCTATGTAGCCATTCAGTAGCGCACTGTTCTGCGAGAAAGCGAAACCGGCCCAAAAGGCCGGTTTTATCTTTTTTATCTGCTGCTGCGCACGTGGAAATCGCCAAATTCGCCGCTGGCCGGGAGCCACTCCAGATGGGATTCGTCCACCCGCGAAGCGCGTGGGCCGGCGCGGACCAGCAGGGCAAATTCTTCGAGATCGGCGCGCTGCCCTTCAGCGAGCGCTTCGACCTGGTCGTAGCCAACGTTGCGCACCCAACCGGTCAGGCCGATGTTTTGGGCGGCATGGGCGACGAAGGCGCGGAAGCCAACCCCTTGCACCCGGCCGGTGACCCGGATGTGCAGGCGTTCGTTAGGCCTTGTTTGATCCATCGGCTTTGGGTTTGCGCGCGAAGAAAACCGGAGCGAGCGGCAGGAAGAGTACCACTGCGAAAACGATTAAATAACCTGAAAGATTCTTCAATATCAGGACGGCGCGATTTTCTCCCAACTTTTCTGCGCGCCAGTTGTATTCCAGGGTGGTCAGCGGAACGCCCAGCGCAACCTGGACGCCCTGCTCACAGCCCAGCCCGTCGCCGTAGGCCTGCAGCAGGCGGTTCAGCCCGGAGATGCCGTATTCATCGACCAGGTAGCGGGTGAATGATTCCGTCTGGGCATAGGCCAGGAAGCGTGAGGATGCGTCGGTTGGGAAATCCCCACACAGGCTGGCAAAGGGCAACAGGCTGCCGGCCTCGACCGCGACTTCCAGCGAACGCGGGTAATCCAGGCTGGGGTAAACCTCGGAGATGGTGGCAATCCCTTCCCGCAGCCACATCGGCAGCAGTTGGTAGCGCTCTCCGCTGACCTCGTAGGTCAGGATGTGCGCCAACTCATGCGGGATTTTGCGCTCCATGTTGAGCGCTTCCTCCGGGCCGGGTGTGATGGCGACCAGCGCCAGGCGCAGGTCGGGGCTGGCGTGCCCGGAAACCCAGGCCTGACCGGATGCGTCGATGGTGGCTTTCAGGTCGTTTGAGTTGGCGTAAATATAAACATCGACCGGCTGGCTGAAATTGGCGGATAAAAGACGGTTGGCGCGTTCCAATCCGTTGCGGGCCGTATCCAGCGCGCTTTGACCGAAGGCCAGGTCGCCGTCATACCAGTGGATGCGCAGGTTGCCTTCTTCGAGCGATTGCCACTCGAAGCGATTATCCGTGTAGTTGAATTGAAACACTTCGGAATCGGCTGTGCTGCCATCGGCCAGGCTGAAACGGAACCAGAAATCAACCTGGGCAAACGGGCGCATGCGGCTGTTTGCGATTTCATGGGTGGCGCTGAGGTTGCCATTTGCATCGATGCTGGCCGAAATGCTGATGGTGTTGTTCTCGCCGCTGGCTCGCAAAAAAGCCTGCGCCTGGCTGATGGTTTGGCTGGCCTGTATTTTGGCGCGCAAGGTGATTTGCTGGCCAAATACATAATCGGCTCGCGCCTGCTCCACTGCTATACCTGATTGTGCGTTGACAACCTGCACGGCTGGCAGGCAGACCAACAAGCTGAGAAGGAGCAGGAGCAGGCGTTTTTTCATCGCAAAGTCTTATTTGTCGGGTTCGTCGTCGGGGTCGATGGCCAGCAGGTCGAAAGAATTCATCTGATCGGTCAGGTCCAGGTTGTCGAGGGCATCTTCGAGAAATTCGACCATGTCATCGTCCTCAGCCTCGTCGAGCAGGGATTGGAGCGTGATGCGCACTTCCTCGCCGCCGATTTGCGATAAGGCCCAGATACCGGCAATGAAAGTGGCGTTATCTTCCTCTTCCTCCAGCAGATCGAACAGGAACTGGCGGGCCGACTCGAGCCGCAACTCACCGGCGGCCTGGACGGCAGCCCGGCGGATATCATCGTGCGGATCATCCAGCCTGGACAGGACCGAATCTTCCCACTGCTCATTGGCCGAGCGTCCCATGGCGAGCAGGGCCGATGCCACCCATTTAGGATCGTGCAGCGAAAAGGCGTGCTGGATCAGGGTGTCAACTTCGGGCCGGCTGGAAAAGCCGAGGGCCTCGACCGCTGCGCGCTGGACGTCGGCGCTTTCGGCGCGCGCCACCCGCAACAGGCTTTCTTCGACCATCTGACGGGTTTCTGCCGGGATTTCATCCAGTTCGCCCAACTCGACAAAACGGCCCAAAACCTGCGCCGCCTGCGCCTGAACTTCGGGCGAGGGGTCGTTCTCAGCCAACTGGGTCAGGCGCGGCAGCAGGTGGCTGTTCTCGCTTTCGGCCAGCAGGCGCAGCGCATCCGCGCGAATTTGTTCATCCAGATCGTTCAGCAGGCTGGCCGCCAGCGCTTCGAAGGAAAGCAGGGTATCGTTCTGGTAAAGCTCGACCAGCTTATTCAGCAGGGTGCGCTTGTGTTTTTTTGCCAGATTTGGCCATTGTTTGCCCAGGGCGGAAACATCCGCCGGAGTCAGGTCTGAGAAAAGGGGCAGGTAACGGTTGGGGAATGCGGTGGTTTCGTCGCCCAGCGCAACCAGGACAGTTTGAAAGGAGGGTTTGCTCATCAGGTACCTTTACGGCAAGGTGATGTTGGCCGGGTTGAAAATATCCATCAAGTTGACAAAAATCATCAAGCCAATCAGCAGCAGGAAGGCCGCGCCATTGACGATGTTTTCCAGCCGATACGGGATGCGCCGCCGGAACAGGATTTCCGGCAGAGTGAACAGGATGCGTCCGCCATCCAGGGCCGGGATGGGCAGCAGGTTGAACACGCCGAGCGAAATGCTCAAGGAAGCCAGCAGGTAGAGCGTGTAATTCGAGGGCATGGGCGCTTCCTCGCCGGCGCTGGCGGCCTCGGCGGCCTGCTGGCGGGTCTCGGTGTCGCGCTCGACTGCTTGCGAGAACATCCCGAACATTCCAACCAGGCCGACCGGGCGGGCCAGTTCAGGCTCGATGGCATTTTGGATCAGCAGGACGGGAATGCTCAAGACCGTCACGGCCTGCAGGCCGGTCAGGGTAAAGCCGCCCATGACAGATTCGCCAAAGGTGGCCGGGCGTGTGGCGCTCTCCATCCCGATTCCCAAGGCGCCCTGTTGCTGGGTGCGCGTGGTGCTGGGCGTAACGGTAATGTTGACTTCCTGGCCGTTGCGCAGCACCACAAAATCAACCGGAATTCCCAGGTTATCGAAAATAATCTGACGTGCGAGCGTACTTTGCTGGATTTCCTGTCCGTTGATTGAACGGATCACATCGCCAGGTTCGAATCCGGCCCAGTGGGCGGGCGAACCCGCCGAGACCGAAGTGATTGTCACCGGCCCATCGACAGCCACCCCGGACATCGAAATGATTAACGCGAAAACCACCACAGCCGTCAACAGGTTCATCAGCGGCCCGGCAAACAATACGCCCAGGCGTTTCCAGGGGTTGGCCGCTGAAAGACCGTCGAGCACGTTCGGGTCGTTTTCGCCGCGCGGACGCACAAAACCGCCCAACGGGAGCCAGTTCAGGGTGAATTCGGTTCCGGGAGAGATTTTTTTTGCCACCCCGCTGAAGCGGATCAATCCATCTGTGCCGGTCGTCAACTGAGGGTAAGTCGGGCGGAACTGGCCGTCTTCGCTGGCGGCATAAGCCACCGATTTGGCCACCAGTTTATCATCCACCCGTGTGGCGACCACATCCAGCCCGCGGCCAAGCCCGTCTTCACGTTCGAAAGGCAGTTCGAAATTGGTGGGCAAAACAAATTCCTGGTTGCCGACCTGAATCGTGCCGCTGATGCGCCAGAAACGCAACATGCGCGGCGGCAGGCCAAAACCAAACTCCTCGACCTCGATCCCCGCCAGGCGGGCGGCGACATAATGCCCCAACTCGTGCAGGAAAATACTGCCGCCGAGAACGAGGAAGAATATCACGAAGGTTAGTAAATCCATTTTTTATCCTTTTTTTGCGTTGATACCGTTGAAAAAGTACGCAGTTAAAGGATTATATCCCCTTTTCATAAGTATTGCGTTAAACCAGACGGGCTGGCCCGCCGACGGTTGCGCTCAAAACCTGGGTCACGCCGGGGATTTCACCCATCAGCGCGGCCACCTGGGCCATCTCACTTTGCGGGCAGATGACATGCACATTTGGCCCGGCATCGATGGTGTAGGCTACCTGCAACCCATCCCTGCGCCAGGAGCGGACGGTTTCCATCACCGCCAGGGTGGCCGGTTTCCAGTAGAACAACTGCGGCTGGCTGGTCATCATGACCGCGTGCATCATGTCCGAATCGAGTTCGATGATCTCAGCCAGGGCGGCGAAATCGCGTTCCAGGATTGCCCGGCGGCACAAGTCGAGCCTGCGCGGCGCATCAGCCACCCGCGCAGCTTGCAGCGGACTGGTCGGCGCCAGGGCGTGGCCCTCGGTCGATCCGGTGGCCTTGTGCCCGGCGGCGACAATCGCCACACAATCGGCCAGCGCCCAATGTTCGGGTGGGGCAATCGAGACGGCGAACGAATCCTGGTCGCCTGTTCCCATTTTCCATTCGACAAAACCGGACGGGATGCTGCGCGAGGCGGATCCGGAACCCAAACGGGCCAGCCGCGAAATAGCCGCTTCGGACCAATCCAACCCGGCGGCCTGGGTCGCCGCCAAAGCCAGCGCGGCAAACGCTGCCGCCGAACTCGCAATCCCGGCCCCGGTCGGGAAGTTGTTTTCTGAGACCACCTCGGCGCGGAAGGCGATCCCGGCGCTCTGGCGGACCAGGTCCAAAATGGCGGAAACCCGTTCCAGGCCCTTGCCGGTTACTTCGCGGCCATTGATGACCAACTCATCCAATGCCAGTGAAGGCTGAAAGCTGACACTGGTGCGCGTGAACAGCCCCTCCAGATTCATCGAAATCGAACCGTTAACTGGCAATCGCAAACCCGAATCGCGATTGCCCCAGTATTTAATGAAAGCAATATTTGGCGAACTTTGGGCGGTGGCGGTATGTGTGGACATTTTTTCCTTTCCTGGGTTGCTTTGCTATGCAATGAAAGCCTCATCTATTTTACCTTGCCCGCGGCACTGGCGCTTGGCCTGGGATTGATGCAATTTCATGTACAATTGGCAGGCCGGCAGTTTTTTGTAAGACAGCCAATTAAACAAATGGAAAAGATTGCATGAATACCCTGCTCCAACTGCTTACTACGTTCCGATACAACTATTACGCTGATTCGCGTTCCATTCAGCGCGGACAGGCCTACTACAAAGATGGCCGCGTTTGGGAAATTGAACTGACCAGCAACAGGGAAGCCATCTGCGAAGTCAACGGCGACGGCGGTGATTACACCGTCACCGTTGAGATTGACAAGAAGACTGGCAAACTGGTTTTCGATTGCGATTGTCCCTATGCCTATGATGGCAATTTTTGCAAGCACATGGTTGCCGCCGGGTTGTCGCTGAAAGACTATCTCGAAGCGGAAGAAGATTACGATGCGCCGGAAGAAGATGACGAATCTATAGCGCCGCCTCGCAAACCTGCTTCGCCACCGCAACCGTCCCACTTCACCCGCCAGTGGAAAAACAAACTCGATAATGTTTTCCTGCAACTGCCGCGCTCTTCAACATCTGGGGCAAATGTCCAGCGCTACGCGGCATTTATCTTGCTCGAAAAAGGACAGTCTTACTATGGGCCGGGCTACACCTTCACACCCTACCTGGTCAAAGCCAAAAATTGGAGCATCCTGCATGAACTCGCCAACGCTGGCCCTGAAACCATCAGCGACCTGCTCGATAAAAACCATGAGTGGATTCATTTTTGCGAAGAAATGTACTCGCAAACCAACCCGGCCGGTTGCGTGAACTTGAGTCGTGAAGCCTTCAACCTGCTCAGCTTTTTACAACAATATGCGCGCTATTTTGGCGGCACGAACATCATCAGCAACTATTTCTCCATGCTGGCGCAGTTGGAAATCCCGATTTTTCGCGCCAACCCGTCCCGCAAAAGCGTTCAGGGTCGCATCACCATCCTGCCGGAGCCGGCCGAACTCCAGGTTACGTTTCGCCGCGAAAAAGGCGACCTGCTGCTTGAAGCCTCGCTTCATCACGAGCAATTGACCGCAGGCGTTCAAAAAGCCGAAATGCTCTCGCATAACCCACCCTGGTTTATCAGCGATAAAACCATTTTTTCCATCCAGGACCCCAGCCATATTAACCTGATTCAAGCCTTCCCCATTGCCATCCCCGAAGACGAAGCAGATTTCTTCCGCGAAAACTACCTGCGGCGCATCGCCGAAATTTTGCCCATCGAAAGCGACCTGATTCACTGGCACGAAACCAGCGCCAACCCTATCCCGCGCCTCTACCTGCACGACAACAAAGACAACATCCTGCGCGCCGACCTGCGCTTCGCCTACGGCGAATACGAAGTCCCCGCCAGCAAAAACGCAGAAACCCAATCGGTCGAGACCATCCCCGATACCTGGGATCTCGTCCGCGTCCAGCGCCAGCCCGCCCGTGAGCAGGAAGCCTACCAACTGCTCACAGACCCGGTGTACCGGCTCAAACGCGCCGGCAGCGAGCATCCATACGGCACTTTTGAACTGCGCACCCGCGCCCACCCCTTCGATTTCCTGCTGTACAGCATCCCGCAGCTAACCGCGGCCGGGTTTGAAATTTTCGGCGAAGAAAAGCTCAAGCTCGGCAAAATCAACCGCGCCACGCCCAGCCTGCGCGTTAATATCACATCTGGCATCGACTGGTTCGACCTGAAAACCCTGGTCGAATTCGGCGACCAGCAAATCTCCTTCCACGATGTGCGCAAAGCCCTCAAACGCGGCGAACGCTACATCAAACTGGCCGATGGCTCGGTCGGGCAAATCCCTGAAGACTGGCTCGAAAAATACAAACATTTGTGGAATCTGGCGCACGAAACCGCAGACGGATTTCGTGTTAGCGACTTTCACATCCCCCTGATTGATGACCTGCTCGAAGGGAGCGCCACGATTCAGACTCCCCCCGACTTGCCCCAGCGCCGCGAGCGTTTCCGCACCTTCGAGCGGATTGCGCCACAACCGCTCCCCGGCGGTTTCAGCGGCGAACTGCGCCCTTACCAGAAACACGGCTTCGACTGGCTGCACTTCCTGCGCGAATACCGCTTCGGCGGCATTTTGGCAGACGACATGGGGTTGGGCAAAACCGTTCAGGTGCTCACCTACCTGCTTTCGCTCAAGGAACAGGCTCACGCTGAGACTGCCGAGGCCCGTAGTCGCAGCACCCTGCTGGTCGTTCCCAAGAGTCTCATCGCCAACTGGCAGCGAGAATCCGAAAAATTCACCCCGGCCCTGCGTTTTTTGGAATACATGGGCAACTTCCGCAACAAGGACACGGGCATCTTCAACGATTACGATGTGATTTTGACCACCTACGGCACCATGCTGCGCGATGTCGAACTTCTCAGCGGATACGAATTTGACCATATCGTGCTGGATGAATCGCAAGCCATCAAAAACCCGCTCGCCAAAAGCGCCAAAGCCGCGCGCCTGCTTAAGGCCCGTCACCGGGTGGTGATGACTGGCACGCCGGTGGAGAACAACACCTTTGAATTGTGGTCGCAATTTGCCTTTCTCAACCCTGGCCTGCTTGGCAATCTCGATTACTTCAAGAAGGAATTTGCCACCCCCATCGAAAGCGGCGGCGACGAAGCGACTGCCGCCACCCTGCGCAAACTGGTTTACCCGTTCATTTTACGGCGCACGAAGGAGCAGGTTGCCCCGGAACTGCCGCCGCGCACCGAGCGCGTCATTTACACCGACATGGATTCTGCTCAGAAAAAGCTCTACGCCCAGACCAAGGAACGCTACCGCGCCGAACTGCTTGGGCTGATTGAAAGCGAAGGCATGGACGATGCCCGTATGAAAATCCTGGAAGGGTTGCTGCGTCTGCGCCAGA